>NZ_JBIUXR010000011.1:0-204222 GCF_044744085.1 Streptomyces sp. NPDC087428
CAGTACGAGGAGGGCCGCGGCGTTCCGTGCATCGTGGCCGTCGAGCAGGACGCCACGGGCAAGGGCCTGGAGCTGGCGCTGTCGTACGCCAAGGGCATCGGCGGCACCCGCGCGGGCGTCATCAAGACGACGTTCACGGAGGAGACCGAGACCGACCTCTTCGGTGAGCAGGCCGTTCTCTGCGGCGGTACCGCGGCCCTGGTGAAGGCCGGGTTCGAGACGCTGACGGAGGCGGGTTACCAGCCGGAGATCGCGTACTTCGAGTGCCTCCACGAGCTGAAGCTGATCGTGGACCTCATGTACGAGGGCGGTCTGGACAAGATGCGCTGGTCGATCTCGGAGACCGCGGAGTGGGGCGACTACGTCACCGGCCCGCGCATCATCACGGCCGACACCAAGGCCGAGATGAAGAAGGTCCTCGCGGAGATCCAGGACGGCACCTTCGCCAAGGCCTGGATGGCGGAGTACCACAACGGTCTGCCCAAGTACAACGAGTACAAGAAGGCCGACAGCGACCACCTGCTGGAGACCACCGGCCGCGAGCTCCGCAAGCTCATGAGCTGGGTCGACGACGACGCGTAACAGCACTCCGGCCGTCGGACGTCCGGCCCCCGGTGCGCGCAGGCGCCCGCGGGGACCGGACGCCGTGCTGTCCGGGGCCGGAGTCCGGTCCGGTGGCTCAGGCGGTCTCGATGAGCAGATCGCCCGCCTCGACCTGCTGGACCCGGCCGATCGCGAGGCGTCGCACCACCCCGGCGGCCTGGGCGGTGATCGAGGCCTCCATCTTCATCGCCTCGATGGTGGCGACGGTCTGGCCGGCCGACACCGAGGCACCCTCCTCCACCTGGAGGGTGACGACTCCGGCGAACGGCGCCGCGACATGGCCCGCGTTGCCGCGGTCCGCCTTCTCCGCGGCCTTGACCTCGGTGGCGACGGACCGGTCTCGCACCGACACCGGCCGCAACTGCCCGTTGAGGGTGGCCAGTACGCTGCGGAACCCGCGCTCGTCGGCCTCGGAGATGGCCTCCAGCTCGATCAGCAGGGTAACACCGGGTTCGAGCGTGACCGTGTGCTCGGTCTCCGTCTCCAGCCCGTACAGGAAGTCCCGGGTGGGCAGGACCGAGGTGTCCCCGTACGTCTCGCGGTGCGCCTCGAACTCCTTCGTCGGGCCGGGGAACAGCAGCCGGTTCAGCGTCGCCCGCGGCGAATCCCGCAGACCCTCGCGGTCCTCGTCCGACAACCGCGGCGTCTCGGACTTCGCGGGCCGGCCCTGGAGCGCGCGGGTACGGAACGGCTCGGGCCAGCCGCCGGGCGGGTCGCCCAGCTCGCCGCGCAGGAACCCGATCACGGAGTCCGGCACGTCGAACCTGCCCGGGTCGGACTCGAAGTCCGCCGCCTCCACCCCGGCGCCCACCAGATGCAGCGCCAGGTCCCCGACGACCTTCGACGACGGCGTCACCTTCACCAGCCGGCCGAGCATACGGTCGGCCGCGGCGTAGCAGTCCTCGATGAGTTCGAAGCGGTCGCCCAGGCCGAGGGCGATGGCCTGCTGGCGCAGGTTGGACAGCTGGCCGCCGGGGATCTCGTGGTGGTAGATCCGGCCGGTGGGCGAGGCGAGTCCGGACTCGAAGGGGGCGTAGACCTTGCGGGTCGCCTCCCAGTAGGGCTCCAGGTCGCCGACCGCCTGGAGGGAGAGGCCCGTCGCGCGCTCGGTGTGGTCGGTGGCGGCCACCAGCGCGGACAGCGGGGGCTGGCTGGTGGTGCCCGCCATGGAGGCGACCGCCGCGTCCACCGCGTCCACGCCCGCGTCGATGGCGGCGATCAGCGTGCCGAGCTGCCCGCCGGCCGTGTCGTGGGTGTGCAGGTGGACCGGCAGGTCGAACCGCTCGCGCAGCGCGGTGACGAGGGTGCGGGCGGCGGGCGGGCGCAGCAGCCCGGCCATGTCCTTGATGGCGAGCACATGGGCGCCCGCGTCCACGATCTGTTCGGCCAGCCGCAGGTAGTAGTCCAGGGTGTACAGGGTCTCGCCGGGGTCGGAGAGGTCCGCGGTGTAGCAGAGCGCCACTTCCGCGACCGAGGTGCCGGTGGCGCGTACGGCGTCGATCGCCGGACGCATCTGGGACACGTCGTTGAGGGCGTCGAAGATCCGGAAGATGTCCATTCCGGCGGTCGCGGCCTCGGCGACGAACGCCTCGGTGACCTCGGTGGGGTAGGGCGTGTAGCCGACCGTGTTGCGGCCGCGCAGCAGCATCTGGGTGCAGATGTTGGGCACGGCCTCCCGGATCTTCACCAGCCGCTCCCACGGATCCTCGGCGAGGAAGCGCAGCGCCACGTCGTAGGTGGCGCCTCCCCAGCATTCGAGGCTCAGCAGCTCCGGCGCGGTCCGGGCGACGTGCGGTGCGACGGCGAGCAGGTCCCGGGTCCTCACCCGGGTGGCCAGCAGCGACTGATGGGCGTCGCGGAACGTCGTGTCGGTGACGGCGACGGCCGACTGGGCGCGCAGCTCGGCGGCGAAGGCCTCCGGGCCGAGGGCCGCGAGGCGCTGGCGTGAACCGTCCGGCGCTGTCCCGGCCGGCAGGACCGGAAGCTTGTCCGCCGGGTCGATGACGGAGGGGCGGGGGCCGTACGGCCGGTTGACGGTGGTCTCCGCGAGGTAGCCGAGCATCCGGCTGCCGCGGTCGGCCGAGGGACGGGCCCGGATCAGCTCGGGGTGTTCCTCGATGAAACTCGTCGTGATGTGTCCCGCCCGGAAGTCGGGCTGGTCCAGCACGGCGCCCAGGAACGGCAGGTTGGTCGCCACGCCCCGGATGCGGAACTCCGCGATGGCCCGGCGCGCCCTGCGGGCCGCGTTGGTGAAGTCGTGTCCGTGACAGGTGAGTTTGACGAGCATCGAGTCGAAGTGGGCGGACACCTCCGCGCCGGTGTGGACGGTGCCGCCGTCCAGCCGCACCCCGGGCCCGCCGGGGGAGCGGTAGGCGGAGATGGTGCCGGTGTCCGGCCGGAAGCCGTTGGCCGGGTCCTCGGTGGTGATGCGGCACTGCATCGCGGTGCCGTTGAGGGTGATGTCGTCCTGGGTGAGGTTCAGTTCGGGCAGCGTCATGCCCGCCGCGATACGGAGCTGGGCGATCACCAGGTCGCGGCCGGTGACCTGTTCGGTCACGGTGTGCTCGACCTGGATGCGCGGGTTCATCTCGATGAAGACGTGGTTGCCGCGCTCGTCGACGAGGAACTCGACCGTGCCCGCGTTCACGTAACCGATGTGGTGGGCGAAGGCGACGGCGTCGGCGCAGATCCGGTCCCGCAGCTCCGGATCGAGGTTCGGGGCGGGCGCGATCTCGACGACCTTCTGGTGGCGGCGCTGGAGCGAGCAGTCCCGCTCGTACAGGTGCACGACGTTGCCCTCGGCGTCGGCGAGGATCTGCACCTCGATGTGGCGGGGGTTGATCACCGCCTGCTCCAGGAAGACCGTCGCGTCGCCGAAGGACGAGCGTGCCTCGCGCATGGCCGCGTCGATCGACTCGCGCAGCTCGCCGGCCTCGGCGACCCGGCGCATGCCGCGCCCGCCGCCGCCCGCGACGGCCTTGACGAAGACCGGGAAGCCGATGCCGTCGGCTGCGGCGACGAGCGCGTCGACGTCCTCTGAGGGCTCGGAGGACTTCAGGACCGGTACGCCGGCCTCCCGGGCGGCGGCGACCGCCCGGGACTTGTTCCCGGTCAGGTTGAGCACCGGGGCCGGGGGGCCGACGAACGTGATGCCGGCCGCGGAGCACGCGGCCGCGAGGTCGGGGTTCTCCGACAGGAAGCCGTAGCCCGGGTAGATCGCGTCGGCGCCCGCCTTCCGGGCGGCCTCGACGACCTCGTCGACCGAGAGGTAGGCGCGCACGGGATGGCCGGTCTCACCGATCCGGTAGGCCTCGTCGGCCTTGGCCCGGTGGAGGGAGTTGCGGTCCTCGTGGGGATACACGGCCACCGTGGAGATGCCGAGCTCGAACGCCGCGCGGAACGCGCGGATCGCGATCTCGCCACGGTTGGCGACCAATACCTTGTCGAACATCAAACTCCCCAGTCGTGTCACGAGCGCGTGGCGTCAGGACGGGCGATGTCGCACGAGTACGCCGGTCGGCGTCCCGTGGTCACTCGGCGGCGGCGGACTGCTCCGTGGTTTCTCGGGCCCGAAGCGTTCGACACCGTACCGGAGACCTACCCAGAGATCGCGGACACAGAGGATGGTCTGCGTCACGTGGGACGGACCCGGGGATTTCCCGGTTCATGACGGTTCGTCGGCAATCGGCCGGCTGTCCGGTGCGGAGGCGCCCGGCCGCGCGGCGGAGGGTGTCCGCGGGGCGGCGGTGCCCCGCGCGTCGAAAAGAGGAGGCGCGCATGTCTTCACTGGGATCGGGGGGCGCTGTTACATTCCGGAAAACAAGAATTCATTTCAGTCTGTGACTGGAGGCTCCCATGACGGCTGTCCATGAGGCTCTCGACGTGCATGTGCCGGACCGTCGCGAGCTGCCACCGTCGATGGTCGAGCGGGTGACGCTGATCATGGACGTCTTCGAGGGCCGGACCGCCCGGCTGTCGCTGGAGGAGGTGGCCAGGTCCACGCGGCTGCCCCGGTCGACGGCGCACCGGATACTCGACCAGCTCGTACGGCTGCGCTGGCTCGAACACACCGGACTCGGCTACGGGCTCGGCCGCCGCGCCCTCGGCCTCGGCGGCGGGGACGGCGCGCACAGCAGGATCCGTGAGGCCGCCGCCGCCCGGCTGCACCACCTGCAGATCAAGACCGGCCTGGTCGTCCATCTGGCCGTCCTGGACGGTGCGGAAGTGCACTACCTCGACAAGGTCGGCGGCCGCTTCGCCGCGGCGGTCCCGTCCCGTGTCGGCGGCCGGGCCCCCGCTCATTCGACCGCGCTCGGCAAGGCCATGCTGGCCTGGCTCGAACCGGAGGACGTCGAGACCAGGGCGGCCGGTGCCATCGGCCGCCTGACCCGGCACACCATCTCCGACCTCGGCACCCTCCACCAGGAACTCAACCGCATCCGGCGCCGCCACGGCCTCGCCTTCGAACGCGGCGAGTGCTTCCCCGACATCGCCTGTGTCGCCACCGCCGTGCGCGGCCCCGAGGGCCCGGTCGCGGCGATCTCACTGGTGGGGGACGCCCTGTCCCCGCTGGAGAAGGTCGCACCGCTGGTCGTGGACGCGGCCCGGCAGGTGTCCCGCGAACTGTTCCCCGAACAGGAGGCGCCGGTCAGAGGGGCGCGGCGCGCGGCGGCCGTGCCGGAGGAGACCTGGTCCCCGCAGGCCATGGACCGGCTGCTGGCCGCGGGACAGTACGGCGACTGGCAGTAGAACGCGGACGGCCTCCTGCGGCGGACCGGAGTCCGCCGGCAGGAGGCCGTATACGAACGGGGACGCCTCACCCCCAGGGGGCGCCCCAGCCCCACGGGTCGGGGACCGCGGCCACCGGGCCCCCGACGCCGAAGCCGCCGCGGAAGAAGAGCATCGGCCGCTGATCGGTGACGGTCTCCAGAGCGAGGACCCGGCCCACCACCACATCGTGGTCGCCCGCGCCGCGCACGTCCTGGACATCGGCGTGCACCCGGGTCAGGACGCCGGGCAGCGACGGCGTTCCCCAGCGGGACACCTCCCAGTCCAGCCCCTCGAACCTGCGGCCCCGGGCCGACCCGAACCGGCCGCAGAGATCCGACTGTTCCTCGGCCAGGATGTTCACGGCGAACCGCCCGGACTCCCTGATCCTCGGCCACGTACGCCCCCGGTGGTCGGCGCAGAACAGCACGAGGGCCGGTTCGAGCGACACGGACGCGAACGACTGGCAGGCGAAGCCGGCCGGTTCCCCGTCCCGGCCGATGCCCGTCACCACCGTGACCCCCGAGGCGAAGGTCCCCATGGTGCGCCGCATCCGCAGGGGTGTCGGCTCGGTCTCCTCACAGGCCTCGGGCGCGGACAGGGACTCTGCGGTCATCGGATTCACCTCGACGGGGACGGTGCGGTGGTGTGCCCGGGACCGGGCAGGGGGCCGAAGCTAGGACACCGGCCGGGCCCGCCGGGAACGCGCTCCCGATCAGTGGAACGCCGCCGGCCGCCCGGCCCTTGAGGCCGTCGACGGCCCCGTGACCGTACGCATCCCGCTGACCGAGACGGCCGCCGCGCCCTCCCGCGGGGCGTGGCTACCGTCCAGGAACTGTTCACGCGGCCCTCACGGCCGCCCAGGGCCGGCGGCGGCCCGGACCCACCCGAACACCGAGGCCAATCGAGGCAGGGATGATGACGGAGCTGAGCCACGACTCCACATTGCGCGAACTCACGACCGATCAGGGCGTGCTGCGCTACCACGAGGCCGGTGACGGCCCGCCCCTGCTCCTGTTGCACGGATCCGGGCCCGGGGTCACGGGCTGGCGCAACTACCGGCACAACCTGGCCGCGTTCGCGGGGCACTTCCGCTGCCTCGTCCTGGAGTTCCCCGGATTCGGCGTCAGCGACCCGGCCGGCGGCCACCCCATGGCGACGGCCGCCGCCTCGGTGACCCGGTTCCTGGACGGGCTCGGCCTTCAGCGGACCGACATCGTCGGCAACTCCATGGGCGGCATCGTCGGCACCGGGTTCGCCCTCGCCCACCCGGACCGGGTACGCCGCCTCGTCACGATCGGCGGCATCGGCCGGAACCTGTTCAGCCCCGGACCCGGTGAAGGCATCGGGCTGCTCACGGAGTTCACCGACGCACCGACCCGCGAGCGCCTGATCCGCTGGCTCAACTCGATGGTGCACGACCGGTCGCTGGTGACCGAGAAACTCATCGAGGAGCGGTGGGCGCAGGCCACCGACCCGGAGACGCTCGCCAGTGCCCGGCTGATGTACGGCAGCGAGGCGTCCGCCGCACGGGCCGCCGACGCCGCCGCGTCCGACGAGCCACCGTACTGGGCCATGCTGCACCGGCTCCGGGCGAAGACCCTGCTCACCTGGGGCCGCGACGACCGGGTCAGCCCCGTCGACATGTCGATCCTGCCGATGCGCACCATTCCGGACGCGGAACTGCACGTCTTCCCCGACTGCGGGCACTGGGTGATGATCGAGCAGAAGGCCGCCTGGGAGAGCGCGGTCCTCGCCTTCCTCACCCGTGAGGACGCGGCGTGAGCGCCGGGGCCAGGGAAGCCTGGGACGAGGAGTTCGACTTCGTCGTCGTCGGCAGCGGCGGGGGCGGCATGGCCGCCGCGCTCACCGCGGCCGACAGCGGCCTGACCACCGTCGTCGTCGAGAAGGGCGCGATGTACGGCGGCACGACCGGGATCTCCGGCGGCGGCATCTGGATCCCCAACAACCCGACCCTGCGGGCCAGGGGCCACGACGACAGCCGGGCCTCCGTGCGCCGCTACCTCGACCGGCTCACCGGTGACCGGGTACCGGGCGCCCGACTCGACGCCTACGTCGACCAGGGGCCGGCCGCGATGGAACTGCTCGGCAGGAGCCGCTGGATGCGCTTCTTCTGGGTCAAGGGCTACGCCGACTACCACCCCGAGTACGAGGGCGGCCGTCCGCTCGGCCGGTCCGTCGAGGCGCTGCCCTTCGACACCCGCAAGCTCGGCGAGGACGAGAGGCACCAGCGGCCCAACAGCCTCAAGGGCCCGCTCGGACTGTGGATCACCGCGAAGGACTACCGGGACCTCGCCATGGTCAAGCGGACCTGGCGCGGCCGCTGGGCCTCCGTGATCGCCGCCTGGCGCGTCTCGTCCAACACGGTCCGCCGCCGCCACATGGCGACCGGCGGCCGGGCGCTCGTCGCACGGATGCGCATGGCCCTCAAGGAGGCCGGCGTCCCCGTGTGGCTGCGCAGCCCGATGACCGGGCTCGTCACCGGCCCGCGCGGCAGGGTCACCGGAGTCGTCGTCGAACGGGACGGCAGGGCCGTGCGGGTCGGCGCCAGGCACGGCGTCCTCCTCGCCACCGGCGGCTTCGACCACAACCAGGAGATGCGCGAGAAGTACCTGCCGGAGGGCGGCCGGGACAACCACAGCGCCGGAGCCGTCGAGAACGTCGGGGACGGCATCGTCGCCGGTCAGGAACTCGGCGCGGCCCTCGACTTCATGGACGACGCCTGGTGGATGCCGTCCGTGCACCACCCCTCCGGAGCGACGGTTCCGCTGGTCTCCGAGCGGTGCATCCCCCCGTCGGTGATCGTCTCCGGCGACGGCCGGCGCTTCACCAACGAGTCCTCGCCGTACGTGAACTTCGTCCACGACCAGATCGAGGGCGGGCACACGCCCGCGTGGTTCGTGATGGACGCCAAGGCCCGCGCCCGCTACCCGTTCGCCCAGATCCTCCCCGGTATGCCGTTCCCCAGAGCGTTCTACGAGAACGGCACCGTGCACCGCGCGGACAGCATCGCCGGACTCGCCCGGAGCATCGGCGTCCCCGCGGACGCCCTCACCGCGACCGTCGAACGGTTCAACGGCTTCGCCCGGACCGGCCGGGACATCGACTTCGGGCGCGGCGACAGCGCCTACGACCGCTACTACGGCGACCCGACGATGAAGAACCCCAACCTCGACGAGATCGTCAAGGCCCCCTACTACGCGATCCGGATCGAGGTCGGTGACCTCGGCACCAAGGGCGGACTCGTCTGCGACGAGCACAGCCGGGTCCTGCGCGAGGACGGTTCGGCCATCACCGGGCTCTACGCCACCGGCAACACCTCCGCGTCCGTGATGGCCAACGAGTACGCGGGACCGGGCGCCACCATCGGCCCGTCCATCGTGTTCGGCTACATCGCGGCCCGGCACGCGGCCACCGCCCGCGCCGCCCCGTCCGCCGGGGCCGGCACCACCGGGGGCGCGCCATGAGACCCGCTCCGCTGACCGTGCGCGTCGTCGAGGTGATCCGGGAGACGGCCGACGCGCACTCCCTGGTCCTGGAGCCCGCCGACGGGGAACGAGCCCGGTTCACGTACCGGCCCGGCCAGTTCCTCACCGTCCGGGTGCCCTCGGAGCGCCCCGGCGGAGCCGCCCGCTGCTACTCGCTGTGCAGCTCCCCGGCGCGCGACGAGCACCTGAAGGTGACCGTCAAGCGCACCGCCGGGGGATACGCCTCGCACTGGATCTGCGACCACGTCACCGAGGGCGACACCCTGGAGGTGCTGCGGCCCGCGGGCACCTTCACCCCCGACTCGCTCGACGGCGACTTCCTGCTGTGCGCCGCGGGCAGCGGCATCACCCCGGTGATGTCGATCCTCGTCTCCGCCCTGCACGCGGGGACGGGCGCGGTCACCCTCCTCTACGCCAACCGCGACGAGCGCTCCGTCATCTTCCGCGACGAACTGGCCTCGCTGGCGAAGGAGTACGGCGACCGGCTCACCGTCCTGCACTGGCTGGAGTCCGTCCAGGGCCGGCCCACCGCATCCGGCTGGCGAGCCCTCGCCGGCCCCTACGCCGGGCGTCCGGTCTTCGTCTGCGGGCCCGGCCCCTTCATGGACCTGGCGACCGGGGCGCTCACCGGGCTGGGGATACCACCGGACCGGATCACGGTGGAGCGCTTCACCTCGCTGACCGGCGACCCCTTCGCGGAACCCGGGCCCGCGCCGGAGCCGGAGGGCGCGGGGCCCGCCGGTACGGCGGAGGTGGAGCTGGACGGGGTGCGCCACACCGTCCGATGGCCGCGGGACACCCCGCTG
The DNA here is from genome assembly GCF_044744085.1 of Streptomyces sp. NPDC087428. Lineage (NCBI taxonomy): Bacteria > Bacillati > Actinomycetota > Actinomycetes > Kitasatosporales > Streptomycetaceae > Streptomyces > Streptomyces sp. NPDC087428. The sequence goes on from NZ_JBIUXR010000011.1 coordinate 9,686, forward strand.
CTCGACGTGCTGCTCGCCGCCGGACTGGACGCGCCGTACTCCTGCCGGGAGGGCAGTTGCAGCGCCTGCGCCTGCCTCCTCACCGAGGGCGAGGTCGCCATGGAACGCAACGAGGTCCTCGACGCGGCCGACCTCGCCGACGGTCTGATCCTCGCCTGTCAGGCGCGCCCGCTCAGCGACCGGCTGAAGGCCACCTACGACGGCTGAGCCACCCCCTCCCGCATCTGTTCCCCGTTCCCACTCGACCCGGATGAGGTTCGAACCGTGACCAAGGCGACCGCCGCGATCGTCGGATCCGGCAACATCGGCACCGACCTGATGTACAAACTCCTGCGCTCGCGGGACATCGAGCCGCGCTGGATGATCGGCATCGACGAACAGAGCCCCGGCCTCAAGCGCGCCGCCGACCACGGCCTGCACACGAGCGCCGACGGCGTCGACGCCCTGCTGGCCGGCGAGGAACGGCCGGACCTGGTCTTCGAGGCCACGTCCGCGTACGTCCACCGGGCCAACGCACCCAAGTACGCCGGACTCGGCATCCAGGCCATCGACCTGACCCCCGCCGCGATCGGCCCGGCGGTCGTGCCCGCCGTCAACCTCGGCGACCACCTCGACGCGCCGAACGTCTCCCTCATCACCTGTGGGGGACAGGCCACCATCCCGATCGTGCACGCCGTCTCCCGGGTCACCGAGGTCGCCTACGCGGAGATCGTCGCGAGCGTCGCCTCGCCGTCCGCCGGGCCCGGTACCCGCGCCAACATCGACGAGTTCACGCTCACCACCAGCCGGGGCATCGAGACGATCGGCGGCGCCGCCAAGGGCAAGGCCATCATCATCCTCAACCCGGCCGAGCCGCCGACGCTGATGCAGGACACCGTCTTCTGCGCCGTCCCCGCCGACGCCGACCGGGACGCCGTCACCACGTCGATCCGCGAGACCGTCGCCCGCGTCGCCACGTACGTACCCGGCTACCGGCTGCGCACCGAGCCGCAGTTCGACGAGCCGACCGCGCTCAGCGGTGGGTTCGCCCGGGTCGCGGTCCTCATCGAGGTGGAGGGCGCGGGCGACTTCCTGCCGCCGTACTCCGGGAACCTCGACATCATGACCGCCGCCGCCACCAGGGTCGGCGAGGGCTTCGCCCAGCGGATCACCGCCCGCCGCGCCGGCGCCTGACCGCCGCACACCGAGGAGTACACGAGCCATGCCCTACAGTTCCGGCCTGGACATCCGGGTCACCGACTCGTCCCTCAGGGACGGATCACACGCAAAGCAGCACCAGTTCACCGTCGACCACGTCACCTCCGTCGTCGCCGCCCTCGACGACGCGGGCGTCCCCGTCATCGAGGTCACCCATGGCGACGGCCTCGGCGGGTCCTCCTTCAACTACGGCTTCAGCCACACCCCCGAGCAGGAGCTGATCAAGGCCGCGGTGAAGACCGCCCGCCGGGCGAAGATCGCCTTCCTGATGCTGCCCGGTCTCGGTCTCCAGGACGACATCCGCGAGGCCGCCGACAACGGCGCCGCGATCTGCCGCATCGCCACCCACTGCACCGAGGCGGACATCGCCGTCCAGCACTTCGGGCTGGCCCGCGAACTCGGCCTGGAGACCGTCGGATTCCTGATGATGTCGCACAGCCGACCGCCCGGAGAACTGGCCCGGCAGGCACGCATCATGGCCGACGCCGGCTGCCAGTGCGTCTACGTCGTCGACTCCGCGGGCGCCCTCGTCATGGAGCAGACCAGCGACCGTGTCGCCGCCCTGGTCGCCGAACTCGGCGACGACGCCCAGGTCGGCTTCCACGGCCACGAGAACCTCGGCCTCGGCGTCGCCAACTCGGTCCTCGCGGTACGCGCCGGAGCCCTTCAGATCGACGGATCGACCCGCCGCTTCGGGGCGGGCGCGGGCAACACCCCCGTCGAGGGGTTCGCCGCCGTCGCCGAGAAGCTGGGCATCCGTACCGGCATCGACGTACTGAAGATCATCGACGCGGCCGAGGACGTGGTGCGGCCCGTCATGGACGGCGAGTGCCTGCTCGACCGGCTGTCGCTGACGATGGGCTACGCGGGTGTGTACTCCAGCTTCCTGAAGCACGCCGCCCGTCAGGCCGAGACCTACCAGGTGTCCGGCGCCGAGATCCTCATGGAAGCCGGCCGCCGCAAGCTCGTCGGAGGCCAGGAGGACCAGCTCATCGAGATCGCGGTCGCCCTCGCGGCCAGGAACCGGGCCACGACCGCCGCCCAGAACTCCCCGGGGAAGTGAGAACAGCCATGTCCAATCCGGTACTCGACGCCGTCGAAGCCCGCGCCGACGAGATCCGTGCGCTCGGCCCCGCCAACGAGGCGCTCGGCAGGCTCGACGACCAGGCGGCGAAGATCCTGCGCGAGGTCGGCGCGATCCGCATGCTCCAGCCCAAGGCCCACGGCGGTCTCGAACTGCACCCGCGCGAGTTCGCCGAGACCGTCATGAGGATCGCCTCCCTGGACGGGGCCACCGGCTGGGTCGCGGGCGTCGTCGGCGTCCACCCGTGGGAGATGGCGATGGCCGACCCCCGGGTCCAGGAGGAGGTCTGGGGCGAGGACCCCGACACCTGGATCGCCTCCCCGTACGCACCGATGGGCCTGCTCAGGCCCGTCGACGGCGGCCACGTCTTCAACGGCCGCTGGCAGTTCTCCTCCGGCACCGACCACTGCCGGTGGATCTTCCTCGGCGGCTTCCTCGCCGACAGCGACGGCAACCGGATCAACCCCCCGCAGTCCGTGCACGTCATCCTGCCGCGCGCCGACTACGAGATCGTCGACGACTCCTGGGACGTGGTCGGGCTGCGCGGCACCGGCAGCAAGGACGTCATCGTCAACGACGCCTTCGTGCCCGCCCACCGCGTCATCGAGTACGCGAAGGTCGTGGACGGGTCCCTGGCCGCCGAGTCCGGGCCGGCCAACCCCGCCTACCGGCTGCCGTTCTCCGCCACGTTCCCGCTCGGCATCACCGCCGCCGTGATCGGCATCTGTGAGGGCGCACTCGCCCACCACCTCGACTACCAGCGCGACCGGGTGCAGATCACCGGCCAGGCCGTGCGGGACGACCCGTACGTCCTGTACGCCGTCAGCGACGCGGCGGCCGAGATCGCGGCCTCCCGCTCGGCGCTCCTGGACAACGTCTGCCAGATGTACGACGCGGTGGCGGCCGGCCGGGAGATCAGCTTCGAGCGACGGGCCGTCGGCCGGCGCACCCAGGCGGCGGCCGCCTGGCGGGCGGTCCGCGCGGTGGACGAGATCGTCGCCCGCTCCGGCGGCAACGCGATGCGGCTGGACAACCCGATCCAGCGGTTCTGGCGCGACGCGCACACCGGTCTCGCGCACGCCATCCACGTACCGGGCTCGGTCTTCCACGCCTCGGCGCTCACGGAGATCGGCATCGAACCGCCGCCCGGTCCGATGCGCTCGATGATCTAGGGCCTGTATGGGGTTGTCATGCTGCGAGCGTGCGTGCCCAGCCCCGTGACGCCGCGGGACAACCCCATACAGGCCCTGGAAACCCTTCCGTTCGCAGCGGGACCAGAGAGGAACGCACATGACGCAGATCCGCGGACTCGGATACCTCCGGGTCCAGACACGTGACATCGACCGCTGGCGCGAACTCACCGTGGACGCCCTCGGCTTCGCCGAGGGCTCGGGGCCGGACCCCGACGGCCTCTACCTGCGCATGGACGAGCGCCGCGCCCGCCTCGTCGTCCTGCCCGGCGACAGCGACCGGGTGCTGTCCGTCGGCTGGGAGGTGCGGGACCAGTTCGCGCTCGCCGCCGTCGGCCGCGCCGTCGAGGCCTCCGGCACGCCGGTGAAGCCGCTCTCCGCCACGGAGGCCGACGACCGGGGCGTGGAGGAGGGCATCGTCTTCGACGACCCGGCCGGGGTGCCCGTCGAGGTGTACTTCGCCCCGGTCCTCGACCACAGCCCCGTACTGACCGGGTTCGGCCAGCGGTTCGTCACCGGCGGCCAGGGGATGGGGCACGTCGTGCTGCCCACCACCTGCGCGGACGAGACCGTCGCCTTCTACACCGAGGTGCTCGGCTTCCTGCCGCGCGGCGGAATCCGGCTCAGCGGCCGGTCGCCCGGGGCCCCGCCCCGCCGGGTGCGTTTCATGGGCGTCAACGAACGCCACCACAGCCTCGCCGTCTGCCCCGCCCCGCACGGCGAGGAACCCGGCCTGGTGCACCTGATGGTCGAGGTCGACAGCCTGGACGCGGTCGGCCGCGCCCTCGACAACGTGGGCAACCGGGGATTCTCCCTCTCCTCCACGCTGGGCCGGCACACCAACGACAAGATGGTGTCGTTCTACGTACGCGCGCCCGGCGGCTGGGACATCGAGTACGGCTTCGACGGAATGCGCGTCGACGAGACGCACTACACCGCGGAGGAGATCACCGCCGACAGCTACTGGGGCCACGACTGGTCCGGCTCCGAACCACTGGCCGCCTTCACCCCGCCGGGCAAGGCCACCTGAGGACCGCCCGGCCGACGACACCGGTCCGCGCCGCGCCGGCCAGCCGGCCACGGCGGCGCGGCCGGATGCTCGATGCCCGGTACGAGAGTCGTCAAGGGTGGTTCGGGACCGGCGGGGCGAGACAGCCGTGCACGCCTGCCCGGCCCCGGTCCGAAATGACCGGGGCCGGGCAGGCGTGCGCCGACGGTGGTCAGCGGGCGGCGGTGGCGGGACCGCCCCCGTCCGCGAGCTCGAGCGTGCCCCGCAGCGCGGCCTCGCGGATCGTGTCGCGCAGCGACCCGCAGCCCTCGAAGGAGCCGTCGGCCGGAGCGCGTTCCGCGCAGAGCGCCATGGCCCGGCCGTCCCACTGCACACTGGTCTGCTGCCGGCTGCTCTTGCGCACCAGGACCTGCGCCGCGCACCGTTCACAGGCCAGCGACCGCATCGGTGTCCCGTCGACGAGACGGTTGTCCACCCGCATCAGGCCGGCCGGCCCTCGGTGGCGGCCTTGCGGGCGAGGTTCGCCTCGACCTCCTTCTGCCACGCCTCGACCGGCCGCGTGGTGTCCAGCTCGAACTCGAAGCGGTCGGTCATCTCCGGCTTCACGTCGGCCACGTCCACGTAGAACTGCTCGTACCAGCGGCGCAGTTGGTAGACCGGGCCGTCCTCCTCGCAGAGCAGGGGGTTGTCGATCCTTGCCTTGTTCTGCCAGATCTGGATGTCCTGCTCGAAGCCGAGCTTGATGAACTGGCCCATACCCGAGGCGAGTTCATCGGCGGCGTCGCCGGACGTGGACGGTGAGCGCTTCACGATGATCCCGTACTGGAGCACGAACCGGTTGGCGTCGACGGGGTAATGGCAGTTGATCAGGACCGACTTCGTGTCACCGGTCTCGTAGTGGTAGGTGAGGTCGTCGATCATGAACGACGGGCCGTGGTAGGAGGCCACCGAGTTGCTGCCGGTGGTCTTCGGCCTGTCGTCCTGTTCCTGGGGGCGGGCGTCGGGGCGGCCGGTGGCGCGCATGTGCTGGGTGGCGGTGTGGCCCTCGAAGACGTTCCTGAAGTACGTCGGGAAGGAGTAGTGGACGTAGAAGAAGTGGGCCATGTCCACCACGTTGTCGACGACTTCGCGGCAGTTGGCGTCGATGACGGTCTCGTACCAGAGCCAGTCGGTCCACTCGTCGCTCGTCGCCCCCTCGATCCGGGGGATGGTCACGCCGGCGGGCGGGGGGCTGCCCTCCGGGTCGTTCCAGACGAAGAGCATCCCGTCCTGGTCGAGCGTCGTCCAGGCTGCCGTGCGGGCCCGCAGCGGAACCCGCTTGGAGTACGGGATCTGCTTGCAGCGGCCGTCGCCGCCCCACCGCCAGTCGTGGAACGGGCAGGCGACCTCGTCGCCCTTGACGGTGCCCTGCGAGAGATCGCCGCCCATGTGGCGGCAGTAGGCGTCCAGGACGCTGAGCGTGCCGTCGCCCGCCTGGAACACCACGAGCTTCTGGCCGAAGGCCCGGACCGCGTGCGGTTTGCCGTCCTTGAACTTCTCCGCGAGGCCCAGACAGTGCCAGCCGCGCGCGAAACGCGTGGGTGCCGCGGTGGCTTCGATGTCCCTGACGTCGTCGTGTGCCGACTCGACTGCGCTCACGTGGCTCTCATCCCCTTTACGCCGCTTGGTCTCCGGGGTCCGGACGCTAGGTGCGTACCCCGGCGTGCGGGCGGGGGAGTCCCACTGACCGGTACCGGCGCTCCGGGACCGCTGGGCGGCGGGACGGGTCCGGCCGAGCGGCCGGGCGGGCCGGGCCACTGAGCGGGACTGACCCTTGCCTATTTCGAGAACAAATTCTAGTTTTCCTTCATCAGTGTCCCTGGCCCCCACGGGCCCCTCACCCCTACGGAGAGCCATGACAGAGGCCGTCATCGTCGAAGCCGCACGGACGCCGGTCGGCCGGCGCCGCGGTGTCCTGTCCGGACTCCATCCGGCGGAACTTCTCGGGCTCGCCCAGAAGGGCCTGGTGGAGCGGGCGGGCATCGAGCCCGGCACCGTGGAGCAGGTCATCGGCGGCTGTGTCACCCAGGCCGGCGAACAGTCCAACAACGTCACCCGCAACGCCTGGCTGCACAGCGGACTCCCGCACACCACCGCGTGCACCACCGTCGACTGCGCCTGCGGATCGTCCCAGCAGGCCGTGCACCTGGTCGCGGGCCTGATCGCCGCCGGTGCCATCGAGACCGGCATCGGCTGCGGCGTCGAGTCCATGAGCCGCGTCTTCCTCGGCGCCGCGCTCACCCCCGACAACGGCTCCCCGGTACCGGACAGCTGGTCCCTGGACATGCCCGACCAGTTCACGGCCGCCGAACGCATCGCCCGCAACCGGGGCATCACCAGGGCCGACGCGGACGCCCTCGGCCTCGCCTCCCAGCAGAAGGCCGCCCGCGCCTGGGCCGAAGGCCGCTTCGACCGCCAGATCATCCCGATCCAGGCCCCGGTCGCCGGCCCCGACGGGCCCACCGGGGAGACCGCGACCGTCACCCGTGACCAGGGGCTGCGGGACACCACCGCCGAGGCCCTGGCCGCCCTGCGCCCGGTCCTCCCCGACGGCATCCACACCGCCGGGAACTCCTCCCAGATCAGCGACGGCGCCGCCGCCGTCCTGCTCATGAGCCGGGAGCGCGCCGCCCGCGAGGGACTCCGCCCCCGCGCCCGCATCGTGGCCTCCACCATGGTCGGCTCCGACCCGTACTACCACCTCGACGGGCCCGTCGTCGCGACCGAACGCGTCCTGCGCACCGCCGGGATGACCCTCGCCGACATCGACCTCGTCGAGATCAACGAGGCCTTCGCCTCCGTCGTCCTGTCCTGGGCGCAGGTCCACCGGGCCGACCTGGACAAGGTCAACGTCAACGGCGGTGCCATCGCGCTCGGTCACGCGGTCGGCTCCACCGGCGCCCGGCTCCTCACCCAGGCCCTGCACGAACTGGAACGGACCGGGAAGTCCACCGCGCTGATCACCATGTGCGCCGGTGGAGCGCACGCGACCGCCACCGTCATCGAACGCATCTGAGGAGGCGCCATGACCATCGGACTCACCCAGGAACACCGCGACCTGCGCGACGCCGTACGCGCCTTCGCGAACCGGCACATCACGCAGGACACCCTCCACGCGGCGGCCGACGCCGACAAGGAGACCGTGCCCGCCCACTGGAGCGGCCTCGCGGAACAGGGACTCCTCGGGCTGCACCTGCCGGAGGAGGTGGGCGGCGCCGGGTACGGACTCGTCGAACTCGCCGTCGTCACCGAGGAACTGGGCCGCGCGACAGCCCCCGGACCCTACCTCCCGACGACGCTCGCCTCGGCCGTCCTGCACGCGGCCGGACACCGCCGGTACCTCGCCCCGCTCGCCGCCGGCACCACCCTCGGCGCGGTCGGACTGGCCCCCGGCACCCTCGTCCTGGCGCGCGCCGCCGACGGCACGGCCACCGTCACCGGAACGTCCGACCTCGTCGTGGGCGGACACCTCGCCGACGTGTTCGTCCTGCCCGCCTCCGACAACGGCAGCACCACCTGGCTGGTGCTGCCCCGCGCCGCCGTGGACACCACCGACGTCCGCAGCCACGACCTCACCCGCCGCTCGTCCCGGGTGACCGCACGGTCGGTCCCGGTGCCGGCCGCCGATCTGCTCGACCTCGATCCGCAGCAGCCCCGGGACCTCGCCGCGACACTGTTCGCCGCCGAGTCCTCCGGCCTCGCGGACCGCTGCGTGACCACCGCCGCACAGTACGCCCGGGTCCGGGAGCAGTTCGGCCGCCGCATCGGCCAGTTCCAGGGCGTCAAGCACCGCTGCGCCCGGATGCTCGCACAGGCCGAACAGGCCCGCGCCTGCGCCTGGGACGCCGCCCGCGCGGCCGGACCCGGCGGCGCGGGCGACGCCCGTGAGGCCTCGCTGGCCGCCGCCGTCGCCGGAGCGGCCGGCGTCGACGCCGCGTTCTCCGTGGCCAAGGACTGCATCCAGGTACTCGGCGGTATCGGCTTCACCTGGGAGCACGACGCGCACCTCGCGCTGCGCCGCGCCCAGACCCTCCGGATCGCCCTCGGCCCGTCCGCCGCCTGGCGCCGCCGGGTCGCCCGCCTCACCCTGGAAGGCACCCGCCGCACCCTGGGCGTGGAGCTGCCCGCGGAGGCCGAAGCCGTACGCGAGGACATCCGCGCCGAACTGCGGCCGGCCGCCGCCCTGGACGGCCAGGAACGCCTCGACCACCTCGCGGACCACGGCTACACCGCCCCGCATCTCCCGGCCCCCTGGGGCAAGGGCGCCGACCCGGTGACGCAGCTCGTCATCGCCGAGGAGCTCGGGGCCGCGGACCTGACCCCCGTCGACATGATCATCGGCGGCTGGGTGGTGCCCACGCTCATCGCCCACGGCGACCCGGCCCAGCAGGAGCGGTTCCTCGGGCCGAGCCTGCGTGGCGCCGTCGTCTGGTGCCAGCTGTTCAGCGAGCCGGGCGCGGGCTCCGACCTCGCCGGGCTCACCACCCGCGCCGAGAAGACGGACGGCGGCTGGCGCGTCACCGGCCAGAAGGTGTGGACGTCCATGGCCCGCGACGCCCACTGGGGCGTCCTGCTCGCCCGTACCGACACCGACGCGCCCAAGCACAAGGGGATCTCCTACTTCCTCCTCGACATGACGAGCCCCGGCCTCGACATCCGGCCGCTGCGGCAGATCACCGGCGACGCGGAGTTCAACGAGGTGTTCCTCGACGAGGTGTTCATCCCCGACGAACTGCTCGTCGGCTCCCCGGGCGACGGCTGGAAGCTCGCCCGCACCACCCTCGCCAACGAACGCGTCGCCCTGTCCCACGACTCGGTCGGCTCCGGCGCGGAGGCGCTGCTGGAGATCGCCGCCGCCTCCGAAGGCCTCGACGACGAACAGCTCACCACCCTCGGCGGCCACCTCTGCGACGCGCAGTCCGGTGCCGTCCTCGCCCTGCGCACCACCCTGCGCACCGTCTCCGGGCAGCAGCCGGGCGCCGAGGCGTCCGTCGCCAAACTGCTCGGCGTCGAACACCAGCAGCGGGTCTGGGAGACCTGCGTGGACTGGCAGGGCTCCGCCGCACTGACCGGTGAGGGCGAACGCCTCGACGCCACCTGGCAGTTCCTCAACGCCCGCTGCCTGTCCATCGCGGGCGGTACGACGGAGATCCAGCTGAACATCGTCGGCGAGCGCCTCCTCGGCCTGCCCCGTGACCCCGAGCCCACCGAGAAAGGCTGACATGCCCATCGACCGAGAGAAGGCGCTGACCGCGGACCCGTCCGTCCGCGAGATCCGCTGGACCACCCGCGACGTACTCCTCTACCACCTGAGCCTCGGCGCGGGCGCCGACGCCGCCACCGGACCCGAGCTGCACCTGACCTTCGAGAAGGCTCTCGCCGTGCTGCCGACGTTCGCGGTGGTGGCCGGCTCCGGGATCTCCTCAGGTGAGGGCGCCGCGCCGGGATTCCACCTGCCCGGTATCGACATCGACCTGCGGGCCCTGCTCCACGCGGGCCAGGGACTCCAGGTCCACCGGCCGCTCCCGGCATCGGGCACCGCCACCCTCCGCTCACGGGTCGCCGAGATCCGCGACAAGGGCACGGCCGCGCTCGTCGTCCTGGAGTCCGCGGCCACCGACGCCGACGGCGAGCCGCTGTGGACCACCACCACCCGGATCTGGGCGCGCGGCGAGGGCGGCTTCGGCGGAGACCCGGGACCGGAGGAACACTGGAGGGCGCCGGACCGGCCCGCCGACTCCGTCCTCACCAGCGCCACCACACCGCAACAGGCGCTGTGGTACCGGCTCAACGGGGACCTCAACCCGCTGCACGCCGACCCCGCGTTCGCGCGGGCCGCCGGATTCGACCGGCCGATCCTGCACGGGCTCGCCTCCTACGGACTGGTCTGCAAGGCCCTCGTCGACGGAGTGCTCGACGGCGACGTCACCCGGCTCACCGGGCTCACCGTGCGCTTCGCCGGCCCCCTCGTCCCCGGGGAGACCCTGGTGACCTCCGTATGGCACGACGCACCGGCGGACGACGGCGCCGGGCGGCTCGTGCTGCACGCGGCCTGCCCCGAACGCGACGGCGCGCCCGTGCTCACCCACGCGACGGCGACGGTGACCTCATGAGCGTCCCCCCGCACGACACCACCGCACCCGCGACCGGCCCCAGACTGGTCGCCGAACCGCACAAGGACGGCGTGGACGCCGCCGTCGCCGCGGCCCGCCGGGTGGTCGCCGCCCTGCTCCGCGCCGGCGACCGGTCCGGCGCCGACATGGACGCCGTGGCCGCTCGACTCGACGCCGTCGCCGACGGACTCACCGAGAAGGCCCCCTCCGTCGAGGACCGCCTCGCCGAGATGTGGCGCGGCGAGGGCGTCACCCGGCACGACCCCGTCACCGGCCCGGAGAACGCCCTCGCCCCGCCGCTGCACCTGCGCGGCAGGGACGACGGCTCCGTCGAGGGCGTCGTCACCCTCGACCTCCCCTACCAGGGCCCGCCCGGCCATGTGCACGGCGGCGTGTCCGCCCTGCTCCTCGACCACACCCTGGGAGTGGCCAACCACTGGGGCGGCCCCTCCGGGATGACCGCGGAGCTGACCCTGCGCTACCTGCGGCCCACCCCGCTGTTCGAACCCCTGACGGTCACCGGGCGCCAGATCTCGGTGGACGGTTCGCGCATCCGCACGGTCGGCGAGATCTCCGCCGGCGGCCACAGCTGCGTCACCGTGACCGGACTGTTCATCAACAAGCATCTGCCCCGGCCCAGTTGAGGGAGTTGAGCCCATGCGAAACCTCGACGGAAAAGTGGCGGTCATCAGCGGAGCCGGCCAAGGCGTGGGCCAGGGCATCGCGCTCGCCCTCGCCTCCGACGGAGCATCCGTCGCCGTCCTCGGCCGGACCGCGGCGAAGCTGGAAGCCACGTGCGCGATGCTGCGCGAACGGGGTGCGAAGGCGGAGCCGTTCGTCCTCGACGTACGGGACACGGACCGGATCCCCGCCGTGGTGGAGGACGTCGCCGCACGCTTCGGCCGGATCGACATCCTGGTCAACAACGCCTACACCGGCTGCTACGGGCCACTGCTGTCACTGAGCGACGAACAGTTCCGGAAGGGCTTCGACAGCGGCCCGTTCGCGGCATTCGCCTTCATGAAGGCCGCCCACCCGCACCTGAAGCGCGACGGCGGGGGAGTGATCATCAACCTGGTCACCTCCGCCATGGTCCGCTGGGACCTGAGCACCTACGGCGCGTACGCGGCCGCCAAGTCCGCGCTGCGCTCCCTGACCCGGGCTGCCGCCAACGAATGGGGCCGCGACGGAATCCGGGTCAACGCCATCGCCCCGCACGCGACCTCGCCCGCCTACGCCGGCTGGCAGGACGCCCATCCGGAGGAGGCCGCCGAGTTCTGCGCGTCCATTCCGCTGGGGTACGTCGGCGACTGCGAGCAGGACATCGGGCGCGCGGTCGCGATGCTGTGCGGCCCGGACGCCCGCTATCTGACGGGCGCCACCGTGCCGCTCGACGGCGGCCAGGCCAACTTCGGCTGAGCAGTGGGGGAGACGGCCGGGGGGAGCGGGCTGTCTCCCCCCGGCCGTCTGTGGCGACCCCGGCCCTGATTCCGGTCCCGCCTCGGCCCTTTCGAGTGCCCCTCTCCCGGTCAGCGGGACCGTCCCGGCCGGGCCGTCCCGACCGCGGCTAGCGTCGCCACCGGCGCGGCGCGGACCGCGACCCCGCCCGACCGCGGGCGCCACGGCCGTCACCCGACGCGACCCGTCCGCGTACCGACACCGGCAGACCCGGGCACCGGGTGAGAGGGACCGACGTTGCCACACGAGACCATTGCCGACCTGCTGCTCGCCCGGTCCGGGGACGACCGCCCGGGGCTGCTGACCCGTGAACGCACCTGGACCTGGGACGAGGTGGTCGAGGAGAGCGCGGCCCGCGCCGCCTGGGCCGAGAAGCTGCGCACCGACGGGCCGTTCCACATCGGCGTACTCCTGGACAACGAGCCGGAGTACGTCTTCTGGCTCGGTGCCGCCGCCCTCGCTGGCGCGGCCGTCGTCGGCATCAACCCCACCCGGCGCGGCGCCGAACTCGCCCGGGAGGTACGGCACACCGACTGCCAGGTGATCGTCACCGACCGGGCGGGCGCCGCGCTGCTGGACGGCCTGGACATCGGAGTGGACCGCGACCGGTTCCTCGTCGTCGGCACACCGGAGTACGGGGCCGGCCTCGCCGCCCGCACGGACGCGGTCCGGCCCGCACGCGCCCCCGACGTCACCGCCACCACCCGGATGCTGCTGCTCCTCACCTCCGGCACCACCGGCGCGTCGAAAGCGGCGATCTGCTCCCAGGGCCGGCTCGCCGCCCTCGGCGCCTCCAACTGTGCCAAGTACGACATCACCCGCGCCGACACCTGCTACTGCCCGATGCCGCTGTTCCACGGCAACGCGCTGATGGCCCTGTGGGCCCCCGCCCTCACCGCGGGCGCCACCATCGCCCTGCCCCGCAAGTTCTCCGCGTCCGGATTCCTCCCCGACGTCCGCCGCTTCGGGGCCACCTACTTCACCTATGTCGGCAAGGCGATCGGCTACATCCTGGCCCGCCCCGAGACCGGACAGGACGCCGACAACCTGCTCACCCACGCCTTCGGCACCGAGGCGTCCCCCGAGGACGCGGCCCTGTTCCTGCGGCGCTTCGGCTGCCGTCTCGTCGAGGGCTACGGCTCCAGCGAGGGCAGCGGCATGCTCAGGCGGGCCCCCGAGGCACCCACCGGGGCGCTGGGCATCCCCGCCCGGCCCGGCGTCCGGATCGTCCACCCCACGACCCGGACGACCTGCCCGCCCGCGGAACTCGACTCCTACGGGCGGGTCCGCAACCCGGAGGAGGCCGTCGGCGAGATCGTCGACACCGAGGGCGCCGCCCGCTTCGAGGGCTACTACAACAACGAGGCGGCGAACGCCGAGCGTGTCCGGCACGGCTGGTACTGGACCGGCGACCTCGGATACGTCGACGAGGCCGGCTACTTCTACTTCGCCGGCCGCTCCGGCGACTGGATACGGGTCGACGGCGAGAACACCTCCGCCCTCCTCACCGAACGCGTCCTGCGCAGGCACCGGGGCGTCGTCGCCGCCGGGGTCTTCGGCGTACCCGACCCGCGCTCCGGCGACCAGGTCATGGCCGCCGTCGAGATCGCCGAGGGAACCCGCTTCGAGGACCTGGACCTGCCCGCCTTCCTGGCCCGCCAGGAGGATCTGGGCAGCAAGGGCGCCCCCCGCTTCGTCCGCGTCTCGCACGCGCTGCCCACCACCGGCTCCAACAAGCTGCGCAAGAAGGAGATGCAGCTCGAGGGCTGGCGCACGGACGACCCGGTGTACCGCTGGGCGGGCCGGGGCGAGCCCGCATACACGCTGATGACCGACGACGAGAAGGCCCTGCTGCGCGGGGAGTTCCTGGCCAACGGGCGCGCACGCTTCCTGCCCTGACGGCGCGCCACCCGCCCGGCCGGCTCCGCACGTCCGCCCCGGCGGCGACATCCAAGGAGAACCACACATGCAACTGCGCGAGAGCGCCGCGCACCAGGAGCTGCGGCGGGAACTGCGGGCGTACTTCTCGGGTCTGATGCCCGAGGACGAACGCCGTCGTACCGGCGAGGAGGGCGTGGGCGGCGACCGCTTCCGCGAGGTCGTCAAACGGCTCGGCTCCGACGGCTGGCTGGGGATCGGCTGGCCCACCGAGTACGGCGGCCAGGGCCGCCCCGCCGAGGACCAGTACGTCTTCTTCGACGAGGTCCAACGGGCCGGCCTGCCCTTCCCGTTCGTCACGGTCAACACGGTCGGCCCGACCCTCATGGCCCACGGCTCCGAGGAGCACCGCAAGCGGTTCCTGCCCGGCATCCTCTCCGGCGACATCGTGTTCGCGATCGGCTACACCGAGCCCGCCGCCGGCACCGACCTCGCCTCCCTGACCACCCGGGCGGTCAGGGACGGCGACACCTACCTCGTCAACGGCAGCAAGATCTTCACCAGCGGTGCCAACACCGCCGACTACGTATGGCTCGCCGCCCGCACCGACCCGGACGTCCCCAAGCACCGGGGCATCTCCATCCTGATCGTGCCGACCACCGACGCCGGCTTCTCCTGGAGCCCCATCCGCACCGTCGGCGGGATGGTCGTCACCGCGACGTACTACAGCGACGTACGGGTCCCGGCCACCGACGTGGTCGGTGAGGTGGACGGCGGCTGGCGGCTGATCACCGCGCAGCTCAACCACGAACGCATCGGCCTCGCCGCCCTCGGCGGCCGCATGATCCAGCTCTGGGAACGGGTCCTGGACTGGGCCGGAGAGAACGGCACGGCCGAAGTGCCCTGGGTGCGGCAGGAGTTCGCCCGCACGTACGCCCGGCTGGAGGCGATGCGGCTGATGAACTGGAAGATGACCGCGGCCGTCGCCCGTGCCACGCTGACCGGCGCCGACGCGGGCGCCGCCAAGGCGTACGGCACCGAGACCCACATCGACGTCCAGCGCGGACTGACCCAGATCCTCGGCGCGGCCGGGCGCATCCGGCCCGAATCGCCGGGCGCGGTCCTCGCCGGGCAGGTCGAACAGCTCTCCCGGCAGGGCATCGTGAACACCTTCGGCGGCGGCGTCAACGAGATCCTGCGCGACATGGTCGCGACCCAGGGACTCGGACTGCCGCGCAAGGGGCGTGGCGCATGACCGGGCAGGGCGGGCACGGACCGGGGTACGAGGAGCGGCTGCGGGCCTTCACCGGACGCGAACTGCGCGCCCCCACCCCGGCCCAGGACCCGGTCAACCAGCCGATGATCCGGCACTGGGCCGAGGCCATGGGCGACACCAACCCGGTGTACACCGACGACGCGGCGGCCCGCGCCACCGGCCGCGACGGAGTGGTGGCACCCGCGTCGATGGTCCAGGCCTGGACGATGCGCGGCTACGCGGCCACCGTCGCCGCGAAGCCGGGCGACCCGAGCGCCTTCGACGAACTGGTCGCCCTCCTCGACGAGGGGGGCTACACCTCCGTGGTGGCCACCGACTCCGAGTTCACCTTCCTGCGGGAGCTGACGCCGGGCGACCACGTCGCCGTGCGGGAGACCGTCGAGTCGGTCTCGGCCCGGAAGCGGACCGGCCTCGGCCCGGGACGGTTCGTCACCACCCTCAAGACGTACACCGACCAGCACGGCGAGACCGTCGCCACCCAGCGGTGGCGGACCCTGAGGTTCCGCCCGGAGCCCGGTGAAGCCCCGCCGCCGGTCCTCGCGCCGAGGCCCCGCCCCGCGGTCAACCGCGACAACGCCTTCTTCTTCGAGGGCGCGAACCGGCACCGGCTGCTCATCCAGCGCTGCGCCGACTGCTCCGCCCTGCGCCACCCACCGGGCCCCTGCTGCCCGCAGTGCCGGTCACTGGAGTGGGACACGGCCGAGGCCTGCGGTCGCGGCCGGGTCTACAGCTTCGTCGTGAACCACCACCCGCGCCACCCCGCCTTCGAGTCGCCGTATCTCGTCGCCGTCGTCGAACTCGCCGAAGGCACCCGGCTCATCACCGGCCTGACCGGTGTCGCACCCGAGGACGTCACCATCGGCATGCCCGTGGTCCTCGACTGGCTCGACGCCGGCCCCGAACCGACCCTGCCGGTGTTCCGGCCCGCCCCGACGGAGGCGCCCTGATGGATTTCTCCCTGGGAGAAGAGCTCGAAGCGGTACGTGACCTGGCCCGGGAGATCCTCACCGACCGTGCCACGCCCGAGCGGCTGCGCGAGGTGGAGAACTCACCGACGCGCGTGGACGAACGGCTCTGGGCGGACCTGGCCGCGGCCGGACTGCTCGCGGCCGTGCTGCCCGAGGAGGACGGCGGCGCGGGGCTCGGCATGGCCGGACTCTGTGTGCTCCTCCAGGAACAGGGCCGGCAGGTGGCCCCGGTGCCGCTGTGGCCCGCGCTGACCGGTGCGCTGACCGTGGCCGCGTACGGCACCCGGACCCAGCGGTCCGGGCTGTTGCCGGGCCTGGTGGACGGCAGCGCCCGGCCGACCGTCGCCCTGGAGGAGTTCGGACCCGCCGATCCGCTCAAGCCCCGGACGGCCGCCGTCCGGGACGGAACGGGCTGGCGGCTCAGCGGCGTCAAGGCCGTCGTGCCGGCGCCGGCGGGTGCGCGGCAGGTGCTGGTGACCGCCGCCACGGGCGACGGGCCGGGCGTCTTCCTGGTCCGCCCGGACGCCCCCGGGGTGAGCCGGGAGTACGCCGAGACCACCAGCCACGACATGAGCGCCCACCTCACCCTCGACGGCGCCCCCGCCGAGGCCGTCGGCCCGCCGGGCTGCGGAGCCGTGGAACACCTCGTCCGCAACGCGTCCCTGGCCCTGGCCGCCGTCCAGGCGGGCGTGGCCGACGGGGCGCTGGCGCACGCGGCCGCCCACCTGCGCGGACGCGAACAGTTCGGCCGCCCCCTCGCCACCTTCCAGGCCGTGCAGCACCAGCTCGCCGACTGCTACATCGACATCGAGGCGATGCGGGTCACGCTCTGGCACGCGGTGGACGCGCTGGCCCCGCCCTTCGACGCCCGGGCAGCCGACCGCGCCGCCCTGGTCGCCAAGTGGTGGGCCACCGAGGGCGGCCTGAACACCGTCCACCGGGTCCAGCACGTCCACGGCGGCATCGGCGTCGACACCGACTACCCGGTGCACCGCCACTTCCTGTGGGGCAAGCAGATCTCCACCACCCTGGGCGGTGCCGGCGCCGACCTCGAACGCCTCGGTGCCCTGGTGACCGGCGGGGCGGTGACCGAGTGACCCCGCGGCCCGGCACCCGCGGCTATGCCGGGGTGGCCGTCGGGGACGTACTCCCCGAGCTGTCGATCCCGGTCACCCGCACCCTGATCGTCGCCACCGCACTCGCGAGCCGCGACTACCAGGACGTGCACCACGACCCCGCACTCGCCCGGGAACGCGGCTCCAAGGACATCTTCATGAACATCCTGACCAGCAACGGCCTGGTCGACCGGTACGTCACCGGCTGGGCCGGTCCCGCCGCCGTCGTCCGGGCCATCCGGATCAGGCTCGGCGCCCCCAACCACCCCGGCGACACGATGGTGCTCACCGGCACGGTCACCGGGAGGTCGGACGAGGACCGCAGCGTCGAGATCGCCGTCCGGGGCACCAACAGCCTGGGCGCCCACCTCACCGGGACCGTGTCCGTGCGACTTCCCCTGGAGGCGCGATGAGTACGTCGACCGGGCTGTCCGGGGCCGCCGCCGTGGCCGGTATCGGCGCCACCGAGTTCTCCAAGAACTCCGGCCGCAGCGAACTCCGGCTCGCCTGCGAGGCCGTCCTCGCCGCCCTCGCCGACGCCGGGCTGCGACCCCGCGACGTCGACGGGCTGGTCACCTTCACCGCGGACACCAACTCCGAGATCCACGTGGCCCGCAACACCGGGATGGGCGATCTGACGTTCTTCTCCCGCATCGGGTACGGCGGCGGGGCCGGCTGCGGCACCGTGCAGCAGGCGGCCATGGCCGTGGCCACCGGGATCGCCGACGTGGTCGTCTGCTACCGGGCGTTCAACGAGCGGTCCGGCGAGCGGTACGGCCTCGGGCAGGCCGACCGGCCCATGGACACCACCGCGGACCGGGCCGCCTACGCCTGGATGACCCCGTTCGGGCTGAGCACCCCCGCCCAGTGGGTCGCCATGTTCGCCCGCCGCTATCTGCACGAGTACGGCGCCACCACCGACGACTTCGGCCGGGTCGCCGTGGTGGACCGCAAGCACGCCGCGAACAATCCGGCCGCCTGGTTCCACGGCCGCCCCATCACCCTTCAGGACCACCGCGACTCCCGCTGGATCGCCGAACCGCTGCGGCTGCTCGACTGCTGCCAGGAGACCGACGGCGGCCAGGCCCTGGTGATCGTCTCCGCCGAACGCGCCCGCGACCTCCCCCGCCCGCCCGCGGTGATCCGCTCGGCCGCACAGGGACTCGGGGCCGACCAGCACATGATGACCAGCTACTACCGCCCCACCATCACCGGCATTCCCGAAATGGGCCTGGTGGGAAGGCAGTTGTACGGGCAGAGCGGACTCGGGCCCGACGACATCGACGCGGCGGTCCTCTACGACCACTTCACCCCGCTGGTCCTTCCCCAACTGGAGGAGCTGGGCTTCTGCGAGCCCGGTGAGGCCAAGGACTTCATCGCCGACGGCCACCTGGAGCTCGGCGGCCGGCTGCCCTTCAACACCCATGGCGGGCAGCTCGGCGAGGCGTACCTGCACGGCATGAACGGCATCGCGGAGGGCGTCCGGCTGATCCGCGGCACCTCGGTGAACCAGCCCGACCGGGCCGAGCACGTCATAGTCACCGCCGGCACCGGAGTCCCCACCAGCGGTCTGGTCCTGGGGGCCGACCGATGACCGTCTCCGCGTGGCAGGGCCGCGAACTCGGCACCCGTACGGTCTCCTTCACCGCGCGCGACGCGATCCTCTACGCACTCGCGGTCGGCGCACCCGCCGACCGGCTCGACCTGGTGTACGAGGAGCGTCTGCGGGTGCTGCCCACCTTCGCGCTGACCCTCGCCCAATGGGCGCCCGACGCCCTCGGCGCCCTCGGTGCCTTCGACGTCACCACCGCCGTGCACGGCAGCCAGCACCTCCTCGTGAAGCGGCCGCTGGAGGCGTCGGGCGAGCTGACCACGACGGCACGGGTCGCCCGGGTCAGGGACAAGGGATCGGCCGCCGTCTTCGACGTGGAGGTGTCCTGCGCGTACTTCACGGCGACCTGGTCGGTCTTCGCCCCCGGCGCCGGCGGCTTCGGCGGCGAACGCGGTCCGTCCGCCCCGCGCCGCCCGGACCGGCCGGCCTGCCACACCCGGACCGTGGTCACGCACTCCCGGCAGGCGGCGCTCTACCGGCTGCTCGGCGACCGGCATGCCATGCACATCGACCCGGCGGCGGCGAAGGCCGCGGGGATGCCGCGGCCCTTCCTGCACGGACTGTGCACGCTCGCCACGAGCCTGCTGCCCCTGGCCGGTGACCTCGGCGCGCACCCCGCCGGTCTCGTGGAACTGGAGGCCCGGTTCGCGGCGCCGGTCTTCCCCGGCGACCGGCTCACCGTGCACGGCTGGGACGACGCCGGGGGCGAGGGCGGCGTCGAGGGGCGCGGGGCCGCCGTGCGCTTCGAGGTGGCCGCCGCCGACGGCCGCACGGTGCTCTCCGGCGGCCGCGCCCGGTTCGCCACCGACCCGACCACCCAGGAGGAGACCCCCGATGATTGAAACCGCGCAGCGCGCAGAGGCCGCCGAGGTACTGTGGGCCGCGCAGCGGGACCGGACCCCGGTCGACCCGCTGACCACCGGCTACCCGGCCATCGAGGCGGCCGACGCCTACGAGATCCAACTGATCAACATCCGGCGGCAGTTGGCCGAGGGGCGCACCGTCAGCGGGCACAAGGTCGGGCTGTCGTCGAAGGTCATGCAGCAGATGATGGGCGTGGACGAACCCGACTACGGCCATCTGCTCTCCGACATGGTGCTGCCCGAGGGGACCCCCGTCGGGACCGACCGCTACTGCGCCCCCCGGATCGAGGTCGAGATCGGGTACGTACTCGGCCGGAGCCTGCCCGGGGAGGGATGCACCGCGGCGGATGTCCTCGCTGCCACCGAGTACGTCGTCCCGAGCATCGAACTCATCGACAGCCGGATCAAGGACTGGCGGATCGGGCTCGCCGACACCATCGCCGACAACGCCTCGTCCGCCGGCGTCGTCCTCGGCTCCGCCAGGGTCCGGCCGGGCAGCCTGGACCCGGCCGACATCGACGCGGTGCTGTACCGGGGCGGCGAGGAGATCGCCCGCGGCAACACGAGCGCGGTGCTCGGCGACCCGACCGAGGCCGTCGCCTGGCTGGCCCGCAAGGTGGCGTCCTACGGGGTGGCCCTGGAGGCCGGACACGTCATCCTGCCGGGCTCGTGCACCAGGGCGGTCGACGTACGGCCGGGGGACGAGTTCCGCGCCGAGTTCGAGGGGCTCGGCTCCGTCTCGGTCGGCTTCGTCCACTCAACGGGACAGCACCGGCCCTAGAACTGAAATCGATACTAGTTTCGGCGGCCGGGGCGGACCCCGCGACATTCCCGGGGCGCGCCCGCGTATCCATCGGCTCGACGGAACACGGAAAGAGGCAGCATGAGCGCGACGAACACCCTGGAGGGGCGGACCGCCGTCGTCACCGGTGCCGGAGCGGGGCTCGGCCGCGCCGAGGCCCTGGCACTCGCGGCCCTCGGCGCCCGGGTGGTGGTGAACGACATCGGTCCGTCGGCCGACGACGTGGTCGCCGAGATCAAGGCCCTGGGCTCGGAGGCGGTGGCGGTCAACGGTGACGTCGGGGACTGGTCCATGGGCGACCGCCTGGTGCAGGCCGCCGTGGAGACCTTCGGCAGCCTGGACATCGTCGTGAACAACGCGGGCGTGCTCCGGGACAAGATGCTGTTCAACCTCACCGAGTCCGACTGGGACGACGTCATCCGGATCCACCTCAAGGGCCACGCCGGTGTCTCGCGCGCCGCCGCGGTGCACTGGCGCGCGGCGAGCAAGGCGACGGGCGCCCCGGTCTACGGCCGCGTGGTCAACACCTCGTCCGAGGCCTTCCTGTTCGGCGCACCCGGCCAGCCGAACTACTCCGCCGCCAAGGCCGGCATCACCGCGCTGACCCTGGCGACCGCACAGGGACTGGCCCGCTACGGTGTGCGCGCCAACGCGATCTGCCCGCGGGCCCGTACCGCCATGACCGCCGACGCCTTCGGCGAGGGCGTACCGGCACCGGGCGGCCTCGACATCATGGCCCCCGAACGGGTCGCGACCCTCGTCGCGCACCTCGCCTCACCGGCCGCCGACAACATCAGCGGGCAGGTGTTCGTCGCCTACGGCGACATGGTCGCCCTGCTCGCCCCGCCCACCGTGGAGGAGAAGTTCATCGCCGCCGACGGCACCTTCACCCCCCAGGAGCTCGACGCCCGGCTGACGCCGTACTTCAGCGGCCGCGACCCGCACCGCACGTACGCCGCCCACAGCGTCGCCGGACTCGACACGACGGGTACCCAGCCGGCCCCGTGAACCCGCGGGCGCACCCGGCCGGCGCGCCCTCCGCCGGCCGGGTCAGCCGGCGTCCGGGCCGGGAGCCAGCAGCAGATGGCACGCCATCCGCAGATCGGCGTCGGCCTCCTGCGGGGTGAGCCGCTCGTTGAGCCGGGACTGCAGAACCCCGTACCAGAGCAGGATCAGCAGCCGCAGCCGGGCGATGTGGTGATCCGTGGGCTTCTCCACGCCCCACGCCCGCAGCAGCAGGTCGAGGAAACCCGAATCGATCCGCGCCAGGTCCGGAACGGTCGTGGCGCGGGCCGCGTTCGCCGACTGGATCATCGCGGTGGCGAGGGCCGGTCTGCGCAGCAGATTGCGGGTGGCGCTGCCCAGCGTCTCGAAGACGGCGTCCTCGGGGCGGGTGTCCGGCGCACGGTCGGGGACCCGCGCCGCGAATCCCTCGATCTGGTCGGCCATCAGCGCGGTGAACAGATGGGTCTTCGACGGGAAGTACCGGTACAGGGTGGCGATCGCCACCCCCGCGGACTTGGCGACCTCGTGCATCTGCACCCGCTCAAGACCCGTCGAGGCGGCGATGTCCGCCGCCACTCTCAGGATGCTCTGACGGCGTGCGCGCTGCCGGGGCGAAGTGGGCTCGGCCCCCGCCCTGGCCTCGGCGATTCTGGGCACGCTCTCCCTCCCGGCGCTCGGTTGGCAATGGTGCTCCAGACAATACGCCGGGCCAGGTTCCGCGTCAGGTGCCGACCGCCCCCGCCCGTACCGGTCAGCGGGACCGCCCCCGCGCCCGCCGCCCCGGAGGCGGTCTGCTGGGCCCTCACACCACCGAGCGGCAGGAGGGCACCCCCATGCGGGACGGCCGGCAGGAATGGGACGCCACCCACGACGTGATCGTCGTCGGGTCCGGTGCGGGAGCGCTCACCGGGGCCCTGGCGGCCGCGGCGGACGGCCTCGACACCGTCGTACTGGAACGGACGGCGCTGCTCGGCGGCACCTCCGCCTACTCCGGGGCGGCCTGCTGGCTGCCCGGCACCCAGGTGCAGGAGCGGGCCGGACTCGACGACTCCACCGAGGCGGCCGGAGCGTACCTGCGGGCCCTGACCGGCGACGCCGAGACGGAGCGCCTCGAGGCGTTCCTGCGGCACGCGCCCGAACTGGTCGCCCGGCTGGAGGACGACCCGGCCCTCGCGTTCGAGTGGCGCGCCTTCCTCGACTACGTCGCCGCTCCCGGCCGGATGGACGCCGGACGCTCCTTCGTACCGCTCGACCTGGCGCCGGAGCTGCTCGGTGAGCTGCTGCCCCTGGTGCGCCCGGCGGTCGACCGGGACCGCGCGGGCCGGGAACATCCGGCCGGGCCGCTGAGCGCGGGCCGCGCCCTGATCGGCCGGCTCCTGCTGGCCGCCACCCGTACCGGGAACGCGCGGATCCGCACCGGGCACCGGGTCACCGGGCTGGTCACCGAGGACGGACGCGTCACCGGCGTCGAGGCCCGGACGCCGCGAGGCACGGTCCGGGTAGGGGCCCGGCGCGGTGTCCTGCTCGCCGCGGGCGGCTTCGAGGGCGATGCCGCCCTGCGCGCCGAGCACCGGGTGCCGGGCAGCGCGGACTGGAGCATGGCGCCCCGGGGGACCAACACCGGGGAGGTGCTGCGTGCCGCCGTCGCGGCCGGTGCCGCCACGGGCCTCATGGACGAGGCCTGGTGGTGCCCGGGGACCGAACTCCCCGACGGTTCGGCCGCGTTCACGCTCGGCCTGCGCGGCGGCCTGGTCGTGGACGGTACGGGGCGCCGGTTCGCCAACGAGTCGCTGCCGTACGACCGCATGGGCCGGGCCATCGCCGCCGCCGGGGGAGCGGCGGACTCCGTCCACCTGGTCTTCGACTCGCGGGAGGGCGGCGCGCTGCCCGCCATCACCGTGCCGCCCGCCGACCCCGCGCGGCACCTGGCGGCCGGCACCTGGGTGCGGGCTGACTCGCTGCCGGAGCTCGCCGCCCTCATCGGCGTACCGGCCGGCGCGCTGACGGACACCGTCGGCCGCTTCAACGGCTTCGCCGCCACCGGGACCGACGAGGACCACCACCGCGGCGAGGACCCCTACGACCTGTTCTTCGCCGACAGGAACGCCCCGGGGCCCAACCCGTGCCTGGTCCCGCTCGACCGGCCGCCGTACTACGCGGCCCGGCTGGTCCTCGCGGACCTCGGCACCAAGGGCGGACTCCGCACGGACGCCCACGCCCGCGTCCTCGACGCCCAGGGCCGTCCGCTGCCCGGCCTGTACGCGGCCGGGAACACCAGCGCCTCCTTCACCGGCCGGGTGTACCCGGGCCCCGGCGTCCCCCTCGGCACCGCCATGGTCTTCGCCTCCCTCGCCGTGCGGCACATGACGCGGCGGTCCGCCGACCCGGCCTGACCAGGGGCGGGCGCCGCCGTCCCGGCCAGTGGGATCCCCGACGGCGCCGCCCCGACGGCCGTTCTACGGTCACGGCACCGCCGGCCAGGACAGAAGGACGAGGTATCCGATGCCGAACAAGAGCGAGTACGGGCCGTGGGCGGTCGTCGCCGGAGGATCCGAGGGAGTCGGCGCCTCGTTCGCCGACCGGCTCGCGGACGCCGGGATCAACGTGGTGCTGATCGCCCGCACCCCCGGCCCCCTGAACGAGACCGCCGACCGGGTACGGGCCAAGGGCGTCGAGGTCCGCACCCTCGAACTCGATCTGCTCGACCCCGGCGCCCTGGCCGCCGTCCGCGCGGTCACCGACGGCCTGGAGGTCGGCCTGCTGATCTTCAACGCGGGAGCCAACAGCTACGGCCATGAATTCGTGACCGGCGACCTGGCCCGGGTACAGGGCGTCCTCGATCTGAACATCACCGCGCAACTGGCCCTCACCCACCACTTCGGCGCCCTGATGAAGGACCGCGGCCGGGGCGGCATCCTGCTCGTCGGCTCCCTGGCCGGCTACCTGGGCCAGGCGCAGATCAGCGTGTACTCGGCGGCCAAGGCCTTCAGCCGCGTCTTCGCCGAGGGGCTGTGGCTGGAACTGCGGCCGTACGGCGTACACGTCCTGGAACTCGTCCTCGGTGTCACCCGCACCCCCGCCATGGAGCGCGCGGGGCTGCGCATGGACCTGCCCGGACTGAACGTCGCCGAGCCGGACGACATCGCCCGTGAGGGCCTGGAACACCTCGCCGACGGCCCGGTGCGGGTCGCCGGCGGCAACGCCGGGGCGGCGGAGAAGCGCAGCGGATTCCCCCGCGCCGACCTGGTCCTGGAAGCCCACGAGGCCTCCAAGCGGCTTCTTCCGCCCTCCTCCTGACGGGTCGTCACCGTCTGTCCCCTCCCGCGCTCACCGCGCAGGCCCGCCCCTCCCGGAGAGCAGATGAGCGAGACCGAACACCCCCTCACTATCCCCGGCGCCCTCGACCTCGCCGCGAGCCGGCACCCCGGCCGGGACGCGGTCGTGGACGGTGACGTACGGCTGACCTGGGCGCAGTTGCGCGACCGGGTACGAGCGGCCGTGAAGTCGCTGCTCGCCCTCGGCACCCGCCCCGGCGACCGGATAGCCGTCTGGGCGCCCAACAGCCACCGCTGGGTGGTGGCCGCACTGGCCGCCGCATCGGCCGGCGCGGTGCTGGTGCCCGTCAACACCCGCTACAAGGGCACGGAGGCGAGCTGGCTGCTGGAACGCGGCGGCGTGCGCCTGCTGTTCGTCGACAACGGCTTCCTGGGCAAGGACTACCTCGCCATGCTGGGAACGGGCCAGGCGCAGGACGACGGCGGACGGCCGGTGGCGGAACTGCCCCTTCTGGAAAAGGTGGTGACCTTCGACGGCATCGAGCGCCCCGGCACCCTGCCGTGGGACGGCTTCCTCCGGTGCGGCGAGCCGCTGCCGGACACCGAGGCCACCGCCCGTACCGCGGCCGTGCACCCCGACGACCCGTCCGACCTCCTCTTCACCTCGGGCACGACCGGCCGCCCCAAGGGCGCCCTGACGACGCACCGGCAGAACCTCACCACGTACCGGGCCTGGAGCAGCCGCACCGGAGTCACCGGCGACGACCGCTGTCTCGTCGTCAACCCGATGTTCCACTGCTTCGGCTACAAGGCCGGGGTACTGGCCTGCCTGCTGCGGGGCGCCACGATGGTGCTGCAGCCGGTGTTCGACGTGGACCGGGTCCTGCGCGCCGTCGAGGCCGAACGGATCACCGTGCTGCCCGGCCCGCCCACGATCTACACCGAACTGCTCGACGCTCCCGGCCGGGAGCGGTACGACCTGTCGTCGCTGCGGCTGGCGGTGACCGGCGCCGCCATAGTGCCGGTGGCGCTCGTACGGCGGATGCGGGCCGAACTCTTCCCCGAGGTGCTCACCGCCTACGGGCTGACCGAGACCTGCGGCACGGTCACCGTGTGCTCGGCGGACGACGACGAGACCGTCGCCCGGACCGCGGGCCGCCCCATCGACGGCACCGAGGTGCGCGTGGCCGACGGTGCCCGGCACCCGCTGCCGGCCGGGCAGGACGGCCGGATCCTGGTCCGCGGCTACCACGTGATGCTCGGCTACCTGGACGATCCGGTGGCGAGCGCGGCGGCCGTCGACGCCGACGGCTGGCTGGACACCGGCGACGTCGGACACCTCGACGCACGCGGCAACCTGGTGATCACCGGACGGTCGAAGGACATGTTCGTGGTCGGCGGGTTCAACGTCTACCCGGCGGAGGTCGAGCAGGTGCTCGCCGGGCACGACGCCGTCGCCGAGGCCGCCGTGGTCGGAGTCCCCGACGCGCGGCTCGGGGAGGTCGGACGCGCGTACGTGACGGTCCGGCCGGGCACCGGGACCGGACCGGACGAACTCGTGGGCCACTGCCGCGAGCTGCTCGCCAACTTCAAGGTGCCCCGCGAGGTCGTCGTCCTCGGGGCCCTCCCGCGCAACGCCACCGGCAAGGTGGACAAGGCCGCCCTGCGGACGATCTGACGGACACACCGCACAGTGCGACAAGGGCATGGAGGACGGACTATGGGCAACGAGGTTCTGGAGTCGGTGCGCGCCCTGCTGCCGGCCATCGAGAAGCGGGCCGCGGCCGTGGACGAGGAGCGGCGGATACCGGATGCCACGGTCCGTGAGCTGGCCGGGGCAGGGGTGTTCCGGATGCTCCAGCCGACCCGGTACGGCGGCCTGGAGGCCGACCCGGTCGACTTCTACCAGGTGGTGCGGGCGATCTCCGCGGTGTGCTGCTCCACCGGCTGGGTGGCGTCCGTCCTGGGCGTCCACCCCTGGCAGCTCGGCCTGTTCCCCAAGCGGGCGCAGGAGGACGTGTGGGGCGAGGACCGGGACACCCGGATCTCCTCGTCGTACGCCCCGGTGGGCCGGCTGACCCCGGTCGACGGCGGCTACCGGCTCACCGGCCGGTGGAGCTTCTCCTCGGGCTGCGAACACGCCTCGTGGGCGCTGCTCGGCGCCCTCGTCGTCGGGGCGCAGGGACGGCCGGTGGACTTTCTCACCGTCCTGGTGCCGCGGTCGGACTACCGGATCGAGGACATGTGGGACGTGGTCGGGCTCCGCGGTACCGCGAGCAACGACATCCTCGTCGAGTCGGCGTTCGTGCCGGCCCACCGGGTGCTCCGCAACTACGAGCAGGCCCGGCTGAAGGTGCCGGGGCAGCAGGTCAACCCGGGTCCGCTGTACCGGCTGCCGTTCGGCGCGATCTTCACGAGCGCCGTCACCGCACCGGTGATCGGGGCGGTGTCCGGCGGCTACGCGTCGTACGTGGCCCGGATGAAGGAGCGGGTGCGGCTCAGCCTGGGCGGCGGCAGGTTCACCGAGGACCCGTTCGCCCAGGTCGCCATCGCGCGCGCCGCCTCCGACATCGACGCGACGGTGTTGCAGATGGACCGCAACCTGCGCGAGCTGTCCGAACTCGCGGTGGCCGCACAGGAGATACCCATGGAGCTGCGCCTGCGCACCCGGCGCGACCAGGTCCGGGGCACCGAACGGGCCGTCGCCGCGATCGACCTGCTCTTCAAGACCGCGGGCGGCAACGCGCTGCGGCGCGGCAACCCCGTGGAGCGCGCCTGGCGCGACGCCCACGCGGGCAGCGTCCATGTCGCCAACGACGTGGAGCGCGCCCTCGCCATGTACGGCCGGGGGGCCTTCGGGCTGACGGTCGAGGACAACCTGGTCTGAGCGCGGGCCGAGGTCCCGGGCCCCGCGCGGGGCCCGGGACCTCGCCGCGTCCTCACTCCGGTGCGGCGGCCGCCTTCGCGGCGAGGTAGCGGGCCGGGAACTCCCCGCCGCCGTGCACCGCCAGGTCCGCCCCGTTGACGTACCCGGACAGGTCGCCCGCGAGGAACAGGCAGGCACGGGCGACGTCCTCGGGCACGGCCATCCGGCCCATCGGGATGACGCCCGCCACCGCGGCCCCGCCGTCCGCGCCGTAGACCGACGCCGCGCTCGGTGTGCGGATCAGCCCGGTGGTGATGTGGTTGACCCGGACCGCCGGTGCCCACTCCAGGGCCAGCGCCTTGGTGAGCGCCAGGAGCCCGGCCTTGGCCGCGGTGTACGCGGCGGTGCCGGGCTGCGGGTCATGGGCCGAGACACTGCCGATGTTGATGACCGAACCACCGCCGTCCTGGGCCCGCATGGCGCGGTGGGCCGCCTGCGCCACGTAGAACGGCGCGAGCAGGTTGAGCGCGACGATCCGCTCGACGAACCGCGGCGAGACGGTGGCCGCGTCGGCGTCCGGGGAGCCGCCGGCGTTGTTGACGAGTACGTCGAGCCGGCCGAAACGCTCCACGGCGGTGTCCACCAACGAGGCCGCCGCCGCCGGATCCCGCACATCGGCCGCCACGAAGACGGCCTCCCTGCCCCCGGCCGCGGGCAGGGTGTCCGGGGTGGTGCGGCCGCAGACCACCACGTCCGCCCCGGCGCCGAGGAACGCCCCGGCGATGGCGGCCCCGATGCCCTTGGTGCCGCCGGTGACCAGCACCACGCGTCCCGTGAAGTCCAACGGGCTTTCGGTGTCCATGATGTGAGGCCTCTCTCGTCCGACGGTTTCAGCGCGCGGTCAGTCCGAGTCCGGCGGCGAGCCGGGCCCGGTGGCGGGCGGGCGGGCCGAACAGCTCGCCGGCCCCGTGCGCCCGTTTGAAGTAGCGGTGCGCGTCGTGTTCCCAGGTGATCCCGATCCCGCCGTGCAGCTGGATCATCTCGCCGGCCACCGCCGAGAACGCCTCGGAGCACACGGACTTGGCGACGGCGGCGGCCCGCGGCAGCGCGCCCGGGTCCTCGTCCGCCGCGAACGCGGCCCCGAGCGCCGCCGAACGCGCCGACTCCACCAGCACATAGGCGTCCGCCAGCCGGTGCTTGACGGCCTGGAAGGACCCGATGGCCCGGCCGAACTGCACCCGGTCCCGGGCATACGCGACGGTGAGTTCCAGAGCGCGTCCGGCCGCGCCCACCTGCTCCGCGGCGAGGGCCGTGCACGCGAGGTCCCGCACGTGCTCCAGGCTCCGCCCGCCGTCGCCGTCCGCACCCAGCAGACGCCCCTCGGCCGCCTCCAGTACCCATCGGGCCTGGCCACGGGTGCCGTCCATGGTCACGACGGGTTCCCGGCGCACCCCGGCGGCGTCGGCCGGCACCTCGAAGAGCGACACCCCGCAAGCCGTGCGGGCGGCGACGAGCAGCACGTCGACGACGGGCCAGTCCAGCACGTGTTCCTTGGCCCCGGTGACCAGCCAGCCTCCGTCTGGGCCCGGCACGGCCTCGGCGCGGATCGCGTCCGGCTCCCAGGAGCCCCGTTCGGCCCAGGCCAGCGCGCCCACCGAGGTGCCGTCGGCGAGCCCCGGCAGCAGCCGCCCGCAGGCCTCCTCGTCACCGGAGGCCAGCAACGCCCCGACGGTGAGCACCGCGGAGCCCAGACACGGCAGCGGGCTCAGGCCCCGGCCGAGTTCCTCCATCAGCACATGGACGTCCCGGGCGCCGCCGCCCACCCCGCCGTACTCCTCGGGCACGGCGAGACCGGCGGCGCCGATCTGTTCGGACAACGGGCCCCACGCCGAGGCGCCCTGATGTCTCGTCAGCAGTGACCGTACGGCCGACCGCAGCTCTTCCTGCTCCTCAGTCAGCCTCATCCGGCTGCTCCCCTCTGTGTGCGGTCAGCCGGTCAGTACGCGGGCCCGGCACGCGGCCGGGGTGCCCCACGCGTCGCGCAGCGGCCGGGCCTTGCGGATCCACAGCGACAGGTCGAGCTCGTCGGTGTAGCCCACGGCCCCGTGCAGTTGGAGGGCCGTGCGCGCGGCCCCGTACGCGGCCTCGCCCGCCGTGACCTTGGCCGCGGCGACATCCCGCCCCGCCCCGTCGTCGCCGGCGGCGAGGGCGAGCGCGGCGCCGTGCACCAGCGGCTCGGCGAACTCCAGAGCCAGCAGGGTGTCCGCCAGCCGGTGCTTGACCGCCTGGAAGGAGCCGATCGCCACGCCGAACTGGGTGCGCTGCGTGACGTAGGCGACGGTACGGGCGAGCAGGGTCCGGCCGACCCCGAGCGCCTGGGCGGCCGTGGCGAGCGCGGCGACGTCGGCCGCGTACCCGGCGGCGGCGGTCACCGCCGGGCCCCGCGCGAGGACCGTCCCGCCCGACGGCCTCGACAGCCGTCGCCCCGGATCGGCCGACGGCTGCGCGGGACCGGCCCCGGCGGCGACGCGCAGGGTGTCGCCGTCCACCACGAACACCGCGTCGGCCATGTCGGCGTCCAGGGCGTAGGGGCCGAGCGAGGTCAGGCAGAGGGAGACGACGGACTTCCCGGAGGCGATACCGGGCAGCCGCTCGGCGGCGACGCGCTCGTCGCCGAGCCGGTCCAGGAGGGCCGCCGCGGCCACCGTCTCGACCAGCGGCCCGGGTACGGCGTGACGGCCCAGCGCCTCGAAGGCGACGGCCAGTTCGAGGGGCAGCGGGCCGAAGCCGTCGTGCCCTTCGGGGACCGCGAGGGCGAACACCCCGGCCTCGGCGAGCCGGGCCCAGACGGCCCGCCCCGGGCCGTGGTCGCCGCCGGCCCAGGACCGTACCGCGGCCGGGGTGTCGCAGGAGGTGAGCAGGGCGTCGAGGGAGCGGGCGAACTCCCGCTGCTCGGCGTCGGGGAAGAAGCGCATCACCGGCGTCCCTTCGGCAGGCCGAGCAGCCGCTCGGCGATGATGTCGCGCTGGATCTCGTTGGTGCCCGCGTAGACGGGGCCGGCCAGCGAGAAGGTGTAGCCCTCCGCCCAGCCCCCGGCGGCGGGCGACTCGTCCGCGTGGTCGGCGAGTTCGCCGTACGGGCCGAGCAGGTCGAGCGCCGTCTCGTGCAGGGCGATGTCCAGTTCGGACCAGTAGACCTTGTTGAGGCTGGAGGCGGCCCCGGCGGGTCCGCCCTCGTCGTGCAGCACGTGGGAGGCGCCCCGGTAGGAGAACAGCCGGTAGGCGCGGGCGCCGATCACCGCGTCGGCCACCCGGTCGCGCAGCGCCGTGTCCGCCGGGTCGCCGTGTTCGCGCCACAGGGCGGTCAGCCGGTCCGCGGCGGCCGTGAACCGGCCCGGACTGCGCAGGGTGAGTCCGCGTTCGTTCCCGGTGGTACTCATCGCGACCCGCCAGCCCTGTCCGGGCTCACCGATGACGTCCTCGTCCGGGACGAACACCTCGTCCAGGAAGAGTTCCGCGAAGGCGGGTTTCCCGTCGAGCCGCCCGATGGGCCGCACCGTGACGCCCTCGGCGTCCAGCGGGAACATCAGATACGTCAGTCCCCGGTGCGGCCGGTCCGCGTCCGGGTCGCTGCGGAACAGGCCGAAGGCCCGGTCGGCGAAGGCGGCCCGGGAGGACCAGGTCTTCTGGCCGCTGAGCAGCCAGCCGCCCTCGGTCCGTACGGCCGTCGACCTCAGCGAGGCCAGATCCGAGCCGGACTCCGGCTCCGACCAGGCCTGCGCCCAGATGACCTCACCGCGCGCCATGGCCGGCAGGATCCTGGCCCGCTGCTCGGCCGTGCCGTGCTCGAAGAGGGTGGGGGCCAGCAGGCTGATGCCGTTCTGGCTGACCCGGCCGGGCGCCCCGGCGGCGTAGTACTCCTCCTCGAAGACCAGCCAGCGCAGCAGGGAGCCGCCGCGCCCGCCGAACTCCTCTGGCCAGGACACCACCGACCAGCGGTCCGCGGCCAGGGCCGCCTCCCACTCCCGGTGGGCGGCGAACCCCTCCGCGGTCTCCAGGGACGGCAGCGCAACGGCCGGGACGTGGGCGGCCAGCCAGTCGCGCACCTCGGTACGGAACTCCTCGTCGGCCGTGTCGAAATCGAGGTCCATCAGGCACCCGCCTCCTTCATCGCCCGGATGTCCATGCCGCCGAGCGCGTCGGGCGCGGTCTCGGCGTTGTGGGCGTGCGCCAGGTGGTGGAGGCCGAACACCGAGTCCATGCCGGTGTGCATGCCCTGGAGGTCCTCGGCCTGGTTGACGGCGCGCTTGGTGAGGGCGAGGCCGAGGCGCGGCATCTCGGAGATCCGCAGCGCCAGCTCCCGGGTGCGCTCGGCCAGTTCCTCCCTCGGCACGACCCGGTTGACCATGCCGACCTCGTACGCGCGCCGCGCGCTCATCCGGTCGCCGGTGTAGAGGAACTCCTTGGCGATCCGCGGCGGCATCACCCAGGGGTGCGCGAAGTACTCGACACCGGGGATGCCCATGCGGACCACCGGATCGGCGAAGAACGCGTCGTCCGACGCCACGATCAGGTCGCACACCCAGGCCAGCATCAGGCCGCCCGCCACGCACGCGCCCTGCACGGACGCGATGACCGGTTTGGGCAGCTCCCGCCACCGGCGGCACATCCCGAGATACACCTCGGACTCGCGGGCGAACCGGCTCTCCGCGCCCTCCTTGTCCGAGTGGTCCCACCAGAGCCCCGCCCGGCGTTCGAACGGCAGATGGGCGTCCCGCTCGGGGGTGCCGATGTCATGGCCGGCGGAGAAGTGCTTGCCCGCTCCGGCCAGCACGACGGTCTTCACCTCGCTGTCGTCGGCCGCGCGGTAGAACGCCCGGTCCAGGGCGTAGGTCATCGCGGAGTTCTGCGCGTTGCGGTAGTCGGGCCGGTTCATGGTCACCGTCGCGACCGGCCCCCGCTTCTCGTAGCGCACCGGTTCGTCATGGGCAGCGGACATCGGCCCCTCCTTCCCTAACAAGTGTTTGGTAGATTAACGTACCCCCATGAGCAGCGTCGAGGAGTTCCGCACCGAGATCCGCGGCTGGCTGGCCGCCAACCTCACCGGCTCCTTCGCGGGCCTCCGGGGCCGCGGCGGACCCGGCCGCGAGCACGAGGCCTTCGCCGAACGGCTCGGCTGGGAACGGCACATGGCCGCCGAGGGCTGGACCTGTGTGGGCTGGCCGAAGGAGCACGGCGGCCGGGGCGCGACCCTCGGACAACAGGTCGCCTTCCACGAGGAATACGCCCTGGCCGACGCCCCCGCACGGGTCAACCACATCGGGGAACAGCTGCTCGGCCCGACGCTGGTGGCCTTCGGCACCCCCGAGCAGCGCGCCAGGTTCCTGCCGCCGATCGTCGCCGTCGAGGAGCTGTGGTGCCAGGGCTACAGCGAGCCCGACGCCGGGTCCGACCTGGCGAACGTACGGACCAGGGCCGTGCGGGACGGCGAGGACTGGGCCGTCACCGGGCAGAAGATCTGGACGTCACTCGCCCACGAGGCGCAGTGGTGCTTCGTGGTCGCCCGCACCGAACCCGGCTCGACCCGCCACCGGGGGCTGTCCTATCTCCTGGTCCCACTGGACGGGACCGGCGTGGAGATCCGGCCGATCGCCCAGCTGACCGGCACCTCCGAGTTCAACGAGGTCTTCTTCGACGGCGCCCGCACCCGCGCCGAGCACATCGTCGGCGCCCCGGGCGACGGCTGGCGCGTGGCCATGGCCACCCTCGGCTTCGAACGCGGCGTCTCCACCCTGGGCCAGCAGGTCGGCTTCCGGCGCGAACTGGAAACCCTCATCACGCTGGCCCGAGCCAACGGCGCCGCCGAGGACCCGCTGATCCGCGACCGGCTCGCCCGCGCCTGGACGGGCCTGGAGACCATCCGGTGCAACGCCCTGCGCATGCTCGACGGCGTGGCGGCCGGCGCACCCGGCCCCGAGGCGTCCATCGGCAAGATCTTCTGGGCCACCTGGCACCGCGAACTCGGCGAACTCGCCATGAGCGTGCTGGGCGCCGGTGGCATGGCCGCCGCCGGGGAGCCGTACGAACTCGACGACTGGCAGCGGCTGTTCCTCTTCTCCCGCTCCGACACCATCTACGCCGGATCCAACGAGATCCAGCGCAACATCATCGCCGAGCGTGTCCTCGGCCTGCCCAAGGAGATCCGCCCGTGACCACCCAGCCGCCCTATGTGGCAGGACACTCCCTCCTGGCCGGACGCACCGCCGTGATCACCGCAGCCGCGGGCGCCGGAATCGGCGGAGCGACGGCCCGCAAATTCCTTGAGGAGGGCGCCCGCATCGTCATCGGCGACGCCCACGAACGGCGGCTGGGCGAGAGCGCCACCGCCCTCGCGGAGGAGTTCGGCGCGGACAACGTCGCCGCCCTGCCCTGCGACGTCACCGACCAGGAGCAGGTCGACGCCCTGTTCGCGTTCGCCGCGGAGCGCCACGGCGGCCTCGACGTCGTCGTCAACAACGCGGGCCTCGGCGGCACCGCCGACCTCGTCGACATGACCGACGAACAGTGGTCGAAGGTCCTCGACGTCACCCTGAACGGCACCTTCCGCTGCACCCGCGCCGCCCTGCGCCACTTCAAGGACCGCGACAGCGGCGGCGTCGTCGTCAACAACGCCTCCGTCGTCGGCTGGCGCGCCCAGCGCGGCCAGGCCCACTACGCCGCCGCGAAGGCCGGCGTGATGGCCCTCACCCGGTGCGCGGCCCTGGAGGCCGCCGACTTCGGCGTACGGGTCAACGCCGTCGCCCCGAGCCTGGCCATGCACCCGCACCTGGTGAAGGTCACCACCCCCGAACTCCTCGCCGAACTCACCGAACGCGAGGCCTTCGGCCGCTACGCCGAGCCCTGGGAGATCGCCAACGTCATCGTCTTCCTGGCCAGCGGCTACTCCTCCTACATGACCGGGGAGACCGTCTCCGTCAGCAGCCAGAGGGCGTGACCCCCATCGCCGCGAACGCCAACGCCGAACGACGCGCCGAACTCCTGGCGACCGCCGCCGAGGTGTTCGCCGCGCTCGGCTACAACGCCACCACCGTCCGTCGCATCGCGGACGAGGCGGGGCTGCTCGCGGGCAGCCTCTACTACCACTTCGACTCCAAGGAATCGATGCTGGACGAGATCCTCGCGGCCTTCCTGGACGAGCTGTGGGCGGGCTACGGCACCGTCCTCGCCGCCGGACTCGGACCCGGGGCGACCATCGAGGCGCTCGTCACCCAGTCCTTCCGGCAGATCGACCGGCACGGCCCCGCGGTCGCCATCTACCAGAAGGAGTCCAGGCACCTCTCCGCCCAGCCGCGCTTCGCCTACCTCACCGGCTCCCGGGCGAAGTTCGAGGACGCCTGGCTGCGCACCCTGGAACGCGGCGTCGCCGAGCGGGCCTTCCGGGCCGACCTGGACGTCCGGCTCGTCTACCGCTTCGTCCGCGACACCGTCTGGGTCGCCGCCTCCTGGTACCGCCCCGGCGGTACCCACAGCCCGGAGGAGATCGCCCGCCAGTACCTGTCCATGGTCCTGGAAGGCATCACCCCCCGCACCTGACATCCCATCATGTCCCTCACGAAGGAGCAGTCATGGCCGAGGCCTACATCGTCGACGCGGTACGCACCCCGGTCGGCCGGCGCAAGGGCGGGCTGTCCGCCGTCCACCCCGCCGACCTCGGGGCCCACGTCATCAAGGCGCTCATGGAGCGCAGCGGGGCCGACCCGGCCGCCGTGGAGGACGTCGTCTTCGGCTGCCTGGACACCGTCGGCCCGCAGGCGGGCGACATCGCCCGCACCGCGTGGCTCGCCGCGGGCCTTCCCGAGGAGGTGCCCGGCACCACCGTCGACCGGCAGTGCGGCTCCTCCCAGCAGGCCGTCCACTTCGCCGCCCAGGGCGTCCTGTCCGGCACCCAGGACCTGGTGGTCGCGGGCGGTACCCAGAACATGTCGATGATCCCCATCGCCTTCGCCAGCCGCCAGGCCGCCGAACCGCTCGGGCTGACCGACGGCCCGTACGCGGGTTCCGTGGGCTGGCGCGCCCGGTACGGCGACGCGCCCGTCAACCAGTTCCACGGCGCCGAACTCATCGCCGAGAAGTGGGGGATCAGCCGCCGGGACATGGAGGAGTTCGCCCTGCGCTCGCACCGGCGGGCCCTGCACGCCATCGACGAGGGCCGCTTCGACCGCGAGACCGTCGCCTACGGAGACGTCCGGGTCGACGAGGGGCCGCGCCGCGACACCTCGCTGGAGAAGATGGCCGGCCTCAAGCCGGTCGTCGAGGGCGGCAGGCTGACCGCCGGGGTCTCCTCGCAGGTCTCCGACGGCGCCTCGGCGCTGCTTATCGCCTCTGAGCGGGCCGTCGCCGAGCACGGCCTCACCCCCCGCGCCCGCATCCACCACCTCTCGGTGCGCGGCGAGGACCCGATCCGGATGCTCTCGGCGCCGATCCCGGCGACGGCGTACGCCCTGAAGAAGGCCGGGATGTCCATCGACGACATCGACCTGGTCGAGATCAACGAGGCGTTCGCCCCGGTCGTGCTGGCCTGGCTGAAGGAGACCGGCGCCGACCCGGACAAGGTCAACGTCAACGGCGGCGCCATCGCGCTCGGTCATCCGCTCGGCGCCACCGGCACCAAGCTGATGACGACCCTGCTGCACGAACTGGAGCGCACCGGCGGCCGCTACGGCCTGCAGACCATGTGCGAGGGCGGCGGCCAGGCCAACGTCACCATCATCGAGCGCCTCTGAACGCCGGGACCGAGACGGCTGCCCGGTGGCCCCGTGAGCAGGGGGCCACCGGGCAGCGGCAGGAGTCGCCCACGCTAGACATCAGACGTCTGATGTTGGGTAGAGTCGCGCTGGGGCCGCGTACCGGAAGCGCCCGAGACTCGTCAGCACGGGAGAACCGACACCATGAACACAGCACGG
The DNA here is from genome assembly GCF_044744085.1 of Streptomyces sp. NPDC087428. NCBI lineage: Bacteria > Bacillati > Actinomycetota > Actinomycetes > Kitasatosporales > Streptomycetaceae > Streptomyces > Streptomyces sp. NPDC087428. Next base: position 46,398 of record NZ_JBIUXR010000011.1, read on the forward strand.
CCCGCCGCTCTGGTGGGGGCATACGCGGCGCTGCCCTCCCCGCGCGCCGACCAGGAAGAGTTCTACGAAGGGCTCGCGGGCCGGGGAATCGCCGACGGGCTGGAGATCCCGTTCCGCGACGGCCTCGGCGAGGACGCGCATTGGCTGGCCGCACAGATGCGCGGCCGTTTCACCCGCTCGGTGATCACCCTGATTCCCGGCACGATGATGCGCGTCGGGGCCACGGGCGTCTTCGGGCTCGCCTCCGGGGACCAGGAAGGCCGACGGGCGGCGCTCGCATTCCTCCGTGAGGCCCGCATCGCCGCCGAAGAGCTGAACCAGCTCACCGGCGAGCAGTCGGTCTCCGCCCTCCACATCCACACCGCGCCCTCCACGACCGCGGTGGGGGAGATGTTCGCCCGTTCCCTCGACGAGATCGCGGCGGGCGAACCGGCCGCCGGCGGCTGGTCCACCCGGCTCGTCCTGGAGCACTGCGACGCGTACGCGCCGGCCGTCCCCGGGGAGAAGCGGTTCCTGCCGCTGGAGGACGAGATCCCCCTGGCGCGCGAAGGCGGGATCGGCATCACCGTCAACTGGGGCCGTTCGGCGATCGAGGCGCGGGATCCGGGCCGGCCGCTCGCCCAGATCGAACGGCTCGCCTCCGAAGGCTTGTTGGAGGGCGTGATGTTCTCCGGCGCGGGCCCGGCCGCGAACGAGTTCGGGGGACCGTGGGCCGACGCCCACCTGCCGCTCACCGAGGACGAGCCCACCTCCCTCATGGACGCCGACCAGGTACGCCGCTGCCTCCGCGCGGCCGAAGGCGCGTTCTCCTTCGCGGGGGCGAAGATCCAGGTTCCCGGCGATGCCACCGTCGACGAGCGGCTCACGAGGGTGGGCCACGTCATGCGGCTCCTGTCCGAGCACCCCGGAGCCACCGGACGCCCGGTCTCACGCGAGGCGTGAACGCACCTCTGGGATCGCCCCGCCGGGCGCGGTCCTCCGCCGGGCCGGCCCAGTGCCCTGGGCCCGGCGGGGAACCGGGTGCCGCGTCCGGCCGTCAGTGCCGCTTGTGGGCCGTGTGCCCGGACGCCTTGACCGTCCAGGACATGCTCTGCGTGGCCTCGGCGCGGACCTCGGGGTCGCGGATCGACCTGGTCCGGTCGGCGGACTCGACCGTGACGGTGTGTGTCCTGCCGTCCGCCCTGACGCCCAGCGCGGCGGGCACGACGGTGGTGAGGCCCTGCGCCCGCTTGACCCGTACGCCGTCGACGTACCAGCGCAGCTCGGGCGCGGCCAGGCCGGTGAGCTCGGCCCGGGACACCTTGATGCGGCCGGTCCTGAGGACCGCGCTGCTCGTGTTGACCTTGCTGCTCAGTGCGTTGGCCTTGCGGTAGAAGCCGGCGATCATGGCCTCACGGCCGGGCAGGTTGAAGTCGCGCACGTTCAGGGCCCGCATGAGCGAGTTGGAGGTCGGGCGGTAGATCCCGAACGGGTAGTAGCTGCTGCCCTCGTACGTGCCGACGGTGCCGCCCGTGGGGTCGCTCTCGCCGAGCCAGCGGTACCACTTCGTCCGGTTGGCGGCCATCTTCTCCGCGGTGAAGGTGCTGGAGTTGATGTCGGTGACCTCGCCGCCCGGCCAGGTGCCGTAGCTGTCGTAGGTGTACTCGTCCGCCAGCAGGCCGACCGAGTGGGCGATCTCGTGGGCGGCGATCATGCTCGACTGCGCGTTGTCCGAGGAGAGGGTCGAGACACCGTCGAACGGGTAGCCCTCCGCCTCCAGCCCCGAGTAACCGGCGCCGCCGTACTTGGTGGAATTCGAGACGACGATGACCAGGTCGGCCTCGGGTGCCTTGGCGGCGTAGGAGGCGACCTTGTCGATGTCGGCACAGATGAGCCGTTCGGTCTCCGAGCACCAGAAGTAGCTGCCGAGCGCGGTGTTCTTGACGACGTCGGTGCCGGGGTCGCCGGTGATTCCGGATTCGGCGGACACCGCGTCGACGGTCCACACGTTCATGAGGCCCTGGTAGCTCGCGTAGGGCTCGATGCCGGTGATGTCCGCCCACTTGCCGGCGGCCGCGGTGTGGAAGGCGTCCTGCTCGTCGGCGGTGTAGCCGTCGCCGATGATCACTACGTCGAGCCGGTCGGCCGAGGGGCCGGTCACGGACACCTCCCCGACCTCCCCGTCCGTCGTCCCCGCGGCGGGTGCCACGCCGCGGGCCGTGGCGCGGCCGGTCGCCGCCTCCGTGGTGGCCGGGACCTCGGTCCGCCGCCCCTCGCCGCCGGGCTCGGGGAAGTACTCGACGGTGACGCGCCGCTCCTGGTGGGGCTCCGGGTCCACGGCGACCGCGGGAGTGGCGAGGACCGCCCCCACTGTCGCGGCGAGCGCGACGCCCACTGATATGACGGCAGATCTGCTCGTGCGCATGTCAATCCTCACTCTGGTGTCCCGCTCGGAAGTGAAGTAAAGCGGTAATATAAGTATCCTTAAGTCGACGCTCAACCTAGGGTGACGGGTGTGTCGTTGGCAACAGACCACCGGCAGACGCGGGACGAGGGAACACGGCATGGCGGGAACCAGCAGCGCGATCGGCGAACCGGAGCGGACGACCGGTGAGGCTCCGGTCCGGCCGCGGCGGGAACAGGCGCGGGAGCAGGACGCACCGGCCGCGATCGGCAGCCGGGTGAAGCGGCTCCGCAAGGAACGGGAACTGACTCAGCGCCAGCTCGCCGAGCCCGCGTACACCGCCGCCTACGTCTCGACGCTGGAGGCCGGCAGGGTGCGGCCCTCCGAAGCCGCCCTCCGGCACATCGCCGAACGCCTCGGCGTCGCCCACGAGGAACTCGCCACGGGCAGGCCCACCCACATCGCCACGGCCCTCCGGACGGAACTGGCCGACGCCCAGCGGGTACTGGCCGTCGAGGACGCCACCGACGCGCGGGCGGCCTACGAGCGGATCCGCGGCCGGGCCGAGGAGTACGGGCTCACGCAGGAACACGCGGCCGCGCTCACGGGCCTCGGGGAGTGCGCGCTGGAGACGGGGGAACTGTCCGAGGCCCTGATCCGGTTCGAGGCGGCCGAACGGACGCTGGCCGGCGAACCGCTCCCCGCCCGCGCACGGGCGGTCCGGGGCCGGTCGGTCGCCCACTACCTCGCCGGTGAGCTGCGCTACGCGTGCTACCTGCTGGAAAGCGCGATCGACGAGCTGAACACGTCCGGGCTGCACGATCCGGGCGCGCTGCTCCAGCTCTACACGGCCTCGATCGCCCCGTACATGGACATGGGCGCCCACGCCCGCGCCGCACAGGCCGCCGAACTCGCACTCGCCCTGGTGCCCCAGGTGTCGGACCCCGCGCTGGTCGCCACCATGCACCGAACGGTGGCCCGCACGCTGATCGCCGAAGGCAGGGCCGACGCCGCCCAGGCGTCGTTGGCGCGGGCCACCGAGCTCTACCAGCAGTTGCAGATCCGTACCGAGCTCGCGCACTGCCACTGGATGCGGGGCTATGTCTGCGCCCAGCACGACGACCTCGTGCGGGCGGAGACGGAACTGCGCACCGCACACTCGATGCTGGTGTCCAAACGGGCAGCCCTGTACGTCTCACAGGTGGAGGTCGAGCTCGCCGACGTCCTGCGCAGGAGGGGGAAGTCGACGGAGGCCGCGGAACTGCTGGAAAGCCTGCTGGCCGGCCTGAAGCCCGGCCGCGGCGCGGTGCACGCCGGCGGTGCGCACCGGCTTCTCGGGCTGATCGCCGAGGAGGCCGGGGACGCCGAGGCGGCCGAACTGCACTACGCCACCGCGCTCTCCCTGCTCGAACAGACGGGAGCCGCCGGAGACCTCGCCGACATCTGCCGGCTGCTCGGAGACCTGCTGCGCGGCGAGGGCCGGACGGAAGCGGCGCTGAACGCCTACCGGACCGGCCTCGGGCACCGCGCCGAACCGGGCACGACCACCCTCGGCCCCGCCCCGGCCCGCCCGCCGTTCGCCCCCTGGGCCTGACGGCGGGGCGGGGCCCGGAGGTGCCTGCGGATCATCAGGCAAGATCAAGGGGGGAATGATTGAGTCCGCCCACACCTGTCGCTTGAATGGGCGTCATGACCCAGGACAGGAATTCCCGCCCCAGCCGCCGTTCCCTGCTCGCGTGGAGCGGCGCCACTGCGCTGACCGCCGCGACCGTGTCCCTCGGCACCGAGACGGCATCGGCCGCCACTTATCCCGCGCCGGGCTCCGCCCTGTTGGTGCCTTCCCCGCGGCTTGATCTGAACAGTGCGTCGAGCAAGTGGATACGCGAGAAGGCCACCCGTGATGCCACCATCATCCAGTCGTTCGGCTACGACAACGCCAACGGCCATATCTACCTGGCGCAGGTGACCCAGGGAGGACTGCAACTCGCGGGTGAGTCCGCCCCGGTCAGCAGCGTCGATCGCAACAGGCGCGGTGACCTGACCATCACCAAGTGGGACACGTCCGGCAACACCCTCGGCCACATGTATCTGCGCGGCTTCGGGCACGGTATGAGCATCGGCGTCGAACCTGTCGGCAGCAAGGCCTATCTGTGGACGGAGGCCGACGGCGCGGAGGTGGCGGACCCGGTGCACCCGGATGACCCGGACAAGACAACCAGCCGCGGCACTCGCCTGGCCCGTTTCCCCTTCACCGACGGCCAGGTGCTCGACACCACCTCGTCCACGCTCGCCAAGTACAAGCCGGTCCCGGGCTCCAACACCTACACCGCCTCCGTCGACCCGGTGTACGGTCGGCTCGCCATCCGCTACCGCGACACGGACGGCGTGATGAAGTTCCAGGTTCACGACCTCGATCTGGCGCGCCTCAACATCTGGAGCGAGCCGCTCGCGACCATCAGCGAGCCGTCCGTCAAGGCGGTCCCCGGATGGCCCCTCACCACTTACGGCAACCCGTTCCTCCAGGGCTACGTCGTCGTCGGTCAGTACCTCTACATGCTGCACGGCAACAGCTACGGTTCCACCCAGAAGATCAACGGCCAAACAATCGTGATCTCGGAGCCCGGGATCGGGAATACGTTCATCAGCTCCGTGAAGCTCACCACAGGCGCCTTCTCCCCCGCCCCGCCTTCGCCCTTCAACCAGAATGTCAATCCCGCCCACACCGCAGCCGCGTACTCACTGGACTACCGCGAACCGGAGGGACTCGGCGTCCTCATTCCCGACCTCAGCCGGCCCGGCGTGTTCAGTATCGGCATGGGCTTCGCCTCGGGACCGCCCGGCGCACGCGTGGCGAGCATCTACGGCAAGGCCGGGCTGATCCAGCCCTCCTGATACGTGTCGGAATGAGCCGATGGCCGTGAGGGGGCAGCCCGTGGATCCGGGAGCCCCCTCCGTCCGCGTGCGCCACGGGCTTCAGCCCGCCCCCGGGAGGGACTTCAGAGCCGCCGACGCCTCGTTCATGATCCGCTCGACCAGCTCCGCGCAGGAGGGCAGGTCCTCGATCAGCCCCGCGACCTGGCCCGAGGCCATGACCCCGATGTCGGTACGCCCCTCGACCAGTGAGGCCTTGAGCAGCATCGGGGTGTTGGCGGCCAGCAGCACCTGGCTCCAGGTCAGCTCCTTGCCGTGCCTCATCGCCAGCCCGTCGCGGATCAGCTGGGGCCAGCTCGCGCCGGACTCCTTCCGGAAGGCCGAGGCGTGCCGCACCGCCCTCAGCAGGGAGGCCGCCCGGCCGGAACGCTCCAGCGCGTCGACCATCTCGGTGCGCAGCATGCGGTGCGGCAGGCCGTCGACGCGGTCGGTGACCGTGACGTCCTTGACGGTGGCGGCCAGGTACTTCGCCTTCACCGCCGCCGGGACGGTGCTGTCGGAGGTGAGCAGGAAGCGCGTCCCCATCCCGATCCCGGCCGCTCCGTAGGCGAGCGCGGCGACCAGGCCGCGGCCGTCGTGGAAGCCGCCCGCCGCGATGACCGGGATGCCGACGGCGTCCACGACCTGGGGGAGCAGCACGGTGGTGGCCACGTCGCCCGTGTGGCCGCCGCCCTCGCCGCCCTGCACCATCACCGCGTCGGCGCCCCACGCGGCGACCTTCTCCGCGTGCCGCCGGGCCCCCACGGACGGGATGACGACGACGCCGGCGTCCTTGAGCCGGGCGATCAGCTCCTTGGACGGGGCGAGCGCGAACGACGCCACCCGCACGCCCTCGTCGATCATGATCCGTACCCGCTCGCCGGCGTCACCCGCGTCCGCCCGCAGGTTGACGCCGAACGGCGCGTCCGTACGGGACCTGACCTCGCGGATCGCCGCGCGCAGCTGCTCGACGGTCATCGTCGCGGAGGCCAGGATGCCGAGCGCCCCCGCGTTCGCGGAGGCGGACACCAGCCGGGGGCCGGCCACCCACCCCATCCCGGTCTGCACGAGCGGATAGCGCACCCCGGTCAGCTCGGTGAGCGCGGTCGGCACCGGCACGGGCCCCGTCATGCCGGGACCTCGCGCTCGCGCAGCCCCTTCGGGTCGATGACCTCGCGGATCAGCCGGAGTTCTGCGTCCGTGGGATCCCGGGTGAACGGGACGTCGCCGGGGATCGTGAGGCCGAACCCGGTTGCCTCGGCGACCTGTTCGACGCTCACCCCGGGGTGGAGGGAGCGCAGTCGCATGGTGCGGTCCGGGGTCTCGAAGTCGAAGACGCCCAGATTGCTGACGACTTCGGGGATGCGGTGGTAGCGGGTCGCGGAGGGTCCGGCGGCGGCCGCCCGGTCGTACCCGACCCCGCTGACCATGTCGACGTGCTCCACGAACACCCGCGCCGAGTGCTTGGGTACCCAGTAACTCGTCGGATTGTTGAGGGTGTTGACCGGGGCTCCGCGCACCCCGAGCAGCTGCCGGGTGGGCCTGTTCCAGGGGCCGATGCAGGAGATGTTCTGGTTGCCGTGCCGGTCGATCTGGCTGGCGCCCATCATCACGTGCCGGCGGCCGGTGGCGGTCAGCGTCAGGTGCTGACGGAACGGCAGCCAGCCCTCGACGCTCCCCGGCCCCGTCCCCAGCGCGGGGGTGCCGCCCATCAGCAGCGCCTCCCCGTCGGTCAGCAGCAGATCGGGTGAGAAGGTGAGCCTCGCCAGCCGCGCCCCGATGGCCGGGACGGTGCCCATCGGGCTGGCGAGGATCTCGCCCGCGTCCCGCCACGCCTCGGCGCAGGCCACCACGCAGTACTCCGCGCGGCTCACCGTCGCGATGCCGGTGGTCTCGGTGCCGCTCATGCTTCCTCCTGGTGGAACGCGGTGACGGCGGCCTGGTAGGCGGCCTCGTCGCCGGACAGGAACCGTTCGACGAAGGCGGGCCACGCCTCGGGGTCGCGGGCGGCCCGGACGTAGGCGCGCTGGAAGCTCTCGTCCCGGTCGTGGTCGGGCACGCAGGACGTGAAGTGGGCGCCGTTCGGCGTCTCGACGACACCGTCCACGAACAGCCGCTTCACCAGCAGCGTCTGCGGCCCGTGCTCCTTGAGCAGGTCCGCCGTCTCCACGATCCGCTCGCAGGAGACGTAACTGTGGTCGGCGGCCTCGCAGAACAGGTCGTCGAAGTACGGGTCGGGGCCCAGGTACTGGCCGTTGCCCTGGACGTCCGCGCGGTTGAGGTGGACCAGAGCGGCGTCCAGCCGCAGGGCCGGGGCGGCGACCAGCTTCTCCCCGTCCTCGTACGGCGAAGTGACCGTACGCAGAGCGGGGTTGACCTCCATCAGGTCCGAGCCGAGCCCGGCCCGCACCGGCATGAACGGCAGCCGCTGCGCGCCCGCCGTCAGCCCCCACATCATCATCGCCTCGTCGAGCTCGACCATCTCGAACGCGCCGCGCTGCCGGGCGGCGGTGAAGTGCGGCTCCAGCGGTATCGAGTCGAGGGTCCCGAACGCCGCGACCAGTTTGCGGATCCGGCCCGCGGCGGCGAGCAGGCCGACGTCAGGGCCGCCGTACGACACCACGGTCAGATCGGTGACGTCCGAACGCAGCAGCGCCCGGACCAGGGCCATCGGCTTGCGGCGTGAACCCCAGCCGCCGATGCCGACCGTCATTCCGCTCTCCAGCCGGCCGACGACGTCGTCGGCCGTCATCGTCTTGTCGTGTGTCACGCCTGCTGCTCCTTGTCCGTGCCGAAGGTGTCGCGCACGCGGTCCGCGACGCCGCTGAGATTGGCCTCGAAGGTGAAGCCCTGCTCGAAGCGGTAGCTGCGGCGTACGTCGACCGGGTCGATGCCGTTGATGGCGGCCTTGGCCAGCCGGATCAGATATCCGTCCTTCGCGGCGATCTCCCGGGCCAGTTCCAGGGCCGCTCCGGGCAGTTCGGCGCGCGGGACGACGCTCCACACCGAGCCGTGCCGGTGCAGTTCGCCGGCCGTCACGGTGCGCGAGGTGTAGTACAGGGTCCGCATCAGGTGCTGCGGAACCAGCCGGGCCAGATGCGTGGCCGCGCCGAGCGCGCCCCGGTCCAGCTCCGGCAGTCCGAAGGACGCGTCGTCACTGGCCACGATCGCGTCCGCGTTGCCCACCAGGCCGATACCGCCGCCCAGGCAGAAGCCGTGCACGGCGGCGACCACCGGGACCTCGCACTCGTAGACCGCCGCGAACGCCTCGAAACAGCCCCGGTTGGCGCCGATCAGCGCCTCGGGCCCGTCCGTGCGCTGCATTTCCTTGATGTCCACGCCCGCGTTGAACCCGCGGCCCTCGGCGGCGAGGACCACGCAGCGGACGTCCGGATCGGCCCCGGCGGCGCGGACCGCGGCGGCGAGGTCGTACCAGCCCTGTACGGGCAGGGCGTTGACCGGGGGGAAGTCCACGGTGACGACGGCGACGCCCTCTTCCGGGGCGGAGGTGGAGACACCCATGAGCAGATCAGCTACCTTTCCACCAAACGTTTGTTAGATTCAACGTAGCAGTGATACGGGCGCCGCGGGAGAGCGTCATGCCACTCAGTGGTCCCGGCGCCCCCATCTCCGCTCGTCGCCCCTCGAAAGGACACTCGTCATGACCTCACCGACAGCCCTGTGCGCCGGACGCGTCGCCGTCGTCACCGGCGCGGGCCGCGGACTCGGCCGCGCCCACGCCCTGGCCTTCGCCGCCGAGGGCGGACAAGTCGTCGTCAACGACCTCGGCGTGGGACCCGACGGCTCCGGTACGGCCACCGGTCCCGCCCAGCGGGTCGTCGAGGAGATCATCGCGGCCGGCGGCGAGGCCGTCGCGCACAACGCGGACATAGCCACCGCCGACGGCGCGGCCTCCCTCGTCGCGACCGCGCTCGACAACTTCGGCCGCCTCGACACCCTGGTCAACAACGCCGGATTCCTCCGCGACCGGATGCTGGTGAACCTGGATGAGGACGACTGGGACGCGGTGACCCGTGTCCACCTCAGGGGCCACTTCCTGCCGCTCAAGCACGCGGCGGCGCACTGGCGCGCAGAGGCGAAGGCCGGCCGGGCGCACGAGGCCAGGGTCGTCAACACCGCTTCCGGGGCCGGGCTGCTGGGCAGCGTGGGCCAGGGCAGCTACTCCGCCGCCAAGGCCGGGATCGTGGCCCTGACCCTGGTGGCCGCCGCCGAGATGGGCCGCTACGGGGTCCAGGTCAACGCGATCGCCCCGGCCGCCCGCACCCGGATGACCGAGGACACCTTCGCCGAGACCATGGCGGCGCCCGCCGGGGGAGGGTTCGACGCGATGGCCCCCGAGAACGTCTCGCCGCTCGTCGTATGGCTGGGTTCCGCGGCGTGCGCCGGGGTCAGCGGCCGGGTCTTCGAGGCCGAGGCCGGACGGATCACGGTGATGGAGGGCTGGCGGCCCGGCCCCACCGCCGACAACGGTGCCCGCTGGAGCCCGGCCGAGGCCGGGGCGGCGGTGTCCGGACTGCTCGCGGCGGCCGAGGTGCCGCAGCCGGTGTACGGGGCGCGCTGAAGCCACGCCGTGGCGGAGACGGATGACGCACCGTCATGCGAGCTCCGCCACAGCTGTGTTCAGGAGCCCGCGGGCTCCCCGCGCACGCCTGTGGCCAGCAGCGCGGGGGATTCCGGGCGGCCGTCCAGGATCCGGTTGGTCCGGGTGACCACCTGCCAGCCGGACTCCGTGCGGCGCAGCCGCCAGTGGTTGGCGGTGGCGCGGCGCACGACGTACCGGCCCGCCTCGTGCACCACCATCAGCGAGTGGCACACCGCCACGGCCTCCTCGCCCACGACCGTGATGTGCGGCGGACCCACGACATGGGCACAGCCCTGCCGGATCCAGCCCTGGTGCGCGGGGGACCGCACCATCTCACGGATCCGCTCCCGGCCCGCGAGGAAGATCTCGTCGATGTCGTACACCCCGTCAGGTGCCCAGAGCGCCGCGACGCCGTCCGCCTCGCCGCCGTCCACCAGCGGCCCGTACGAGGCCATGGCGCGGGCGATGTCGCGCTCGTCCTCCAGAGCGGCGAGCCGGGCCTCGACCGCTGCCAGCCGGTCCGCGCTCATACCCGTGCCTCCGTGGCCGCCGTGGTGCCGGCGAGCAGGGCGAGCGCCTCCAGCTGTTCGACGTAATGGCTCGCCGACTCCGCGCTCAGCGCCACGCTCACCACCGTGGCACCGGCATCGGACACCTTCCGCAGCGCCTCGGAGGTGCGCTCCGCGTCGCCGGACGGATCGAGCGGGCGGCCCGCGCTCAGCACCACCTCGAAGCCCTCCGGGAGTTCGGCCGCGCGGAGCATCTCGCGCAGCCGGTCGAGCGGCAGCCCGAACGGCACCCAGCCGTCGCCGTGCGCCACCGCCCGGCGCAGCGAACGCGGGGTGCGGCCACCGATCCACAGCGGCACCCTGGGCTGCACCGCGTGCGGCTCCACGACGAGCCCCGCGTAGTCGAAGTGCGCACCGTGGTAGGCGGGTTCACGACTGGAAAGCGAGGCCCGCAGGGCCGCTGCCGCGTCGTCCGCGACAGCGCCCCGGCCCTCGAACTCCGCACCCAGCAGCCGGAACTCCTCCTCCAGACTGCCGACACCGAGTCCCAGCACCAGCCGCCCGCCCGAGACGCGGTCCAGCGTGCCGTAGCGCTTCGCGAGCGCCAGCGGATGGTGGTAGCCGAGCACCAGGACCTGGGTGGCGAACCGGATCCGGCGGGTCCTGGCGGCCAGATAGCCGAAGGTGGAAAGCGGATCCCAGTAGGTTCCGCCGCGCTGCCGGGCGATGTCCACGGGCACCGCGACATGCTCCGAGCAGGTCAGATGGTCGAAGCCGAGCCGGTCCGCGGCCTCGGCGACCGCTCCCAGCTCCTCGATTCCGGCCGTGCGCTCCCAGGGGGAGTGGACGCCGGGGACGGCCGTGACGACGGGACTGTTGATGCCGAGCCGCATGGGGAACCTCTCTCGGTCGGGACAGGACGCAGGGTCGAGAGGCCATCCAAGTTCCCCCACCCCGTGCGCGCGGGCCCCGTCCCGGTGAACGGAACGGGGCGGGCCGGACCGGCGGCGCGCGGGAGATCATCGTCGGCTCCGGCGGAAGGAAGTCGGCACCGTGCCCCGAACGAACGGCGAGAGAACCCCCGCACACCCCACCTCGGCCAAGCAGCGCCAGCGCTACGCCCGGATCCTGCGGTCCGCCGCACGCCTCGGTGCCGAGCACGGCCTCGAACGGATGCAGATGCACGACGTGGCCCGGGAGTCCGGCGTCGCGATCGCCACCCTGTACCGCTACTTCCCCTCCAAGATCCACCTGTTCGCCGCCGTCATGCACGACCAGGTGCTCCGCCTGGACGCCGGCACCCCCGCGCCGCCGCCGGGCACCGGCCCCGTGGAGGCGGTGACCGACCTGCTCACCGGGGCGAGCAGGCAGCTCTTCGAACAGCCGCTGCTGGCCCTGGCGATGATGCAGTCCGGCAATGTGTCCCACCTCGGCGAGGGCAGCCCGGCCCGGCGCACGGACGAGATCCTCATGGACCTCGTCCTGCGCACGGCCGGGGTGACCGAGCCCTGCGAACGGGACCGGCGGGTGGTCCGCATCCTGGAGCAGGCCTGGTACGGCCTGCTGACCACCGTCCTGTACGAGCGCTCGTCGGTCGAGGCGGCCCAGGACGGCATCCGGCTGGCCTGCCGCCTCCTGCTCGGCCCGGTCCTGGCCGGACGCGGTACCCGCAGGCACCCGACCGGCACCGGCCGGGGTCTGTGACGCGGCATCCGGCCAGCGGGACCGTACGCGTCCGACGTGGGACGGACCGCGTACGGTGCACAAGAGGGGGTCCGTCCCCCGGCCAGTGGCCGCGCACAGGCGTCGCCGGCGCCGAGGGTAGGGCTCCACACCAGCACGATCTGCCGATCTGAGGAGTACCCATGCCCCGCAATGTCGTCGTCACCGGATCCGGATCCGGGATCGGTGCCGCACTCACCGCTCTGCTCCGCGCCCGGGGCGACCGAGTGATCGGGGTGGACCTGCGCGGGGGCGACGTCGACGCCGACCTGTCCACACCCCAGGGCCGCGCCACCGCCGCGGCTGCGGCCCGCGACGCGGCCGGGGGAGTGGTGGACGCGGTCGTCACCTGCGCCGGCACCTCCGTACCGGGAACCGCGATGGTGACCGTCAACTACTTCGGCACCACCGAGTTCCTGACGGCGCTGCGGCCGGCGCTCGCCGCGGCGGAGCGGCCCAGGGCCGTGGTCATCGGCTCCATCTCCGGCACCCAGCCCAGCGACCCGGACGTCGTCGCCGCCTGCCTGGCCGACGACGAGGCCACCGCCCTGGCACACGCGGAGCGGGCCGTCGCCGACGGCCGCGCCCGGCAGCTCTACCCCTCGTCCAAGGCGGCGCTCGCCCAGTGGGCGCGGCGCACCGCGGTCGCCGAGGGCTGGGCCGACGCCGGAATCCCGGTGAACGTGGTCGCGCCCGGCATCGTGCTCACCCCGATGAGCGCCGGCATCTTCGACGACCCGGAGATGAAGAAGGTCATGGACACCGCCGTCCCCATGCCCCTCAACGGCTATCTGCGGCCCGAGGACGTCGCGGCGGCCGTGCTGTTCCTGGTCTCCGAGGAGAACAGCCACATCACCGGACAGGTGGTGTACGTCGACGGAGGCGCAGAGGCGACCCTGCGCGGACCCGCGGACTTCTGAGCGGTCCACCCGAGATGCCCCGGCCGCTTCGGGCGGCCGGGGCACCTCAGTTCCTGAGCCACGGGCAGGGCGTCGGATCCGTACCGTCAGATCCGTGCCTCGGGCCGGATCACCTTGCCGGTCGCGTTGCGCGGCAGCTCGTCGGTGGTCAGCCGCCACCGCTTGGGCACCTTGAAATACGCCAGTTCGTGTCCCACGTACTCCAGCAGCGCCTCCTCGGTGACCGTCGAGCCCGCCGCGAGCACCACGACGGCGGCCACCTCCTGGCCGAGGTCGGGATGCGGCACCCCCATCACCAGGCACTCCCGGACGTCCGGGTGTTCGGCCAGGACCGTCTCGACCTCGGCGGGGTACACGTTCTCGCCGCCCCGGATGATCAGGTCGGAGCGGCGGCTGCTGAGATGGAGCCGGCCCTCGCGCAGCCGGCCCAGGTCCCCGGTGCGCAGCCAGCGGTCCGGGCCGATCGCACCGGCGGTGGCCTCGGGATCACGCCAGTAGCCCAGCATGTTGTACTGGCTGCGGACCCAGACATCGCCCTCCTCGCCCTCGCCGAGCACCTCGCCGCCGGGGCCGCGGATCTCCATCCGCACCCCGGCGACGGGCCGGCCGAGGGTGCCGGGAGCCGCCGCCAGGTCCTGCGGGCTCGCCGCGGCGACGCCCGTACAGGTCTCGGTCAGACCGTAGCTGTCCACCAGTGAGTCCTTCGCGAACGGCAGGCCCTTGCGCAGCCGCTCCTTGAACTCGGTCGACGAGGGGGCGGAGGCCAGCGAGAACGCCGTCAGCGAGGACGTGTCGTACCGGTGGGCCCCGCCGTGTTCGAGCATCCGGTGGGCCATCGTCGGCACCGCGCCCCAGTTGGTGACGCGTTCCCGCTCGACCATGCCGAGCACCGCGTCCACGTCGAACGCCCCCTGGTGCAGGGCGATCCGGCTGCCGGTGGCGAGCCGCGGCACCGCCAGGTTGTGCAGGCTCGCGATGTGGAACAGCGGCAGCGTCAGCAGGTACACGCGGTCCTGCGGGGCCAGCGGGTCGCCGAACTCCTGGAGCAGGGCGTCGTTCATGCGGTGGTACTCGACGACGGCCAGCAGGTTGCGATGCGTGTGCACGGCCCCCTTGGGGCGGCCCGAGGTGCCCGAGGTGTAGAGGATGACGGCCGGGTCGTCCTCGGCGACGTCGGCGGACGGCAGCGGCGCGTCGGCGTGGGCCGTGGCGCAGCGGACGATGTCGTCCTCCATGGACAGCACCGGGACCGTGCAGCCGGCCAGTTTCGCCGACTGCCTGGCGTCGGCCACCACGAGGGCGGGCTCCGCGTTGCTCAGGCCGTGGGCCATCTCGCGCGCCGACCACCAGGCGTTGAACCCGACCGCCACCGCGCCGATCGAGACGGTGGCCCAGAACGTCATGATCCACTCCGGGGAGTTGGCGGCGGCGATGGCCACCCGGTCGCCCTTGGCTATGCCGTACTCCTCACGCAGCACCCGGGCCAGTGAGGCTGCCTGCGCCGCGTGCTGGGCGAAGGTGATCCGGCGGTCCGCGGTGACGATGAAGTCGCGTCCGGCGTGCGCGACGGACGCGTGCAGCACCTCGTGCAGGGCCCGTTGCCGGTGGGTGAACACCGGCAGCCGGGTGCCGAGCACATCGTCGTCGGCGAGTTCGAACGCGCCGTCCGGACCGGTGAGGCCGTTCGCGGGGGCGGGGGTGCGGTGATCCGTTTCGCTGGGCATCGGGAACTCCTGGGCGTCGTGAACTCCACTGGGATCGCGGTCGACGCCAGTGTCGGCCAGTACGGGCTCCCTGCCCCCCGGCCGGTTCCGGTCACTGGGACACCGTGCCACGGCGCCGCCGGAAGCGGGAGTACTCGTGCCACCGGGCCGGGCCGCCCCCGGGCCCGGTTCCCGGTGAGTGGGATACGTCACGTCGGCCGGATTTCGCCGACCGTAGCGTCCCCCATCTGATCCGGCCCCCCACGCTCTTCGCCGCTTCCCGCACCGGACGAACTCCGCTTCCCGCACCCGGACAACTGGAGGAAGAAATGAAGCGAGCACCACGGGCGAGAGCCCGTCTCGCAGCGGCCATGGCCGTCGCGGCCATGCTCACCTCCGCATGCGCCTCACCCGACGACGGGGGCAGCGGCAAGCAGCACACGGCCGAACGCGGCCGCTACGAGTTCGGTACGGTCGGCGACCAGCCCAAGGGCGGCGAACCGGTCCGCGGCGGCACCCTGCGCTTCGCGGACTACGCGGAGGCCCGCAGCCTCAGCCCCGCCGTCACCTACGCGACGGGCGCGTCCGGCGGCTCCGCGCTCGCCGCCGTCTACGACGTACTGATGCGCTACGACACCGCGGCGAAGAAGTACCGGCCGTGGCTGGCCCAATCGCTGCACAGCAGCGACGACCTGAAGACCTGGACCCTGAGACTCCGCGACGGCGTCACGTTCTCCGACGGCACACCCCTGAACGCCGAAGCAGTGGTCGCCAGCATCGCCTGGTACCAGCGGAGCAAGGGCGCCGACACCGCGCTGCTCGCCCCGAACCTCGCGACGACACGGGCCACCGACGACTCCACCGTCGTCTTCACCCTCCGCAGCTCCTGGGCCACCTTCCCGGCGATGCTCGCCCAGGCACCCGGCATGATCGTGGCCCCCGCCGCGTACGCCTCGAAGACGTTCCGCCCGATCGGCGCCGGACCCTTCACCCTGGGCAAGTACGCCCCCCAGGAGGAGATGGTCCTCAAGGCGAACAAGAAGTACTGGAAGGGCGAGCCCTACCTCGACGCGCTGCGCTTCACCTGGCCGCAGTCGGACCGCTCCAAACTCGACGCGCTGAACGACGGCACCGCCGACGTGACGTACATGCGCAGCCCCGACGTCGTCGACGACGCCGTGCACGAAGGCCATCCCGGGGAGCTGACCCTCACCGGCCTCGGCAACATGATCACCATCAACACCCGTGACGGCCGCCCCGGTGCGGACCTGCGGGTCCGCCGGGCGATGGCCCTGGCCCTCGACCCGAAGCTCGACACCGCACGCGCCTACGAGGGCAAGGGCCTGCCGGGGCAGGAGATCTTCCCGCCCGAATCACGCCTGCACTCCTCGGTGAAGCCCCTCGGGATCGACCTCGACCAGGCGAAGAAGCTCGTCACCGAGGCCAAGCAGGACGGCTTCGACGGCACCCTCACCTACATGGACGGCACCGACCCCGTATCCCGGGCCAAGGCCGTCGTCACCAAGGCGATGCTGGAGCGGGTCGGCTTCACCGTCGAACTCGACCTGGTCTCCTCCATCGCCGACCGGGTGTCCAAGACCTACGTGGAGCACGACTTCGACATCAGCCGCGGCGCGGCGAGCATCTCCGAGAGCGACCCCTACCACCGTCTCCAGAGCGTCCTGAACTCCAAGAGCTACGGCAACCCCGGCGCGTACGCCAACCCGAAGATGGACGAACTGCTCGTCGAACTCCAGGGCGCCCGGGGCCGGGCGGAGACCCAGCGGATCCTCGACGGCGTCCAGACACTCTTCAACGAGGACGTGCCCGTGGTGAACCTCGGCGCGAGCGCCGGCTTCACCGCCTGGGGCAAGAACGTGCACGGCATCGTGCCCACCGACGAGTACATGGCCCTCTTCGGGCAGGCGTGGATCAGCAAGTGACGTCCCGCGGCCCGGCCCTCCCGCCCCGTGCGCGCCGGGCGCCCGCCCGCCGCGACACCGCCCCGGTCCGCCCGCGCGCGGCCCCACCGGACCGTGGCGCGCGACGGTCCGAACGACAGGCCCCAGACCTGGAGGAACCATGAGTCCCGCCGCGCTTCGCCGCCTGGCCGTCCGGGCCCTGGAACTGGTGGGCGTGCTCCTGATCGCGAGCATGGGGGTGTTCTCCCTGGTCGTCCTGATGCCGGGCGATCCCGCCGTCGACATTCTCGGGGCGGGCCGGGCACCCTCCGAGTACGCCGGGCTCCGACATGACCTCGGGCTCGACCAGCCCGTCGTCACCCGCTACTTCCACTGGCTGGGCAACGCCCTCACCGGCGACCTCGGCCACTCCGTCGTACCGCCCCGGAGCGACGTCACGGACCGGGTGCTGTCCGCGCTGCCCGTCAGCTTCGAGATCGCGGCGCTCGGCCTGCTCATCGCCCTGCTGATCGCCGTCCCGCTGGCCATGTGGTCGGCGTACCGCGAGGGCTCGGCCGCCGACCGGATCATCGGCGCCGGCACCTTCGGCGTGCTGTCCGTGCCCAGCTTCCTGGCCGGTCTGCTGCTGGTCCTCGTCCTGGTCAACTCGGCCGGCTGGTTCCCCCGGTCCGAATGGGTACGGCTCGGCGACGGCGACCTCGCGGGCAATCTGCGCCACGCCTTCCTGCCCGCCCTGACCGTCGCCCTGGCCGAACTCGCCCTGTTCACCCGGGTACTGCGCGGCGACCTCATCGTGACCCTGCGGGAGGACTTCATCCTCGCCGCCCGCGCCAAGGGCATGAACCCGCTGCGCATCCTGTTCTCCGACGCCCTGCGCCCCTCCTCGTTCTCCCTGGTCACCCTGCTCGGCCTCAGCCTCGGCCGGCTGATCGGCAGCACCGTCGTCGTCGAGTACCTCTTCCAACTGCCCGGCATGGGGACCCTCATCGTCAACGCGGCGGGCCAGGGCGACTACCCGATGGTCCAGGGCGCCGTGCTCACCATCGCCGTGATCTACGTGGTGATCAACGCCGGCATCGACCTCTCCTACGGCTATCTAGACCCGAGGACGCGACGTGTCCATGTCTGACATCGTTCCGCGCACGCGGACCGCCTTCCCCCCGCCCCTGCTCACCGCCGTCGCCCTCACCGCCGCCGGCCTCGCCCTCCTGGTGTTCGGCGCGACCACGGCCCAGCTCGTCCCCCTCGCCAGAGCGGCCGTCGCGCTGCTCGGCCTCGGCACGGCACTCGGCGGGATCTCCCGGCTCGGCAAGCGGTGGGCGGGCCCCGGCTTCGACGTGGTGTTCTGGTTCGGCGCCGGCTGGCTGCTGCTGCTCGGCCTCGCGATCCTCTTCGCACCCTGGCTGGGACTAGCCGAGGACCGCGACGTCGCGGCCACCGTCCTCGAACCCGTCTTCAGCCCCCCGGCGTTCACCGGTACCCACCCCCTGGGCACCAACGGCTTCGGCCTCGACCTGCTGGCCAGATCCCTCTACGGCGCCCGCTCCTCGCTGCTCATCTCCTTGTCCGCGGTCGCCATCGGCACCGCCGTCGGAGGAGCCGTCGGCATGGTCGCCGGCTACTTCGGCAAGGCCGCCGACCGGGCCGTGGGCATCGCCACCAACTCACTGCTCGCCGTACCGCCGCTCATCCTGCTCATCGCGCTCGCGACCGTGCTCCAGCCGCGGCTGCGCAACGTCGCGTTCTCCCTGGCGCTGCTCACCGTCCCCGGCATGGTGCGGCTCGCCCGCGCCACGACCATGGCGTACGCCAACCGGGAGTTCGTCGTCGCGGCCCGCGCCATGGGAGCCACCCGCTCCCGCATCCTGCTGCGCGAACTGCTGCCCAACGTGCTGCTGCCCCTGCTGTCCCTGGCCGTCGTGATGATCTCGGTCCTCATCGTCGCCGAGGCCTCCCTCAGCTTCCTCGGACTCGGTATCCAGCCACCGGAACCCACCTGGGGAAACATGATCGCGGAGGGGGAGGGCCGGGTCTTCGAGGAGCACCCGCACATCGTCCTCGTGCCCGGCGCCTTCCTCTTCCTCACCGTGTTCGCCTTCAACATCGTCGGCGAGAAGGCCCGAGGCCGATGGGACTCCCGGAGCGTGAAACTGTGACCACCGCACCGCTGCCCGAGGTCCCCGTACCCCCCACCACCGCCACCGGCGCCCCGCCGCTGCTGACTGCCACCGGCGTACGCACCGCCTTCCACACCCCACGCGGCCCCGTGCAGGCCGTCGACGGCGTCAGCCTGTCGCTGTCCGAGGGCGAGACCCTCGGCATCGTCGGCGAGTCCGGATCCGGCAAGTCCGTGCTGGGCCGCACCCTCATGGGCCTCATCACCGACGGCCCCGGCACCACCGTCTCCGGCACCGTCCTGCTCGGCGGACAGGACGTGCACGCCCTGAGCCCGGCGGGGCGACGGGCCCTGTGGGGCACCGAGGTCGCCATGGTCTTCCAGGACCCGATGACCTCCCTGAACCCGGTGAAGAAGGTCGGCACGCATCTGTCCGAGAGCGTCCGGCTGCACCGGGGCCTGAGCCGCGCCGAGGCCCGGGAACGCGCCGTCGACCTGCTCCGGCAGGTCGGCATCCCCGAACCGGCCCGGCGCGCACGCCAGTACCCGCACGAACTCTCCGGCGGGATGCGGCAGCGCGTCGTCATCGCCATGGCGCTGGCCTGCGGCCCCCGGCTGCTCATCGCCGACGAACCGACCACCGCGCTCGACGTCACCGTGCAGAAGCAGATCCTGGACCTGCTCCAGACCCTGGCCCGGGACCTCCGGATGGCGACCGTCCTCATCAGCCACGACCTCGCCACCGTCGCCGGCCGCACGGACCGGGTCGCGGTGATGTACGCGGGCCGGCTCGTCGAGTACGCGCCCACCGCCGCCGTGTTCGACCGCCCCCGGCACCCGTACAGCAGCGCCCTCATCGCCTCCATCCCCCGCCTCGACCTGCCCCCGCACACCCTGCTCCCCACGATCGAGGGCCGCCCGCCCAACCTGCTGCACCCTCCACCCGGATGCCGGTTCGCCCCCCGCTGCGGCGCGGCGACCGACCGCTGCGCCACCGAATCGCCCCCGCTCGCCGCATACGCCGGTGACCGCGACGCCGGCGGCGTCGTCGCCTGCCATCACCCCCTGGGCGCCGCCGAGGAGGCCGCCGTATGACCAGCACCCGCACCACCGCCACGTCCACCTCGACAGAACGGGGCGCGCGGCCGCCCGCACTGAGCGCGGAGCACCTCGTCGTGGAGTTCCCCGCCGGTCGCGGCCGCAAGGTGCACGCCGTCTCCGGTGTCAGCCTGGACGTCGCGGCGGGCGAGACCCTCGGCGTTCTCGGCGAGTCCGGCTGCGGCAAGTCCACCGTCGGCCGCGCCCTGATCCAGCTGCCGCCCCCGGACTCGGGCACGGTGCGGCTCGGCGGGGTGACCCTGACCGGCCTGTCCCCGGAGGAACTGCGCCGGGCCCGTGCGCGGATGCAGATCATCATGCAGGACCCGGTCTCCGCCCTGAACCCGCGCCGCCGGGTCAAGGACCTGGTGTGGGAGGGCCCGTCGATCTGGGGGAGCGGCGACGACGCCCGCGACCGGGACACCAGGATCGACGAGGCACTGCGCGACGTCGGCCTCGACCCCGCGACCGTACGGGAGCGCAGGGCGCACGAACTCTCCGGCGGCCAGTGCCAGCGGGTCTGCATCGCCCGCGCGCTGCTCCTGGACCCCGAGGTGCTGATCTGCGACGAACCCGTCTCCAGCCTCGACGTGTCCGTGCAGGCGCAGATCCTCAACCTCCTGGAGACGACGACGCGGCGGCGCGGGCTGAGCATGGTCTTCATCGCCCACGACGTCTCCGTGGTGAAGAACATCAGCGACCGCGTCCTGGTGATGTACCTCGGCAAGGTCTGCGAGGTGCTCCCCTCCGACGGGATGCAGCACGAGGCCGTCCACCCCTACACACGGCTGCTGCTCGCCTCCCTCCCCGAGGCCCAGCGCGGCCCCGGCGCCGTCGGCGACCCCGCCCCGCCCGCCGGCCCCGCCGCCGAGCTCCCGTCGCCCCTGAACCCGCCGTCGGGCTGCCGCTTCCGCACCCGCTGTCCGCTGGCCACCGGCCTGTGCTCCGAGGAGGAGCCCCGGCTCAGGGACATCCGGCCCGGACACCGGGTCGCCTGTCATCACGTCGAACCGAAAAGGAACCATCCGTGACCACCACCGAGGCACCCGATGTCCTGGCCCCCGCCCAACTGGGCCCGGTCAGGCTCCGCAACCGCGTCATCAAGGCCGCGACCTACGAAGGACTCAGCCACAAGTCCCTGGTGACCCAGGACCTCGTCGACTTCCACGTCGCCTACGCACGGGGCGGCGTCGGCATGACGACCGTCGCCTACTGCGCCGTCGCCCGCGAGGGCCGGACCGACCGGCACCAGATCCACTGGACCGACGAGGCGATGCCGGGACTGCGCGTACTCACCGAGGCCGTGCACGCCGAGGGCGCCGCGATCGCCGCGCAGATCGGCCACGGCGGGCCCGTCGCCAACCCCAAGGGCAACGGCGCCCCGGCCCTCTCCCCGTCCAGGCACTTCCACGCCACCACCCTCAGCTGGGCCCAGGAGGCGTCCGTCACCGACATCCGGCGCATCACCGAGGCACACGCGGAGGCCGCCCGCCGCGCCGTCGACGCGGGCTTCGACGCCGTCGAGGTCCACCTGGGCCACAACTACCTGGCCAGTTCCTTCCTCAGCCCCCGGATCAACCACCGCACCGACGCCTACGGCGGCAGCCTGCCCCACCGGGCCCGGTTCGCCCGCGAGATCATGCGGGCCGTCCACGACGCCGTCGGCGGCCGGATCGCCGTCATCGCCAAGATGAACATGGACGACGGGGTGCCCGGCGGCTTCTGGCTCGACGAGGCCATCCCGGTGGCGCAGTGGCTCGAACAGGACGGCACCGTCGACGCTCTGGAGATGACCGCGGGCAGCTCCCTCCTCAACCCGATGTACCTCTTCAAGGGCGACGCACCGCTCCGGGAGTTCTCCGCGATCATGCCGCAGCCGATCAAGCTCGGGGTGAAGGCGGTCGGCAAGCGGTTCCTGCGCAGCTACCCCTACCGGGACGCCTATCTGCTGGAGGACGCCCGGCAGATCAGGGCCGCCGTGAAGCTCCCGATGGTCCTGCTCGGCGGCATCACCGACAAGCCGGCCATGGAACTCGCGATGCGGGAGGGCTTCGAGTACGTGGCCATGGCCCGCGCCCTGCTGCGCGAACCCGACCTGATCAACCGCCTGCGGGACGACGCCACCACCCCGTCCCTGTGCATCCACTGCAACAAGTGCATGCCGACCAACTTCACCGGCACCCGCTGCGTCCTCGTCGACCGCGACACCACCCGCCGCGCCACCTGGGGCACGCCCGCCGGATACGTGAAGTGAGGGGGCCGGACGCGGTCGCCACGGCCGCAGCGGTCAGGGACGGCCGGACCGACGCCCGTACCGTCACCGAGGAGGCGATCGCCCGCATCCGGACGCTCGACCCCGCCCTCGGCGCGGTGGTCCACACCCGGTTCGACGCCGCCCGCGCCGAGATCGCGGCCGGACTGCCCGACGGCCCGCTGCACGGGGTCCCCATGCTGGTCAAGGACCTCGGCACCGACGTCGCGGGAGTGCCCGCCACGGGCGGCAGCCGGCTCTTCGCCGACGTGACGGCCCGCCACGACAGCGAACTGGTGGCCCGCTACCGGCGCGCCGGAGCCGTTGTCCTCGGCACCACCAACACCCCCGAACTGGGCCTCAACGCCTCCACGGAACCGGCACTCTTCGGCCCCACCCGCAACCCATGGAGCACCGCCCACTCGCCGGGCGGCTCCAGCGGCGGCTCCGCGGCCGCGGTGGCGGCCGGGATGGTCCCGGTCGCGCACGCGAGCGACGGCGGCGGCTCGATCCGCATCCCGGCCGCCGCCTGCGGACTGTTCGGCCTCAAGCCCAGCCGGGGGCGCGTCTCGCCCGCACCCCGCCCCACCACCCTCTCGGGCCTGGTCTCCGCACACCACGCCCTCACCACGACCGTCCGGGACAGCGCCCTGCTCCTCGACGTGGCCGCGGGCCCGCTGCCCGGCGACGCTTACGCCGCACCGGCCCCCGCCGCACCCTTCGCCGAACTGGCCCGCAGCGCCCCCGGGCGGCTGCGGATCGGGCTGCTCACCGCACTGCCGGACGGCCCCGGCGTGCACCAGGACTGCGAGCGGGCGGTACGCGCCGCGGCCCTGCTGTGCGAACGCCTCGGCCACGACGTCACCGAGACCACCGCCCCGTACCGCCCCGAGGACGTCGGCCGCACCTCGGGCGTCCTGATGGGCGCCGACCTCGTCGCCCGGATCGACGCCCGGCTCGCCGGGCTCGGCAGGCCCCTGGCCGACGACGACATCGAGCCCTTCACCCGCGTGCTGTACGACCACTACCGAGGCCTCCCGGCGGCCGACGTCAGCCGCGCGCTGCGCCGCGCCCAGGAGATCGGCTGGGAGGCCGGCGCCGCGTTCCGGCGGTTCGACGTACTGCTCGCCCCGACCCTCGCGCAGCCCATCCCGCTGCTCGGCACCCTCGACACCTCGGACCCGGAATCGATCTACCGGCACGCCTCCGTCTACGCCGCCTTCACCAGCGTGTACAACGTGACCGGGATGCCCGCCATGTCCGTACCCTTCGGCCACGACAGCCAAGGGCTGCCGCTCGGCGTCCAGTTCGCCGCACCCCTCGGCGGCGAGGGAGTACTGCTCGCCCTGGCGGCACAGCTGGAGGAGGCGGCACCCTGGGGGACTCCGCCCGCGCCCTGACGGCACCCCCCTCCTCCACGACCGCCGTGCCGGTCAGTCGTCCTCACCGGCGACGTCGCGGAGTCGCACGACTGCCTGCCGGAGTTCGTCGAAGGCCCGCTGCTCCTCCCGGGGTGTGACCCGGGAGGCCGGCAGGATGCTGTCGCGCGTCCCGCGGACCCGGGCATAGGCGTCGAAACAGGCGAGCACCTGTTGGATCACCGGCTCCCGGGGCAGCGAGGGAGGCGGTGAGGAAGGACGCTGCGGGGACATCTCTGAACTCTCAATCCAGTCGGAGGCTACTGGCCGGCCCGGAGCCGGGCGCCCATGGGGCGCCGAGGACCCCGGCCCGCGCAGCACCGCGGGGGCGTGGCTCTGCCGACGACGGGACGCACACGGGTCACGTGGGCAGTGGCCGCGGCAGCCGGAAGCGGGGCACCGGCGTCGGGTGCGAGGAAGGGGGGCGTCGCCGAGATGCGTCTCGGCGGCGCCAGGGGCACGAGCGACGGCTCGGGAAGGCCGCCGGCGGGCATGGTGCTCCGCCGCCGGTCAGCTCACCGTGCAGCCGGACGGCTTCACGGGCACGGGGGACGGACACGAAGGGCAAGAGGCACGGGAAGCCTTTCCGGGCGCGCGACAGTTACGTCGCCGACCAGGCTTCCCGGCACACCACCCGCTCCTCAACAACGAGGCGAGATGCGGCCATGCTATCCGCCGCGCCCCCGGGACCGCCTCGCAGGGCGTCGAACTCACCGTCCGCATCACCGCGTGCACCGGTGGGTCATCACACGGTGGTCGAGCCGGCCTGTCGCGCGCGCAGCCGTACGTACCGAACGGGTGATTTGTCCTTCCGGTGGTGGGGTGGCGGTTCAAGACGATCGCGATGCCCGCGAGGGCGGTCGTGAGGTTCAATGCCAGTACGGCGAACGCTCTGCGGAACCAACTCTCGTCGAGGTGTACGTCCCCACCCGGACGTACACCCGCACGTGCACGGCAGTACGGAACGCGGCTGTCAGGACGCACCCGTTCCGCCCTACGCAACCGGGAGCGGCTGTTGTTGGTACTTGTGGATCACCCGTTGCCCGCCGACGTCACATCCCTCGTGCGCGGTCCGGGCCTGCGTTACCGCCCCGGGCTCTCCCGATTACCGGCAGGCCGGCGCGGTGCCGATCTCGCCAGGCACCGCCCGGACGTCCTGCTCACCCGTACCGTGCCCGACACCGCGGAAGCGGCGGCCTGGCGGCGTGCGAAGGCCCGCGACGCGCCGCTCGTCGTCGTCCTCGTCGCACCGGACGCGGATGTCGGAGGGGAAGGCGCCGGAGAGCCGGCACCGGACGCGGCGGACGCGCACCTGACGGTGCTCCACCTCACCGGCCGGGCCGCCACGGGGCGCGAACTGTACGCGCGAGCCCTGGCGCTGGCGGAGCTGCGCTGGCTGACCGCGGTGACGGCGCCGACGCTTTCCAGCCGACTCGCAGCGGTCCGGCCCCGGCGGGGATCGGTGGCGCTGGTGGGCGCCGGCGTGGTGAACCTGATCACCGCACTGCGTCTGCTCCGGTCGGGGCACCGGGTGACCGTCTGCGACAGCGCGCCCGACCCCAGGAGCGGTGCCCACTGGACGGCGTACGGGGCCAGCCGGGGCGGCGGCGACGGGCGGATGTTCACCCTCACGGAGACGGACGGCTACCACGGGAACGCGACGACGGGCCCGGTCCCCTTCCTGCGGCCGCTCAAGGACAACGGCTGGTGTCTCGCCGAACCGTCCGCGCTCGGGGAGGAGGAGCTCGGCTGGGTGCGCGACAGCGCGCGCATACCGCCGTGGCTCGCCCGCGCCTACACCGACGACATACTCCTCCACAACCGCCTGTCGCAACCACTGTGGAACGAACTCCTCAGCACGGAGCCGGAGTTGGCGCGTGACGTCGGTCTGCGGGAGGGCATCCTCCGCCTCTACACCGACCCCGCCGGACTCCGGGCCCAGATCGCGCGGCAACAGGCGCTGGGGGCGGCCCACCGGGTGCTGACGCCGGAGCAGGTGGCCCTTGGCCACCCGGCGCTGTCCCACACCCGCACGGCCGGCATCCTCGCCGGAGGCATCGAGGTGACGGGCTTCACCGTCCAGATACACAGCTTCCTCGCCCGGCTGATCGGCCTGCTGGAACAAGAGGGCGCCCAGTTCCACTGGGAGAGGCCCGTCGAGGGCCTGCACACCGACGCGAACGGGCTGCCGG
The DNA here is from genome assembly GCF_044744085.1 of Streptomyces sp. NPDC087428. Classification (NCBI taxonomy): domain Bacteria; kingdom Bacillati; phylum Actinomycetota; class Actinomycetes; order Kitasatosporales; family Streptomycetaceae; genus Streptomyces; species Streptomyces sp. NPDC087428. The sequence goes on from NZ_JBIUXR010000011.1 coordinate 72,145, forward strand.
ACGGGCTGCGCTGTGCGGAAGGACCTGTGCGCGCGGACCACTACGTCCTCTCCCCGGGCGCGTACGGCGGCGAACTGCTGCGCGGCACCGCCGCACACGGACTCATCCACGGCGTGGCGGGCGTCTGGCTCACCCTGCCGAACCTGCTGCCCCGGCTGCTGAACTCCCTCAAGATCAGCAGGTCCGGCCATGTGGCGGAGGACACCAACGTCACCGTGACGACGGCACCGGACGGGACGCCGTCACTGGTGGTGGGATCCGGCTACGGCTGGACCGGAGCCGACCCCGCGCACATCGACCCCGCGCAACTCGACGCACTCCACGCCGCGGTCGAGGACACCGCGGCGCTGTTCTTCCCGGAGGCGTTCGAGGCGGCGCGCGCGGACGGACTCCTCGAACGGAGCAAACGGCACTGCGTACGTCCGTGGACGGCGTCGAGCCTGCCGGTCCTGGAGATCGCGCCCAACGCCCACGGCGGCCTCGTGGTGGTGACCGGCGGCCACAACACCGGTGGCTTCGCCCAGGCCCCGGTGGTCGCCCAGGCCGTCGCCACCGCCGTGCACGGCGAGGCACACCCGATGCACGTGCGCTACCACCCCGACCGGCTGCGCATGTTCTACCGGCACCAATGACCAACCTGAGAGAACGCACGAAGGAACCCACGAAAGAACTCAACGGCCAATTCACGAGCGAGAGGTGTCACCACATGACGACGGAACAGTCCTGGCAGCGGCGCGGCAGCTCCTTCGGACGCGGAGCGCAGGCGTACGACCGGACCCGGCCGGACTACCCGCGGGAGAGCTTCCGCTGGGTGCTGGGGGAGGAGCCCCGCACCGTGCTCGACCTCGGCGCCGGTACGGGCATCCTCACCCGCGCGCTGCTGGCCGACGGCCACCAGGTGTCCGCGGTGGAGCCCGACGACGAGATGCGGGAACTCATCACCGCGTCCGCGCCGGCCGCGAACGTGCACGCGGGCAGCGCCGAGAAGATCCCCCTCGCGGACGCGAGCGTCGACGCGGTCCTGGTCAGCCACGCCTACCACTGGTTCGACCCGGAGCCCGCGCACGCCGAGATGGCCCGGGTGATCCGCCCGGGTGGAACACTCGCCACCCTCTGGAACCTCCGCGACGAGGAGGTCCCGTGGTCGGCGGAGCTCTCCCGGATCCTCGCCGACGAGGACACCGGCACGAACCCGCAGACCGCGGCGGCGATCCTGCTGCACGGTGTGCTCGCCGCCCTCCGCGGCAACGACCCCGAACGCCTCTCCGGATGGCTGCGCGATCCCACCTTCGGATCCCGGTTCGGCGCCGTCGAGATCGGATTCTTCGCGCATTCCTCGCCGCAGACCGTGGAATCCCTCGTCGGACTCATCACTTCCCGGTCCTACTACCTGAACTGCACACCGGAGCGCCAGGAAGAATTGAAAGAACAGATCAGGCAACTTGCCGCCACGCACCCACAACTCGCCGGACGCACGGAATTCGACCTGCCGTATGTGACGGTTGTCTTCAAGGCCGTCCTCGCGTCCTGAGGGCTGTCCCGCCAGGAATTGCGGGACAGCCCTCAGGGCCTTTCGTTCCCCGGCCTTCACCGCCCGCCCGACAAGGAGCCGCCGTGCTCGTACCCGTCACACCGTCCGTGTACAAGACGCGGGACGGCGAGGACATTTGTTGGGCGGGCTTCTTCACCGGTCACCGCGTCCTCGACGCGACGCACGTGGCCGAGGTCGCCGACCGCCTTCTCGGCACGGACTGCTCCTCGGTCGCGCACCTCGCCCAGCAGGAGCTGGCGCCCTGCTACGCCCGGTCCGCCGGCGAGCTCCCCGCCCTGCTGCTCCACTCGGCCACCCCGACACTGCGGGCCCTTGAGGGCGATCTCGCCGAGCTCCGCGCCGACCGGGTTCCGCACGACGTGGCGACCTACGTGGAGGCCCGCGCGGTCTTCCTCGGGTCCACGGCCGACCTCTCGGTCGGACGGACCGCGCCGTGGGCGGAGGCGGTCGGCCAGTGGGGCGTGCCCTCCGTCGACGCGGGCGACCGGGACCACTACTACCTCAGCCACGCACTCCTCACCCTGGCCGAGGCGCACGAGCGGGGCGCCGACACCCCGCTCGGCCACGTCATCGACTGGCTGCGCGACCGCCCCGACGCGGTGATCCGCCTGTACGCGCTGGACCTGGAGATGCAGATCTTCCTGCTCTGGCTCCGCCGCAGGACCGGTCTCGACCGGCTGGTCACCGACGCGAACAGCCCGGCCGTCGCCACCCGTTGGAACCGCAAGCGGCACATCCATCCCACCGTCGAGGCCGCCCGCACCCTCACGCCGAACGGGCTGTCCGCCGACGCCCTGCTCACCGCCGAACAGCGGCTGGGCGAGGCGTACGGACTCCTCGGCCTGGAGATCCCCGTACTGCCCGGCTACACCGTGCCGCGCACGGACGTGTCGCGGGAGGCCTTCGTCGCCGGAGTGCTCGATGCCGCTGAGCTGCTCCGTACCCGTTACGGGCTCCGGACGGCCGGACTCAAACCGAGCGAGGCGGGGGACGGGGCCCGGATCGTCGGCGACATCGACCTCGGCGACACCGAGCGGCTCGCCGCGGAGGCCGAGGCGGCCTACCCGCTCGGGGACGACTACCTCCTCGAAGCCTGGGCCGCGTTCCTCTCGGTGGAGCTGGACGGCACGCGGCTGCCGGTCGTCCCCTCGGGCCATTTCCGGTACGGGCGGGTGGCGGACGGCGTCACGCTCCAGGTCCTGAACGGCTACTCCTGGGTGGGCAACAGCTATCTCGACGCGGACGCCTGGGCCGCGCTCGGTCTGCCGGACGAGGCGTACCGGAGCATCCGCGGAGCGCTGGAGGCGATCCGGGCCGCGTTCCTCGGCCCGGAGAGCGTGCGGGACGGCAGCCATCAGGGGCTGGCCACCGGAGGCGTCGACTTCGCCGTCGGACACGTCGGAGGCAGGTTCGGCGACCGGTTGCTGGTCGGGGCGATCGACTTCAACCTCTCCTCGCACGGAGCGGAGTACCTGCGGACCTTCCAGGACACCGCACGCCGCGAAGGGATCACCGACCGGTACGCGGCCACCCGGGTGTTCCGGCCCCCGGTCACGCAGACGCTCGGCCGGATGGAAGAGACGGCAGCGGCGATGACCCCGGCGGGCGGACTGATGCGGGCCGTCGCCTGTGTCCCGGAACGCTGGGGAATGGTCGCCGCGACCGGCCCCGACCCGGCCACCGCGGCGCACCGTACCGCTCAGTTGCTCGCGGCCCTCACCGATTCGGACGCGACACCCTGAGGGCTGCCCCCTCGGATGTCGCAAAGGCCCCTCACCCAAGGCCCCTCACCCAAGGGCATGAGCGTCCGGAAGCACGGCCGACACGCTGAATGCGCCCCGCGCACTACCACCGTTCGGTGAGCGGAATGCGCATATCGCCAGGTCGGCGCCGTGCATCTAGCCTTGTGATTTCCCCATTCAATTGAATAGGGAAATTCCCTGACCGGCCTATTTGACTTGCGGTTTCGCATTCCATGCATTGCACTCGAACACGTACGGCAACCCCCCATTTCCCACAGGACGGGGCAACACCCATGTACACCAAGGAATCCACTGCCACCGACATCGAGCTCGACCTCGACGAGGCGCTCAACCCGGGCGAGGCCGAAGGCTTCTACCGCGACTCCCGCGAGTGCGCGTATCTCGCCCTCCTCGGAGGCGGCTCCGCACTGCTGCTCTCGCCGCCGACCCCCCGCCCGAAGAAGGGCTAGTCGGTAGCACATGGACCAGTCACATGCTTCGTCCCCCCTCGCGGGTGCCGTGCATGACCTGGCAACAGAGGTGGTCCTCGCTCTTCGGAGCGGGGACCACCTCGCCACGGTTTGCGGCGCGGCCGGAATCGACGAGGACAACCGGACAGGAATCGCCGCAGTACGCGTCATCGGCGCCGATCTGCTTCTCCCCAGCGTGCTGTACGGGCGCAATCCGCACCCCGGGGACATCGCCGTGCTCCGGCGCGCCGTGCGGGACTTCCCGCCCCGGCCCGACGCCTCCGACGCCGCGGTCTGGAGCCACTGGGGCATGATGTCCGCCCTGCACCGGACGGCATCGGCCACCGGACAGCCGTCGGCCGGCGCACCCGGCACCGACGAGCCGAACGCGGCGTGGCTCGAACGGGCCCCCTGGCAAGCCTTCACCCATCAGCTCTCCGTGCTGGCCCCGCTCGCCGTCCCCGCCGCCTCGTCCGCCGTCCACCGGGCCGCCGCCCACCGGGTCCTGGACCTGTCGCGCGGCTTCGTCCGCGCGGTGCGGCGGCGCAACTGGCTCCAGGCGGCGGGTGCCGGCCGCTGGCTGGCCACGCTGGACAGCCGGCCCGACAGCCTGGGCCTGGAGCGCGGACTCGACTTCGTCGAGCTCATGGGCGGCGCCGACTCCCGGGTCGCGTTGCACGTACGGGCGGCCCGGCTCACGGCCGAGGGACGGGCGCGGTGACCGGGGCGGTGGCCACCGCCCCGGGCGTCACGGCGGGCACGGCGCTGTCCGTCCTGCCCGCCGTACTGCGCAAGGCGCTCGGCTGGGCCGACACCCACCGCGCGGGCTTCGTGCTCCCCCCGGATGTGCTGGACCCGCACGCCGAGGTCAACCGCACCCTCAAGCCGCTGGGCGAACTGGCCCAGCTGTGCACCACGATCCGCCGCAGCACCGCCCCGGACACCCCCGAACACCGGGTGGCCGGGGACCTCATTACGTTCGCGTGGGACCAGGTGCACGCGGGTGACCTGTTGCTGGAGCTGCTGCGCGGCGAGCCCTTTGCCGCGTACCCGTACGAGATCTACGCCGCCTTCGCCGGATACGGACTGCGCAACGAGGGCTTCGAGCGGCTGGCCGGGACGCTCGAAGGGACCAGGGGCTGGGCCCACATCGAGCAGCACGCCAACCGGGAGCTGGGCCTCATCAACTCGGAGCGGCGGGTCGGGGCGGGCCCGCACGCCGACGCCGGCGAGGTCCTCGCGCGCACCTGGCTGGGCGGGCTGTCCGAACCGTGGATGTTCGAGGGGCCTTCCGGCTACGCGCTGACCCACACCGTCTTCCACATCACGGACTGGTGCTGTGTTCCCGAGTGGATGCCGGCCCACATCGACGCCTATCTGCGCGCCTGGCTGCCCCCCTGGCTCGACGGCTGCCTGGAGAGTCTGCAGTGGGACCTGACCGGCGAACTGCTCGCGGTCGCCGCGGCCCTGCCGGGGCCGCCGCCCACGGACCTGCTGGACGCGGTCTGGCCCGCGCTCGCCGCCGCACAGGCCCCGAGCGGTGCCGTACCGGAGACGGGTCCCACGGTCCCCCCGGAGCAGGCGCCCCACGCGGATGTCCCGCCGGGGACCGCCCGGCCGGGCGGTGCGGGCCCGGAGCCGGACCCGTACCCCTTCCTCGCCTGCTACCACTCCACCCTGGTGACCGCCTTCGCCGCCGCGCTGTCCCTCAAGCGGCTCACGACGCACCGGGCGGATGCCGCCGCGGCGGACACCGGGGCCGCCGTATGAGCCGCACCGGTCTCCGCGCCGGTCGGACGAAGGGAGTTGCCGCGTGAACGGCATCCAGCAGGTCCATGACGTCGGCGCACGGGCCATGGGATGGCTGTACGAGCACCGGGCGGGATTCCGTCTGGACGACGACCCGCCTCCCGAGGTGGGCGTCCTGGACCGGTTCAAGCCGCTCGGTGAACTGGCGCTCATCAGCAAGGTCATCTTCCGGGAGGGCGTCGCGGGCTCCAAGCAGGCCGCCCTGGCCCGCAAGCTCCTCGACCACGCCTGGCACGAACTGCTGGGCTCGGGGAGCCGGCTGGTCGACGGCCAGCGGCGCGAACCGCTCTGTCCCGTGCCGATGGAGGTCTACGTACCGTTCCGGGAGCTGGGCTTCCGGGAGCCGTCCCTGGAGGCGGCTGTCCGGCTGAACCACCGCCTGAGCAGTTGGGGCGCACTGGAGGTCGTCCCGGTACGCCGGCTCGGACTCAGCGCCATGGAGCGCCGCTTCGGACTGGAGCCGAGCACGCCGGTCGACGAGGCGTACCGGCGCACCTGGCTGTCCCGGCACCCCGAGCCCTGGACCGTCGAGGGCAACATCGGCTACGACATCACGCACACGGTCTTCCATCTGACCGACTGGGGCGCCGACCCGGCCGGGCTGCCCGACGACGTGGCGGAGTACCTGGCCCTCTGGCTGCCGGTGTGGCTCGACGACTGGCTCGACCTCGGGCGCTGGGACCTGCTGGGCGAACTGCTCGTCGTCGATGCCTGTCTCCCCGAGCCGACCCTCGATCCGGCGGCCTGGGCGGGGTTCGCCGGGGCCCAGCAGCCGGACGGAGCGATGCCGGTGATGGGCGGCATGCCGGAAGGGGACGAGGAGTCCGTCTTCGACCTCGTCTACCACCCCACGCTGGTCGCGGCGTTCGCCTCCGCGCTGGCCCTGTCCCGCGCCCTGTCGGACCTCACCGCCCCGGCCCCCGTGTGACGGCGCCGCAGGAGGTGCGCCGGACCTCCGCCGGCCGTCCGTCCCGGGGCGACGGCGAGAGGGCCCGCCTGCTGGCCGACGCGGCCCGGACCATCGACGCGCCCGACCTCGTGATCGCGCTCAGCCACCGGGGCCGGCGCACGTACCGGACCGACGGAGGCGGGCAGCCGGGCGACGCACCCCGCTACGAGCTCGGTTCCGCGTCCAAGCCCTTCACCGGGCTGCTCCTGGCCGCACTCGTCGCGGCGGGCCGCCTGCGGTACGAGGACTCGGCGGCCGAACTGCTGGCCCCCGGCCACCAGGTGCATCCCTCCGTGCGCGCCATCACCCTGCGCCATCTGATGACGCACACCTCGGGCCTCCCCGCGCTGCCGGCCGATTTCTACCCGCAGGCGCTGCCCCGGTGGTCAACCGCGCCGTACAGCCGCTACCCGGCCGACCGCGTCGTCCGGGCCTTCCTCCGTGCCCGCCCGCGCCACCGGCCGGGCACGCGCTGGCACTACTCGAACTTCGCGGTCTCCGTGCTCGGCCACACTCTGGCCGCCGCCACCGGTACCCCCTGGGAGACGCTGCTCCAGCAGGAGGTACTGGACCCGCTCGGCCTGCGCGGCACCCGACTGCGCCCGAGCCCGCAGCCCGGCGACGCCGTGGGGCACCGGCGCGACGGCAGTCCGCTGCCCCCGCTGGACACCGGCGGCTTCAGTGCCGCCGGAGCGGTCCGGTCGACGCCCCAGGACCTGCTCACCTTCCTGGAGGCGCACCTCCCGGCAGCCGCCGCGCCCACGCCCCCGCTGACCGCCGCGCTCGGTTACGTACGGCACCCGCTGCTGCGGCGCGGACTGAGGCACGCCCATACGCACACGCTCACCTGGTTCCGCCATCCGTCGGCACGCGGCCCGGTCTGCTTCCACGCGGGAGCCACGCTCGGACAGCAGATGTTCCTCGGCTTCCGCCCGGACACGGGCACCGCGGTGGCGGCGATGTGTACCCGGCGCGTGCACAGGACGGACCCGTTCATCGCAACGATTCACGAGCTGCTGACGGAGAAGCTCTGACGGTACGCAGGACGGCTGCGACGTACTGCGGCACGTTCACGCACTCCATGCGGGGTCCCCACCCCTTCCGTCCGGCGAGCAGCGGACGAAAGTATCCGCTTTCAGGACGTCGATCCCTTGTTGTGTCCGTGAATGGTCACAAGAACGTTGTGGATCAAGGACATCCCGTTCTCGGTGTACGACGTGCTGCATGGTGCATGAACAAGCAGTTCACAGACGTCAGCTGTTCCAACTCTTCGAAGGACCCCCCCTCATGGCCTCCCTGCGCACTCGTTCCGTTCTGCTTGCCGCCGCCCTCGTTACTGGAACCGCTTTGCTGACGGCCTGCCAGGGCGACACGGGCGACAAGGCCTCCTCGGCCGCAACGGCCACCGCTTCCTCGACGGAGGCGGCTGCCGGGGCCGAGGAGTCATCGAGTGCGGACAGCAGCGCCGACGCGTCGACCGCCTCCGGCACGAAGGCGCCGGCCGCGGACAGCGACTCCAGCGGTACTGCCAAGGCCGGCTCGGAATCCACCCCCGAGAGCGCCGGCGACGGGGCAGGCCAGGGCAAGGGCGTGAGCGGCACGTGGTTCGGGAATGTGTCGTACCTGGCGCCCGGCAAGTACACGGTCAGCGGCCCGAAGGGTGAGGAGCAGGCGTTCTTCACGTCCGAGGACACGGAGATCTGGGGCGCGGGTGACATCTGCGGCGACGAGAACGGCCAGTCCGCCACCGAGTGCACCGAGCAGGAACTGGAAGCCGCCGCGCGGAAGGGCGTCTCCGCCGAGGTGAAGCTCACCAAGGGCATCGCCACCCGCATCACCGACGACCACTGACCCTTCAGCTGGAGCCCTGGCCGGAGCCTTGCCGGTCAGCGGCCTGCTGACCGCGCCGGGCGTCCCGCAGGCCGCGGCGGCTCGGACCACCGCACCCAGGCTCGGCGGCTCGGACACTCCACGCCGATGATCACCCTCGGTTACTATGCTCACTTCATGCCGGACGTCGGCGGCAGGGGGCGCGGCACCCTCGGCAGTCTGCGGGGAGCGGCGGGACCGGTTCGTCGGCCGATACTCCCCAGCTTCTCCCCAGCGCCGTTGACCGGTGATCCCTGCCTCTACGCTTCGGAGAGGTCGTCCGTGGACTGTGAGGCTGAAGAGATGGGTGGCCTGGGAAAGTGTTGGTAGAAGTCGTAGCGACTCGCTACGTCACGCCGTTGCGTGAGGGTGGCTCGCTCCCCGGGATCGTCGAGGCCGACGACCTCGGCACATACGTCATGAAATTCACCGGTGCCGGGCAGGGGCGCAAGACGCTGGTCGCGGAGGTGATCTGCGGACAGCTCGGCCGACGGCTCGGGCTGCGCGTCCCGGATCTCGTGCAGATGCAGCTGGACCCGGTCATCGGTCTCGCCGAGCCCGACCAGGAGGTGCAGGAGCTCCTGAAGGCCAGCGGTGGCCTCAATCTGGGGATGGACTTCCTCCCCGGCTCCCTCGGGTTCGACGCGCTGGCCTACCAGGTCGATCCGCGCGAGGCCGGACGCGTCGTCTGGTTCGACGCGCTGATCAACAACGTCGACCGGTCCTGGCGCAATCCGAACATGCTGATCTGGCACGGTGACCTCTGGCTCATCGACCACGGCGCCACCATGATCTGGCACCACAACTGGTCGGGTGCCCAGGCCTCCGCGGCCAAGCCCTACAACGCCTCGGACCACGCGCTGGCCCCCTTCGCCCCCGATGTCGCCGCGGCCGCCGCCGAACTCGCCCCGCTGGTCACGGAGGAACTGCTCACCGAGGTCGCGGCCGATGTGCCCGACGAGTGGCTCGTGGACGAGCCCGGGTTCGACTCGACCGACCAGCTCCGGCGCGCCTATGTGGAGGCGCTGCTGCCTCGGGCGGCCACCATCCACGAGCGGATCACCCTGGACGCGCCCACCGCCGCCAAGCCGTCCGGGGCCCCGGGCTGGCTCGCCGAGCGGCTCGCCCCGCGGCACGACCCCGAGAACAGCGACGAGAGCGGCCGGCCGTGAGTGAACGCGTTGTCTTCGAGTACGCCCTGCTGCGTGTGGTGCCGCGGGTCGAGCGCGGTGAGTTCTTCAACGCCGGTGTGGTGGTCTACTGCCGCCCGAAGGGATTCGTCGCCGCCCGCACCGAACTCGACGAGGCGAAGCTCAAGGCGCTGGACCCCACCGCCGACGTGACCGGGGTGCGCGCCGCGCTGCGCGCCGTCGAGGGCATCTGCCGCGGTGGCGCTGACGCGGGTCAGGCCGTGGGTGACGACGCCGGGCGGCGCTTCCGCTGGCTGATCGCCCCGCGCTCGACCGTCATCCAGCCGAGCCCCGTGCACAGCGGTCTGACCACCGACCCCGCCGCCGAGGTGGAGCGGCTGCTCGACCTGCTGGTGCGCTGATCGCCGGCCGCACGGCGCTGCCGCCGTACCCGCGGCGGCAGCGCCGTGCGGTGTGACATGCGCCGCTGCGTCCGTGGGCCGTTGACACCGGGTGCCAGGCCTTCTAGCGTCTCGACTGCTGAAGGTACTAAGCGGTTGCTCAGTTATCGGGAAGCATTTCGCAGGGAATGTGCCTGACGTCCGCTGAGCCGCGATCCAAGGGCGAGGAGAACCAAGCATGTCCACCACCGAGCAGCGCGTAGCCATCGTGACGGGAGCGGCACGGGGCATCGGTGCCGCCACCGCGGTACGCCTGGCGGCCGAGGGCCGCGCCGTCGCCGTACTCGACCTGGACGAGGCGGCCTGCAAGGACACCGTCGAGAAGATCACCGCCGCCGGGGGCCGGGCCCTCGCCGTCGGCTGTGACGTGTCGGACAGCGCCCAGGTGGAGGCCGCCGTCGCACGGGTGGCCGCCGAGCTCGGTGCCCCGACGATCCTCGTCAACAACGCGGGCGTGCTCCGTGACAACCTGCTCTTCAAGATGAGCGAGTCCGACTGGGACACCGTGATGAACGTGCACCTCAAGGGCGCGTTCCTGATGGCCAAGGCCGTCCAGAAGCACATGGTGGACCAGAAGTTCGGCCGTATCGTCTCGCTGTCCTCCTCCTCCGCCCTGGGCAACCGGGGCCAGGCCAACTACGCCGCGGTCAAGGCGGGTCTGCAGGGCTTCACCAAGACCCTCGCCAAGGAGCTCGGCAAGTTCGGCATCACCGCCAACGCCGTGGCCCCCGGCTTCATCGTCACCGAGATGACCGCGCAGACCGCGGCCCGTGTCGGCATGGGCTTCGAGGAGTTCCAGGCCGCGGCCGCCACCCAGATCCCGGTGCAGCGCGTCGGCTTCCCCGAGGACATCGCCAACGCCATCGCCTTCTTCGCGGGCGACGACGCGGGCTTCGTCTCCGGCCAGGTCATGTACGTGGCCGGCGGACCGCTCAACTGACCCGAAGGGCTGCGGACATCATGACTGTGCAGGACAGTGGCAAGGTCGCGCTGATCACCGGCGCGAGCCGGGGCATCGGCTACGGCATCGCCGAGGCGCTCGTCGCCCGCGGCGACCGGGTGTGCATCACCGGACGCGGCGAGGACGCGCTGAAGGAGGCCGTCGAGGCGCTCGGCTCCGACCGCGTCATCGGCGTGGCGGGCAAGGCCCACGACGAGGCGCACCAGGCGGTGGCCGTCGAGCGCACGATGGAGGCGTTCGGCCGGGTCGACTTCCTGGTCAACAACGCCGGCACGAACCCGGTCTTCGGTCCGATCGCCGAGCTCGACCTCAACGTCGCCCGCAAGGTCTTCGAGACGAACGTGGTCTCGGCGCTCGGCTTCGCGCAGCAGACCTGGAAGGCCTGGCAGAAGGAGAACGGCGGGGCGATCGTCAACATCGCCTCCGTCGCGGGCGTCTCCGCCTCGCCCTTCATCGGCGCGTACGGCATGAGCAAGGCCGCGATGATCAACCTGACCCTTCAGCTGGCGCACGAGTTCGCGCCGGTCGTGCGGGTCAACTCGATCGCCCCCGCGGTCGTGAAGACCAGGTTCGCCCAGGCGCTGTACGAGGGCCGTGAGGCGGAGGCGGCAGCGTCCTATCCGCTCGGACGGCTCGGTGTGCCCGAGGACATCGGCGGCGCCGCGGCCTTCCTCACGTCGAACCAGGCCGATTGGATCACCGGACAGACCCTGGTGGTCGACGGAGGGATCTTCCTGAACGCCGGCGTGGGCTGAGACACCCTGATCCGGTTTGGCCCCGATTGACTCAAGTGCCCCGTCGGGCCTACGGATTGACCCGGCGGGGCGCTGCGGTATGGTCTGCCGACCCATGGCTGATCGAGGAGCGTGCGCGTGTTCTACCGGGCCAGTCTGCAGGCTGCTGCAGCCCTTGCTTCCCTGTCTCTGCTGGCCGGCTGCGGTCTAATGTCCGACAGCGGTTCGGATGTGGATCAGAAGATAGTTGTCGGGACGACCAGTGAACCTTCCACCCTCGACCCGGCGGCGGCGTGGGACGGTTCCTGGGAGCTGATGCGCAATGTGTTCCAGACTCTGGTCAGCTTCCCCACCGGAAGTACGAGTCCTGAGCCCGATGCCGCGGATCACTGCAAGTTCACCGACATGACCAGCACCGCCTACCGCTGCACGCTCCGCGAGGGTCTGAAGTTCTCCAACGGCGACAAGCTCGACGCCGAGGCCGTGAAGTACTCCATCGACCGGATCAGGACGATCGCGGTCAAGGGCGGACCCAACGGCATGCTCGGCTCGCTCGACCGGGTGGAGACCAAGGGTGACTACGAGGTCATCTTCCATCTGACGAAGCCGGACGCGACCTTCCCGTTCGTGCTGGCCACGCCCGCGATGTCGCTGGTCGCGCCGAGCGACTACTCGGCGCACAAGATCCGCAACGACGGCAAGGTCACCGGGTCCGGGCCGTACCTGCTGGACGCCTACAAGCAGGGCGACCGCTCCGTGCTGGTGAAGAACCCCGACTACAAGGGTTTCGCCGACCGCAAGAACGACGCCGTGACCATCAGGTACTTCAAGCAGTCCGGCGCCATGGTGGCGGCGCTCAAGAAGAACGAGATCGACGCCACCTACCGTGGGCTCTCCGCCGAGGAGGTCGTGAGCCTGGAGGACAACGAGGACAAGAAGAGCGATCTCCAGCTCGTCGAGACGGTCGGCGCCGACATTCGCTTCCTGGTCTTCAACCCCAAGGACCCGGCCGCCGGGAAACCGGCCGTGCGGCGGGCGATCGCCCAGCTGGTGGACCGGGACGCGCTGGTGGCCAAGGTCTACCGGGGCACGGCTGAGCCGCTCTACTCCATGGTGCCCAAGGGCATCGCCGGGCACACGACCAGCTTCTTCGACACCTTCGGCGACCCGGACAGGAAGAAGGCGCGGAAGATCCTCAGGGACGCCGGGATCACCGAGCCCGTCGCGATGACCTTCTGGTTCACCACTGACCGCTACGGCTCCTCGACGGCCCCCGAGTTCGACGAGATCAAGCGCCAGCTGGAGTCCTCCGGGCTCTTCAGGATCACACTGAAGAGCCAGCCCTGGAAGAAGTTCCAGGAGGGCTTCACCAAGGGCGAGTACCCCGTCTTCGGCCGGGGCTGGTTCCCGGACTTCCCCGACCCGGACAACTTCATAGCCCCCTTCCTGGGCAAGGACAGCGTCACGGGCATGCCGTACACGAAGGACGAGATCACCAAGGAGCTGCTGCCGCAGACCCGCAAGGAGAGCAACCGCGGCGCGGTCAGCCAGCAGTTCGAGCGGGCCCAGAAGATCCTGGTCGACGACGTCCGGCTGCTCCCGCTGTGGCAGGGCAAGCTGTACGTGGCCGCGGGTGAGGACATCGGCGGCGGTGAGCGCGCCCTCGATCCCCAGACGGTCATGCAGATGTGGGAGCTGTACCGCAAGGCCAGCTGGTAGCGGTACCAGTCGCCCCACAACGTCTTCCGGGGAGGCTCCCGGCCCCGTTGTCAGTGGTCGCCGGTAGGTTCTGAGATCAAGAACTTATTGCTTACCGGAGGTTGTTGACGTGACCGACACCGACCAGCTGCCCGAGTCCTGGCGCGGCGTCCTCGGCGAAGAGCTGCAGAAGCCGTACTTCAAGGAGCTCACCGAGTTCGTCGAGGAGGAGCGGGCCGCGGGCCCGGTCTATCCGCCCCGGGGGCAGGTGTTCGCCGCGCTCGACGCGACCCCGTACGACAAGGTGAAGGTCCTGGTCCTGGGGCAGGACCCGTACCACGGAGAGGGCCAGGGGCACGGCCTGTGCTTCTCCGTGCGGCCCGGCGTGAAGACCCCGCCCTCCCTGCGGAACATCTACAAGGAGATGAAGGAGGAGCTCGGCCTGCCGGTCCCGGACAACGGGTATCTGATGCCGTGGGCCGAGCAGGGCGTGCTCCTCCTCAACGCGGTGCTGACGGTGCGCGCGGGCGAGGCCAACTCGCACAAGGGCAAGGGCTGGGAGAAGGTCACGGACGCGGTGATCCGCGCGGTCGCGTCCCGGCCCGACCCGGCGGTCTTCGTGCTCTGGGGCAACTACGCGCAGAAGAAGCTTCCGCTGATCGACGAGGAGCGCCATGTGGTGGTGAAGGGGGCGCACCCCTCGCCGCTCTCGGCGAAGAAGTTCTTCGGGTCCCGCCCGTTCACCCGGATCAACGAGGCGGTCGCGGCCCAGGGGCACCAGCCCATCGACTGGCGCATCCCCGACCTGGGCTGATGGCGCGCCGGAGCCTGAGTGCGATCGCGCGTCGCTGCGGTTAGCGTCGGACCGGCCGGAACCATCCGGAACCGTCCGGAACCCCATGGATTCGGCCGGGCGCAGACGGACGGGTGCGAGGGAGACCGCAGTGACGGAGCAGCAGGAGACGTCGCGGGACGTCGTCATGACCAGGATCGGCCAGGCCGTCATGCTGCTGCACGGCGGTGACCGCGAAGAGGCCCGCAATCGCTTCGGCCTCCTCTGGGCGGAGATCGGTGCGGACGGCGACGCCCTGCACCGGTGCACCCTCGCGCACTACATGGCTGACACCCAGGACGATCCCGGCGACGAGCTGGCCTGGGACCTGCGGGCGCTGGCCGCCGCCCAGGCGCTGACCGACGAGCGCGTCGCGGAAGACCGCGACGCGCTCGCGGTGCGGGCCTTCTACCCGTCGCTCCACCTCAACCTCGCGGCGGACTACGTGAAGCTCCGGCACCCGTCCCGGGCCCGGGTCCACCTGGACCGGGCCCGGGACGCCTCCGGTGTCCTCGCGGACGACGGCGTCGACGACGGCTACGGGGGCGGGGTCAGGGCCGCCATCGGGCGGCTGGAGCGGCGGCTGCGGGAGCTCTGAGGGGGAGCGGGGGAAGGCGGGCCCTGCCGGCGGGGCGGGCCGGCCGGCCTCCCGTCGCCCGGCCCGGTCAGTGCCCGTAGGTACGGTCGCAGATCCGCGACTGCGGACTGCCCGCCGGCCAGTGCCCGTATCCGCGTCCGAGCGCGCAGACATCCGCCCCGGTCACCGGCGCCGGCAGCGCGGGTACGGGCGCAGCGGGCACGGCCCGGCGCGGCCGTGGGTGCGCCGGGCCCGGGAGGTGCCGTGGCTGCGGGGCAGGCGGTGCGCCACGGGGCACGGCGGGGCGCACCGCCGGAGGGGCGGCGGACGCCCGGCCGGTGCCGGTGCCGGCGGCGGACGGCTTCGGGTCCGCTACGGCTTCCAGGATGTCGCGGACCGGGGGCCGGCCGATCTGCGGGGACAGGTGCTGGGTGGGCCGGTCGGCCGCAGGGGCGGGCGGGGCGCTCGGCCTCGGCTGCACGGACACACACCCGGACAGGGCCGTGACCGCCACGGCGACCAGGAGTTTCGCGGTGGTTCTGGTTCGATGCACCTGATCAACTCTGCTGTGCGGAACGGTCATTGCGTGAGCCGGAACGCCCGTATTGGTCCGCATGAGTGACCCGGTCAGCGCGGCGCCCCGCGTGTCGCAGCCCGCGGAGGCGGTGCGGTACCCGTGCGTCAGTGCCCGAGCATTCCGCGCAGCAGCTCGCCGAAGCCGGTGCGCAGCTCCGCCTCGGACGGCACGGAGCGGCTGTAGGAGCCTGCCGCGCACGAGAACATCAGCCCCTCGCACCAGGCCACCAGCGACAGCGTGTGCCGTTCGGGCTCGGTCGATCCGGCCGCCGTCAGCAGGGCCATCAGGGGTTCGCGGAACTGGCGGCCCGTCGCGTCGAAGAAGATCCGCAGCTCGGGGCGGCGCGTGGCCTCCAGGGCGAGTTCGTACCGGCAGACGAGCAGCTCGGGGTGGTAGGTCAGATAGCGGTGCAGAGCCCGTGCGAGACCGGCGATCAGCGCGTCCTGGCCGCGAGGTCCGGACGGATCGGAGCGTCCGGACACCCCGGCCGCCGGGACCGGAGCGGGGAGTTCGCCGGGTGCCAGTACCCGGGACTCGCGCTCCGCCAGCCGGTGCACCGCCGCCTCGAGCAGGGCCTGCCGGGTGCGGGCGTAGTTGGACGTCGAGCCCTGGGGGAGGCCGGCCCGTTCGTCCACCGCGCGGTGGGTCAGCCCCCGCATGCCGCGCTCGGCCAGCAGGGCGAGTGCCGCGTCGGTGATGAGTTCGCCCCGTGCGGAGCCGGTCGTGCGTGTTGCCATGGGCTCAACCTACCCGTCGAGACTACAGCTGTAGTAGCGTGGTACTCACTACAGGTGTAGTTTCGATGGCCGGGAACGCGGCCAGGGAACGCCGAAGAACCGGGAACGAGGAGGAGCCATGGACACGCCCCGTGCGGTCGTCATCGGCAGCGGAATCGGCGGTCTCACCGCGGCGGTGGCCCTCCACCGGTCCGGCTGGCAGGTCACCGTGCTGGAACGGGCCGACGCGCTGGAGCCCGTCGGCGCCGCAATCAGCCTCGCCCCCAACGCTCAGCGCGCCCTGGACGTCATCGGGCTCGGCGACGAGATCAGGTCCCTCGCCGCCTGGCAGGGCGAGGGCGGCATGCGCTCACCGGACGGCCGCTGGCTCTCCAGGACCGACAGCACCGCGGCGGCCGAACGGTTCGGCGGCCCGCTCGTCCTGCTGCACCGGGCCACCCTGATCGACCGCGTCGCCGCCGGGCTCCCCGGCTCCGCCGTCCGCACCGGCTGCCGCGCCCACCTCGTGGACCCGGGCACCGCGGGCGGCCGGCCCGCCGTCATCGGCACTCCGGACGGGGACATGGAGGCCGAGCTAGTGATCGGCGCCGACGGCGTCCACTCGGCCGTACGGGGCGCGCTCTTCCCGGACCACCCCGGCCCGTCGTACGCGGGCTTCACCACCTGGCGTGTCCTGGTCCCCGCGCCCGCCGAACCCTTCGCCCCGCACGAGACCTGGGGCCGTGGCGCGCTCTGGGGCACCCAGCCGCTCAAGGACGGCCGGATCTACGCGTACGCGGCCGCAGTCGCCCCGGCGGGTGCGCGGGCCGCCGACGACGAGCGCGCGGAACTGCGGCGCCGGTTCGGCGACTGGCACCGGCCCATCCCCGGGATCATCGCCGCCGCCGAACCCGGAGGTGTCCTCCGTAACGACGTGTACCAGATGACCGACCCGCTGCCCGCCTTCCACCGGGGCCGCGCGGTGCTCGTCGGGGACGCCGCCCACGCCATGGCCCCCACGCTGGGCCAGGGCGGCAACCAGGCCATCGAGGACGCGATCGTGCTCGCCCACCACGTGGCACCGGGTGCGGACCTGGGCGCGGGCCTCGCCGCGTACACCGCCGGCCGGCTGCCCCGTACCACCGCCGTCGTCCGCAAGGCGGCACAGGTCTCACGGCTGATGTGCCTGTCCGGGCCGGTGTCCGTCGCGGTGCGCGACTTCCTGATGTCCACGGTCTCCCGGCTCGGACCGGGCCTCGTCCTGCGCACCTTCGACGGCATCGCCGACTGGCGCCCTCCGCAGCCCACGTATGCTGCCGGGACGAAGGACGCGCCGGTACAACCGCGGTGGACCACCACGGACGGGAACCGCGACGCACGGCGTTGAACAGCGAGAAGGAGACCCTGTGAAGGTCGGCTGCATCGGGCTCGGCGACATCGCGCAGAAGGCCTATCTGCCGGTGCTCGCCACCCTGCCGGGGGTCGAACTGCACCTGCAGACCCGCACCCCCGCCACTCTGGCCACCGTCGCGGAGGCCCACCGGATCCCGGCCGCTCAGCGCCACACCGACCTCGAATCGCTGCTCGCCCAGGGGCTGGACGCGGCGTTCGTGCACGCGCCGACCGCCGTGCATCCGGAGATCACCCGGCGGCTGATCGAGGCGGGCGTCCCCACCTATGTCGACAAGCCGCTCGCGTACGGATTCGCGGATTCCGAGCGCCTGGTGGAACTGGCCGAGG
Organism: Streptomyces sp. NPDC087428; assembly: GCF_044744085.1. NCBI lineage: Bacteria > Bacillati > Actinomycetota > Actinomycetes > Kitasatosporales > Streptomycetaceae > Streptomyces > Streptomyces sp. NPDC087428. The sequence continues at coordinate 89,962 of NZ_JBIUXR010000011.1, forward strand.
CACGCGGTGTCGGTCTCGCCGTCGGCTTCAACCGCCGGGTGGCGCCCGGCTACGCCCAGTGCGCCGAGCACCCGCGCGAGCTGATCCTCATGCAGAAGAACCGCGTCGGACTGCCGGAGGAACCGAGGACCATGGTCCTCGACGACTTCATCCACGTGGTCGACACCCTGCGCTTCCTGGTACCCGGGCCGGTCGAGCACACCGTCGTACAGGCCAGGATCCGCGACGGCCTGATGCACCACGTCGTGCTCCAGCTGTCCGGCGACGGGTTCACCGCCATCGGCGCGATGAACCGGCTCAGCGGCTCGACCGAGGAACGGCTGGAGGTCTCCGGCCAGGACTCCAAGCGCGAGGTCGTCAACCTCGCCGAGGTGATCGACCACAAGGGCCAGCCGAGCGTACGGCGGCGCGGCGACTGGGTGCCGGTGGCCCGTCAGCGCGGCATCGAGCAGAGCGTGCTGTCGTTCCTGGACTCCGTGCGGGCCGGAAGGCCGCTGAGCGCCAGGGACGCGCTGGAGACGCACGAGCTGTGCGAGCGCATCCTGCGTGACCTCGACTGCGCGTAGGGCCTCGCGCGGGGGTGGCCCCGTTCCCGCCCGCCGGTCCTCCGGATGCGCGCGGACCGGGGCCGATGCAGGCTGAGGAGATGGGCCGTCGGCCCGTGGAGGTGACCTCGTGAAACCCCGCCACGAGCCCCAGGGCTGGAGTGCGCTCCAGCCCCCGCCCGGCTACTACTCGGCGGACGGCCGCCCGCCCGACGCCATGCAGCGCGCCCTGATCCTCGACTGGGCGGTCAGTCAGCGGATCGCGAGCGGCTGGCGCGTGGAGACCCGCTCGGAGACCCAGGTCGTCATGGTCCGGGGCCGTCCCCTGAACCACGTGCTGCACGCCGTCCTGACGGTCTTCAGCTGTTTCCTGTGGGGCGTGGTGTGGCTGGTGCTGGGCGTGACCAACAAGGTCGAACGGATCGCGCTCACCGTCGACGCGATGGGCGACATCGTCTCCGTGAACGGTCCGGGCCGGAACACGTTCTGAACGCACACCACCCAGGACGCCATCACCCACGAGGCGGCACGCACCCTCACGGGTCACACTGCGCGGCCCCTGTCCGGGACTCCGCCACCGGACGGGCGGCCTGTACGGACGCCGCCCCGCCGTCCGCGACACCCGCGGTCACCGCACCCACCGGTACGGGCGTACCGGGCCTGCCGCGCACGGACCGCACCCCTTCGAAGGCGCAGAAGGCGGCCAGGACAGCCAGGGCGCCGTACAACGGCCAGTCACCCAGCCGGACATACAGCGTGGTGCCGCCGGCCATCGGGACGCCGAACACCGCGGCGCCACTCGTGTCCGTACCGATCGGGGCACCGATCCGCTCACCCTGCGGGCCGTACACCGCGCTGACACCCGTCAGCGTGGCGTGCACCATCGGGCGGCCGTTCTCGGCGGCCCGCAGCGCCCCGAGCGAGGCGTGCTGTGCGGGCGCCCAGCCGTGCTGGAAGGTCGAGGTGGAGGACTGGGCGACCAGCAGCTGCGCACCGTCCCGGGTCAGCCGTCGGCTCATGTCGGGAAACGCGGACTCGAAACAGACCAGCGGGCCGATGTGCAGCCCGTTCGCGCCGGGCAGCGTCATCGTCACCTGCCGCGTACCGCGCAGCCGGTCCTCGCCCGCCGCCCTGCCCATCGAGGTGGCCCAGCCGAGTGCCGCACGGGCCGGGACGTACTCGCCGAAGGGAACCAGCCGCATCTTGTCGTAACGGTCCCCGGTCAGCCCCCGCGGACCCACCAGCACCGCGCTCTTGAAGATCCCGGTCCGGCCCGACGCGTCGGTCTGCCTGGCGTCCACGTTCACCAGCACGTCCGCGCCCACCAGCCGCGACAGCGCCGCGATCCGCGCCGCGACATCGGGCCGCCGCACCGGATCCACCGCGACGCTGCTCTCGCCCCACACGACCAGGTCGAGATCGCGTCCCGCCAGCGAGCGCGTCAGCTCCTCACTGCGGGCGAGACGGCGCTGCACACTGCCGGGCCCCTCGATGACACCGGGCTGCACGACGGCGATCCGCGCCACCCCTGAACGCTCCGGCTGCGGCGCCCACATCCACACCGTGCCCACCACCACGGCGCCCACCACGAGCGAGACGACCGCCGCCGTACGGGCGGCCGAGGTCACCAGCAGCACGGTGAGCGCGGTGTTCACCGCCACCACCAGCAGGCTCACCAGCCAGACCCCGCCCACCGAAGCCAGCCGGAGCGCGGGTGTCACCTGCCACTGGCTCGCGCCCAGCAGCCCCCAGGGGCCGCCCAGCGCCTCCCAGGAGCGGGCCAGTTCGATCATCAGCCAGCCGCACGGGACCACGATCACGGCCGCCACCACCGCGCCTGCGGACAGCCGCCCGCTCAGCAGACGGGAGACCAGCAGCCCCCACGGCGCCCACAGCAGACCGAGCAGGGCCGCCAGCACCACGATGAACACATGGAGACTCGGCATCAGCCAGTGGTGCACGGCCAGCATGTAACCGGTCCCGCCGAGCCACCCGTCGAGCGCCGCCCGGCGGCCCGTACCGGCGGACCTGATCAGCAGCAGCAGGGGCACCAGGGCGACATAGGCGAACCACCACAGTGCGGGCGCGGGGAACGCGAGCGCCGGCAGCGCACCGGCGAACAGCGCGACGACGCCGCGCGACAGGGGGGAGCCGAGTATCCGTTCGCCCCACTCGCGCCGCTGCCCGGCCCCGGTCCACATGCCGCGCCTCCCTTGTCCTGCCCGCGATCGTCCCGCCCGCAACACCGGGACCTTCGGGGACCCGTCCTCCTGTTCTCCCCCAGTGTGGGGCAGCGGAAGCGGACCGGCGCGGATCAGCCGGCGGCGAGGGCACCCGTCATGCTCCGCCACTTCTCGTGAACGGTCACCCCCCGGATCCGCCAGCCGCTGTCCGTGCGGACCAGGTCGAAGGCGTACCGCCCGCCGGACACGAAGTTCGGCGCGGTCGCGGGTGCTGTGTCCTCGGCGTTCCCGGCGTTCCCGGCGTCGTTCCCGAGCCGCATCGGGTTCATGTAGTCGGCCTGCACCTGGGCGCCGTCGCCCGGATAGCCGCCGAGATCCTGGAGGTCGAGGCGGCGGTTGACGATCAGATGCTGCCTCACGGGAAAGAGCAGCATGGTCTGCGAGAGCCATTGCGCGACCTCGGATGCGGGCCCTTCGATGCCGCCCGCGGTGCGGTAGTCGGCGCGGCCGTCAGAGGTGAACAGTGCTTGGTAGTCGGCCCATTCGCCGTCGTCCACCGCCACCGCGTAGCCGGTGATCACTGCATCGATGGAGATCCGGTCCATCACGGTCGAGAGGTCCACACGCTGCGTCATCGGGTCAGTCTGTGCCCACGGGCGTCAGGGGCCAAGTGCCGTGCACACGCGGCAGCCCCGCGACGGCCGCGCGGGGACGGCGCCGCGGCCGAGGCCGGGCGCCGGACGGCGGCGTCAGCCGGGGACCACGGCCACCGGGCCCCGCGCGTGTGTGAGCGTGGTCTGCGCCACCGGGGAGAGGCCGAGACCGAGGGACTCACCACCCCTGCGCCGGCCGATCACCGTCAGGGCCGCGGTCGCCGACGCCGCGACGAGTGTGTGCGACGCGGAGCCGTTGACGGGCTCCTTCACGACCTCGACCTGCGGGTACTCCTCCCGCCGGCCCGCCGTCAGCTCGGCGAGGGTGCGCTCGGCGGAGTCGGCCGCAGCGTCCCGGTCGAACGCCGGCCCGCCGGACAGCATCGAGGAGAACATCGTCCAGCCGTGCACGATCCGCAGCCGCGCACCGGGGCGCGAGGCGGCCGCCTCGAAGGCGAACTCCAGCACCGATTCGCTGCTCTCGTCCGCGGCCACGCCCGCGACGACGTCCTGGAAGACCTCCGCCGTCCCCTCCGGGTCCTCCGGCGGCCGCCCTCCGTGGACGACGACCACCGGGCACCGGGCCATGGACGCGGTCGCCAGGCTGTTGGAACCCAGCATCAGCGAGCGGAAGCCGCCGAGCCCGCGCGAGCCGACCACCACCATCGACGCCGCGCGGCCGAGCGCCGTCAGCGCCGCCGCCGGGAAGTCGAGCGGCGCGAGTGTCGTGGGGCGCAGCCCGGGAGCGATCTCGTTCACCCGGCGGACGGACTCCGTGAGCAGTTCCTCCGCCTCGCGCTGCTGCGCCTCCTGGCCGGCCCGCCGGGTGTGCCGGACCGCGTGCACGACCACCAGCGGAAGCCCCCGGACGAGCGCCTCGCGGGCCGCCCAGTCCATAGCCTCACGGGCGGGCGAGGAACCGTCGACCCCGGCGATCACGGGAAGCGCGCTGCTGGTCATGGCTGGCTCCGGAGTCCGCTGGTACGTGTGCCGGCCCGGCACGTGCGCGCCGGGGACGTACTTCGTACGCTACGGCGCGGGCCGGAGGAGGGCCTCCCGGCACGGTACGGCGGCGGCCGACGCACGCGGCCACGGCCCGGAGACCGGCCGTATCCGGTGGTCCGCGCGGCACATGGAACCACGGCCGTGCCGAGGCGACAGCACAACGCGCGGAGATCACGAATGAAATGGACGCTCTTGTCCTCGTCTGCTGCGGCGCCTGCACCTATGCTCGCGGGATGGAGCAGAGCGAAGTCGTGAAGCGTGTGATCGGCATCCTCACAGAGGCGGGCGAGATGCGCAGGCTCTTGGAGGAGAGCCCGGACCGAGGTGACCCGAGCAACGACTCGACCGTGGTGACCGCCCTCCTGAACGAGACCATGCCGCGGATCGCGATCCCCGAGGACGCCACGATCGAGGATGTGGTGGGGCTGGTCGGCCGTGAGGTCGGGGGCGCGGTGGAACAGTTGGTCGGAGCGTTCACCCTGGCGTTCGCGATGCTGGCACAGGTCCACGACTCGGGTCAGACGGATGTGTCGTCGGCGGATGTGCTGCAGGACCTCGCGCTGCGCGCCGAGCAGTTCGGCACCGAGGGCCCGGGGGAGACGGAAGCGTAGGGCCTGTCGTCGTCCTGCCGTACGCCGCGCGGCATACTCGGCGGCATGCGCATCGACTTCGACCCCCAGTGCACGGACCGGGGCACGTTCTACCGGCTGCTCACCGCCGTGGTCGTTCCCCGGCCCATCGCCTGGGTCTCCACCGTCACCCCGGACGGCGAGACGGCCAACCTCGCACCGCACTCCTTCTTCACGATCGCCTGCGTGAGCCCGCCCGTCGTCCAGTTCACCTCGGTCGGGCGCAAGGACTCGCTGCGCAATATCGAGGCGACCGGCTCCTTCGTGGTCAACTTCGCCCCGGAGCACCTCTTCGAGCAGATCAACGCGACCGCGACCGACTTCCCCCGGGGCGTCAGCGAGTTCACGGCCGTGGGCGTCGAACCGGAACCCAGCCTGAAGGTGAAGCCCCCGCGGGTGGCGGGATCGCCGGTCGCCCTCGAATGCGAACTGCACAGCACGGTCCTGCTCGGCGACTCCACCGTCGTCCTCGGCCGTGTGGTGCATGCCGCGGTCGACGAGGACGTCATGACGGACGGGCATCCGGAAGCCGCCAGGCTGCGCCCGCTGACCCGCCTCGGCAAGGACGAGTGGGGCACCTTCGGAGGCGTGCGGGAGATCTCCCGTGTCCCGTACGCCCAGTGGCAGGAGGACCGCGCCGACCGGTGAGGCGGCGCGCGGGCCGGCACCCGCCACGCCACCGGGCGTACGTCGGTTCCGGCCCCCCGCTACTCCACCGGGCGTACGGCCACAGCCCTCCGGCGTACGACGACGCCGCGACGCGCGCCGGGGGATCCTGCGCACCATGGAGAACCGGACGACAGCGACAGCCCCGGCCGGACGGGCGGGCAGCCACGCCCCCGGCCCGCCCACCCCTTCGCACGGCCTGCGCAAGGCGCGGCCGGTCGAAGGGCTCTGCTACGCGACGGGGGCCGTGCTCATCGCGTCGGGACTGGTGCACCTCGTCGTCCTCGTCGTCGACGGCGGCTCCTGGGACGGCCCGCTGTCCTGGCGCAAACCCGTCACCTTCGGCCTCTCCTTCGGGCTGACGCTCACCGCGATCACCTGGGTCTCCTCGTACCTGCGGATCGGTGCACGCACCCGGACCGCGCTGCTGGGGACGTTCGCCGCGGACTGCGTACTGGAGGTCGCCGGAATCACCGTGCAGGCGTGGCGCCGCGTGCCGTCCCACTTCAACATGGAGACCCCCTTCGACACGGGGGTGTCCATGACGCTGGCCGTCGGCGGGGGAGCACTGGTCGTCATCCTGTCCACGCTCTCGGCCGCGGCGTTCCTCCGCCGGCCCGGCGGACCGCCCGGCATGGCGCTCGCGCTGCGCGCGGGGTGCGGGATTCTCGTCATCGGGCTGCTGTCGGGTGCGGCCATGATCGCGCGTGGCGTGTATCTGACCCGCACCGGGCACCAGTTGGCCGGATACGCCTCCACGGCATCGCTCAAGCCCCTGCACGGCGTCAGCCTCCACGCCGTCCTGGTGCTCCCGGTACTGGTACGCCTCCTGGTCATGACATCGTGGAGCCCACACACCCGCGTGTCCGTCGTGCGGGCTGCCGTCGGCTGCTACGCGGCGGCCGTCGCGGCAGCGCTGGTGTGGGCGGTCGTCGCTTACTGATGCGGCCGTGAAGGCGAACACGGGGCGCACCGGCGACGGTGCCGACGGCCGGACCGGCGGCAACGGATAGTCTCTGCAAGTCTCGTCGGATACCGGTGCCCTGGTGGGTGTGGGACCGGGACGATGCCACACCCCCGTCGTCGCCGCTGTCCACGGACCGGTCGGCGCGGGGCTCTCACAGCAACTGCGATGTACAGGAGACCCGATGGCTGATACCCCGACCCGCCAGGTTCAGCGGCGCTCGGACGAGAGCGCGGCGGGCTCGGCGGCCGAGGCCCCGGGCCGTGTCGAGGCCGTACCGACACCGCGTTACCAGGGGCTGTTCGTCGAACCCGATCTTCCGCCTTTCGTCGAGACCGAGTGACGGCACCCCGGCCGAGGTCCGGACTGCCCCCGTGCCCGCTCCGGCGGACACGGGGGCAGTCCGGTGCCGGGGGCGCCCGTCCCGTGACCTCCGGCCGTCCCGCGTGCGCCCCCGGCTGTGCGGGCGCGGCGCATCATGGAAGCTGTCGGCATGAACATCTCTGCCGACGAAGGCTCACCGGAACGAGCGGGCTACCGGCGATCGGCGGGGTCCCCGCGCGGTGAGGCCCGGCGCCGGGAACTGCTCGACCGGGTCACCGAGGATCTCGCGGCCAACGGGCTCGTGGACTTCTCGCTGCGGCGCGCCGCACGCGCGGCGGGCACCACGCACAAGGTGCTCCTGTACCACTTCGACGGGGCCGACGACCTGCTCGTGCAGGCGGTCCTCCAACTGCGCGGCCACCGCATCGCCAAGGCGCTGGCCGCCGCCACCGAAGGAGAGGTCCGCCGGTCGCTGGGCGACTGGGTGCGCGCGATCTGGCCCATCCTGGTCAGCGAGGACGCGCGGGTCCTCGACCAGGCCATCGGCCTGGCGATGTACGACTCGGAACGCTACGCCGCACTCGGCCGCGAGGCGTCCCAGCAGTATCTGCCCACCCTGCTCGCCGTCTGTCCGGAGCACTGGTCCGCGCGCCGCAAGCTGGAGGTCGCCGAGATGGTCCTCGCCACGCTCCGCGGCTTCCTGGTGGACGCCCGGACCAGCGGAGACACCGCCGGGGTCGCCGCCGGGTTCGAGGGGCTGGTGCGTGCGCTGGAGCGCGAGGAGGCCGCCGAGGAGTGACGGCGCCTGCCCGGCGGGCCGCGGGGCAGGCGCCACGTAAGCGATGGACACGTTGTGAACCACGTGGTTCACTTTTGGGAGGGAGATGAATCCCGCCCATCCGGAGGTCGTCATGCGTACGCCCGCAGAACGCCAGAAAATCCGATTCGCCGTCGACGGCACCGAATGCGCCGCCTGGCACTACCCGGGAACGAACGGCGGCTGCGTGATCATGGCCGGCGGCGGCGGGGTGACCAAGGAGCCTGGCACCGACCTGTTCGCCGCGCGGTTCCACGAAGCCGGATTCACGGTCCTCGCCTTCGACTACCGGTACCTCGGCGAGAGCGGCGGCCTGCCGCGCCAGGTCGTGCGCGTCAAGGACCAGCTCGCCGACTGGCAGTCGGCGGTCGACCGCGCCGCGACCCTCCCGGGCGTCGATCCGGCCCGGATCGCGATCTGGGGTTTCTCCCTGTCCGGCGGTCACGTCCTGCGCGTGGCGGCCCGCAACCCGCAGCTGGCGGCCGCCGTCGCCCAGACGCCCAACGCCGACGGGCCGGCCTGCTCCCGCAACGCGACGCGCTGTCAGAAGCCGCTCGCCATGCTGCGGCTCACCGGCACGGTCCTGCGGGACGCGGCGGGCGCCCTCCTCGGCAGGCGCCCCGTGCTGGTGCCGCTCGCGGGCCGGCCGGGCACCGTCGCGATGCTCACCACGCCGGACAGCGTCGACAGCGACAGGGTTCTCAACCCGGGCAACCGGTACCCGGAATGGCAGCAGGTGATCGCCGCCCGCTCGGTGCTCGGCATCACCCTCTACCGGCCCGGCCGCGACGCGCCACGGATCCGCGTTCCGCTGCTGGTCCTCGTGTGCGACCAGGACCGGACAGCGCTGAGCGAACCCGCGGTCCGGGTGGCCGGGCGTGCGTCCGGGGCCGAACTGGTCCGCTTCCCCGGCGGGCACTACGCGCCGTTCCTGGACGAGCACGAACCGGCGCTCCGGGCGGAGCTGTCCTTCCTGCACCGCCACCTGCTCGACCCGGTGCCCGCCGGGGAGCCCGCCGCCGCGGACGCGTCGCCAGCCCGGCGGTCATGAAGGAGATCGGCCTGTCCGCCGGGACGATCGCCTACGAGGACACCGGCGGCGACGGCCCCGCGGTGGTCCTGCTGCACGGGCTGATGATGGATGCGTCCCTGTGGGACGCAACGGTCGCCGGGCTGTCCGCCGGTCACCGGTGCCTGGCGCCGACGCTGCCGCTGGGCGCGCACCTTCACCCGATGCGCGCGGACGCCGACCTGTCGCTCCTGGGGACGGCCCGGCTGGTCGCCGAATTCCTCGACCGCCTGGACCTGCGGGACGTCACACTCGTCGGCAACGACACCGGCGGGGCCCTCGTCCAACTGCTCATCGGTGAAGGAGGCGGCGACCGTGCCGCCCGGGTGGGGCGGGTCGTGCTCGTCTCCTGCGAGGCGTTCGACAACTACCCGGCACGCGTGACGGGAACGGCCCTCGCGCTCGCCGGGAAGCTCTCGCCCCGGCTCTTCGGCCTGTTCATGCAGCAGATGCGGCTGCGGGCGGTCCGCCGCCTCCCGATCGCGTTCGGCCGGCTGACCGAGCGCGGCGACGCGGCCACCCGGCGCTGGACGCGGCCCGTCATGACCCGCCCCGGCATCCGCCGCGATGCGGTCCGGACACTGCGGGCGGCGGACGCGGATGCCCGCAGGCTGGCCGAGGCGGCCGAGGCCCTGCCGTCCTTCGGCCGGCCCGCGCTCGTCGTCTGGGCCGCCGGGGACCGCGTGATGCCGCCCGAACACGGCCGACGCCTCGCGGAGCTGCTCCCGCAGGGGCGGCTGACCGAGATCGCGGACAGCCGCACGCTCGTCCCGCTGGACCAGCCGGAGCGGCTGGCCCTGGCGATCCGGGAGTTCGTGCCCGCGGCCCGCCGGTGACGTACGCGGGCCGGCGCCGGTTGCCCTTCGCGCTGCCGCGGAACGCCTATTCGCAGGCGACCCCGTCACCGTCGCGGTCGAGATGCCGCCCGTAGCCGGGTTCCCCGGCGTGGACGGGGGCGGCGCCGGCGGCGCGGACAGCGGTGCAGTTCGCGTAGTACGCCGAATCGCCACCTCCACCCGACCCCGAGCCGCCTGACGTACCGGACCCGCCGGAGGAGCCGGAGTCGGGCGCGACGGTGACCCTGACGGTCTTCGTCTTCGTGACGGTCGGCACCGGCTTCGGCTCCGCGGTGACGGTCTCGGTGACGGCGGGCAGGGGCTCGGCCGATTCCGTCGCGGTCACCGTGGCCGTCACGGTTGCCGCAGGCACGGCCTTCGCGGCGGCGGCCTTCTCCGTCCGGGTGCCGTCATCGGAGGCGCCGATACCGACACCCACGGTGAAGAGAACGACCGCCGCGGGAATGATGACCCGCTTCCTCGTCCACCCCGGCCGGTTCCGGGCGGGCGGCGGTGACACGTAGGGGTTGGGCCCGGTGGGCTCGGGCGGCGGGCCCCAGGGCGGCGGCTGCGGCGGCGGATTGTGCGTCATGGGTCCCCCCGGAGTTCGTGGAGAGCCGACCGTAGCCACACCGGCCACGGTCATGGATCCACATGCTCCGGAAGTGGCGGAGTTGTGACCAAGGGGTGAAGGTGTCGGGCTCTTCCCCGCTGCGACAGCTCACGCGGCGCCGTCGCGGACGGTGCACCGCGACGCGCGCCACCGCTTCGCGCCCGGGAACGGCCTCCCTGCTCCGCGCACGGGTCGAGCACCTCCTCGGCCTCCGTCGGAGCCAGGCTGCGACGGACCTGCGGGCTGCGGATTTGCTGCCGTATGGGCGGTGAACAAGGCGCTGGGGCCGACCGTGAAGGGGCACTACGGTGAGCCGTGCCCGGGGCCCGCCGAAGTGCCGGCCCCGCCCGGGACGCCACTCCGTGGTCCCGTTGGGGCGGCGAAGCGTGGACGGACGAGCACCCAGGACAAGGCGTACGAATGACGGGTATGCACGCCAGGCCGGACCGGCCTGCGGGCCGGACAGGGCCCACCGACAGCCGCTCGGACGCCGAACTCGGCGCCGAAGTACGCAAGGCGGGGGACAAGGCCGCACTTGCCGAGTTGTACCGGCGCCACCATGCGGCCGTCCTCGGCTACGCCCGTACCTTCGCCCGCGAACCGCACACCGCCGAGGATCTCGCCTCGGAGGCGTTCGCCCGTGTCCTGCGCGTCGTGCGGTCCGGCGCGGGGCCCGAAGCCGCCTGGCGGCCGTACCTGCTCACCGTGGTGCGGCACACCGCCGGGGAATGGGCGGCCACCGAACGGCGCACCGAGTTGAGCGAGGACTTCGAGCAGTGGCTCGACGGACGAACGGCCGTCACCGCGGACGCCGGGGGAGCGGAGCACGCCGGGGGCGAGGAGCGGATGATCGCGCTGGAGGACCGGGACATGATCGTCCGCGGCTTCCACACCCTGTCCGAGCGCTGGCAGGCGGTCCTGTGGCACAGCGTCGTGGAGGGCGAGTCCGCCGAACGGATCGGCGTACTGCTGGGCATGAGCGCCAGCGGCGTCACCTCGCTCACCGCGAGGGCCCGGGAAGGGCTGCGTGAGGCGTATCTCCGCGCACACGCCGAGAGCGGCAGCCGGAGCGAGGAGTGCCGGCGCCACGGTTCCCTGCTCGCCGCGGCCGTCCGCCGCGGATCCCGGCGTGACCGACGGCTGGGCCGGCATCTGGCGGACTGCGGGGACTGCCGACGGGCGCTCGATGAACTCGCTCACCTGGACCGGCGTTTGGGGGCCGTCCTGTCGGCCGGGCTGCTGCTGTGGGGTGGCCGGGCCTGTCTCGACGCCCAGTTGGGAGCGGCGGCCGGTGGCGCGGCGGCGGGTTCGACGAGCGGTGGAGCGGGTGCCGCCGCGTCCACGACGGGCGGAAAGCTCGCCCTTCTTGGCGCCGCAGTGGTCACCGCGTCCGCCCTGGTGGCCGGCGGCCTGCTCCTCCTGGACCGGGGCGAGGGGGCTCCGGCGGCCTCGCCCGCGCCCGGCGGAGACCCCGGGCGCACAACGGCGGCCACCACCCCGGTGTCACCCGGTCCCCGGGGCCGCCCCACCCCCGCCACGGGCTCCCCGCGTACCACCGCGAGCCCTTCGCCCTCCGTTCCGCCGGCCCCGCCCGTGTGGCTGCCGAAGGCGGAGGACCGCACCCGGCTCCGGCTCGCCTCCACCGGCCGGTGCATGGAGATCCCCCGCGGCAGTACGGCCGCGGGCGTCCAGGCCCGGGAGGCGCCCTGCGACGGGAGTCGCCACCAGGTGTGGGACCTGCTGCGACCGGGCGATGACGGGCGGCTGCAGATACGCAACGCCGGGACCGGCAAGTGCCTGGCCAACCAGGGGACCGAGGCCGACGACGCCCCGGTCGTCCAGACGGACTGCGCGCCCGCGGACGCCCATCAGCTGTGGGGGTTGTGGGAGGAGGAGGGGAGCGGTGAGGCGCGGTTCAGGCAGCAGGGCGACCGGATGTACCTGGGGCTGAACGACTGGGCGAACGCCGCCGACGGCCTGCGGCACACCACGGACATCGGCACCAACCACCACTACTACGCCTCCCCTTCGTTCGGCTTCCGCTACGACGGAGCGCTGTTCGACGGCAACCTCGCCGTACTGCCCGCGTCCGGCTGACGGCGTCGCGGGCATCCGGTGCCGCGGTGGACAACGTAGGCCCGGTCGCAGTGGCTGACCGGCGGCGCCGGGATGTGGCGGTGGGCGCCCCCTGGCGCGGCCTTGGGTAAAGGATCGGCAAAGTCGCGGGACGGGTCCGGGCGGCGGCACTCCCCACCCCTGCAACGTTCCACCGATCCCCAAGGACCCCCCATGCACAAGCGCGCCCGTACGGGACTCGCCACCGCCGCGGCCACCGCCGCCGTGCTCGCCGCCGTCGGCACGGCCGTCCCCGCCCACGCCGCCGACGAGAACCCGGCCAGGAACCGGGTACTCGTGGTCGTGGTCGACTTCAAGGACGTCAAGCACTCCGACGCCGAGGCGGTCAAGAAGGACGCCAGGAAGGAGTACTTCGACGGTTCCCAGTCGATCGCCGGCTACTACACCAAGGTCTCCCAGGGAGCCTTCACCTACGTCCCGGCCGCCGAGGACGAAGTCGTCGGACCGTACGAACTCGACCTGCCGCAGAACCCGTGCGACGCCGGAGCCGTGAACAAGGCGGCCAGGGCGGCCGTACTGGCGGACGGCTACACCGAGAAGGAGGACTACGACAGCATCTCCGTTCTGCAGCCGGGTGCCGGAAGCGACTGCGGCTGGTCCGGACTCGGCTCCGTACCCGGTCCGAACACCTGGCTCCAGACAGGCGAGGACGGCAGGACCAGCAAGGCCGCCACGGTCCACGAGTTCGGGCACAACCAGGGCTACAGCCACCACGAGCGCGATGAGTGCCCGGCCGGTGACCTCGGCCGCTGCACCGCCGGAGAGGGGTACAGCGGCAAGTCCCCGATGGGTGGCGGTGGCGTCGGCGTCGGCTTCGCCGCGCCCGAGCTGATCAGCCGCTCCTGGCTCCCCGGCGGCCAGGCCGTCACCGTGAAGAAGTCCGCCACCTTCACCCTCGGCCCGCTCTACGGCGGCGCGGCCGGAGGCGTCCGGGCCCTCGACATTCCGCTGGGCAAGGACAGGCTCGTCGTGGAGTACCGCCACGAGGACCCGTCCTACACCGACGACGAGGACGGCAACCTCGACGCGGTGATCGAGGGCGTGCACGCCTATCGGGTGCCCGAGGGCAACTACAACTCCTCCCGGCTCATCGACCCCACTCCGGGCCAGGGGAAGGGGAAAGAGGACGCCATCACTTCGCTGACCGACACGGCGAACAAGGTCCGGGTCAAGGTCGGCCGGTCCGGGAGCGGGTCGGCCACCGTATCGGTCAGCCTCGGCGGCGTACCCGCCCCCGCCGACGCCGGATCCTCCGAGCAGGGCAACACCGCCGCGCCCGACCCGAAGGCGCAGGGCGGCGAGGGAGCCCCCGCCTCCGAGAAGGGCACCGACGCCGACGCGCCGGACGACCACGCGGAGAAGAGCGGCGCCGGCACCGGGAACCTGGCGGAGACGGGCGGCAGCTCCACGACCCCGCTGATCGCCGGCACCGGCGCCGTGCTGGCCGCCGCCGGAGCCCTGTGCCTGTACACGTTCCGTCGGCGCGGCCGTCGCCATGCCTGAACGGATTGCCCGCTTCAGACAACCGCGAAGGGCAAGCAAGTCGGGTCGACGATCCGGTCGTTGAAGCCGTAGGCCGGGGGTGAGGGGAGGGCCGGCGAGCTCAACCGGACGGCGTGCCGGCGGGCCGCACACCGAACCACTGCTCGGCCCCGTACTCCTCGAACCGCTCCACCTCGGTGAACCCCAGCTTCGCCGCGAGGTTCACCGAGCGGTGGTTCGCGGTCTGGGCGCAGAGCACCACCGGCTCGCCGGGAAGCGCGTCGGCGAACCAGTCGAGCGCCGCCGTGCACGCCTCGGCGGCGTACCCGTGCCCCCACGCCTCCGGCAGGAACATGTACCCGAGCTCGGCCTCCCCGGCATCCGGACGGAGGTGCCCCGGACGCCCCGGGTCGCGGCGGTCGAGCGTGACCAGGCCGATCATCGCGCCGCCGAGGTCGATCACGAAGAGGCCGGGGCGCCGCTCGGCGGGTACCCGGGGCATTACGCGCTCGAGCTCGTCACGGGGCCGGGGGGCACCGAGGTAGAGGTGCACCTCCGGCGAGGCGAACAGCTCGATGAACGCCGCTCGGTCCCCGGCCAAGGGCGTGCGGAGCGTGAGCCGTTCGGTCCGTATCGCGGCAGGCGGCCAGGCGACGGGTCCGAGCTCAGTCATGGCGAGCACCCTGTCGCAGGCCGACCGGAGTCCGATCCGGAGTCCGTCATGCCGCCTCGGCCGTGTCGCCCCGGACGACGGCCGCCCACTCGGCGAGGAGCCGCTCGTACTCCCGGCGCCCCTCGGGCGTCAACCGCCCGCGGCCCTGCTGCCAGAGCGCGCGGATATCCGCGTTCACCGCGGCAAGCGAACGCACGTCGGCGCCGGGCGCAGGGGGAGTGGGCATGGCACACAGGATACGAGGTCGTCGGGACAATGCGCCCAAGTAGGATCGGTGCATGATTCGCGCAGTCGTATTCGACGTCGGTGAGTGCCTGGTGGACGAGACCCGCGAGTACGGCGTCTGGGCTGACTGGCTCGGCGTCCCGCGGCACACGTTCGCCGCCGTGTTCGGGGCCGTCATCGCCCAAGGCCGGGACTACCGGGAGGTGTTCCAGGAGTTCCGGCCGGGTTTCGACCTCGCCGAGCAGCGACAGGCCCGCGCCGATGCCGGCCTGCCCGAGTACTTCGACGAGTCCGACCTGTACCCCGACGTCCGCGACTCCCTGAAGGCACTGCGGGCGGACGGCCTGTGGCTGGGCATCGCGGGGAACCAGACGACACACGCGGGCCGCATCCTCCGGACGCTCTTCACCCCGGACGTGGACCTGATCGGCACGTCGGACGACTGGGGTGCGAGCAAGCCGGACCCCGAGTTCTTCGTGCGCGTCGCCGACATCGTTCCGGCCGACCCCGGCGAGATCCTGTACGTCGGCGACCGCGTCGACAACGACCTCGCACCCGCTGTCGCAGCGGGGATGCTCACGGCGCTCGTGCACCGCGGCCCCTGGGCGAGGATCCAGTGGCACAGCGAGGACGCCGAGCGGCTTCCCGCCTTTCGTGTGGAGAGCCTGCTGGAGTTGTCCCCGCGGATCGCCCGCTTCAACGCGCGAGAGCGCTGACTGCCGTCGGCCACGCGTACAACCGCTCGTCCGGGTTCCGTGCACCTTGCGTATGGATGATTCGGTGATCGGCCCCTGTGGACCGCTTCCGCACCCTCGCGCCGCAGAACCGCCACCGGCTTCCGGACGTGCCCGAATTTCACTCGGCGGTCCTGTCACCGGCCGGTACTGTGCGACGCGGACCAGGGGAGGGTGAGCCGGTGCGGCCAGTGCTGTTGGTGGATGTGGACGGACCGCTGAATCCGTATGCCGCGAAGGCGCACCGCCGGCCCGAGGGCTACCGCACGCACCGCATGCTGACGCCTCGCTGGGAGGCGGCTGAGCGGCGCCGGCTGACCGAGTGGGGGCAGCCGAACGAGCCCGTGAAGCCGCTGCGGGTGTGGCTCAACCCGGATCACGGCCCGGCGTTGGAGGCGCTTCCCTTCGACTTGGTGTGGGCGACCACGTGGGAGGAGGAAGCCAACGCGTTCATCGCGCCAGTCCTGGGATTGCCCGAGCTGCCCTTCATTCCCTGGCCCTCGCCGCGGGTCGAGCCCGGTGGCGGCGTGTTCTGGAAGACACCGGAGATCGTCGCGTGGGCGAAAGGCCGGGCGTTTGCCTGGATCGACGACGAGATCACAGACGCCGATCGCGCCTGGGTGAAGTGCCGGCACCGCGGTCCCGCCCTGCTGCACCGGATCGATCCCCGACACGGCCTTGTCAACGACGATTTTGCCGCGCTGACGGCATGGGCGAACGGCCTGGACTGACTTCACGACGCGTCGACAGCTGCCTGCGGCGCCGTTCCGCACGAACACTGCGGGGCATCCCTCGACCGGCAGTCAGACGCGCGGTGATCGTTCCGCACGGTCGGGGCATGCAGCGCCGAGCGGGCCCGGCTCAGCCACACATGAGCAGGAGCTGGGCAAGGCGCTCCGCCTGGTCAGGCGTCCCAGGCGCGCGGGCGGTTCAGCGCTTCCCATTCGGGGCGGAGCAGTGAGAACACGGCGAGGTCGTGGCGGCGGCCGCGATGGAGGCAGGCGGCGCGGCTGGTGCCTTCGCGTACGAAGCCGGATCCGGCGAGGACGGCGAGGGCGGGGGCGTTGCCGGTGTGAGTTTCTGCCGTGAGGCGGTAAAACGGGAGTTCGCCGAACGCCAGGTCCACCAGAGCGTCGAGGGCGTCAGTGCCGTGGCCGTGCCCACGATGCTGAGCAGCCAGCATCAGCTCGACCTCTGCTGTGCCGTTGACGATGTTCTGGCCGGTCAGTGCGGTGTGGCCGACAGGGGTGCTGTCAGGGAGCAGGACGAGGAAGTCGTCGCGATCGTCGTCGTCACTGTCACGCTCGATGCGCTCGCGCATCGCGGTGAGGGAGCGCGGCCAGATGCCGATTTCATGGGCGGATACCGGATCGGATCGCCAGGCGTGCAAGAGCTCGGCGTCGTCCACGTCGACTGCCGCGAGACCGACGGACTTGGCACGCCAGGAGAGTTCCCTTTCAGCCGCTGCGTCATGCTCGTTGCCCGCGGTCCCGATGTTTTCGGTCATGGGCGGATGGTATGGGTGCCTTTCAAGCCGGGACCACTGGATTTCCCCGGTCAAAGGCCCAGCGTCGCTGTTCACCCGCCCTTGACCGTCCACGAGCCCGGATGAGGAGGGGAGCGAGGCGGGGTGCCGCCTGATACGCGGTGGCGGGCCTGTCCGTTCGCACGGTCAGGCCCGCCACTGTTGGAGCCGGGCGGTGCACCGCCCGAGCCGTACGGCAACGGCCCGGCACGGCGAGGCACGGACACCTGCTGGGCCCGGGATTCTCCTTGACCGCACCATCTGAAGAACCGCTGGTGCTCTGACCGGGAACGCTCGCCGGGTTGGCCGGTCACTCCCGCTCGGAGGCCGCGGCGAGGTGACGGCGGCAGCCGTGCGGGGCACATGGTGTGGGCGGGGCCCTACAGCAGGGCGCCACCGGACACTTCGAGGCGCTGGGCGGTGACCCATCGCAGGTCCTCCGAGGCGAGCGCGGCGATGGCGTCGCCGATCTCCTGCGGTTCGCCGACGCGGCCGAGCGCGGTCTGTGCGCCCAAGCCCTCGCGCAGCCGCGCGTCGTCCCGCATGGCGCCGCCGTTGAAGTCGGTGGCGGTCGGCCCCGGCGCGATGGCGTTGACGCGGATCTTGCGCGCCCCCAGCTCCAGGGCCAAGGTCCGGCTGAGAACCTCGACCGCTGCCTTGGAGGCCGAGTAGACCGAGGTGCCGGCACTGGTGTGGCGGCTGAGGGAGGAGGAGACGTTGATGATCCGCCCTCCGTCGGCCAGCACGGGCGCAAGCGCCTGGATGAGGAAGAACGTGCCACGAACGTTGGTGTTCATCACGGTGTCGTAGTCGTCGACCGTGACCGCTTCCAGCGGTCCGAACAGCCCGATCCCGGCATTGTTGACCAGGACGTCCAGCCCGGTCGCCTCCCAGCGCTCCAGCTGCGCGGCCAGGTGGGAGACGAAGGCGGGGAAGGTGGCCAGGTCGCTGATGTCCAGCCGCAGTGCGGCGGCCGTGGCGCCGGTGTCCTGAATGCTCCTGACCGTCTCCTCGGCCTCCTGGGCGTCGCCTCGGTGGGTGACGATGACGCGCAGCCCGTGCCGGGCCAGCGCCTGCGCCGTGGCCCGGCCCAGCCCGCGATTGCCGCCGGTCACCAATGCGACCTTGCCTGAATCCATGAGTGCTTCTCCTTGGGGAACGGAACGACTCCGGCCGAAGTGCTCCCGGCCGGCCGGATGCGAGTCGAGCGACTCGCATCCCTGTCCACGTAAACACCCGCACAGTGGCGAGTCAAGTGACTCGCCTCGTGATGGGTCATACTGGGGTCCATGACCGCAGGACTCTCCGCGCACCATCAACGACTCGCTCAGCGCAAGCGCGAGGCGATCACCGCAGCGGCCACGAAGCTGTTCCTGGAACGGGGATATGACGGGACCTCGCTGGCGAAGATCGCGGAGGAAGCGGTCGTCTCGAAGTCCACGCTGTTCAAGCAGTTCCCCACCAAGGCGGCGCTTTTCGAGGCCATCGTCACCGAGTACTGGAAGGGCGGGCCGGATCCGGCGGCGCCCGCGACGCCGCCCGGTGACCTGCGCGCGGGCCTGAGCTCGATCGGCCGCCAGTACGCCGACCTGATCGGCCGGCCCGCGATGGCGGCTCTCTTCCGCATCGTCATCGCCGAACTGCCGCGCTTCCCGGAACTGGGACGGGCTCAGTTCGAGCTGGGCAAGCTGCCCTACTTCATCTCCGTCCAGCACTACCTGGAGGCCGAGCATGTCGCGGGCGCTGCGGTGGTACCTGACGCGGAGAGCGCCACCAACCAGTTCCTCGGCATGATCGCCAACTACGTCCTGTGGCCGCGGATGCTGCTCGCCGACTGGAGCCCCGCACCTGTCGACGTCGGCCACGCCGTCGACGAGGCGGTCACGACCATGCTCGCCCGCTACGGCCCCAGTACCGGCGACGCGCAGCACTCCTGACGGCTCCGGCGCCGCCGCGGGTGCGGACGGCGCGCGCTCGGCCCCCGTGGTGATTTTCGCGGTCCTGCAATGGGGCCGCCGGCCTCCGGGCCCGGCATGACTGTGTGTCCCTGTCGAAGGCACCTGGGGGGTGTCACCGCGCCCGGAAGGTGCCGTCCGAGCCGCTGATCGGAGCCCGGTCACCGCCCGGTCCGGCGCACTGACCGGACAGTTCGCGGGCCACAGGTCTTTCTGGCGTGGGTGCGCGCGTACGACGCGACTGCCGAGGCCGACACCGTCCAACTCCGGTGGAAGGGTGCGAGGTTCGACATCGGCAGTGTGGGCGTCTTCCTCGGCACGGACGTCGGCAAGGGCGCCCATCACGGGTACGGACTGACCCAGTCGGCAAGGAGGTCTTCGACAAGGCCATGCTCCGTGACAGAACCTTCCACGAGATCCGCATCCCCGAAGCAGCTGCCGCATGCCCCTCGGCCATACCCGTGGTCGCGGTGGGAAGCCCACTCCTCCGAAGGACCCCACATGAGTTCGCCGCAGGGTATCGAAGTACCTGACGCCCTGGTGGCGTCGTACACGAGGAACGGTGGCGAAGAGGAACGCACCTGGATCGCCCGGTTGCCCGCGCTGGTGGCGGAGCTGCTCGACCGATGGGAACTGGAGCACGACGGCGGCACCAGGTCCGGCGAGGCCTCGCTGGTGGTGCCGGTGCGCCGCACGGACGGCACCCGCGCCGCGCTCAAACTCCAGATGCCCCGCGAGGAGACGACCGCCGCGCTGATCGGGCTGCGGGCGTGGCAAGGCGACGGCATCGTGCGGCTGCTCGACCACGACTCGCAGAGCGGCGCCGTGCTGCTGGAACGCCTGGACGGCTCACGCACCCTGGCTTCCGTCGAGGACGACGACGTGGCCATGAGCGCCTTGGCCGGACTCATGGCCCGGCTGCATTCCGTCTCGGCGCCCGAGGGCCTGCGCGGCCTCCGTGACGTCGCGCGCGACATGCTGGCGTCCGTGCCGGCGGCCGCCGCCGCCCTGCCGGGCACCGAGGACCAGCGGCGGCTGCACGGCTGGGCGTCGACAGTCACCGAGCTGGCCGGTGAGCCCGGCGACCGGATGCTGCACTGGGACCTGCACTACGACAACGTGCTCGCCGCCGAGCGCGAGCCGTGGCTGGCCATCGACCCCGAACCCCTGGTCGGCGATCCGGGCTTCGACCTGTGGCCGGCGCTGGACACCGGCTGGGAGAAGCTCCACGCCACCGGGGACGTTCCCCGGATGGTGCGGCGCCGCTTCGACCTGCTGACCGAGGCACTCGGGCTGGACCGTCGGCGCGCGGCCGGCTGGACCCTGGCTCGGCTGCTGCAGAACACGCTGTGGGACATCGAGGACGGACGGACCACCATCGCACTCTCCCAGATCGCCGTGGCCGAGGCGCTGCCCCGCTACTGAACACTTGGCGGGGGCAAGAGCGGCAACCAGGTCTTCCGGTACACCGGGGGCCAGGACGCCTCGAACTCGTGGAAGAGCATCAACGGCAGCATCAAGGGCATCGCGGTGGGCTCCTGGACGAACGTCTGGGGCGTCGATCCCGCCGACGCCATCTACCGGTACACCGGCGACCAGCCGAGCTGACACAACTCCGCTCCGTGGTCCTGCGGGCCCGGACCTCAACAGGTCCGGGCCCGGCCCTGGCCCCGTGAACCGGGACACGCGGCGAGGGGCCGTGCCATCACTATGAGCCTCCAGGCCTCGCCCCGCTTCGCCGTTTCGGTTGTGATGAGGCGGCGTCACCGGTCTCCAGCCACGGCGTGCACGGTGTGATTTCGGTTGTTGGGCAGGGCGGAGTCCCGGGCGGCGGTCGGGTTCTCCGGGTTCCTCGGGCGGGCGCACCGCCCGACCCGGACTCCGGCTCTCGTAGGAACAGCTCCCACTCCTCGTCCGGTATGGACGACTCGTGCTTGCCTGTGCCGTATCCCCTGCGCGCCACGGTCTCTCTCCCCGGGGCCACTTGGATGATCTACGCACCACGGGCCGCGAACCCCGATGTGTGCGCACCCTCCCGCCGTTCCGAGGGGCAGTGATTGCCCTCGCGTTTCGCCGCGTGAACACCCTCTGACGCACATCCGCTTATGGCCGCACACCACAACACGCCGGTCGCCCCTTCGGCCACCTCGGCGGTGAAATCGGCCACTCTAACGGGTTAATGCCCGACAGATCACGGGATAGTACATTAGGGATGGCGAAGAAGAGGACAGTTGGCTGAGCTTCAGGTCCATGTCCGAGCACACAATGCGGATTGCCCAGTGCCAGTAACAGAATCGTGAAGAGGGGCCGACGCGGCCGCTTTTTCCCGCCCGAGAGACGCGACTGGCTGCGAGAACACGTAGCTGGATGACGATCGACGTCATATCAGTGGACGGCGCGGCGAGCCGTCCGCCCGATGGGTTCCCTTCCGCTCTCCGGTTGACCGGTCGACTTCAGGTCCGCCGATGTCCCTCAACGCACCTGACCCAGAACGCCTTTCATCCGCATCGGCCGACGAGCGGGCGCGCCATCCCCCTCGTGCACCAACCGCGTCAAGAGCGGGCAGGGCGCGCGCCGCCACTGCTACCACCCCACCACACCAAAGGAGTTGACCCATGAGTGGATGCGGCTGCGGGCAGCCCCCCATCGCCATCGGCGACTGTCAGCCCTCCAAGCCGGCCTGTCCCCCCGCTGCCTGTCCCGGCTCCAAGCCGTACGAGCACTGCGAGACGATCCCACTGCGCGACTCCGCGCCGTACCGGGTCGCAGCGACCGCGAGCAGCACCGACCCGACGCCGTACTACACCATCGCCAACACCCATGCCGCGCTGGACCCTGTCGTCGCCCAGACCATCCTGAACAGCGGCACGGGGACGTTCCCGGCCGATGACGGGTCGCACAACGGCCAGCACACCTGGCTCGCCGGTGTCGTGCACATCGATCCCACGGCGCTGCGCGGCAACCCCACCAGCGTCACGATCAGCGCCTCGGTCCATGTCCACAACGACGGCAGGAGCACGGCCTGCCAGCTCTACGGCCGCTTCGCCCTGTGGAACGGTACGGCCCCGGTCCGCACCGATCTCCTCGGCCCACCCGATCTGCCGGCGGGCGGTGACGACAACGGCGTCATCCCTCCGACCACCGTGCCCCTCGCGGACGTCCTCGCGGGAAGGATCGTCGTCGAGCTCAACCTGGAAACAGGCAACGACGACACCTGCCGAGTCGGCCCCAAGCAGTGGACCGTCGACAGCTTCGTCCTCACCGTCCAGGCGGCCGCCCCGGGCTGTGGCCGGCCGTTCCTCCGTACGACCTGCCGCGACTGCGACGGCACGGTCACCTGCACGACCGACACCCTCGACGGCTCGGCCACTCCCTATGCCGCGGTCCCGCCGGTCATCCCGGTCGCCTCCTGCCAGGACGGATGCGCCACCGCCCGGCCCCCGTGCATCTCCACCGACCGGGGCAACGCCATCACCCGAGGCAGCGACGGGTGTCTGTACGCGCCCGACACGCCTGCTCTGGACCCGTCCCCGTGCAATGCCGCACGGAACACGACCGGTGGGCTGCTTGTGCCGCGGATCGACCTGACGGGTATCGCTCCCGGCGGCAACAGCAGCCTCGAACGGTCGGTGGACATCGACGTCACCGGCACGCCCGGCTGCCCCGGGACATGGGAGATCGGCGCCCGCCTCACGCCGGTGAGCGCGTTCCGCAACGCCGAGCGGCAGAACGCCAACCTCCTGGCCCGGACCGGTACCGACGTCCCGATCCCCGAGTCCGACATCGTGCTCCCGGAAGCCGGGGTGTACCACATCGACAGTGATGTGCGGTACGCGCTCGGTTCCGCCACCGGCGGCAGCGGCTACATCATCGGCTGGCTCAGGGACGAGAGCACGGACACCCTCCTGACGAGCTTCACCCAGATCGCGGCGATCAACGCGGAGAGGCAGGAGCAGCAAGGCGGAACCACACACATCATGACCGAGTACACGGTCGCCTCCGGCCCCCGGACGGTCCGCCTGCACCTGATGTTCGTCCTCACCGGCGGCAAGATCTCCAACGCCGAGGCCGGCGGCACCGACAGCAACGGCGCAACCCGGATGCGATTCCTCAAGGTCAGGGATTAGGACATCGCTTCGTTCCCGGCGCCTCCCGTCGAGCGAACGGTGTCCCCTTCCCCTGGGGGAGACATGCGGGAGGCGGCGACACGGGCCCCCGGCCCGGTTCATCTGGAGGACCGCGTCCAGAAGGCTGCGCAGGCCGTCGTGACCGCCGCTCGGCGAACCTCGGTCAGCCCGCCGACTCACCCGCGTGCGGGCTCAGCACACCCGCCGCCACCAACGCGAACAGGGCCAGGCCGAGCAGGACGCGGTAGATGACGAACGGCATGAAGCTCTTGGTGGTAATGAACTTCATGAACCAGGCGATGACCACGTAGCCCACACCGAACGCGATGAACGTCGCGAAGATCGTCGGACCCCAGGCCACATGTCCCTCGCCCGCGTCCTTCAGCTCGAAGACGCCGGAGGCCAGCACCGCGGGGACGGCGAGCAGGAACGAGTAACGGGCCGCCGCCTCGCGGGTGTAGCCCATCAGCAGGCCGCCGCTGATCGTGGCGCCGGAGCGGGAGACGCCCGGGATCAGGGCCATCGCCTGGCAGAAGCCGAAGATCAGGCCGTCCTTGATGCCCAGTTCCTTCAGGGACTTGCGCTCCCTGATCGCCCGGTGCTTGCCACCGGTCTCGTCACGGGCGGCCATGCGGTCGGCGACGCCGAGGACGATACCCATCACGATCAGCGTGGTGGCGATCAGCCGCAGGTCGCGGAACGGGCCCTCGATCTGGTCCTTGAACGTCACGCCCAGTACGCCGATCGGGATGGAGCCGACGATGACCAGCCAGCCCATCTGCGCGTCGTGGTCGCTCCGCATCGCACGGTTCGTCAGCGACTTGAACCACGCCCCGACGATCCGGACGATGTCCTTCCGGAAGTAGATGAGGACTGCGGCTTCCGTGCCGATCTGGGTGATGGCGGTGAACGCCGCCCCCGGATCGTGCCAGCCGGCGAACGCCGCGGTGAGCCGCAGATGCGCGCTGGAGGAGATCGGCAGGAACTCGGTCAGTCCCTGAACGAGGCCGAGGACGAAGGATTCGAACCAGCTCATGGGGCTTGGGCCATCCTGAAGTGATCATGCATCGTCCGACAGCCATGGGCGCCGTCGGCAGCGTGCGGATTGCGGTCATGTGAGGGCAGGGCCGCATGGGGCCCGGAGACCGTCTGTCGGTCGCGGGAAGCGTATCGCCCCCGGGTGAACAGGATTACGACAACCCCCGGCCGTACCCCCGCGTCACTCGGCACCCAGCCGGTGGCGCCTGCGCCAGGCGACGACGGCCGCGCCGACACCGGTCAGCACGATGAACCCCATCGCGGCCAGGAACGCGGGCGACGTCGGCGACGAGGCCTCGCTGCCCGCCACGACGTACGCGGCCGTGTTGGGGATCGAGCCCAGCCCGGTCGCCGCCAGGAACGGGGGATAGCCCATGCGCGACACGGCGGCGCAGTAGTTCGCGGCGGCGAAGGGCACGCCGGGGAAGAGCCGCAGCGCCAGCATCGAGCGGAATCCGTGCCTGCTCAGCTGCCCGTCCGCCGCACGCATCCAGCGCCCGCGCAGCAGCGTGCGGAGCGCATCCTGTCCCAGCACCCTGCCGAGCCCGAACGAGATGCCCGCGCCCAGCACCGTGCCCGCCAGCGCCGCCGCCAGACCGGCCTGCGTGCCGAACAGCGCCCCGGCGGCGAGGTTGAGCAGCGGCCGCGGCACGAAGGCCACCGTGGACACGCCGTACGCGAAGCCGAAGAGCACGACCGCGGCGGCCCCGCCGCTCAGGTGGGCCGGCCAGCCGGAGGCGAGCAGCCGCTGGGGTTCGAGGAGCAGCATCGTCGTCGCGGCGGCCAGCAGCACCGCCACGAGCAGTGAGAGCCGGGACCAGGGCGAGAACAGCACCCTCGTGCAGCGCGCGGCGAGACCGGTCGCGGGCCGGGAGACGGAGACGGGGTCGAGCATGCGGGGAGAGTATCCGACACCAGGTGTGATCGTCGTAATGTGACCGTTATGAGCGACGGAGCCGAAACCGCCCGCGATACGCCCGAAGCCGCCCCCGGGCTCCCCGGCAGCACGCTCGCCGACACCGTGCTGGAGCGGCTCACCGCGCTGTATCCGACGGCCGCCGACCCCGTGCGCGCCCGGTCCGCCGCCGCGTACATGAAGGACGTCGCCCCGTTCCTCGGCATTCCCACCCCCCGGCGCCGGGAGCTGTCCCGCACCGTCCTGGAAGGCACCGCGCGTCCCGGGGAGGCGGACTGCGCCGCCATCGCGCTGCGCTGCTGGGAGCTGCCCGAGCGCGAGTACCAGTACTTCGCCGCCGACTACCTCCGCCGCCACGCCGCGCGCTGCTCGTCCGGATTCCTGCCGGTCCTGCGCCATCTGGTCTCCACCGTGCCCTGGTGGGACACCGTCGATCTGCTGGCGGCGCATGTCGCGGGTCCTCTGGTGGCCGCGGACCCGGCGCTCCGGCAGGACATGGACGCGTGGATCGAGGACGACGACCTCTGGATCGTCCGCACCGCGCTGCTGCACCAGCTGCGCTACAGGGAAGCCACCGACACCGGACGGCTCTTCGGGTACTGCCTGCGCCGGGCCGGCCACCCGGACTTCTTCATCCGCAAGGCGATCGGCTGGGCCCTGCGCGAGTACGCGAAGACCGACCCGGAGGCCGTACGCGACTTCGTCGACGGCGCCCGGGGGCGGCTGTCGCCGCTGTCCGTACGAGAGGCCACCAAGCACCTCTGAGGGGCGGGCGGCGAGCGCCGCCGCCAACTCCCGTACCGCCCGCCGTAAATCGCTCGACCGGCGCGCGGCCGTCCGACATGATCGAGGCATGTTCCGGTACGCCTTCCTCGCAGCGCAGTCCGCAGTCGCGGACGCGCCGAAGGCTGCCGCGAACGTCGCGGTCACCACGGCAGCAGCCGTCACCACAGCACTGGCAGCAGCAGTCGCAGCAGCGTTCACCGCTGCGGCGGCGCCCATCGGCGGCGCCCGAAGCTGACCCTCCCCCGACAGTCCGGCGGACCCCGTAAGGGGAGGGTCGGCGGGGCCCTGGGGTCTTCTCTCGCAGCTTCGAAATCCAAGGAATGAGCCATGCCCAAGACGGCATACGTGCGCACCAAGCCGCACCTCAACATCGGCACCATGGGCCACGTCGACCACGGCAAGACCACCCTGACCGCCGCCATCACCAAGGTACTCAGCGACCGGGGCACCGGCACGTTCGTCCCGTTCGACCGCATCGACCGGGCGCCGGAGGAGGCGCAGCGCGGCATCACCATCAACATCGCGCACGTCGAGTACGAGACCGGCACCCGCCACTACGCGCACGTCGACATGCCCGGTCACGCCGACTACATCAAGAACATGGTCACCGGCGCGGCCCAGCTCGACGGGGCGATCCTCGTCGTGTCCGCTCTCGAAGGGATCATGCCGCAGACCGCCGAGCACGTGCTGCTCGCCCGTCAGGTGGGCGTCGACCACATCCTCGTCGCGCTGAACAAGGCCGACGCGGGTGACCCCGAGCTGGCCGACCTGGTCGAGCTGGAGGTGCGCGAGCTGCTGTCCGCGCACGGGTACGGCGGCGACACCGTGCCCGTCGTGCGGGTGTCGGGCCTGCGTGCCCTGGAGGGCGACCCGCGCTGGACGGGGGCGGTGGAGGCGTTGCTCGACGCCGTCGACACCTACGTACCGATGCCGGTGCGCTACACCGACGCGCCGTTCCTGCTGCCGGTGGAGAACGTCCTGACCATCACCGGCCGGGGCACGGTCGTCACCGGCGCGGTGGAGCGCGGCACCGTCCGCGTCGGTGACCGGGTCGCGGTGCTCGGCGCGGACACCGAGACGGTCGTCACCGGTCTGGAGACCTTCGGCAAGCCGATGGAGTCCGCCGAGGCCGGCGACAACGTCGCGCTGCTCCTGCGCGGGGTCGAGCGCGACCGGGTCCGCCGCGGCCATGTCGTGGCCGCGCCGGGCAGCGTGACACCGAGCCGGCGCTTCACCGCGCAGGTGTACGTCCTGTCGGGGCGGGAGGGCGGCCGGACCACCCCGGTCGCCACCGGCTACCGGCCGCAGTTCTACATCCGCACCGCGGACGTCGTCGGTGACGTCGACCTCGGCGCGGCGGCGGTGGCGCGCCCCGGTGAGACGGTCACCATGACCGTCGAGCTGGGCCGGGACGTACCGCTGGAGACCGGCCTCGGCTTCGCCATCCGCGAGGGCGGCCGCACGATCGGCGCGGGCACGGTCACCGGGCTGCTCTGAGCCCGGAGCCGTAACGGCGCGGCCGGGTCCGCCCCCGAATCCCACGGGAGGCGGACCCGGCCGTGCTCCGTGGTCATGGGCAGCCGGACGGGCCCGCACAATGGGGGAGTGAACGAGTCGATACCGGTCGTCCGCGACGTGGACCGGGGCACCGCCAGACTGCTCCCCGACGTGGACCGGGAGCGGGCCTGGCTGCTGACGGTCGACGGGTCACCCCAGTCGTACGTCGACCTGGACGCACCGGAACACCTGGAGTTCGAGTACGCCAGACGGCTCGGCCATGTCGTGGACTGCGCCGCCGGACCGGGCGTACCGCTCGACGTGCTGCACCTCGGCGGCGGGGCCCTCACCCTGCCCCGCTATGTCGCGGCCACCCGCCCCGGGTCCCGGCAGGACGTCGCAGAGGCCGACCGGGGGCTGCTCGACCTCGTCGCCGAGTACGTGCCGCTGCCGGACGGCAGCGGGATCACCGTGCACGGCGTGGACGCCCGCGAGCACCTGGAGGCGACCGCACCCGGTTCCGTGGACGTCCTGATCGCGGATGTCTTCGGCGGCTCACGGGTGCCCGCCCACCTGACGTCCGTCCCCTACGCGCGGGCCGCGGCGCGGGCACTGAGGCCCGGCGGGGTCTACGCCGCCAACCTCGCGGACGGGGCGCCCTTCGACTTCCTGCGCCCGCAGCTGGCCACGTTCGGGTCCGTCTTCGCGGAGCTCGCGGTGATCGCCGAACCGGCGGTGCTGCGCGGCCGGCGCTTCGGCAACGTCGTCCTCGTCGCGTCCCACACCCCCGTCGACACGGCCGCGCTGATCCGCCGTTGCGCCGCCGACGCGTTCGCGGCCCGCGTCGAGTACGGCGCTGCCGTGGCCGGGCTCGTCAAGGGCGCCAGGCCGGTCGGTGACGACGAGGCGGTCGACTCACCCGAGCCGCCCGACGGCTCCTTCGGCATCGGCTGACGCGGGCGTACTCCCGGCCACCACCTCGGCGGCGGTCCGGCGCGTCAGATTGCGGACGTCCGGCACGAACAGCACCGCGCCGGTGACCAGGACGACCAGCGCGGCGCAGCCCCACAGTGCCTGACTGCGCCCGACCAGCGACTCCACCGGACCGGCGAGCGCGGTGGCGAGCGGCACCATGGCCACCGAGCCGAACCAGTCGTACGCCGAGACCCGCGACAGCTTCTCCTCCGGGATCTCCTGATGCAGGGCCGTCATCCAGGACACGCCGAACACCTCGATGGCGGCCCCGCTGACGAACATCACCGCGCAGAGCCCGGCCGCCGGCAGCGGCACGGCGAGCCCCGCCGAGGGCAGTGCCAGCGGGAAGACGCAGAGCGTCCCGGCCAGCAGCAGCCGCCGCGGCTTCCACCGCATCATCAGCACCGCCCCGCCCACCGTGCCGACGCCGAACGCGGCCAGCGCGAGGCCCCAGGGGCGGGCGCCGCCGAGCTGGTCCCGGGCGACCAGCGGCCCGTAGACCGCCTCGGCGGCCCCGACCGCGGCGACCACCACGGAGAACTGCGCCACGACGGCCCAGAGCCAGGTGCGGCCGACGAACTCCTGCCAGCCGTCCCGGAGATCGGCGAGCAGACCGCCACCGGGCGCGCGGGAGGGGATGTGGCTGACGTCGAGGAAGGAGCGCAGCGCGCCGGCCACCGCGAAGGCGGCCGCGTCGATCGCCAGCACCCAGCCCGGGTCCATCGCCGCGATCATGGCCCCGCCCAGCGCCGCTCCGCCGATGGCGGCGCCCTGCACGGACATCCGGAAGAGGGCGAAGGCCCGGCTCGCCTGTTCGCTGCTGACGGTGGACATCAGCATGCCCTCGGCGGCCGGGCCGAAGAAGGCCTGCCCGGTACCGCAGAGCGCGGTGAGCACCATCATCTGCCACAGCCGGGGGTCCCCGGCCAGGACCAGCCAGGCGAAGGCGGCCTGCGAGAGGCAGTTGAGGGTGTTCGCCGCGACCATCACCCGGTGGCGCGGCAGCCGGTCCGCGACCGCCCCGCCGATCAGCAGGAAGAGCACCAGCGGCGCGGTCCTGGCGGCGGCCACCAGCCCGACGTCGCCGGCGTCGCCGCCCGACTCCAGAACCGCGAACGCCGCCGCGATCAACGCGCCGTTGGTGCCCAGGCCCGTGATGATCGCGGCGGCGGTCAGCAGCCGGTAATTGCGGCCCGCCCGGGAGGGGCGGGCCGAGGGAGGTGCGAGGTCGGCGGCGGTCACCAAGGGACTATCGCCGCAGTGACCCCGCGGTGCCAAATGCTTTGCGGCGGAGCATCAGGGCTCGGAGATCTCCACCAGGCGCACCGTGCTCAGAATCTTCTGGATCGTCGCGTCGGGCAGCTCGTCGGGGACACCGGCGGCGCCATACAGCACCCAGGAGGAGAAGGCGCCGCTGCTGTTCTTGAAGGTGAAGGCGATGGTCTTGCCGTCGCTGTCGCACTTCTTCTTCTTGGTGACATTGGGCGCCGTGGCGGTGACCAGGCTGCCGGTCAGACCCGCCTTGGTGGTGTACTGCTTCGGCTTGCTGATCTTGATGGTGCTCTTCGGCATGTGCTGGGCATAGGCCGCCCACGCCCAGGTGCCCGCCTCGTTCCTGGCGTTCACATCGGCGTCCGTGGCACCCTCGGCGCCCCGGGTACCGGTACCGGCCAGGCTGGTGTTCTCCTTGGTGCCGTCGTGGTCGGCGTCGTCGACGCACCACTTGCTCTTGAGGTCGGCGGGCGCGGAGAAGCCGATGAGCGGCGAGCCGTCACCCTTCTTGTCGTCCTCGAAGAACGAGGAGACGCCGGGGCGCGAGACCTCCCAGTCGCCGGGCACGTCGAACTGGGTGCCCCACTTCGGGTTGGTCACCACCTTCCAGCCCGCGATGAGCGGCTTGGCGTCATCGCCGACACCGCGCGGGTTCTCCTCCGACGACGCGGACTCGGAGGGCTTGGCGGGCGCGGACGACTTCTTGTCGTCGGCGACGTTCTTGCCGTCCTTGTCGTCGTCCTTGTTCATCACGACGACACCCGTGACCACGGCGGCGGCGACGACCGCGACCGCCGCGACGACCGCGACGAGCGTCGTCCGCTTCTTGTTGCCGTTGCCGGGCTGAGGCCCGCCGGGCGGACCGGCCACCCCGTACTGCGGAACGGTCGGCTGCTGGTACGGGTTGGGCTGCGGGTAGCCCGGCTGACCCTGCTGCTGCCCCGGCTGACCCTGCTGCGGGTAGCCGTAACCGGGCTGCTGCTCGGGTGTGCCCGGCTGTTGGTATCCCGGCTGCTGGTAGGGATTCGGCTGCTGGTACCCCGGCTGCTGGTACGGGTTCTGGTTCGGGTCCTGCGGGTTTTGCTCGCCCCCGGGCGGCTGCTGTCCTGGCCACATGGCGAGTAACGATAGAGGTGTGTCCTCCGGTCGGCTACGGCCGCCCCCGTGAGCGGTCGGTGAAGAACGGGATCAGGTGTGGGCCGGGTGGTCGCGGAGGCATGGCCAAACCTATCTACCCGTGAGTAACATCAAGTCCATGAGCGCTGAACAGATGACCGCGGGCGAGATGGTCGCCGCGACGGTTCCGATGGTCCGGACCCTCAACCTCGAATTCCTGGAGTCCACCGCAGAACGCGCGGTGGTCCGTCTGCCGGACCAGGCGGACTTCCACAACCATGTCGGCGGACCGCACGCCGGCGCGATGTTCACGCTGGCGGAATCGGCGAGCGGTGCGATAGTCATCGCCGCGTTCGGGGACCAGCTGACGCGTGCCGTCCCGCTCGCCGTGAAGGCCGAGATCGGCTACACGAAGCTCGCCATGGGCGACGTCACCGCCACCGCCACCCTCGGCCGGCCGGTGGCCGACGTCGTCGCGGAACTCGACGAGGGCAAGCGCCCCGAGTTCCCTGTGACCATCGAGATCCAGCGCGCGGACGGCGCCGTGACCGGCGAGATGACGGTGGTCTGGACGCTGCGACCGAACGGCTGAGCCCGGCCCGCACCGCGGGGGCCGCCGCCCACCCGGCAGGGGTGCGGGGCGGCCCTTCGCGCTGTCCGCGCCGACGGCGCGCCGGGTAGGCTTCCCGCTGTGCGCCGAGGAGTTGTCCGGCGGGCGACAGGCCATCACTACGGAGGAACCGGCGTTGCACATCCAGGAATGGCTGGAGAACGTCCCCGCGATCAGCGTCTACCTGCTGGTGGGCGTCGTCATCGGTCTGGAGAGTCTCGGCATCCCGTTGCCGGGCGAGATCGTCCTGATCAGCGCGGCACTGCTGGCCGCGGGACACGACGGAATCAACCCGTGGATCCTGGGAGCCTGCGCCACGGCCGGGGCGGTGATCGGCGACTCGATCGGTTACGCCATCGGCCGCAAGGGCGGACGGCCGCTGCTCGCCTGGCTCGGCGGAAAGTTCCCCCGGCACTTCGGTGAGAGCCAGATCGCCATGGCGGAGGGCTCGTTCCAGAAGTGGGGCATGTGGGCGGTCTTCTTCGGCCGCTTCGTCGCACTCCTGCGCATCTTCGCCGGACCGCTCGCGGGCGTCCTGCACATGCCGTACTGGAAGTTCCTGACCGCCAACGTGCTCGGCGGGATCGCCTGGGCGGGCGGCACCACGGCCGTCATCTACTCGGTGGGTGTCGTGGCCGAGGACTGGCTCAAGCGGTTCTCGTACCTGGGACTGGCGATCGCGGTCCTGATCGGGCTCACCTCGATGCTGGTCCTCAAGAACCGGACCAAGAAGGCGGCCGCGCGCTCCACGGTGGACTCCACGCCCGAGCCGGGGACCGTACCGGCGGCCGACTGACCCGTACGGATCCCGGCCGGGCGGCCGGGATCCTCCGCGTCCGGCCTCCGTACTCAGTCCTCGAACGCCTCGCGGTGCGCCTTGGCCAGCTCCACATAGCCGACCGCGTTGAACTTCACGCCGTCCAGCTCCTCCTGGGTCAGCTGCCGCTTGACCTTGGCGGGCACGCCCGCGACCAGCGAACCCGGCGGCACCCGCATCCCCTGCGGGACCAGGGCCTGGGCGGCGATCAGCGAACCGGTGCCGATGTGCGCACCGTTCAGGACGGTGGCCCCCATGCCGATCAGGACGTCGTCCTCGACGGTGCAGCCGTGGAGCACCGCGTTGTGCCCGACCGAGACGCGCTCGCCGACCGTGACGGGGAATCCGGGATCGACATGGACGCTGCAGTTGTCCTGGATGTTGGAACCGGCGCCGATCACGATGGGACCGCAGTCCGCGCGCAGTACGGCGTGGTACCAGACGCTGGACCCGGCCGCCATGGTGACCTCGCCGATCACGACCGACGTCGGTGCGGTGAACGCGGACGCGTCGATGTCCGGTTCCTTGCCGCCCATCGCGGTGATCAACGCCTGTTCTGCCATCGCGCGTTCCTCCGTGCTCCGGTGCGTGTGGGCCCCGGCCGTTCCGGCCGCGGCTGTCCCGGTCCCGCCGGGAAACGGTATGCGACGGGCACCCGGGTCCGGGTCCCGGTGGGGTGAAGATCACAGGCCGGCGCGGATACCGGCCCCGGGCGTGCCGACTACCGTGTGCGAGTGCCGAAGAACAGAGACACGGTCTCCTCCCTGACCGCCTGGCGGCGGCGCGCCCTGTCGGGGGCCGTCCACCGCTGCTGGCGCTGGGTGCGGGAGACGGGTGCGGTCACGCCCGCGCACCCCGGCGGCCTGCGGTTCGGCCGGATCGGCGAGGGCACCCGGCTCGCCTTCCCGCAGGGCACGGTCTTCGGGGAGCGGTGGATCGAGCTCGGCAACCACTGCATCATCGGCGAACAGGTCACCCTCACGGCAGGCCTCATGCCCGATCTGGACCTGGGCACCGAACCGATACTGACCCTGGGCGACGGGGTGGTGCTCGGCCGCGGCAGCCATGTGGTGGCCGACACCACGGTGACGATCGGCTCGGACACGTACTGCGGGCCGTACGTCTACATCACCTCGACCAACCACAGCTACGACGATCCCCAGCAGCCGGTCGGCCGGCAGTGGCCGCGGATGGAGCCGGTCGCCATCGGCCCCGGCTGCTGGATCGGCACCGGAGCGGTGATCCTCCCGGGTGCCCGGCTCGGGCGCAACGTGGTGGTGGCGGCGGGTGCGGTGGTACGCGGGGAGGTGCCCGACCACGCGGTGGTGGCCGGCGCCCCGGCCCGCGTCGTACGCAGCTGGGACCCGGAGAAGGGCTGGCAGCCGCCCCTGCGCACCCCGGCCCCGGTGCCGATCCCGGAGGGTGTGACCCCCGAACAGCTGCTGGCCGTCGCGGAACTCGACGAGAGCTGACCGCCGGAGCCGGGGCCGCCCGCTCCCGTCACCCGGTCGCGAGCAGCACCGTGCCCACGAGTGCGAGTCCGGCGCCCGCCGCCTGCACGCCGCGCAGCCGTTCCCCCAGGAAGCCGCGCGCGGACAGGGCCGTGACCACCGGGTAGAGCGAGGCCAGCACGGCGGCGACGGTGACCGGCCCGTGCTGGGCGGCGATCGAGTACGTCCCGTTGGCCGCGACGTCCGCGAGACCCACGAGCGCCAGGGCGGGCAGTGCGGCCCGCACCGCAGCGGTCCCGCCCGCCTCCGGAAGCGCACGGGCCCCGCGGCGCACCGAGACGTACAGTGCCGTGCCGCCCACCGCGATGTTGGTGACGCGCTGCACGAAGAGGGCCAGGAAGAGGCCGGTGACGGTGGTGGACGCGTGTGCGATCAGGGACATCACGGCCCCGAAGCCGAACGCCGCCACCAGGGTCAGCAGCACCGCCCGGCGCTGCACGGGGGCGCCCCGCAGCTGCGGCCCGCCCGCCAGCACGATGCCCACCACCGCGACGGCGACCCCGGCGAACTGCAGCAGCCCAGGACGCTCGCCCGCGATCAGCCCGACGCTCACCGGCACGGCGACCCCCAGCGAACCGAGCGGGGACACCACGCCCATCGGCCCGAGCGCCAGGGCCTTGTAGAAGCTCAGCATCGCGACCGGCCCCACCGCGCCGGCCGCGACGGCGAACCAGAGCTGCCCACTCGCCTCGCTCCAGGCTCCCGTCACGGTCACGATCACGGCGAGCACGGCCGCCGCGGCGGTCTGCGAGACGACCACGACCGTGAGGGCGGGCATGCGCCGGGTCAGCAGCCCGCCGCCGAAGTCGGCCAGACCCCACAGCAGACTGGTGGCGAGGGCGAACAGTGCGGTCATGCGGGGGCCTCGCAGTACAGTGCGGTGAACGGTTGGGTACACCACACCGTAGTGCAGTATTTTTGACCCTGTCATCCAAAATATTGGACGGAATGTGACTGATCTCGACCGGCTGACCCAGTCCCTCGCGCGCAATCTCAAGCGCTGGCGCGGGGAGCGGGGCTTCACCCTGGACGCTCTGGCCACCCGTGCCGGGGTCAGTCGCGGCATGATCATCCAGATCGAGCAGGCACGCACGAACCCGAGTGTCGGCACCACGGTGAAGCTCGCCGACGCGCTGGGCGTCAGCATCACCACGCTGCTCGACTACGACCAGGGCTCCCCGGTCCGCCTGGTGCCCGCCGGCCAGGCGGTCCGCATGTGGTCCACGGAGGCGGGAAGCTCCACGACCCTGCTGGTCGGCACCGAGGCACGGGGCCCGCTGGAACTCTGGTCCTGGCGGCTGGCCCCCGGCGACGGCAGCGCCTCCGACCCGCATCCCGAGGGCACCGTCGAACTGCTCCACGTCACCGCGGGCGATCTCACCCTGGTCGTCGACGGAACCTCGTACACCGTGCCCGCCGGCGCCTCCGCCACCTTCGAGGCGCACCATCCCCACAGCTACCGGAACGAGGGCTCCGCGCCCGTCGAACTCACCATGGCCGTGTCCATCCCGCCCGTCAGATGAGATGCCCAACCGGGCCGGAGCGTGGGGCTGTTAGCGTGGCGCACATGCGCGCACCATTCGGCTCCTTCGAGGACGCCCGTCCCGCTGCCGAACGCCTCGAACTGCTCACCGCACCGGTGGCGGCAGCGGTCCGGGAGGGCTGGGGCGGTTTTCCCGCCGAGCAGATCATCCACGTCGACACGGACCCGGAGATCGCCGACACGGCGGCCTTCGTCGAGCACCACGGGGCCGATCTGCTGAGCCGGTCGGCCAACTGCGTCGTCGTGGCGGGAAAGCGCGCGGGAGACGTCACCCTGGCGGCCTGTCTGGTGCTGTCCCACTCCCGCGTCGATGTGAACGGGGCCGTCCGCAAACACCTCGGCGTCCGCAAGGCGCGGTTCGCCCCGATGGAGACGGCGGTCGGTGACACGGGCATGGAGTACGGCGGCATCACCCCCGTCGGACTCCCGGACAGCTGGCCCCTGTTGATCGATCCCGCCGTCGTGGACCAGGAATGGGTCCTGATCGGGAGCGGCAGCCGCCGGGGCAAACTGATCATGCCGGGCAAGGCGCTGGCGGCGCTCCCGGGAGCGGTCGTGGTCGAAGGTCTCGGCATCACGGGCTGAAGCGGTCGCCCGCGCCGCCGTGACGGTGCGCGGGCAGCCACCGGGTGGCGAAGCCGACCGCCTCGGGGAAGCGGAACAGACGGCTCGGGGCCGAGCCGACCGGGCCGGAGGCGACGGCCGGGGGCCGGCCCGACCGCTCGAAGTCCGCACCCAGGGCCGCGAAATCACTGTCGTCCAGGGCCACGTCCGCGTACTCCCACCACCGCCGCCCGCCGCCGTCACGCACCACGCAGCGGTAGGTGCGCAAGGGCGGGGACGGGACGCGGTACTCGGCGAGATGGAACGCGGTGCAGGAGCCGAAGCCGGTCCCCAGCAGCAGGACCTGCGCCCGCAGCTCGTACAGCCGGGCCAGCGGGGAGTCCTCGCCGAGATGGCAGTCGGGGCGGTGACCGGCCACCACATGGCCGGCCAGCGGGCCCGCGGCCGCGAACGACGTCTGCGGATGGGCGCTGCGTACGGAGCCCGGGGACCGGCGCACCGTCTCTGCCAGCCGGCCCATCGACGGGGCGGCCGTGCCGGCGGGATCGAACGCGGGCATGGCCGCCCGCACGGCGGCCCGGTCCCGGTCGCAGAGACCGCGGACCCGGGCGCGGTAGTGCGGGGAGGTGTCGGAGTTCTCCGGAGTGAAGGCCGGGACGACCAGCGTGCCCTGCGCTCCCAGCACATCCCGCAGGGCGTCGGCCACGGCGCGGACCCCGCCGTCCACCGCTCCCACCGCACGCAGCGAGGCATGCACCATCAGGACGCCGCCCCGCTCCACGCCGAGCCGGACCAGCTGTCCGGCCAGCCGGGCACGGGTGTGGGAAGCGCTCAGGACACCGAGGGCAGGAGCAGTACTCACAGCGGGCCATTGTTCCAGCCGGAAGCGGAGTGTGACACCCCGCACACACGGCCGACGGGCAACCCCGGGGCTCCCCTCAGCGACCCAGCGCGGGGATCTCGATGGCGGGGCACCGGTCCATGACCATGTCGAGCCCGGCCGCCCGGGTACGTTCGCAGGCCTGCTCGTCGATCACCCCGAGCTGGAACCAGACCGCGGAGGCGCCGATCGAGACGGCCTCGTCGGCCACCGCGCCGGCCAGTTCGCTGTTGACGAAGACGTCCACCACATCGACCGGGAACGGGATGTCGGCCAGTGAGGCGTAGCCGTCCTCGCCGTGCACCCGCTCCGCCTTGGGATGCACCGGGACCACCCGCTTCCCGAAGCGCTGAAGGACCTCGGCCACGCCGTAGGCCGCGCGGGAGCGGTTGTCGGAGAGCCCCACCACCGCCCAGGTATCGCCCGTCCCGGTCAGGATTCTGCGGATCGTCTCCGTGTCTGCGTACATGATCGCACAACGGACGGCCGCCCCGGACCATTCCCGTACCTGCGCATAGGCTGGCCGGATGCAGGAGCAGTACCGGACAGTCGCCCGAGCGGGCGTGCACGAGACCGAGATCAGCCGATCGCGTTTCCTCTGCGCGCTCGCCCCCGCCGCCACCGAACAGGAGGCGCAGGAGTTCGTCGCCCGCGTCCGCAGGGAACACCCGACCGCCTCCCACAACTGCTTCGCGTACGTGATCGGCGCCGACGCCTCCGTACAGAAGGCGAGCGACGACGGCGAGCCGGGAGGCACCGCCGGCGTACCCATGCTCCAGATGCTGACCCGCCGCGAGATGCGGTACGTCGTCGCGGTCGTCACCCGCTACTTCGGCGGGGTGAAACTCGGCGCGGGCGGGCTGATCCGGGCCTACGGGGGAGCGGTCGGCGAGGCCCTCGACGCGGTCGGCACGCTCACCCGGCAGCGGTTCCGGCTCGCCACCGTCACCGTGGACCACCAGCGGGCGGGCAGGCTGGAGAACGAACTGCGGGCCACCGGACGGACCGTGCGCGAGGTCCGCTACGCCGAGGCGGTGACCATCGAGATCGGGCTGCCGGACGCCGACGTCGCGGAGTTCCGCCGCTGGCTGGCCGACGCGACGGCGGGCGAGGCGGAACTGGAGCTGGGCGGCGAGGCCTACGGGGACGCCTGAGTACTGTGGTGCGCGGGGGGCCAGGGGCAGGGCCGCGCGGGTGTGACGGGCACCGGCCGCCAGGTCCGGGCCGCTCCGGAGTACAAGGGGCGCGACCCCATGGGTGGAGGAAGCGAAACATGCAGGTCGGAGCCTGGTCTTGAGGATTTTGCACACATCGGACTGGCACCTTGGGCGGTCGTTCCACCGGGTCTCGCTGCTCGATGCCCAGGCCGCCTACCTCGACCACCTGGTGGCGACGGTCCGTGACCACGAGGTCGATGCCGTACTGGTGGCGGGTGATGTGTACGACAGGGCGGTGCCGCCGCTCTCCGCCGTCCAGCTCTTCGACGACGCGCTGCACCGGCTCGCCGCGGCCGGTGTCCCCACCGTGATGATCTCCGGGAACCACGACTCGGCCCGCCGGCTCGGCGTCGGCGCCGGACTCATCGGGCGGGCCGGCATCCACCTGCGTACCGATCCCGCGCACTGCGGTACCCCGGTCGTGCTCGCGGACGCGCACGGCGACGTGGCGTTCTACGGGCTCCCGTACCTGGAACCCGCCCTCGTCAAGGATCTGTTCAAGGCCGAGCGGTCCGGGCACGAGGCCGTGCTGACCGCCGCCATGGACCAGGTCCGCGCCGACCTCGGGACGCGGGCGGACACCACCCGCTCAGTCGTCCTCGCCCACGCCTTCGTCGCGGGCGGCGAGCCGAGCGACAGCGAACGCGACATCACCGTCGGCGGGGTGGCATCGGTCCCCGCCGGGGTCTTCGACGGTGTCGACTACGTGGCGCTGGGACATCTGCACGGCTGCCAGACCGTCACCGAACGCGTCCGGTACTCCGGGTCCCCGCTCGCCTACTCCTTCTCCGAGGCCGACCACCGCAAGACGATGTGGCTGATCGACCTGGACGCCGCGGGTGCGATCGACGCGCGACGGATCGAGTGCCCGGTGCCCCGCCCGCTCGCCAGGCTCCGCGGCCGTCTCGACACCCTCCTCGACGACCCGGCCCTGGACCGGCACGAACTCTCCTGGGTGGAGGCCACCCTCACCGACCCCGTCCGCCCGGCCGAGCCGATGGCCCGCCTCGCCGAGCGGTTCCCGCACACGCTCAGCCTCGCCTTCGAACCGGAACGGGCCCCCGAGGACCCGCGGAGCTCCTACGCCGAGCGGCTGCGCGGACGCGACGACCAGAGCATCGCGGAGGACTTCGTGGCCCATGTCCGCGGCGGGTACGGCATCGACGAGCCGGAGCGGACGGTGCTGCGCGGCGCCTTCGAGCACGTACGGGTCGACGACAGCGTGCGCGAGGTGAACCGATGAGGCTCCACAGGCTCGGCATCACCGCCTTCGGACCGTTCGGCGCCACCGAGGAGATCGACTTCGACGCGCTCTGCGCGGCCGGGATCTTCCTGCTGCACGGACCGACCGGCGCCGGCAAGACCTCGGTCCTCGACGCCGTCTGCTACGGACTGTACGGCGCCGTGCCCGGCGCCCGGCAGAGCCCCGGGACCTCCCTGCGCAGCGACCACGCCCCACCGGACCTGCTGACCGAGATCCGGCTCGAACTCACCGTCGGCGGACGCCGCCTGGAGATCACCCGGAGCCCCGCCCAGACCCGCCCCAAGAAGAAGGGCGACGGCTACACCACGGAGAAGGCGCAGAGCCGGCTGCGCGAGTACGTCCCCGACGAGGGGTGGCGGGCGCTGAGCCGCTCGAACCAGGAGATCGGCGAGGAGATCACCCAGCTCATCGGGATGAGCCGGGACCAGTTCTGTCAGGTGGTCCTCCTGCCGCAGGGCGATTTCGCCCGCTTCCTGCGCGCCGACGCCGAGGCGCGCGGCAAACTGCTCGGCCGGCTCTTCGACACCCGTCGCTTCGCCGCCGTCGAGGAGCACCTCGCCGAGCTGCGCCGGGCCGCCGGGACACAGGTGAGGGCCGGGGACGAGAGGATCCTCGCCATCGCCCAGCGGATTGCCCAGGCGGCAGGGCCCGCCGCGAGCGAGTGCCCGCTGCCCGGCATCCAGCCGGGCGAACCGGGGCTCGCGGACGCCGTACTGGAATGGGCCGCGACGGCGCGCAGCAGCGCCCGGGAACGCCTCGACATCGCCGCGTCGGTGCTGAGCGCGGCGGAGAGCCGGCAGACGGCCGCCCGGCTGGCCCTGGACACCGCACGCGAACTGGCCGGACTCCAGCAGCGGTACGAGGAGACCCGGCGGCGCGCCACCGCGGTGGAGGCCGGCCGCGCCGGGCACGATCAGGCACAGGAGCGGCTGAAGCGTGCCCGCAAGGCGGATCTCGTCGCCCCCGCGCTGGAGCTTCGCGAGGAGGCCGACCGGGCGCACCGGCGGGCGGACGCGGCCCGTGACCGCTCCCGGGCCGGACTGCCCGGCGACCTGGCCGACGCGGGTGCCGAACAGCTGACGGCGCTGGAACGCAGACTCCGTGAGGAACTCGGCGGTCTGGACGCCGCACGTCGTGCCGAACGGCGCGGCGCCGAGATCGACAGCGAACGGACCGCGCTGGAACGGCAGGCCCGCGCGGACGACGAACTGATCCGGGACGCCGAGAGCTGGCTGGCCGGCTGGGAAACCACCCGGAACCGTCTGCACACCCGCATCGAGGCGGCCCAGGAAGCGGCGACCCGCGCCGAACTCCTCGCCGGCAGGCTCGACCCGGCCCGCCGCCGTCTGGACGCGGCCCGGCGCAGGGACGCGCTGGCCGCACGGGTGTCGGACGCAGAGGAGCGCCTCGGTGCGGCCCGGGAGCGTGCCCTCGCCACCGGCGAGGCCTGGCTCGGCCTGCGCGAACGGCGGCTGCGCGACATCGCGGCGGAGCTCGCCCGGGAACTGGCCGACGGCGAGGCCTGCGCGGTCTGCGGCTCGCCCGACCACCCGCTGCCCGCCCGTGCCGGCGACGGACACGTCGACCAGGCCGTGGAGGACGCCGCGGAGGCCGCCCACCGGCGTGCGGAACAGGCGCGCACCGAGGCGGAGCACGCGCTCGCGGCCGAACGTGAGCGCCATGCGGCGGCTCGTGCGGAGGCCGCGGAGACCGGGGACGGGCAGGCCGCGGACGCGGCGGGCGGCCGGGACCGGGCGGCCGAGCCGACGGTCGGAGCGCTCACCGATCTGGTGGACACACTGACCCGGGAGCACACCGAGGCCTACCGGACCGCCACCGGGACGCACGCGGCGCGCGAAGCCCTCGCGGCCGCCGAACGCGAGCAGGAACAGCGGGCCGGGGCCCGGCAGCAGGCCGAACGCCGGGCCGCGGCCCGTACCTCCAGGCGCGAAGGGCTCGACGCCGAACAGACAGCCCTGGAAGAGGTGCTGGCACAGGCCCGCGGCGCGGCGGGCAGCGTCACCGAGCACGCCGCCCTCCTTCAGCACCGGGTCGCCCTGCTCGTCGAGGCGGCCGCGACGCTGCGCGAGGAGGAGAGCGCGGCGGCGCGGCTGAAGGAGGCCGACGACCGGCTCGCCGACGCGGCGTTCCGGGCTGGTTTCGACACCCCGCAGGACGCCGCCGGGACGATGCTCCCCGACTCCCGGCAGCGAGAGCTCCAGCACCGGATCGACGCCTGGCAGGCCGAGGCCGCGGCGGTCGCCGACCGGCTCGCCGAGACGGAAGCCCGCGCCGCCGCCGGCCGGCCCCCGGCCGCCCCGGATGCCGCGCAGCCGGTGTTCGACACGGCCGAGCGGCTGCTGCGGGCCGCGGCGGGCGCCCACGCCGCGGCGCGGGAGCGCTGCACCGAACTCGGCAGGCTGTCCCGGCGCGCGGCGGACGAGGTACGCGCACTGGGCCCGGTACGCGAGGAGTACGAGCGGATCGCACGGCTCGCCGGGCTCACCGCCGGAACCTCGGCGGACAACGAACGCAAGATGCGGCTGGAGTCCTACGTCCTGGCGGCCCGTCTCGAACAGGTGGCGGCGGCCGCCACCGCCCGGCTGCGGCGGATGTCGTCCGGCCGGTACACCCTGGTCCA
This sequence comes from Streptomyces sp. NPDC087428, assembly GCF_044744085.1. Taxonomy (NCBI): domain Bacteria; kingdom Bacillati; phylum Actinomycetota; class Actinomycetes; order Kitasatosporales; family Streptomycetaceae; genus Streptomyces; species Streptomyces sp. NPDC087428. The sequence goes on from NZ_JBIUXR010000011.1 coordinate 131,770, forward strand.
CTCCGACGCCCGCACCGGTGGCCGCAGGGCCGGGCTCGGACTGCACGTCATCGACGCCTGGACCGGCCGTGAACGCGACACGGCCACGCTCTCCGGCGGTGAGACGTTCTTCGCCTCGCTCGCCCTGGCACTCGGCCTCGCCGACGTGGTCACCGACGAGGCCGGCGGCGTACGCCTGGACACTCTCTTCATCGACGAGGGTTTCGGCAGCCTGGACGACCAGACCCTCGACGAGGTGCTCGACGTGCTGGACTCGCTGCGGGAGCGGGACCGCAGCGTCGGCATCGTCAGCCATGTCGCGGACCTGCGCCGGCGCATCCCGGCCCAGCTCGAAGTGGTGAAGGAACGCCACGGATCCGCGGTGCGCCACCGGGCTGCGGACGGGGTCAGCGGCTGACCGCCCGCCGCGGCAGCGGCGAGGAGTAGACGACGCTCGTGGTGACGGACCCCAGCGCACCGATCTTTCCGGACACCGCCTCCAGATGGCTCATGGAGCGGGCCGTCACCTTCAGTACGAAACAGTCGTCGCCGGTGACATGGTGGGCCTCCAGGATCTCCGGCGTGGCGTCGAGGAGATCGTGGAACGGCTTGTAGTTGCCGTTCGGGTAACGCAGCCGGACGAAGGCGAGAATCGGCAGCCCGAGCCGCTCCGGGTCGACCACCGCCGCGTACCCGCTGATGATTCCGGCCTCCTCCAGCCTGCGCACCCGCTCCGTCACGGCGCTCGACGACATTGCCACCGCCCGTGCGAGCTCCGCGAACGTGGCGCGGCCCTCGCGCTGAAGGACATCGAGGATGCGCCAGTCGGTGTCATCCGGGGAATAGTCGGTCATACGTCGAGAGAACAGTGAAATGCCCGGCGGATCAAGTCCTCTGCCGGGGATCTCATCTTCCGGCAGGGTGCCTTCGGCCATAGGTTTTCGACCATGACATCGCAGCCCGCCACCACTGCCGGCCACCCCGTGCTCCGGGTGCCGCCCGCAGCTCCGGCCGCGGCCGCCGCCCACTTCGCGGCCTCGCTCGCCCTCCACACCGATGCCTCCGACGTCGCCGCCGCGCTGGCGGCCGGCGGTGACCCCGGCTTCGTACTCCTCGACGCCCGCTCCACCGCCTCCTGGGACCAGGGGCACATTCCCGGTGCGGTCCACCTGCCGACGGCGCTCATCACCGAGCGGGCACCCGAACTGCTCGACCCGGCCGTGCCCGTGGTCACCTACTGCTGGGGGCCCGGCTGCAACGGTGCCACCCGGGCCGCGCTCGCCCTCGCCGAACTCGGTTACCGGGTCAAGGAGATGCTCGGCGGCTTCGAGTACTGGGTGCGCGAGGGCTTCGGGTTCGAGACCCGGCAGGGGCCCGGCCGGCGCGGGGCCGACCCACTCACCGCGCCGGCCAGCTCCGAGGACTGCGGCTGCTGACAACGGCGGGCCGGACCGGGGTGTCCCGGGCCCGGCCCGCCGGTCCGGTCAGAGCTTCGACAGCTCGTCGACCAGATCGTCCAGACCCAGCGGCCCCTGAGAAAGGGCGGCCATGTGCCAGGACTTGAGGTCGAAGGAGTCCCCGTGCGCCGCGCGGGCGTTCTCCCGGCCGAGCAGCCAGGCGCGTTCACCCAGCTTGTAGCCGATGGCCTGTCCCGGCATCGAGAGGTAGCGGGTCAGCTCGCTCTCCACGAAGTCGGCGGGCCGGCCGCTGTGGTTGCCGAAGAACTCCTGGGCCAGCTCGGGCGTCCACCGCTCACCGGGGTGGAACGGGGAGTCGGCCGGGATCTCCAGCTCCAGGTGCATGCCGATGTCCACGATCACCCGGCAGGCGCGCATCATCTGCGCGTCCAGGTATCCCAGGCGGCGCTCGGCGTCGGGGAGGAAGCCCAGCTCGTCCATCAGCCGCTCCGCGTACAGCGCCCAGCCCTCCGCGTTGGCGCTGACGATGCCGATGGACGCCTGGTAGCGCGAGAGGCTCTCGGCGACGTGGGCCCACTGGGCGAGCTGGAGGTGATGACCGGGGACACCCTCGTGGTACCAGGTGGAGACCAGGTCGTACACCGGGAACCGGGTCTCGCCCATGGTCGGCAGCCAGGTGCGGCCGGGGCGGGAGAAGTCCTCGGACGGACCCGTGTAGTACGGCGCCGCGGCGCCGCCGGGCGGGGCGATCCGGGACTCCACCCTGCGGACCCGCTCGGCGAGTTCGAAGTGCGTGCCGTCCAGGGCCTCGATCGCCTCGTCCATCAGCCCCTGCAGCCACGCCTGGACCTCGTCGACCCCCTCGATGTGCTTGCCGTGCACATCGAGATGGGCCAGCGCCTCCCAGGGGCCCGCGCCGGGCAGCACCTTCTCGGCCTCGGTCCGCATCTCGGCGAGCAGCCGGTGGTACTCGGACCAGCCGTAGGCGTACGCCTCGTCGAGGTCGAGGTCGGTGCCGTTGAAGTAGCGCGACCAGCGGGCGTACCGCTCACGCCCCACCACCTCGGGTGCGCCCTCGATGGCGGGGGCGTACACCTCGCGCATCCACTGCCGCAGCTCCTCCAGCGCCTGCGCGGCCTGCCGGGCACCGTCGTCGAGACCGGTGCGCAGGGCGGCCGGGCCCGCGGCGGCGAAGTCCTGGAAGAACCCCGACGTACCGTCGCCGACCCACTCGTCGAGCTGGTCGATGAAGGTGGCCGTGGCGCGCGGACTGCCGTGGAGCTTGCGCTCCAGACCGAGCGCGAGCGACTCCCGGTAGCCGGCGAGCGCGGCCGGAACCGCACGGAGCCGGTCGACGACCGCCGCCCAGTCCTCGTCCGTCTCGGTGGGCGTCACGGTGAACACCTCACGGACCGAGTGCGCCGGGGAGTGCAGGTTGGAGACGGCACGCAGCGACTCATCGGCCTCGTGGACGGCGAGTTCGGCCGTCAGCCGCTCGCGCAGGAGGCGGCCGCAACGGCGCTCGGTGTCGTCGGCCGCACCGGGCAGCTGTTCCGCGGCGTCCAGCCGGGCGAGCGTGGCGCGAGCCAGTTCGGCCAGCGCTTCCTGGCCGGCGGGGGAGAAGTCGGGAAGGCGGCGCGAGCTTTCCGCGACACCGAGAAAGGTGCCGGAAATCGGGTCGAGCCGGATGAACGCGTCGACGTAGGCGTCGGCGACCTGGCGGGGCAGCGCGCTGCTAGGAGTGTCTGACATGTGGACATCCTCATACGGAGAGGGGCCTCCCGTCACCATCAATCGGGCTCTGAGGCCTGACATGTGCCCGGCCCGGCCGTTGGGGCCGAGGGGGGCAGCAGCGGTCCGCACTCCCACTGCTGGAAGATCAGCCTGGTCTCCACCCGGGCCACTTCGCGGCGCGAGGTGAACTCGTCCAGCACCAGCCGTTGCAGGTCGGCCGTATCGGAAACGGCGACATGGACCAGATAGTCGTCGGGACCGGTCAGGTGGAAGAGCGCCCGGGACTCGGGCAGCGTCCTGATCCGCTCGACGAACGGGCCGATGAGCTCTCTGCGGTGCGGCCGGACCTGCACGGACAGCAGGGCCTCCAGGCCGCGTCCCATTCTGGCCGGATCCAGTCGCAGCTGGTGCCCGAGGATGACGCCCGTGCGGCGCATCCGGGTGACCCGGTCCAGGCAGGTCGACGGGGCGACCCCGACCTCGGCTGCGAGATCGCGGTAGGTGGTCCGGGCATCGTTCTGCAGCAGGCGCAGAATGTGCAGATCCACCGTGTCCAGAGCGATGGAATCGGTCATCCACCGAACGTAGCACGGGGTTTGGTCCGGATCTCCCGGCCTGTGTTCAGACTGGTGACATGGACACCGAATCCTCGATGGCGCCCTCGACGACAACCCGGTCCAGGGCGCTTGCCACCGAAGCCGTGCACGCCGGACGCGACGACCTCGCGGCTCTCGGCCTGCACGCCCCGCCGATCGACCTGTCCACCACCTACCCCTCGTACGACTCCAGGGGCGAGGCGGCGCGGATCGACTCCTTCGCCACCACCGGCGCCCGGCTCGACGGGCCGCCGGTCTACGCCCGGCTCGACAACCCGACCACCGCCCGGTTCGAGACGGCCCTGGCCCGGCTCGAAGGGGCCGCGAGCGCCGTGGCGTTCGCCAGCGGCATGGCGGCGCTCACCGCCGTCCTGCTGGCCCGCGCGAGCATCGGACTGCGCCATGTGGTGGCGGTCCGCCCGCTGTACGGCTGCAGCGACCACCTGCTCGGCGCCGGGCTGCTGGGCACCGAGGTGACCTGGACCGACCCGGCGGGCATCGCCGACGCGATCCGGCCCGACACGGGCCTGGTCATCGTCGAGACGCCCGCCAATCCGACGCTCAAAGAGGTGGACATCCGGGCGGTCGCGCACTCCTGCGGCTCCGTGCCGCTGCTCGTCGACAACACCTTCGCGACACCGGTGCTCCAGCGGCCCGTCGAGCACGGCGCGCGGTTCGTGCTGCACAGCGCGACGAAGTACCTGGGGGGCCACGGGGACGTGATGGGCGGGGTCGTCGCCTGCGACGAGGAGTTCGCCGCCCGGCTGCGCCAGGTGCGCTTCGCCACTGGCGGCGTGCTGCATCCGATGGCCGGGTACCTGCTGCTGCGCGGTCTGTCCACGCTGCCGGTACGGGTGCGGGCCGCGTCCGCGAGCGCCGCGGAACTCTCCCGCAGGCTGGCCGCCGACCCGCGGATCGCCCGCGTCCACTACCCGGAACTGGGCGGTGCGATGGTTTCCTTCGAGGTCTTCGGGGACCCGCACCGGGTGATCGCCGGGGTACGGCTCATCACGCCCGCCGTCAGTCTCGGCAGCGTGGACAGCCTGATCCAGCACCCCGCCTCCATCAGCCACCGCATTGTGGACGAGGGAGACCGGCAGGCGTCGGGGGTCGGTGACCGGCTGCTGCGGATGTCGGTCGGCCTGGAGGACGTCGAGGACATCTGGGCCGATCTCTGTCAGGCGCTGAGCGGTGAGGAGCCCGTACGCCAGGGCTTCAGTGGTGTGCCTGCTGGTGCGGGGGCAGGGGCAGGGCCCGTACCGGAGCCGCGTTCAGCCGGGCGGTGATCACCAGCGTGCCTTCCTCGATCTGGTAGTCGAGCGGCAGCGAGAGCGCTCGCATGGCGGCGACCATGCCGGTGTTGGACGCCTGGGTGACGGCGTAGACGCTCTCGCAGCCGGCCTCGACGGCGAGGGCAACCAGGCGGGCGAGCAGCTCGGAGCCGATGCCCCGGCGCTGCCAGTCGTCCTCGACGAGCAGGGCGACCTCGGTCTCGTCGCCGTCCCAGAGCAGATGGCCGAGGGCCACCAGCCGGCCGGAGGCCGTCTGCACGGCGAGTGTGCGGCCGAATCGGGGGCTCAGCAGGTGGTCGAGATAGCGGTCGGCGTCGCGGACCGGGCCGTGGTAGCGCAGCCGCAGCGTCTGCTCCGAGCAGCGGTCGTGCATGGCTCGGGCCGCTTCGAGATCGGCGCTGTCCGCCCGGCGTACGGTGATCTCGTTGCCCTCTGGCAGCGTGAGCACGTGCTCGCTGCGCGGAACACGGGGGCCCAGCCGGGCGTCGAGCTCGACCAGGGCGCGCGCCCTGGCGAACTCCGTGGGAGTGAACGGGAGATAGGACCGCTCGACGGTGATGACGCCGCCCGACGGGTCACGCAGCCGCATCACCGTCTCCTCCAGCACCCCTTCGACGGGCGCGGTCTCCCCGGTCGCGCGTCCGGTGATCGAGACGGCGGGCAGCGAGTGGATGGTGCACCGGCCGAGCAGCTGGCGCAGGGCGAGGGGGAGTTCCGCTGCGTCCAGCGCGGTGCGGGTGGCGAGGCCGAGCACCCTGGTCGGAGCGTCCACCAGGTCGTGGGCGTCGGCGCGCTCGATCCAGGTGGAGCTGCCGCCCGCGGCGGAGATCGCCCGGGTCAGCTGCGCTGCCGGAAGCGTGGCGGGGGCGCGCAGGAGGAACTCGTCGACCGTGCCCTGTGCCAGTGGGTGCGTCTGCAGGGTGAGGATGTCGATCCGGTGCTCGGCCAGGACGATGCAGAGCGCCGCCAGGCTGCCGGGGGCGTCCCTGACGGTGGTACGCATCCGCCACAGCGCCGTCTCCCCGGACCCGGTAACCGGCGCCGGGCAGACGCCCGCCGCAAGCGGCTGCGTGGCGGAGCCGTGCGGGTTGGACGCCCCTGCGGAATCCGGCGGTGGCGCGTGGCTGTGCCGCCGCGCCCACCAGGTGTGGAACGCGGCAGTCGCGGTCAGCGCCAGGGCCGAGGCGATGAGCAGATACGGCCCGTCCGGCTGGTGCCCGATCAGGTTGGCGATCGCGTCGGCAACGGCGACCGCGGTGAACAGTGCGGCGAGTTCGATGAGATCCCGTCGCCAGTGGTGGGGGCGGCGGGAACTCTTCGCGGATGTCACATCAGTCATGCCTTCACTGTGACGGAGTGGTGTTGCCTGATCACGAACGACTTGTGACCGATGGGTTAAGTGTGCATCTGGTCGCCTATCATCTGTTTTTGGCCGGTTGACCAGGGTGTTCGAGCCGCCATGCCCGGTGAGGGCTCACGCAGCCGCCCGGCCCCAGGCGGCCTCCAGCCGCGCCGCCTGCCGCACCAACTGCGTCGACCCGCCACGCGCGGCGGCCGTGCCGAGGCCGGCTATCGGCCCGGTCTTCGGCGGGCCACCGTGCTCCGCGCACTCCGCGGCCACGGCGAGCAGGTCACTCAGTCCCCGGGGAGCACGCTCGCGGGACAGCAGCGCGGGCAGCACCGGGACCAGGACGGAGAGCACGGTTCGGTACGCGCCGGTGGCCGCGGCGGCAGCCGCCGAGCTCGCCAGCCGTCCGGGTTTCACCAGCTCCCGGTCGATGAGCACGGTCAGCTCCTTGCCGAGCAGCGCCGCATCCAGGCGGCCCCGGGCGGCGAGGAGCAGCAGGGCGTCCACCGCCGACAGCCGGTCCTCCGGGTAGCGGGCCCCGAGACCGTACGCCAGTGCGAGATGAATGGCGCCCGCAACGGGTCCTCCGGTCTCGACGAGAGCCGGCAGGGGCCAGGCGCCCCCGCGCTGTTCCTCGACGCACGTGGTGATGGAAGGAAGCAGCCAGGCCGCCAGTGTCTCGCCGTCCTCCGGCAGTGCGGCCATCCCTTGCGGGGCACTGGTCGCCCAGTGGTAGCAGCTCTGCTGCGTGGGGGAGTGCGGTCGCCCGAGCCAGTGGAAGGCGCGGGGGAACTCCTGCTGGATGACGCGGCGTTCCCTGGTGGCCAGGAGGATGCGCCGCGCCCCCGTCGCCGACTGCTGGAACCAGCCCTGGGGCACGGGTACTTCGGCCTCCACGTGGCGGCGGAGCACCGGTGCCACCGGTTCGTCCGCCCGGATCCACGCGGCCAGCCGGTCGCCCTCCACGGTGCCGAGCCTGGCGGCCTGATCGGCGGCCTCGTGACCATCGCCGCGCCGGACGCGCAGCAGGGCCTGGGAGAAGTCGGCGGGCCCCGGCTCGATCCCCAGCTCCTGATAGCGGCGCAGCCGGCCGACCAGCTCCACCGGGTCCAGGGACCCGGTGTGCCAGGTGGGCGTCGCCAGCAGGAAGGGCAGTTCCCCGGTCCGTACCGCGGCGGCGGCCTCCCACAGCCGTGCGTACAGCACGCCGTCGAGGGCGGCGTGGAAGCAGGCGCCCGTCCCCGTCCCTCGGGCCCGGCCCTGGGCTATCGCCCGTTCGGAGATCCGTCCGAGGAGAGACGCGGCGACGAGGTGCCGGCCGTCGTGATTCCTGCCGAACCGCCGGTCGATCTCGTCCTGCTCACCGGCCCCCGCCCACCACTGCCCGGCGAGCGCCGGGCGCAGAGCTTCGGTCAGGGCCGTCCGGTCCGTGTGGGCGCACCGGATCAGTCCGTCCAGAGTCCGTTCGAAGTCGGTGACCTCCCAGGACCCGGACCGCGCCAGGGCGACCACGTCCTCGACGAGCTCGGCCGTGTTCTCCGGCGCCGGGGCGAGACGCCGTGGGACGGGGGCCGGTGGCAGGATCTCCTCGTAGGCGTCGCCGGCCGGCTCCGCGTCGAGCAGATCACCGAACACCGAGAGGGCCGCCGAACGGTGCACCGGCCCCAACTGGGCTGCCATGTGCGCCAGTTCCTGGTGGGCGGTGGACGGGATCGAGGGAAGGTGGCGGGCGGCGAGCTTGAGCGCGCGCTCCTGGATCCCGATGTCCGGGTGTCCGAACGCCTCGGCGACCACGGGCAGCAGCTGTCCGGCCACCGACGGGTTGCGGCGCAGCACCTTTCCCAGCAGCACCAGTTGGGAAGTGACCAGCTTCTTCTCCGTACGGAAGAGCACCGCACCCGAGACGTCGGCCAGCTGAGCGACGGACAGCCTGTTGTGACCGTCCAGCCGGGCGAGTACCTCCTGTGCGTGTCCGGCCACCGGCGACGGGCCGTCCGCGGCCATGGCGATCCAGTCCGCGACCCGCTCGGCCTCCTCCTGGACCGTGGGTTCGAGACCACGCAGCAGCAGCAGACAGAAGCGCAGGTCGGCGGTCTTCCCGCCGCGCAGCAGGCGGGTGGTGCAGCGGTCGAGGAGAAGGGTTCGGTCCAGCAGGCCCTCTGCGGCGAGGGCCGTCAGCGCGGACGGCCAGTGGGCACCCTGGTCCGCATCGCCGCTCCAGGCCACTGACGCGGGCAGTTCAGGCATGTCCATGAGGTGGGGCGCCAGTACGTCGAGGTGTGGTTCGGTGCGCAGGATGTCGGTCAGCGGCGGGTGCGGCCGCCGCTGCCATCGCGACCCGCTGACGCGCTCCGCCCAGCCACGGACGATGCCGTCGGAGACGGGCAGCGGGCAGTCCGCCATCCGGACCAGTTCGAGCACGAGCCGGTACTCTGCCTCGGACTCGATGGAGCGAGCAGCCAGCCGTCGGGCGAGGTCGGCGAGCCAGGCCGGATCGCGGTCGGCCAGCACTTCCAGCACCCACGGGTAGGGGGTACGCGCCCACTCGCGCAGCTCCCGGGCCCCGATCCAGGTCGCGCAACCCGCGGCTCCGGTGTGGCAGCCCGCACCGGCCACCAGTACGGCCTTCTGAGCCCTGGTGCGCTCGCGCCATTCCCACTCCCGCGCCTCCTTGCGTACCGCCTTCAACTCGGTCAGCGCCAGCCTGCGTTCGGGCCGGTCAAGCGGGGCGAGCAGGGCGGGAACGTCCCGATGGCGGCCTTCGCGCACGGCGATGAGCAGCTCCTTCATCGCGCACCCGCGGTGGCCGTCGCGCCCCGGCGGGTCATCCGGACCGCCAGTGCGTGTTTGCAGGGGCCGCGGCGGCCCCGGTAGTCGGCCCACCACTGACAGGTGCAGCTCAGCGCACCGGCCTTCTCGCGGACCTGGTAGCGGTGCTCGCCCGAGACCACGGCCGCCAGGTCGCCGTCGAGGACGACCGAACCGGACTCGGCGAGCTGTCGCGCGGCCACCAGCCGCGGATTGTGCCGTTCGGCCCGGTCCGCGTCGTACGGCAGTTCGCGGTGGAAGTAGGCCGCGTCCGCGAGGTCGTAGCCCACGCGGCCCGCCGTACCCAGCCGGACGAGCGCCGCCCGCACCCGTTCCACCGGCAGGCCCGACTGCTCGGCCAGGTCGGCCGGCTCGATCCGGGGCTCCCAGGCCAGGAGCACGGAGATCAGCTCGGCGTCGGCCGCGGCGTCATCGGTGGCGAGCGCCTCCAGCACTCCGCCCTCGCCCGAGAAGCCGCGGGAGGCCTCGGGCGACAGCGTCAGGGTGAGCCGCATCCCCGGGAGCACCACCTCCCAGGCACTCGCGGCGGCGGCGCCGTCGGCCACCGGGCCGTACACGCGCAGCGCCGTCGCGTGCCGGAGAACCCGCTGGAGCGAGACGAGCCGCTGCGGCCCCGGCAGACAGACGGCCCCCGCCACCGGCCTCGTCGTCGGTCGCAGGGTCTTCCCGGCGGGAAGCACCCACTGGGCGCCTCGCGACGCGTTGCCCGAGGAGCGGGGCAGCGACCGCAGGAACCGGACGGCCTCCGCCGCCGGGAGCTCGGCCCGCAGGTCGAAAGCGGCGGAGGCCACCTGCGCCTCGGCGAAGCCCCGCAGCCACCGGTCCGGCAACGGAACCTTCTTCTCCACGACGGGACCCTCCAGGGTGGTGACCGCCATCTCCTGCGGGCCCACCCGCAGATGCAGCGGATCGTCGCCCGCTATCCGTGAAAGCGCCTCGCGCAGCGGATTGTTCACATCCACATTGGTTGTGCCGTGACCCGTCCGGGCCCCGTCCAGGCCCTCCCGCAGTACGTCCAGCCGCGCGTACACCCCGCAGCAGCCGGAGAACGCTTCAAAGCGCAGCCGGTCGCCGTTTCCCGTCACCACCGGGTCGAGCGAGGACAGCAGCGTCCGCTGGTAGTAGCGCGCGGCCGCCACGTCGGCCACCGCGAGCAGCCCGCGGGCCGCGACCTGAGGAGAGGTGAGGAAACCCTCGAAGAACCGGGGATGGGGCTCGGCGCCGCGCGGCGTGAGCCCGCCCGCTGTCTCCAGACCGAGCAACTGCCCGGCCTGCGAGGACTTCAGAAGGGACGGACGTGAGTAGGCCAGCGCCTGAACGGATCGGGTCATGGAGAAAACGTTAGAACCCACCACTGACAACCGGTCCGGGGCGCTTTCGGGAGGCCGGGCGGAACTTCCGCTCCGCCCGGCCGCCCCACCCCGCCCCGGAGCCGCGGTCAGGGCCTCCCGCTCACTGCCCCACTCGCCCCGGCTGCAGCACCTTGCTGAACAGGACGGCGCCGCCCTGCGCCCGCAGCCGGACCGTCAGTTCGCCACTGTCCCCGTCGATATCGACCTCGCCGAAGAGGGGCGGGGTCTCCATCGGTGACATATTCGCCCGATCGGGGGCCTGAACGAACACCTGATCGGGTCCGAATGTGCCGTCGAGCGGATTGGAAGGAAACTGCCCGGCGGCCAACGGGCCCGTCACGAACTCCCAGAAGGGCGCGAAGTCCTTGAACGCCGCCCGCTCGGGGGCGTAGTGCTGGGCCGATGTGTAGTGCACGTCGGCTGTCAGCCAGACCGTGCCGGTGATCCGGTGGTGCTTGATGTACCGCAAGAGTTCGGCGATCTGCAGTTCGCGGCCGAGGGGTGCCCCGGGATCGCCCTGCGCCACCGCCTCGAAGTCCGTCGTGCCGTCCGCCACGACCAGGCCGAGCGGCATGTCCGCGGCGATCACCTTCCACACGGCCCTGGACCGGGAGAGTTCGCGTTCAAGCCAGGCCAACTGCGCGGAGCCAAGGATTCCGGTGGTGTCGTCGGGCTGCCGGCCGGGGGAGTTCGCGTTGCGGAAGGACCGCATGTCCAGCACGAACACATCGAGCAGCGGACCGTGCCGCACCACCCGGTGCACCCTGTCGGTACCCGACGGCTGGTGCGGTGTCGACACCGGGAAGTACTCGCGGAAGGCGCGCATCGAGCGGGCCGCGAGCACATCCACGTTCTTCTCGGTGTACCGGTCGTCGTCGAGGATCTGCCCGGGGTACCAGTTGTTGCGAACCTCGTGGTCGTCCCACTGGATGATCGAGGGCACCTGTGCGTTGAACTCCTTGAGGTTCTCGTCCAGGAGGTTGTAGCGGAAGTTGCCCCGGTACTCGGCCAGGGTCTCGGCGACCTTCGCCTTCTCGTCGGTGGTGATGTTGTGCCAGACACGGCCGTCGGGCAGCGGCACACTGGGCTCGATCACCCCGTCCGCGTAGATGTTGTCGCCGCTGCACAGGAAGAAGTCCGGGTCGAGGCGGCGCATTTCGTCGTACACCCGGTATCCGCCGATGTCCGGGTTGATGCCCCAGCCCTGTCCCGCGATGTCCCCGGACCACAGGAACCGCACTCCGTCCCGGCGTCGCGCCGGCGCGGTGCGGAAGGTCCCGTACACCGGTTCACCGGTGCGGCGAGGGTCGTCCGGGGAGGCGAGCGTCACCCGGTAGTGCACCTGCTCACCCGCCGGCAGACCGTACAGCGGTGTCGTCCCGGTGAAGTCCGAGCCGGGACCGAGCAGCGGACCGTGCCAGCGGCGCGGGCGGCGGAACGACTCGGTCGCCGACGTCTCCACCACCATCCGGGCCGGACGGTCGGAGCGCACCCACACGAGGGCGGAAGACGCCGTGACATCGCCCACCTGCACACCCCAGGCCGCGTCCGGCCGGCCCGACCGCGCGAAGGCGGGGGCCGCCGCGCCCACCGCGGGAAGGCTGAACGCGGCCGAGGCGGCGAGGGAACCACGCAGCACGGTACGGCGGCCGGGGGACGGAATTCGCGGACGGTACGGCATCGAAGCGCCTCCGGGGCAGCGGGTGGGGCGAGCGGTCCTGATCGACCCGGCCACCCTCGCGCCCGACGGAGACGGGCACACCAACGCCAGGTGAATACCCGGCCCCCGGAGTCATCGACGCCGATCAGTGAAGACCTCGCCGGGCCTCGGCCAGCAACCGCACACCACGCGCGATGTCCGCCGGCGCCAGGTGCGCGTACCCCAGCACCAGGTTCACGGAACGGTCCGCGGGACGCACGGTTCCGCAGTCGCTCATCAGCCGCAGCGCGATGCCGGCACCGGCGGCACGGGCGGCGAAACCGGCCTCGGGACCGTACCGTTCGGGCAGCCGGGCGATGATGTGGAGTCCCGCGGCGATACCGCTGACCTCGGTGCCGGGGAAGTGCTCGGCCAGTGCGGCGGTCAGGACGTCGCGGCGCTCCCGGTAGGCGCGCTGGCAGCGTCGCAGCTGACGGTCGTAGCCGCCCCGGGTGATGAAGTCGGCGAGTACCGCCTGGTCGACGGCAGGGTTGCCGAGATCCATCGTGCGTTTGCGGTCGACGATCTCGTCCGTCATCGACGCCGGTGCCAGCAGCCACCCCAGCCGCAGCCCGGGTGCCAGCGACTTGCTCACCGACCCGGTGTACGCCACGTGCTCCGGATCCAGACCCTGCAGGGCGCCCACGGGCGCCCTGTCGTAGCGGAAGTCACCGTCGTAATCGTCCTCCATGATCACCCCGTCGACGCTCCTCGCCCAGTCCAGGAGCAGACTGCGGCGGGCGGCGGAGTACGCGATTCCGGTGGGGAACTGATGGGCCGGGGTGGTCATCACGGCACGGACCCCGGAGCGCGCGAGCGGCTCGGTGGCCAGCCCTTCGTCATCGAGCGGCAGCCGGGAGGTGGCCAGCCCCGTCGAGGCGAAGAGAGAGGCGTGTTCGGGGCTCCCGGGATCCTCGACGCCGACCGTGCGCATACCGCGTTCCCGCAGCACGAATCCGAGCAGGGTCGTCGCCTGTGCCACGCCCGAACAGACGAGCACCCGTTCCGGATCGGCCACCACCCCGCGACGCCTCGTCAGCAGGGCCGCGAGGGCGATCCGCAGCTCGGGCAGCCCCCGCGGATCGGGATAGCCCAGGGCGCTGTGCGGCAGCCTGCCGAGCACCGAACGGTGCGTGGCGGCCCAGGCGCTGCGCGGAAAGAGCGAGAGGTCCGGGGTGCCGGGCCGGAAGTCGACGAGCGTGCCGGGGGCGCGCGGGGCGAGATCGTGGGCCCGGTCCGCCGCCGCCCGCACCGATCCGCTCACCCATGTTCCCGCCCCGCGCCCGCTGTGCAGATAGCTCTCGGCGGTCAGCTGCTCGTACGCCTCGGTGACCAGCCCGCGGGAGAGCCCGAGATCGGCGGCGAGTTCACGACTGGACGGAAGCCGGGTCCCCGGCGTCAGCCGGCCGGACCGGACCGCCTCGCGCAGCGCCGACTGTAGGGCGCGACCGCGCCCGCGGGCCGGGGCGGACGCCGCCGGAAGCAGCAGTTCCCACGCGGCGGAGACCGGCCCCCGGCCGCTGCCGCCACTGTCCGGTGCTGGATTGGTCCCCGAAGACGTCATGGAAGTGGACCTTAAGCCGGGCCGCCCGGCTGCCTAGCGTCGGTGCCATGAACGTGACCTACCTGCGCGGGGCCCTTCTCGCCGCCATCGCCTGCACCCTCGTGGGTGCCTCCTTCACCGCCAACAGCGTCCTCGGCGACTATCCGTACGCGGGTGGCCAGGCGCTGCGCTACGGACTCGCCGGCCTGCTGCTCCTGCCCCTTCTGCGGCGAGGTGGAGCGCCTCCGCCCACTGCTGTGCTGCGCACGCTCAGCGGCCGGCAGTGGGCGCGGCTGGCACTGCTCGCGGCTGTCGGGATGGTCGGCTTCAACCTGGCCGTCCTGGCCGCCGAGCGGAGTGCGGAACCTGCCGTTCCGGGAGTCTTCGTCGGGTGCGCCCCGATCCTCGTCGCGGTGCTCGTTCCGCTGCTGGACGGGCGCCGTCCGGCCCGCACGGTCCTCTACGCCGCCGCGCTGGTCGCCGCGGGGGCCTTCACGGTGCAGGGCTGGGGCCGCACCGACACGGCGGGCATGGTCTGTTCCGTCGGTGCGCTCGCCGGTGAGGTGGGCTTCGCCGTCATCGCCGTACCCGTACTGCGTCCGCTCGGCCCGAAACTGCTGTCCGCCACGGTCTGTGTGATCGCCGCCGCGGAGTCGGCCGTGCTGGGGCTGGTGCTGGACGGCGGCGGCTTCCTGCGGGTGCCCTCGCCCGGCGAGACGGCGGCGCTGCTCTGGCAGGCCGCGGTGGTCACGGTCGTCGGATTCGTCTGCTGGTACATGGGCATGCAGCGCATCGGCGCCGAGCGCGCCACGCTCTTCTCCGGTCTGATCCCGGTCTCCGCCGCGCTCACCGCCCCGCTGGTCGGCACCGGTTCGTACGGTGTCGCACAGGCCGCGGGCAGTTGTCTGGTCGGGCTGGGGGTGGCGCTCGGGTCAGGCGTTCTGCGCCGGCGCCGGTCCGGGACGGAGTCAGCGGCTGGTGTCGAGAATGACCCGCGCGACGAGAGCCGGATCGTCGTTCATCGGGACATGGCCGCAGCCGGGCAGCCGGACCAGCCGGGCGCCGGGGACGGTGTGCTTGGCCCGGATGCCCTGGCGGCGCAGCAGCAACCGGTCGCGGCTGCCCCACGCGATGGTCACCGGTAGCTCCGGTACGTCGTCGGTGAACCGGACTTCGCGTCCGGCGGCCAGCGTCTCGCGGAACCCGGTCGCCTCGCGCAGCGCGACCGTCTCCAGGACCGCCGCCTCAGCTGAACGGCGGCCGGGCCGGGCATAGATGGTGCTGGTCAGGACGGTGCGGCCGGCCGGGGTGCGGGAGAGCCGCTCTATGAGCGGCAGCGGCATCGAACCGGCGGCCAGCCGCATGGCACGCAAGGTGCCGAACGCGTAGCGCCGCTCGCGCTCGGTCCAGAATCCGGCGGGCGAGAGCGCCGTCACCGAGCGCACGAGCCCCTCGCGCCCCAGTTCCAGCGCCAGCAGCCCACCGAGCGAGTTGCCCGCCGCATGGGGGCGGTCCAGGCCCAGCGCCTCACAGAAGTTCCCGAGCAGCGGTGCCACGGTCGCCAGGTCGTACGGGACACCGTCGGGCAGCGCGGGGGAGGCCCCGAAACCGGGCAGGTCGACGGCTATCACGTCCCGCTCCACGGCGAGGACGGGGGCCACCGGATCCCAGGCCTGGCGGTGGTGGCCGATGCCGTGGAGCAGCAGCAGCGGTTTCCCGGCACCCGTCCGCTCGTACGCGAGGGACACGGTCCGCGGTCCCCGGGGTGACTCGACGGTGAACGAGACCGTGGCTGCCATGGAGATGCTCCCGGTTCTTCCGGCACGGGACGGCCGTGCCCGCAGGCGGCTTAGACAATGCGTCAACAACAATTACCGCCAGGTAGCCGGGAGTTCAAGGGGGCCGCGCGATTCGAACTGGACACGGTGCGGCGGGTCGGCTGGGATGGGGCCGTGACAGCCGACACCGTGACCGACGTCTTCGAAGAGCACCGGTCCGTACTCACCGGGGTGGCCTACCGCATGCTCGGCCGGATCGCCGACGCGGAGGACGTGGTCCAGGAGGCATGGCTGCGGTGGTCGTCCGCGGCGCGGGAGGACGTGCGCGAACCGTCCGCCTTCCTCGTGACGATCGTCACCCGCCTCGCCATCGACCGGCTGCGTCAGCTCCGGACGCGGCGTGAGGCGTACGTCGGGCCCTGGCTGCCGGAACCCCTCGTCACCGACTTCGGCCCCGCCGTGCCGGACACCGCGGAGCAGGCCGTGCTGGCCGACACCGTCTCCGTCGCGGTGCTCGTCGTCCTCGAATCACTGTCCCCGCTGGAGCGCGCCGTCTTCGTCCTGCGGGAGGCCTTCGGCTTTCCGTACGGCGAGATCGCCACGACGCTCGACCGGACCGAAGCCGCCGTCCGCCAGCTCGCCGGGCGCGCCCGGCGCCATGTGGAGGAGCGCAAGCCGCGCTACGACGTCGATCCCGTACACCGCCGTGACCTCACGGAACGCTTTCTCGCGGCGGCCGCGGGCGGTGACCTCGATGAGCTCCTCGCGCTCCTCGCGCCCGACGTACGGCTCGTCGGTGACAGCGGCGGGAAGTCGAAGGCGCCGTTGCGGATCCTGGAGAGTGCGGACAAGGTCGCCCGCTTCCTTCACGCGATCGCCCAGGGGCCGGTCCCGGATCTGGAGGTCCGCGGCCTGGAGCTGAACGGCGGACCGGCGCTGCTGGTTCTCATCGGCGGAAAGCCCGATTCGGTCATGCAGGTCGATGTACGGGGCGGACTTATCCAATGTGTGTATATCGTTCGTAATCCTGACAAACTCGCTATTTTCGGCGACGCATAGCCGACCGGATCCGCCGACCGGATCCGCCGACCGGATCCGCCGACCGGATCCGCCGGCCGCTCCAACCGGCGCATCCCCTTCCGGCCCCCTCGGCCGACAACCGCCCGGAGCGCTTCGGAAGCCCCACGGACCTGCCCGGACGTGGGGCTTTGTGCTGCGCGATGCGCACCGGTCCACGAACGTCCTGTGAACGCTCTGCGGCAGAGCCCCGTTTCACAGCGTTACCGGCTAAGGATTGGTCTTGACCAAGGGGGTGTGCCGTCCTATGGTCGCAACGTTAAGACAGGAACCTTTAATAAATAACGTCGCGGAAAAGCCGCTGGGCGATTGCGGAGGACAAGGGTGGGGACCACGCAGCTGGAATCGGTACCGGAGCCGAAGTACTGGCACCTCAAGACCGTGCTCAGTGAGGCACTCGACTCGGACTTTGCGGTGGGGGAGATCCTTCCCAACGAGCGGGAGCTCGCCGCCCGGTTCGGCGTCGCCCGTGCCACGCTCCGGCAGGCACTGGAGCAGCTCGAACTCGAAGGCAGACTGCAGCGCCGCCGGGGGGTCGGGACCACGGTCGCGCCGCCGCGCGTGGGCGTGGCCGTCTCCACCGCTCAGCACGACTGGACCGGAGGCGGCGCGGGCGAGGCGTGGCAGTCGGTCGACTGCCAGACCGCGGCCGCACCTGCGGCGGTGGCCGGTGCGCTCGACGTGGGGAGCGACGAGCCCGTTCACATCGTGCGCCGGATCCGCGCCTCCCACGGGCAGGCCGTCGCGGCGGAGCTGCTGTACGTGCCGTCGTCCTCGGTCCCCGAACTGTCCGCCATAGACACTCCGTCCGGCACCGCCAGGGCCCGCAGCGTCGTGCGTGAACTGCACCGGCTCGGGCTCGACGGCCAGGACCGCTCGGTGGAGCTCGGTTCGGCCCGCGCGGACGATGCCAAGGAGCTCGACCGGCTTCCCGGCGCTCCCGTCCTCGTCGTCACCACTCGCTACCTCGCCGCGGGCGGCACGGCGGCCGTTTCCATCGCGACCTACCGGGCCGACACCTGCCGGCTCACCTTCGGCGACTCGGGCGACGTGGAGATCAGCCACCACGAGCAGGAGCGCCAGGCCTCCTGACGCGCTGCCTCCCGGATACCCGCCAGGATCCGCACTGTTCCGGCCCGTCGCACTCAGCGGCGGGCCGTCACCGTTCCCTCCACCGCGAAGAGCTGCTCCTCGACGTGGTCGAGTGCCAGCCGCAGCGCACCCGTGGCCACAGCGGCTTCGCCGAGCAGCGACAGTGCCACCCGCGGGGGCCGGAGGCAGTAGCGCGCCAGCTCACCGCGGAGCGGGTCCAGCACTCCGTCCAGTCCGGCTGCCCACCCCCCGACGACCACCAGCTCGGGATCGAGCGCCAGCACCAGCGCCGCCACATCGTGGACCAGCCGCTGAATGAACCGCTCGACCGCCGCCTGCGCCTGCTCGTCGCCGTGCCGCGCCTTCGCGAACACGGCGGCCACCGCATGCTCGTCAAGCGGGTCCAGCGGCGTGTCCGTCGTGGACAGCAGCCTCTCCGGAGTGACGTCACGGCCGAGGAGGTGCAGCGCACCGATCTCGCCGGCCGCACCGCCGAAACCGCGGTGCAGCCGTCCCCCGATCAGGGAACCCGCTCCAGGACTCAGCCCCGCCAGCACGAACACGATGTCGTCGGACTCCGTGGCCGCGCCCTTCCAGTGCTCCGCGACGGCTGCGGCGTTCGCATCGTTCTCCACGAGAACAGGGCAGCGGAAGGAACGCCGCAGTCGCTCACCGAGCGCCAGACCGGTCCAGTCCGGCAGCGCGGTGCCCAGCCGGACGGTGCCGTCGGCCTCCACGATGCCCGGACTGCCGACCCCGACCGCCCGCAGACTGCTGCGGGCCACCCCCGTCCGCCGCAGGACTTCGGCGACCACGGTCCGCACCTTGTCGAGGCGATCGTCGGCGCAGGCGGTCTCCGACACCTCACGTGAACCGGCGCCGATGATCCGGCCGTCCAGACCCGACAGCAGCGCCGAGACGCGGTGCGGCCCGATCTCGATGCCCAGCAGATGTCCGGCCTCGGCACGGAACCGGAACCGGCGGGCCGGACGGCCCTGCCGTCGTGCCTCGGCACCGTCGGGCGCCGACTCGACGACCAGGCCGGCTTCGAAGAGCCCCTCGACGACACCTTCGACCGTCGGCCGCGACAGACCGGTGATCCGGGTCAGGTCCGTGAGGGTCGGGGAGCCGGCGCCCCTGAGGGCGTGCAGCACCACCGCGGAATTGATCCGACGCAGCAACGACGGGTCCCCACCGGTCAGCCGGCCCACGGTGTGTCCTCCCAGCTCGTGCGCATGTCAGGCGGATCGTACTCGTTGCTCAGGGGCAGGGCGACCGCGGGACGCAACGCGGTCCGGGAAGAACCGGAATCAGCTGGCGTTCAGCTGGGGGTGACGAATCCCGACTCGTACGCGGCGATGACCGCCTGGGTGCGGTCCCGGGCGCCCAACTTCGCCAGCACACCGCTGACATGGGTCTTCACCGTCTCCACACCCACCACGAGCTTCGCCGCGATCTCGGCGTTGGACAGCCCCCGCGCCATCAGCCGCAGCACCGTGGCCTCGCGCTCGGTGAGAGAAGCCCGGTCCATGGTCTTCCGCGCCTTGCTCGTACCGTATTCGGCGGCGAGCTGCCGGACGGCCGCAGGGAACAACAAGGACTCACCCTCCGCCACCAGCCGCACCGCATGAATGATCTCCGCGGGCCGGGCCCGCTTGAGGAGGAACCCGTCCGCCCCCGCGCGGAGCGCCTCGTACACGTACTCGTCGTTCTCGAACGTCGTGACCACCAGGATCTTCGGCGGATCGGGCACCGTGCGCAGCACCACCCGGGTCGCCTCGATCCCGTCCATCAGCGGCATCCGGACGTCCATCGCGACGACGTCGGGGCGCAGCCGACGCACCAGCGGGATCACCGCGGCTCCGTCTCCCGCCTCACCGACGACCTCGATATCGGGCTGGGCCTCCAGGACCGCACGCAGGCCTGCGCGGACCAGGGGTTCGTCGTCGACCAGAAGAACGGTAACCGGCATCCGGTCAGCGTATGCGGTTCAGCGGAAGGCTCGCGTGCACCATCCATTCCCCTCCGTACAGGCCGGTCTTGGCATTTCCGCCCAGCAGGGCGGCTCTCTCGCGGATGCCCCGTAGCCCGCTTCCACCCCCAGGTGTACTGGTCGAACCCGTGAACGGGTTGGTCACCTCCAACTCCAGCCTTCCCTCCGCGACGGTGATACGGACCCGGACCGGGACGGCCCCCGAGTGCCGCAGGGCATTGGTGAGGGATTCCTGAAGGATGCGGTACCCCTCACGGGACACCGACCCCGGTACTTGCTCCAGCGGGCCGGACACCTCGGCATCGACCGTGGCCCCGGCCCCCCGGGCAGAGTCCAGCAACCGAGCCGCCTCACTCAGCGACGGTCGTTGCCCCGGCGGCTTACCTGACTCGCGCAGCACCCTCAGTACCCGCTCCAGGTCTTCGAGCGCGTCACGGCCGGTCTCCTCGATGGCTAACAAGGCCCGTTCGGTGAACTCGGGGTCGCCCGCCGCCCTTGCGGCCCCCGCCTGCACCACGGCAACCGTCAGGGCATGCCCGATCGAGTCGTGCAGCTCCCGCGCGATCCGATTGCGTTCGAGGAGCTGCTCGGTGCGCTCCTCCAGCACTGTCAGCCGCTGGGCCGGTGTCGGGCCGAGCAGCCAACGGGCGGCTGCGGTGATCAGCTCCCCGCAGCCCACGATCACGGCGAGCATGAAGAGCAGGGGGACAGGAGCGAGAACCGCAGCCCACCAGTGCGCTCCGAGTCCACTGGCAAACCATTCGTCGCTCGGTCTTGAACCCAGGGCTGAGCGGACGAGGTCGAACGTCGTGGCCGACAGCCATACCGTGGCGAGGCCGGACAGGCCCGCGCACAGCAGCCGCACCTCCAGCCAGAGCGCGGTCCGCCAGCGCTCGGACCAAGAGGTGGACGGCGCCACCGAGATGGTCGCGTCGGGGTCGCCGCGCTCTGCGGGCGTGAGCAGCAGCTGTGCCTGGAACCCCTCGGCGAGCCGCATGCCGGGTATCAGGCCGACGAGCGCCGCGAGGACGACGGGCACCCACGGGGTGTCCATCGAGATGAACAGCCACACGCTCACGACGGCTGACGGCATGAGCAGATGCAGCCAGCGGGTGTAGGTGACCTGCGCGGTCAACGGGTGGAGGAAGCGGAGCATGCCGCCCATCGTGCCAGCGTGCTCGGGTGCGGCGGCTCCCCCGAGAGAGGGAGACGGTCCACTCCGGCGGGGGAGGATCGTCGCCGGCGGGGCCGCCAGGCTGGGGACATGACCAGCATCGATGTCCACGAGCTCACGAAGGACTACGGCGCGACCCGCGCTGTGGACCACCTCACCTTCAGCGTGCGGCCCGGCCGGGTCACCGGATTCCTCGGGCCCAACGGGGCGGGCAAGTCCACCACCATGCGGCTGGTCCTCGGGCTGCACCGGCCCACAGGGGGTACCGCCACCATCGGCGGGCAGGCGTACGCGGCCCTGGCCGAGCCACTGCGCCGCGTCGGGGTACTCCTCGATCCACAGGCCGCTCACGGTGCGCGGACGGCTCGCAACCACCTGCTCGCGCTCGCGACGAGCAACGGCATGGGCCCCCGCAGGGTCGACGAGGTGCTGGAGGAGGCAGGCCTCGCCCAGGTCGGCGGACGCCGGATCAAGACGTTCTCTCTCGGCATGCGCCAGCGGCTCGGTATAGCGGCGGCACTGCTCGGTGACCCGGGGGTGATCATGCTCGACGAGCCGTCGAACGGGCTGGACCCGGAGGGCATCGTTTGGATCCGGGAACTGATGAAGCGGCTCCCCCGGGAGGGTCGCACGGTGCTCGTCTCCAGTCACCTGATGAACGAGACGTCGTCGTTCGCCGACCACTTGATCGTGCTCGGGCGGGGGCGGCTCCTCATCGATCTGCCGATGCGGGAATTCCTGGACTCCCGCAGCCGGCCCAGGGTGCGGATACGCACGACCGAATCCTCCCGGCTCGGTGAGGTTCTGACACGCAAGGGCTACCGGGCCACGCAGGGCGACGACGGCCGGTGGGCCGTCGACGGCGCGAAGGCGGAGGAGATCGGAGCGATGGCGGCCAGAGAGGGCATCGCGGTCCTTGAGCTCATCGACGAGCAGGCCACGTTGGAACAGGCCTACTTGGACCTCACCGCCGGTGCCGCGGAATTCGCCTCCGCAGCTGTCCCGCCCACCACCCGTCAGGAGGCCTGACCATGTCGACAACAGCAGTCTTCCGCTCCGAGTGGATCAAGATCAGATCGGTGCGCTCCATCTCGGGATCCCTGATCGCCGTCTTCCTCGTCACCATGGTCGTCACGGTGCTCACCTTCGCCACGGTCGGTCAGGCCGAGGCGGACAACGCGGACGCCGACCTCCTCTTCGGCGCGTTCTACGCGCTGAACTTCGGTCAGATCGCAGCCATCAGCTTCGGCGCGACTGCGATTTCGTCCGAGTACCTCAATGGCGCGCTCAGCATGTCGCTCGCGGCCGTTCCGCGCCGCACCCACTTCTACATGGTCAAGGTGTCCCTCGTCGGTGGAGCTGTGCTGGCGGTCGGCCTCATCACCTCGTTCGGTTCGTTTCTGGCGGGGCAGCTGCTCATGGGGGAGCACGCCATCGGGCTGGGGGAACCAGGCGCCCTGCGGGCGGCGTTCGGAGGCGGGATATATCTGGCTCTGATGGCCCTCTTCGCGGCAGGGTTGACGGTCCTGCTGCGTGGCGCGGTTGCCGTGCTCAGTCTGCTCATCCCTTTTATTCTGATCGTCTCGTTCGTGGTCGGGGACATCGCGGGCAGTGCGGCGGACTATCTGCCCGACAGGGCCGGGCAGTTGGTGCTGCACCAGCACCCGGAAGGCGGCCTCGGACCCTGGGCAGGACTGGCCGTCACCGCGGCCTGGGCCGCTGCGGCGCTGTTGGTCGGTTGGTGGGCGCTGAGACGGCGCGACGCCTGAGCGGTGCCCGCCAGGACGACGGGACGCTGAAGTGCCAGGACGCTGAGGTGTCGGGGCACTGTGGCGCCGGGACGTGTGGTGTCGGGACGCCGAGACGCCGGGACGAGGTGGGGTAAATCGGCTCAAAGCATGGGGTGGGGCTTCGGTTGTCAGTGGCGGGCGGTTTACTGACGGCATGACCACCGCACATCAGCTCCGCCTCATCGAAGGGATGCGCGCCCGGGAGTTTCCCGTGGAGCGCGTCCGATCGGGCACGGGAGTCAGCGGGCCCGGCTATCACACCGCTTTCCTGCACGCGGACGACGATGCCTGGGACGAGGACGAGGCGGCGCGGCTGGAGCACCGGGCGCAGTGCCTCGCGGAGCACGACGCGCTGATCACCTTGCTCGGTGCGCGTTGGGGCGAGCCGCAGATGATCAGTCTGTGGAGCGCGCCGGAGCGCATGATGTCCGGCGAGGTGATACCCGATCCCTGGGCCGAGACAGCTGCGGGCTGCGAATACTTCCGGCTCTGGCGCATCGAGGAACGGTGGATCGCCCTGGGGCTCTGCCTGGAGGAGGACGGGCCCGGGTGCGAGCTGACCGTCGTGGTGACGGAGATAGACCCGCCGTGAGGCGCGTGGATCGCTTCGGGTGTGAGGGGAGGCCGGCGGTGCCTCCGCTGACCGCGTTGCCTCCGCTGACCGCGCCCACCGGGCAAACGGTTCGGCGGCCGGGTCGGAGCGGCAGCCGGGCTGTGGCTCCAGCAGCAGGGGCCTGGTAGGAGCAGCAGATTCCCGGTTCCGGCAGCCTCGCCTCGGCGGTCACACCCCGGCAGTCAGACCCCGGCGGTGTCGGCGAGCGGGTCCGCGGCGACGGCCGTGCGGAGCCGCCCGTACTCTTCGGCCATCGTCTGAGCGGTCCAGTGGGCGTTGAGGCCGCTGGGGTTGGGCAGGGCCCAGACGTGCGATCCGCCGATCATCCGTTCCTGCGGCCCGATTTGGGCCCGGCGTTCACCGAATGCCGTCCGGTAGGCCGTGATGCCGACCACCGCCAGCCACTGCGGCCGCAGCCGTTCCACCTTCGCGGTGAGGATCTCTCCCCCCGCGCGGAACTCCTCGGCGGACAGCTCATCGGCTCGGGCCGTGGCTCTGGCGACCACGTTGGTGATGCCCAGCCGGTACTGGAGCAGCTCGGACTGTTCCGACGGCTTCAACTGCCGCGATGTGAAACCCGACAGATGGAGAACCGGCCAGAAGCGATTGCCGGGGAAGGCGAAGTGGTGGCCCGTGGCACCAGTCATCAGGCTCGGATTGATTCCGCAGAACAGCACGCTCAGGCCGCCCGCGACCACATCGGGAACAGTGCGGTCACGGGCGGCCTGTAGCTCGTCGGGTGTCATCGTCCGGTGGCGAGGGCCGTCAGAGGATGGAGCCCGGCGTGTATCCGGCGGCCTCAGGGTGCTGCTTGGTGATCTCCTCGATGCGGGACACGAGGGCTGTCACCTGGTCGCCCGCGGCGCCCGTGAACGAGAGCTTGTCGGCCATGAGTTCGTCCAGCTGGACACGGTCCAGCGGAATGCGCTCGTCGGCGGCCAGCTTGTCCAGCAGCTCATTGCGTTCCGTGCCCTGCTCGCGCATGGCCAGAGCGGAAGCCACCGCGTTCTCCTTGATGGCCTCGTGGGCGACCTCGCGCCCGACACCCGCGCGCACCGCACCCATCAGCACCTTGGTGGTGGCGAGGAACGGCAGGTAGCGGTCCAGTTCACGGGCGACGACGGCAGGGAAGGCGCCGAACTCGTCGAGCACCGTCAGGAAGGTCTCCACCAGACCGTCGAACGCGAAGAACGCGTCAGGCAGTGCCACCCGGCGGACCACCGAGCACGACACGTCGCCCTCGTTCCACTGGTCGCCCGCCAGCTCGCCGGTCATCGACGCGTAGCCGCGCAGGATCACCATCAGGCCGTTGACGCGCTCGCAGGAGCGGGTGTTCATCTTGTGCGGCATCGCGGACGAGCCGACCTGGCCGGGCTTGAAGCCCTCGGTCACCAGCTCGTGCCCGGCCATCAGCCGGATGGTCTTCGCGACCGAGGACGGCGCGGCGGCCAGTTGCACCAGCGCGGTCACCACGTCGTAGTCGAGCGAACGCGGGTAGACCTGGCCGACCGAGGTGAAGGCCTGCGCGAAGCCCAGGTGGCCGGCGATGCGCTGCTCAAGGTCGGCCAGCTTGCCGGCGTCGCCGCCCAGCAGATCGAGCATGTCCTGAGCGGTGCCGACGGGCCCCTTGATACCGCGGAGCGGATAGCGGCCCAGCAGGTCCTCAAGGCGGCCGTAGGCGACCAGCAGCTCGTCGGCCGCTGTCGCGAAGCGCTTGCCGAGCGTCGTGGCCTGCGCGGCGACATTGTGGGAGCGGCCGGCAATGACCAGCTCGCGGTACTCGCCCGCGAGCCTGCCGAGCCGGGCCAGCACGGCGACGGTGCGGTCGCGCATCAGTTCCAGGGAGAGCCGGATCTGAAGCTGTTCGACATTCTCGGTGAGGTCCCGGGACGTCATGCCCTTGTGGACCTGCTCATGGCCGGCGAGGGCGTTGAACTCCTCGATGCGGGCCTTGACGTCATGCCGGGTGACCTTCTCGCGCTCGGCGATCGAGGCCAGGTCGACCTGGTCGAGGACGCGCTCGTAATCGGCGAGAGCGGCGTCGGGCACCTCGATCCCGAGGTCCTTCTGGGCGCGCAGCACCGCCAGCCACAGCTGACGTTCCAGCCTCACCTTCTGCTCGGGGGACCAAAGGACGGCCAGCTCCGTGGAGGCGTAGCGGCCGGCCAGGACATTGGGGATGCGAGGCTTCGCAGACACAGCAGTCACGTGTCGTGATTCTACTGGCGGTTTGTGCAGGTCGGCGCCGCGGCCCGGTTTGTGGGTTGCTACGAGTGCCCGGCCACGAGTGCCGGCTGTCTCTCTCTCATGAGCGTCAGGTGTCTCTTCTGTCTCTTCCGGCCGCACCCTGCCCTCTCTCCGCCTGCCCTCTCTCCGTCCGCCCGGCCGTCGTGCCCGCTCCGCCCCCGTCCGTGGCCTAGTGGCGACGACGGATCGGTGACGGCCCGAGCGCCGATCGGCCCGAGCGCCGATCGGCCCGAGCGGGTGCTACCGCTTGGCGGCCACGAATCCCCACTGGTCAACCGGCTCGCCGGTCACGGACCCGTCGGGGCGCCAGAGGCTGATCGAACCGAAGCCCGGCTCCACGAGGTCGAGTCCGTCCGCGAAGGTCGCCATGATCTCCTTGGGGCGCGAGATGTACGGCATGGCACCCCCGCCGGCGTACTCGTCGGACCCCGCCCGGGTCTCCGGCGTCTCAACGGTGTCGCAGAGCATGAGCCAGCTTCCCGCCGGCAGGGCGTCCAGGTAGCTCCGGAGCAGCGTCGCTGCCTCGTCCGGGTCCGCCACGTGCCCGAGTGTCGACAGCACCATCACGGCCACCGGCCGGTCGAGGTCCAGCGTTCGGGCGGCCTCGCGCAACACCGTCTTCGCGTCCGTGAGGTCCGCGTGCACATAGTCCGTAGCCCCCTCCGGCCGGCTGGACAGCAGGGCACGGGCATGGGCCAGGACGATCGGGTCGTTGTCGACGTACACGACGCGCGCTGCCGGGTCGACGCCCTGGGCGACCTCGTGCGTTGCATTCGCCGTCGGCAGGCCGGTGCCGAGGTCCAGGAACTGCCGTACTCCCGCTTCGTCGGCCAGATAGCGCACCGCTCGCGCCTGGAACGCCCGGGAGGCGCGCGCTATCTCGATGATCTGCGGGTACAGCTCTTCCACCGTCGCCCCGAGCCGGCGGTCAGCCTCGAAGTTGTCCTTGCCGCCCAGCCAGTAGTTCCACACCCGTGCCGAATGCGGCGTGCCCGTGTCGATCCCGTCCACCGCTGTCCGGGTGTCCCGCTCGTCAGCCATCCGCCATCCACCCTCTTCGCGTCGCTCAGCCTGTGCACGGACGCTCTCCGTACCGCGCACGGCCATGCTTCCCGACCCGCCTCGTCCGCACCAGCCTGTCCGAGGAGCAACTCCCTTACCGGGAAGGGGGAAAGCCTGACGCACAGCGGTCCGGAAGGGGGCGAAGAGGGCGGGAGGTCATTCGCCTGCGGCCACCCGGCTCCACGTGGCGACCGGGCCCGGAGCAGCGGCATCGTCGGGGGTCACCCAGAAGGCCTGGCCCTGCTCGGCGCTGAACTGCGCTCCCGTCCGTCCGTCCCCCGACGAGCGGCCGGTCAGACGCCGCCCTATCCAGGGGAACAGGTGCTCACGGGCGAAGCGCAGATCGTCGACGCGCCGGATGGCCCAGTACGGCGGGGCGGATGCGGGCAGCAGCGACTGCCAGTCGTTCTCCGGGGGCAGGCCCAGCGACTGCCACACGGCCTCGGCCACTCTGCGATGTCCCTCGGCCGCCAGATGCAGCCGGTCGACATCCCACATCCGGGGGTCGCCCAGCGCCGGTGCGCCGTACAGGTCGACGACCTCCGCGCCGTGCCGGGCGGCCAGGTCGTCGACCAGGGAGAACAACTCCTCCATCCGCGGCCGGAACCGTTCCATCACGGGTCCGTTGCGTCCGGGGCTGCGCATCAGCACCAGCCTCTTGCATGACGGTGCGAGGCGTTCCACGGCCTCTTCCAGCCGTCCGCGGACCATACCCATGTCGCACTTGGGACGCAGGGTGTCGTTGAGACCGCCGACCAGCGTCACGACATCCGCCCGCATGTCCGCGGCGACGTCCACCTGCTCGTCGACGATCTGGCCGATCAGCTTCCCGCGCACAGCGAGGTTGGCGTATCGGAATCCCGGAGTCCGGGTTGCGAGCCGGGTGGCGAGGACGTCGGCCCAGCCCCGGTACGAACCGTCGGGCAGTCGGTCCGACATGCCCTCGGTGAACGAGTCGCCGACCGCGACGAGACTGGTGTAGGTGGCATTCATTTCCATGGCGATGCGATCGTATCGCGGGGCCGCCCGGCCCCTCCCGGATGGCCGGAGAAGGCGGGCTGGAGCCCAGGGAGGGAACGGGAGCGGCCGGGCCCGAGTCAGGGCCCGTACCCGCACTCAGACCCCGTGACCCGGCCCCCAGCCTCAGCCCCCAGTCTCAGCCCCCAGCCCTGCTCCAGACCTGCCCTGCCCCCTCCGGGATCAGCGGGACTGCGCTCGTCCCACCAGTTCCCGGAGCACGTCCTCCATCGTCACCATTCCGGCCAGCCGGTCGTCCTCGTCGACGACCGCCGCAAGGTGTGTACGGCTGCGCCGCAGCGCGGTCAGCACGTCGTCGAGAGGCGTGGACGCCCGTACCCGGGCGATCGGCCGCATCGCTGTCACCGGGAACGGCACATCGCGAGGCGTGGCATCGAGGGCGTCCTTCACATGGAGGTAGCCCAGGATCCGCTGTTCGCTGTCCATCACCGGGAACCGCGAGAACCCGGTCTCGGACGAGAGCCTCTCCAGCTCCTCGGGAGTCGTGCCGACCCTCGTGTACATCACCCGGTCCACCGGCAGCACCACATCGCGTACCGGGCGGCGGCCCAGCTCCAGCGCGTGGTGCAGCCGTTCCGCCGCCCGGTCGTCGACCAGTCCCGCATCCCCGGCATCCTTGACCAGACGGGCCAGCTCGTCGTCCGAGAAGGTGGCCGAGACCTCGTCCTTCGTCTCCACCCGCAGAAGTTTCAGCAGGGCGTTGGCGAAGGCGTTGATCGCGAAGATCACCGGACGCAGTGTGCGGGCCAGTGCCACCAGCGGCGGACCCAGCAGCAGTGCGGTCCGCACGGGCTCGGCGAGCGCGATGTTCTTCGGCACCATCTCGCCCAGCAGCATGTGCAGATACGTAGCCACGGACAGCGCGATCACGAACGAGATCGGATGGACCAGCCCGTGCGGCATACCCACGGCGTCGAAGACCGGCTCCAGCAGATGGGCGATGGCCGGTTCCGCGACGATACCGAGGATCAGCGTGCAGAGGGTGATGCCCAGCTGCGCCGCGGCGAGCAGCGCGGAGACGTGCTCCAGTCCCCAGATGACGCTGCGGGCACGCCGGTTCCCGTCCTCCGCCTGCGGCTCGATCTGGCTGCGCCGTACGGAGATCAGAGCGAACTCCGCACCGACGAAGAAGGCGTTCACGACTAGCGTCAGCAGGCCGATGAAGAGCTGTACGGCGGTCATCGCTCATCCTCCGACGGCTCGTCGGAGCCGGGCAGAGGCGCGTGCAGCAGCGCCCGCGCGGCGCGGCGCCCGGAGGCGTCCACCACGTCGAGCCGCCAGCCGGCGAACTCGACCGAATCACCCACGGCGGGGATCCGGCCCACCTCCGAGGCGATCAGCCCGGCAAGGGTCTCGTACGGTCCGTCCGGCACTCTCAGTCCGATCCTCTCCAGCTGGTCGGTCCGGGCCGCACCGTCGGCCGACCACAGGGTGCGTCCGTCGGCGTCCTCGCCGGCGGGTGCGAGGTCCGGCGTCTCGTGCGGATCGTGCTCGTCCCGCACCTCGCCCACTACCTCCTCGACGATGTCCTCCAGCGTGACGACCCCGGCCGTGCCGCCGTACTCATCGATGACGACCGCCATCGCGAGCTTGCCGGACAGCCGGTCCAGCAACCGGTCCACGGTCAGCGTCTCCGGTACGAGCAGCGGCTCGCGCAGCATGTCGGCGATCCGCTTACGGGGTCGCTGCTCGGCGGGGATCGCCAGCACGTCCTTGATGTGGGCGACGCCGACCACGGTGTCGAGGCTGCCCCGGTACACGGGGAACCGGGACAGCCCGGTCGCCCGGGTCGCGTTGGCGACGTCCTCCGCCGTGGCCCGCACTTCCAGTGCGGTGACCTGGACCCGCGGGGTCATCACGTTCTCCGCGGTGAGTGCCGACAGGTTGAGGGTGCGGACGAAGAGTTCGGCGGTGTCCGCCTCCAGGGCGCCGGCTTTTGCGGAGTGCCGGGCCAGGGCCACCAGCTCCTGGGGGCTGCGGGCCGTTGCCAGCTCCTCGGCGGGTTCGAGCCCGAAACGGCGCACGATCCGGTTGGCCGTGTTGTTGAGGTGGCTGATGAAGGGCCGGAAGAGGGCGGTGAAGACGCGCTGCGGGGTGGCCACGGTCTTCGCGACCGCCAGCGGCGAGGAGATCGCCCAGTTCTTCGGGACGAGCTCCCCGACGACCATCAGGAACACGGTGGACAGGGCCGTACCGATGACGAGCGCCACGGACGACGACACGCTGGACGACAGTCCGACGGCCTCGATCGGCCCCCGGATCAGTTTCGCGATCGAGGATTCGGAGAGCATGCCGACCACCAGATTGGTGACGGTGATGCCCAGCTGGGCCCCGGAGAGCTGGAAGGTGAGGCTGCGTACCGCCTTCATGGCGCTCGAAGCGCCACGTTCACCCTGCTCCACGGCCCGTTCGAGCTGGCCGCGCTCGACCGTGGTCAGGGAGAACTCCGCCGCGACGAAGGCGCCGCAGGCAAGGGAGAGCAGTACCGCCACGAGCAGCAGAAGCACTTCGATCATCGGTTCACCTCCGTCCCATGATCGGGCAGGGACAGAGGGATCGCTCGGTATCGGCGATATCGGCTACTGGGAGGCTCGCCCATGGATGGACGCTCACACCTTTCGTAAGGATCGGCAGGGAAGCACCCATGGTAAAGGATCAGCAAAGTTGCTTGCGGGGGCAGGGGGAGCGGCGAGTGCGTGCGGGAAGCCGTCGCCGACGGCTTCCCGCACGCGTCACTCAGTTCCCCGCCCTCAGCCCCGCAGCGGCTTCACCCAGCGCCGCCAGTGGTCCTCGCGGCGGTAGCCGGCCGCATCCCAGGTGTGGTGCGCGGGCTCATTGGCCTCCAGGACCATGGCGTCGACGCGTCGGCCGCCGAGTGCGGCGAACCGCTGCTCCGCCGCCTCCATCAGAGCGGTGGCGATGCCTTGTCGGCGGCAGTCCGGGGCCACGGCCAGCCGGTAGGCGGAGCACCGCCACCCGTCGAAACCGGCGATGACGGTTCCGACCAGAACCCCGTCACGCTCCGCGAGGAGCAGGGCTTCGGGGTCGCGTGCGACGAGCCGTCCCACCCCGTCGTGGTCGTCGCTGATGCTCGTACCTTCTGCCGCCGCACGCCAGAATCTCAGCACGGCCTCGATGTCCGTGGGGTCGGCGTGACGTATGTGGAGATCGCTCATCGGGTGAGCCAAGCAGAATGCCGCTCCGTACAGCGAACGAATTCCGGCCCAGCACGCGCCCCGGGTGGCCCCGCACGGGCCTCAGTTCAGGTGCACGGGCAGCGACTCGATGCCGTAGACGATCGACAGCTTGCGGAACGCGAGGTCCTCCGGTGGCACAGCGAGCCGCATACCGGGAAACCGCCGGGCCAGGGCCGGGTAGGCGGAGCGCAGTTCCATCCGTGCCAGTTCGGCGCCTATGCACCGGTGGATGCCGTGGCCGAAGGCGAGATGCCCCGTGGGGGTGGTGCGGAACGGGTCGAAGCGGCCGTCGTCCGTGACGTAGGACTCGTCCCGGTTGGCACCGCTCAGGGAGCAGAGCACCATGTCCCCGCGCGGAATGACGACCCCGGCTATCTCGATGTCCCGCCGGGCGAACCGGGGGAAGGCGATCTGTACGGCGGAGAGGTAGCGCAGCACCTCCTCGACGAACGGGACGGTCATGGTGTCGTCCGTACCGAGCCGAGTGAGGACGTCCTCGTTCTGGAGCAGTACGAGGGAGCCGAGTGCGATCGTGCTGGCTGTCGTCTCGAACCCGCCGGTGAGTACGCCGTCGGCGAGGCCGGCGAGTTCCTCGTCGTCGACGCTGTCGCCGTGCTCCCGCACGATCATGCCGAGCAGGCCGTCGCCCGGCTTCTTCCGCTGCGCCCCGACGACCTCCCTGAAGTAGTCCAGTGATGCTGACATGGCGCCGAAGGGCGCGGTCGTTCCCCCGAAGAGATCGAAGCGGTCCATGGCCAACTGCTGGAAGTCGTCGCGGTCCTTGTACGGCACGCCGAGCAGTTCGCAGATGGTGAGGGAGGGGATGGGCAGCGCGAACTCGTGGACGAGGTCGACCGGGCCCCGCACGGCCTCCACCGCGTCGAGGCGCTCCTCGACGATGGCATCGATCCTGGGAGCCAGGCGGCGGAGCCGGCGCATCGTGAACTCAGGGGTGAGGATGCGGCGCAGCCGCGTGTGCACGGGCGGATCGCTGAACCCGAGTCCGCCGGGACTCTGTGCGGCGGCTATCCCGGCATTCGTGGCCAGATGGGCGAAGTCCGTGCTGAATCCTTCGGCGAATCCGAGTACTGCCTTCGATTCCTCGTAGCCGGTGACCACCCAGGCGTCCATACCGAACGGCAGCGAGACCTTGGACACCGGAGCGTCCGTCCGCGTGCGGGCCAGTTGCCGGACCGGATCCAGGCCGTCCCTGCGCAGCAGCATCAGCAGATCCTCGGGCAGCAGCCTGATCGTGGAGGACCCGATTCCGTGCTTCTGAATCCTGGCCAGATAGCTGCGACCGAACCTGGCGGTGATACGAGAACGGAACGTCGTACTCAATGTGCACTCCATGAGTCGTCGCGGGATCTGGACGTGTGGCACGCATGCGACGCCGGACCAGGGCCCTGGTCCGGCCACGCTGACGTCGCCTGCCTGACCTGGAATTATGACTACTTGTTCTGACGAGGGGGAGATCGGGTGGGGTATCCGTCGGTCACCCTTCGACGGTAGGCGCGCGGGGACGCCGACGCCTGCTCCCGGGGGCCCGCGGGGATGAGTTCAGCCCGGCCCGCGCGGACAGGTCCGGCAGCCTGCGGAGATGCGCCGGGCGGGCTGGGACGCGCCCCCCTCGGCCTGGCTCCGCCGAGTGCGATCCGGCTTCCGCCAGGGGGTCCGGGGGCGTCCGCGCCCGTTCCCCTTGCCGATGCTAGCGATCCCGCGCTAGCGTGATGGCGTGCCCAAGACCCAGCTGAACGTTCGAGTGGACGAGGCCACCGCCGAGGCCGCGCGGCAGCGCGCGCTCCAGAGGGGGATGAGCGTGAACCGCTACATAGAAGAGCTCGTCAAACAGGATGCCGGCGAGGTCGGTCACACCTTCGTCGAAGCAGCCGCCGACTTCATGAAGCAGTACGAATCGGTGTTCGCCGAGGAGTTCGGCCCGGAGCGCAAAGGTACCCGTTGAATCTCCGGATCCATCTTTCCTGGCTGCTCATGGTCGCGGAGCACAAGACGCCCGGCGACCCGCAGGTCACCGACTGGGGCGCACTCGTCGCCGCCGTCGCCCGGCACGAGGCGGAGATCTTCGGCAGCCCCGTGTACAGCGACCCGCACTCCCGGGCCGCTTCCCTGCTGCAGTTGCTGTTGCACGTGCCCGCGCTGGAACGGTCCAACGCGATGTTCGCCTCCGCCGTGGCCTACGGCTACCTCGTCGCGTCGGGGCTGAAGGTCATCACCTCGCCCGAGCAGGTGCGCGACCTGGCGCTGCTGGTCAAGGAGGGCAAGGCGGACGTCCGTGCCATCGCCGACGAACTACGCCAGTGGAGCCTCTGAGCGGCTGACCGCCCCCTCCCCGTGACCGCACGTGCTCAGCGGGCCGCGGCCCGCCCCGGCCCCTCCGGCCCTTCTGTCTTCGCGTCGGACCGTCGCGCCACGCCCAGCACGCAGGCGGACGTGGGGAGCCGGACACCGCTCTCGGGAACGCGGACGCCCCGATGCGTCTCCACCACGAACCCGGCCGCCTCGATCGCGGCCAGCGCGTCACGTGAGGTGTGACAGCCGCCGGTGAGCAGCGGCCACAAGCTGGCGTCCAGCACGCGCTGCGTGGTGGCCATGGCCCTGTCGTCGGCCCGCACGTGTTCGAAGAAGCGCAGCTCACCGCCCGGTCGCAGGACCCGCCGGGCCTCCGCGAGAGACCGCCGCACATCCCGTACGGTGCACAGCACCAAGGAGAGGACCGCGGCGTCGAACGTCTCGTCCTCCACTGGCAGTGCCTCCGCCGTACCCGGCATGACATCCACCGGGATTCCGGCGCCGAGCGCGGACCGTATCGCCAACTGCCGCAGCGTGCGCTCCGGTTCGATCGCCACCACCTCGGAGACCGTCGGCGGGTAGTGGGTGAAGTTGAGCCCGTTGCCCGCCCCGATCTCGATGACCCGCCCGGTGAGCCCGGACAGCAGTTCCTTCCGGATCCCGGCGAGGCCCGCGGTGGTCTCCGCGGCCACACTCATCCGGGCATAGTAGCGGGCGAAGACGGGATGGTGTACCGCGTCCTTAGGACTCCTCGTGTTCCGCAACCGCATGACGGACCTCCTCCATGACAGATCTCCGACAGATCTTTCGCATGATGCGGTATGACGCGCTCTCAGCCCGGCCTCTCAGCCCAGAGTGTCAGCGCGGCCTCCCAGCCCAGCGGGTCAGTCCGCCGGACGGACCCCGCCCAACTGTGCGGCCAGCCAGCTCCCGGCGCGCGCACGGAACTCCGCCGGCCGCAGCGATCCCGCGCCCGCCGGGACCACGCCCAGCAGCGGTGCCCCCGCGGCCACCGGGAGGTCCGTCAGATTGCAGCGCTCCGCCAGATCCGGTTCGGCGGGCATGCTGCCGACCACCACCCCGAGGCAGTCGAGTCCGCGGGCGCGCAGGGCCTCCGCGGTCAGGGCCGTGGAGTTGAGCGTGCCGAGTCCGGCGGGCGCCACCACCAGGACCGGTGCGGAAAGCAGCCGGGCCGCGTCCGCCAGGGTGGCCCCGTCGTCGTCGAAACGTACGAGCAGCCCGCCCGCGCCCTCGACCAGGACGAGATCGTGTTCGGCCGCCAGCTTCGCGGCTGCCTCGGCCACCTCGTACGGCCGCACCGGCGCGAGGCCGGCCCGTCTGGCGGCTGTGGCGGGTGCCAACGGCTCGGGGAAACGGGCCAGTTCGACGGCCGTCACATGGCTGCCGGCCAGCCGCACGACCTCCGCGGCGTCGCCCGGCTCGCCGGGCCGCAGACCCGTCTGGGCCGGTTTGAGCACGGCCACGCGGCGGCCCGCCGAGGCCGCCGCCACGGCCGCGGTCACGATCGTCTTGCCGATCTCCGTGCCCGTACCCGTCACTACCAGAACGCTCATCTCAGCCCTCCCGCGCCGCCGCGCACACCGCGCGGCAGATCCGCGCCACGTCGTCGTCGCCGGTCACGTAGGGTGGCATGGTATAGACGAGATCGCGGAACGGCCGCAACCACACTCCCTCGCGCACCGCCGCGCCGGTCGCGGCCGCCATGTCCACCTCGTGATCGAGCTGTACGACGCCGATGGCACCCAGCACCCGCACGTCCCGCACCCCGGGCAGGCCGGACGCGGCGGACAGTCCGTCGCGCAGACCCGCTTCGATCCGCTTGACCTCCTGTTCCCAGTCCTGGCCGAGCAGCAGGTCGATGGAGGCGCAGGCGACCGCAGAGGCGAGCGGATTGCCCATGAACGTGGGGCCGTGGGCGAGCACCGGCACCTCGCCGCGCGAGATGCCCTCGGCCACCGCGGTCGTGCACAGCGTCGCGGCCATCGTCAGATAGCCGCCGGTGAGGGCCTTGCCCACGCACATCACATCGGGTGACACCCCGGCGTGTTCCGCGGCGAAGAGCTTTCCCGTACGGCCGAATCCGGTGGCGATCTCGTCGAACACCAGCAGCACGCCGGACGCGTCGCACGCCTCGCGCAGCACGCGCAGCCAGCCCGGCGAGTGGAACCGCATCCCGCCGGCCCCCTGCACCACCGGCTCCACGATCACCGCGGCCAGCTCGTCGGCGTGGTGCGCGATCAGGTCCCGCAGATGCGTCGCGTACGCGGCGTTCGGCTCCGTGTCGAAACCGGCCGGGGGCTCGTCCGCGAAGACCTGCTGCGGCAGCGCCCCCGACCACAGCTCGTGCATCCCGCCCTCGGGGTCGCACACCGACATGGGCTGCCAGGTGTCCCCGTGGTAACCGCCGCGCCAGGTCAGCAGCCGCTGCTTCGCCGGCCGTCCGGCCGAACGCCAGTACTGAAGGCACATCTTCACGGCGACCTCGACCGAGACCGAGCCGGAGTCGGCGAGGAAGACGTGCTGCAGGGGTTCCGGCGTGATCTCGACCAGCCGGGCCGCCAGCCGCACGGCGGGCTCATGGGTGAGCCCGCCGAACATCACATGGCTCATCCGGTCCAGCTGGCCGCGGGCCGCCTCGTTGAGCACGGGATGGTTGTAGCCGTGCACGGCCGACCACCAGGACGACATGCCGTCGACCAGCTCGCGGTGTCCCTGGGCCGGTTCGGCGAGCCGGAGCCGTACCCCGGACGCGGACTCCACGACCAGCGGCTCCTGCCGGCCCGGCATCGGGCCGTACGGGTGCCAGACGTGGGCCCGGTCCAGGGCGCGCAGATCCGCGGGGGAGAGCGGCTCAGGCATTGGGTGCGAGATCCGTCCCCGCGCCGCGACGGCGGACCGCCACCAGATCCGTGCGTGCCGCCGAGGCCTCCACGGGTTCCGCGGGAGCGGCCTGCGCCTCCGCCCCGTCGCCGCAGGGCGCGCAGCCGCCGGAGTGCGAACCGCACTCGTCCGCGTGCGAACCGCAGCCGCCTCCCGCATCCGCGCGGTGCCGGGGGAGCGTGGTCGTACCCGCACCCTCGACCTCGAAACCGGCGTCCGCGATCATGTCGAGGTCGGTCTGTCCGGCCTGGCCCTCGCTCGTCAGATAGTCGCCCAGGAAGATCGAGTTGACCAGGTGCAGGGCGAGCGGCTGCATCGAGCGCAGATGCACCTCACGCCCGCCCGCGAGCCGTACCTCCACGTCCGGGCAGACGAACCGCACCATCGCCAGGATCCGCAGGCAGCGCTGCGGAGTCAGGTTCCACTCCTTGGCGAGCGGCGTCCCCTCGAACGGGATGAGGAAGTTGACCGGCACCGAGTCGGGGTCCAGCTCGCGCAGCGCGAACACGACGTCGACCAGGTCGGAGTCGCTCTCACCCATTCCGGCGATCAGCCCCGAGCAGGCGGAGAGACCCGCCGCCTGTGCCTGGTGGACCGTCTCCACCCGGTCCGCGTAGGTATGGGTGGTGGTGATCTCCCCGTACGTCCCCTCGGACGTGTTGAGGTTGTGGTTGTACGCGTCGGCCCCGGCCGACCGCAGCCGGCCGGCCTGCCCGTCGGAGAGCAGCCCGAGGCAGGCGCAGACCTCGACGCCCTCGTTCTGCTCCTTGATCGCCTCGATGGTCTGCGACACCCGGTCCACGTCCCGGTCGGTCGGACCCCGGCCGCTGGCCACCAGACAGACGCGCTTGGCGCCGCCCGCCACCCCGGCGGCGGCCGCCTTCGACGCCTCGTCGGGCTTCAGCCAGGTGTACTTGAGGATCTCGGCCTTGGAACCCAGCCGCTGCGAACAGTACGAGCAGTCCTCGGGGCAGAGCCCCGACTTCAGATTGACCAGATAGTTCAGCTTCACGCGCCGCCCGAACCACTGGCGGCGTACCTTTCCGGCCGCGGCCACCACGTCGAGCAGATCGTCGTCCGGGGTCGCCAGTACGGCGAGCGCTTCTTCACGGGTCGGCAGCTCGCGCCGCAGCCCCTTGTCCGCCAGCGTGTTCAGGAGGTCCATGGCGATGATCCTGACGCACGGCACGCCTCGTAGCCAAGGAAGAACCGGACAACAGAGAGGCACGAGGGTGTGTGCATGGCCACACCCTGCCCGGCTTCGCCCCCGGTTAAGGTCTGTGAGTTGCCTACAAAAGGGACCGCCCATGGCCTTCGCCCCGTTCGACTGGATCGACGACGAGGCGCGCCGCCGTGCGGACTCCGGACTCGTCCGGACGCTCCGGCCCCGGCCCGCCGAGACGGAACTGCTGGACCTCGCGAGCAACGACTACCTCGGCCTGACCAGGCACCCGGAGGTGACCGCGGCAGCGGCCGACGCGGCCCACCGCTGGGGTGCGGGGGCCACTGGATCCCGGCTGGTCACCGGTTCCACCGTGCTGCACGCCGAACTCGAACGGGAACTGGCTGATTTCTGCGGTTTCGAAGCGGCCCTCGTCCTGTCCTCCGGTTACGCGGCCAACCTCGCGGCCCTCACCGCCCTCACCGGGCGGGGTTCCCTGATCGTGTCGGACGCGGGCAATCACGCCTCGATCGTCGACGGCTGCCGGCTCTCCCGGGCCGAGACCGCCGTCGTGCCGCACGCCGACCCCGACGCCGCGCGCAAGAGCCTGCACGCGCACGACGGCAGGGCGCTGGCGGTCACCGACTCGGTCTTCTCCGTCGACGGCGACGCCGCGCCGCTGGCCGCACTGGCGGAGGTCTGCCGGGACGAGGGCGCCGCGCTGCTCGTCGACGACGCGCACGGTCTGGGGGTGCTCGGGGAGGGCGGTCGCGGCGCGGTCGCGGGCGCCGGCCTCGCGGGCGGCGACGGGGTCGTCGCCACGCTCACCCTCTCCAAGTCCCTGGGCAGCCAGGGCGGCGCGGTCCTCGGCCCCGCCCGTGTCATCGACCACCTGGTCAACACCGCGCGTACGTTCATCTTCGACACCGGACTCGCCCCGGCCGCCGCCGGCGCCGCGCTCGGCAGCCTGCGGCTGCTGCGCCGCGAACCGGAACGGGCGGGCCGGGCCCGTGCGGTGGCCACCGCGCTGTACGGACAGCTGACCGCGGCCGGTCTGGCCGCCGTGCGGCCCGACGCGGCCGTGGTCTCGGTACGCGCGCCGTCGGCCGACGCCGCGGTCAGCTGGGCGGCCGACTGCCGTACGGCCGGTATGGCGGTCGGGTGCTTCCGGCCGCCCTCGGTCCCGGACGGCATCTCCCGGCTGCGGCTGACGGCACGCGCCGACCTGACGGACGAGCAGATCGCGACCGCGGTCGCGATCGTACGGCGGACCGCTCCGGACGCCTGAGACGGCACCGCCGTCGTCCGGCGCCGTGACCGGTCCGCCGCCGCGTCACCGGACCGAGCCGATGCTCAGACCGGAGACGAAGGAGGTCCAGGCCGCCGACGAGAACTGGAGCGGTGGCCTGGACACGTCCTTGGAGTCGCGCACGGCCAGCCGCCTGCTGCCGAACGGCGCGGCTTCCACGCAGTTGTTCATTCCCGTGCTGCGGCTGCTGCGCCGCCAACGTAACGCGTGCTGTGCGAGGCAATCCGACATGACGCCCCCCTCGGGCAGTCCGTAGTTACCGACCGGCGCGGTCGATCGCGGCGATCAGGTCCAACGAGTGCTCCGGCGACAGCGCGTGCGCCTGCAGAGTGCGGAAGGCCGAGCTGTACGCCTCGAGGTCTTCTTTCCGCTCCAGGTAGAGGCTACTCGTCAAATGGTCAAGAACGACCACATCCAGATCAGAAGTGCTCGGAAATGAGAAGATAACGAAAGGTCCGGTGAGGCCGACATAGCCGCCGACCGTGAAGGGCAGCAACTGAAGTTGCACATGGGGAAGTTGAGCCAGCCGCACGAGATGGCGCAATTGCTCCCTCATCACCCGCGGGCCGCCGACCGCACGCCTCAGCACCGCCTCGTCGAGCACCGCGCTCAGCCTCAGCGGCGGATCGCTCCGGAGCACCCCCTGCCGCGCCAGCCGCACCTCCACCAGCGAGTCCAGCTGGCCGGCCGGCAGCCCGTCCAGCGCGGCCCGGGTCACCGCCCGTGCGTAGTCGGCGGTCTGCAACAGGCCCGGCACCACCGAGGTCTCCAGCGTCCGGGCGGTGCGTGCCTGTGACTCCAGGCTGATGAAGTCGCGGTACTGGGGCGGGATGAGGCCGCGGTAGGCATGCCACCAGCCCGCGCCACCCCCGCCCGCCGAACCGGCGAGCGCCTTCAGGACATCCCGCAACTGCGGGTCGTCCACGGCGTACGCGTCCAGCAGCCGGGTGACGTCCGCCGGCCGCACCCCGCTGACACCTGTCTCGATCCGGCTCACCTTCGACTGGTGCCACCCGAGCAGTTGCGCGGCGTCCCGGCTGGTGAGTCCGGATGTATGGCGCAGACTCCGCAGCTCCTCCCCGAGCTTGCGGCGTCGCACCGCAGGACCGTGCTGCATGTGGTGCCTCCCTCCCACTCCCTGCCGAGCGGACAGTGTGCCGCTCCCGTACCGCATCCAGCGAGGAGTTCACCGCTTTGAGCGACAGATATATGCATATCTTGGTGGATCGTCGTTACAGAGGGCAGCATCAGTGGCAATCTGGCGCGAAGCACAGCACGGACCGATCGCGGGTCGGTTCCGGGTGGGAAAGGGGCGGCCGGCCATGGCGGACCATCAAGAGGCAAGCGTCACTCTGCCGAGCGAGCCGGTCTCGGTCTCCGCGGCCCGGAGGTATGTGGCCAGGGTGCTGGCCGAATGGGGACTGTCCGACGGGAACGAGGCCGCGGACACCATCCGGCTGATCGTCTCGGAGCTCGCGACCAACGCGGTCCAGCACACATTCGGCCAGTCGCCCACGTTCACCGTGGACCTACGGCTGGAGCGCGAGGAACAGCTGTACCTCGGAGTGACGGACAGTCACCCCCGCTGGCCCCAGCGACTGCCCGCCGCCGTCCAGCAGGACAACGGGCGCGGCATGGTGATCATCCGCTCCCTGGCCAAGGAGTACGGTGGCCGGCTGACCGTCACACCCACCGCCGACGGCGGCAAGACCGTCTGGATCACCCTCCCCTGGAACGTCCCCGTCCAGGGCTGACCGGACCGGTGCCCCGCAGCCCGGGTCACTGCGGCACGGCGGCCCGGCCGAATCCGCTGCGCAGCAGGGCCCGCAGGGTCGCCGCCGCGGCGCTCGACCGGTCACCGCGGTGTACCACCGAGATCGTGCGGCGGAACGCGGCGGGCTCCAGCCTCCGCACGGAGAGCGGCGTCGGCGACATCGCCGCGACCATCTCGGGAACCACCGCGATCCCGATGCCCGCGCTGACCAGGGCGCACACCAGCGCGTACCCGGGCGACTCGCAGACCACCGCGGGCAGGGCGCCCGCCTCGGCCAGCGCGTTCTCCACCCCGCGCCGCGGCGGATGCGTGGGCGCGCTGCTGATCAGCGGCCGGCCCGCCAGGTCCGTCACCGGAAGCCGCCCGCTGCCGTCGGCCAGGACCTGCCCGACGGCGGTGATCAGCACCAGTTCCTCGACCAGCAGCGGCTCGGCGCTGACGCCCGAGGGCAGCGGCGTCGCGGCGGCCGGTTCGTACGCGTGCGTCAGCGCCAGATCGACCTCGCCCGCCGCCACCGCCGCGACGCCGCCCGGCGGCTCGTACTCCGTGACGACCAGCTCCACGTCCGGATGTGCCCGGCGGAAGGCGCTCAGCACGGGAGGCAGCAGATGGATGCCGGCCGTGGTGAAGGTGCCGACCCGCAGCCGTCCGCCGGAGAGCCCGGCCAGGCGGGCCAGCTCGTGGCGGGCCTGGTCCATCTCGTCCAGGACCCGCCTGGCCCGGCCGGCGAGCAGCTCGCCCGCGGCCGTGAGACGGGCTCCTCGATGGTGCCGGACCAGCAGCGCGGCACCGGCCTCCCGCTCCAGCTTGGCGAGCTGCTGGGAGAGCGCGGGAGCGGTGTAGCCCAGGCGGGCGGCGGCCCGGGTGATCGAACCGGCCTCGGCGACGGCCACCAGCGCCGCGAGCCGTGTCGGGTCGTACATTAAGCATTCCTTTTGGCAGACCCACAAGATTGCAAGTACATGCTAAAGGCCGTTCGGGTCCAGGGTGGAGCCATGGACGCCCAACTGACCGCCTTCCTCGGAGTCGCCGCCGCCATGGTCGCGCTGCCCGGAGCGGATTTCACCGTCGTCGTACGCAACGCTCTCGCCTCGCGGTCGGCGGGGGTGGCGACCGCGCTCGGCGTCGCCGGGGGCCTGCTCGTCCACACCGCGCTCGCCGTCGCCGGACTGGCCGCCGTACTGGTGGCGGTCCCGGTGCTCTTCCGCACGGTTCAGCTCCTCGGCGGGGCGTACGTGCTCTACCTGGGCATCAGCGCGCTGCGCACCGCCCTGCGCCGCGACGGGCGGGCGCACGCCGCCGAAGCCGCGGGGGACCGGCCGGACAGCGGGCAGGCCGTCATCGGGACGCGACGCGCACTGCGCCAGGGCTTCCTGACCAACGCCCTGAACCCCAAGGCGCCGGTGCTCTTCCTCAGCCTGCTTCCGCAGTTCGTCCCCGCCGGCGCCGACCCGCTGCCCAGGACGCTGCTGCTGGCCGCGATCGTCGTGCTGCTCGCACTGGTCTGGTTCCCGGCCGTGGCGCTCCTGGTGGACCGCCTTGGCCGGTGGCTGCGCCGGCCGCGCACCGCCCGCGCGATCGAGGGCGGCAGCGGCGCGGCACTCACCGCACTCGGGGCTGTGCTGGTGACCGGCACCCTGTTGCGCTGATCTCAGGTGCGGATCCGGTGGCGGGGCGGAGACGTCAGCGGACCCGCCCGTAGTAGACGCTCTTCGTCCAGATCCTCTCCAGCCGGACCACGGCGCCCGTCTTCGGCGAGTGCCAGATCTTGCCGCTGCCCGCGTAGATGCCCACGTGGAACACGCTGCGGCCGGAGTGGAAGAAGACCAGATCGCCGCGTTGCCGCTTCGAGGCCGAGATGTGGCGGGTCTTGTTGTACTGCTGCTGGGCCGTGCGCGGGA
Organism: Streptomyces sp. NPDC087428; assembly: GCF_044744085.1. NCBI lineage: Bacteria > Bacillati > Actinomycetota > Actinomycetes > Kitasatosporales > Streptomycetaceae > Streptomyces > Streptomyces sp. NPDC087428. The sequence continues at coordinate 173,978 of NZ_JBIUXR010000011.1, forward strand.
GATTCTTGCCCGCCTTCTTGAACGAGTACAGCGTCAGCCCTGAACAGTCGAAACGGCTGGGGCCGCTTGCGCCCCACCGGTACGGCGATCCCTTCTTCGACGCGGCGATGTTGAGCGCCTTCATCGAATGAGTGGCGGCCTGGGCGTCGGTCACGGCGCCGGGGACGAACAGCGTGCCGCCGACAGCGGCGAGAGTCATGGCCGAGGCCGTCGCGGCCCGGCCGAGCAGAGACGGGACATGAACCTGCGCACTCATGCGCAACCCTTCGTCAGCCGCCTGTGAAGGATGACCTGTCGGGTTCGGGCTGGCGAAGTTGCCCGGCCGCACAAGGCGGCTTCACCCCGAGGGACAACCGGAGGTCCGGTCGGCCCGTTGTGCTCGGGTCCTCCACTCCTGCCGATCCACTCCTGTCGACCAGGCATCCGGACAGCGGCAGGACTCGGCGTCCGCCCGGACCGCCCCGCCGCGGTGGCGGGGGCTTGTCGTCCCAGGGATCTTGACTCACCGAACGCCGGATTTCCGAGGTGAAACGGTGATATGTGAGGCTCGTCACGACTGAGCTGTTCGGGTGGACAGGAGGCCTTTCGGGGAGGTGCCGGAGGTCCCCCGCCGGTGCCGTACCAGCGGCGGAACGGGAGATTTCACCCATAGCCCATCTCGAAAGCGCAAGTTGAGCTGTCCCTCGTGCGAGGTATCACCTACGCCGAACGAGCGAGAGAATTCGGTCCACCCGTCGGGCGTGTCGGCGCAGGTGAGTTGATCAACTCGTGTGGGCCGGCGGCACGGTGACCCGCCCGGCGCGACGCTCGCCGTCCAGTACCCGTAGCGCCCGCGCCAACGTGGCGGAGTGGATCCGGGCCTCACCCCGCTCATGCATCAACGCGAGCGCGTCCCGCAGCGCCGCGGCGTGCGAGGCGAGTGCCTGGGCGGCGCGCAGGGCCCGGTAGGTGTCGTCGGCGCGGGCCGGATTGATCCGGCCCACCTGGTCGACGACTTGCAGATAGCGGTCGATGAACTCGCCCTCCGCGCGGGTCAGGGCGGGCAGCGGCGGGAACTCCGGTGGCTGCATCGGGGGTTCACCGGGCGACGGGCGGCGGCACGGGCCCCCGGCTCTGCACGATGTGGTCGATCAGTCCATAGGTCTTGGCGCCCTCGGCGTCGAGGATGAGATCGCGCTCGGTGTCGGTGGTGACCTGTTCGGCGGAGCGGCCGGTGTGACGGACCAGCATGCCCGTCAGCGTCTCGCGCATCCTGGCCAGTTCCCGGGCCTCGATCTCCAGATCGGACGGCTGCCCCTGCACGGGTTCGGCGAGTTCCGGCTGCTGCAGCACGACCCGTGCGCGCCGGGCAGCGCGTGCCGTCGGCCGGGGGCTCCCGCGGCCAGCAGTACGGCCGCTGCGGCGCCCGCCTGGCCGAGGCAGAAGGTCTCCACCTCGCAGGTGAGGAACGCCATCGCGTCGTAGACGGCGGTCATGGCTGCGAACGAGCCGCCGGGGGAGTTGATGTAGAGCTGGATGGGCCGGTCGGGTTCGTTGTGTTCCAGGTACATGAACTGGGCGACCAGGTCGTTGGCCGCGACATCGTCGACCTGGGTGCCCAGAAAGACGACGCGTTCGGCCAGCAGCTTGGAGTACGGGTCGAGCGTGCGGGTCCCCTGGGACGTGCGCTCGGTGAACTCGGGCAGTACGTAGCGGGCGGCGGGGCGGTGCATGGCGAAGACCTCTCCTCCGGGGCGCGCAGGGGTCCGTGAGGGCGCCTGCGCACGCTTCTGCAAAAAATGTACAGGACGTACAGAAGCTTGTGATGGGAGTACATGGTGCTGGACCTCTCGGATTTGGTGGTGTGTTGAGGCCCTCTTCGGCGGCCGACAGGGAAACGGGGTGTCGAGGCCACCGGAGAGGGGGCTACGGCCTGTCGTCCAACTGCCGTCGTCACGCGGAGGGCGCGGCTCCTTGATGCCGAGTCGCTTTCTGGCTTGGGTGAACCCGCACATCGCCGATGTGGCCGACCGCGCGGTTCAGGGCCTGCATGAGGCCGGCAAGATTCTGGGCGTCCTGCGCGGCAACGCGGGGAGCGACGGTCCGGCCCAGCGGCACCAAGCCGAGGCGTCTACCGGCCCCGCCCGACTCCCTTGCCCCCCAGTCGAGTTCACCATCCGTACACGGGGCAACCTTCTGAGTGTCGCGGGTGTCTCCTATGCGAGCCCTCACCCCTCGTACGCCGCTGGCTCCGCGTACGCGACCAAGGAGAACTTCGTGGGCATTCGCACCATGCTGGCCATAGCCGTCTGTGCTGCCACGGCGTTGTCCGGCGGCGCGGCCGTCGCAGCTCCCGGCGGCACGCCCGCGGGTACGGCCGGAGGCACAGCAGCTACCACCGTGCGCGAGGACTTCAACGGGGACGGCTATCAGGACCTCGCGGTCGCCGCCCCCGCCGCCCCGGTGGCCGGCCATTCCTGGGCCGGCTACATCACCGTCAGCTACGGCTCGGCCAAGGGCCTGACGACGGCGAACACCACGGTCATCGATCAGAACACCCCGGGCGTGCCGGGGGTGCCCGGGGACGACCACGGCTTCGGCTACCGGATGTTCGCCGAGGACCTCGACCACGACGGGCTGACCGACCTCGCCCTGGTCACCCACGAATCGTTCCTGTTCGAAGGCTCCGCCATCAACGGCTCCGTCATCGTGCTGTGGGGCCGCACCGGCGGCATCACCGGGCAGGGCGCGGTCCGTATACCGGCTTCGAGCGACACTCAGGTGGGGGACAACCTCACCGCCGGTGACTTCGACGGCGACGGGACGACGGACCTGATGATGCTTCACGGCGACGACGGGGATTTCCGCAACGTGCTCTACGGGCCGTTCACCCGGGCCGGGGCGCCCGCCCGCGAGCAGCGGATCAACATGTTCAGCACGGACAACACCATGTCGGACACCGCGGCCGGTGACTTCAACGGCGACGGCATCGACGACCTGTGCACGTTCTACGTGTACGAGAACCACGCCGAGGGCGGCAAGCTGTGGCTGGGCACCCCCAAGGGCCTGTCCACGAAGTCCACCCCGCTCCCCGGCGCCGCGGCCACGGCGGTCGGTGACTTCGACAAGGACGGCAAGGACGACCTCGCCACCCGGGTGATCCCGAACGGCATCACGGAGGACCTGCCCACGGACCCGGGAACCGTCAAGATCTACTACGGTTCCGCGTCCGGGCCGAGCACCACCCGGACCAGGACGATCACCCAGGACACCTCGGGCGTGCCCGGGGCGAGCGAGAAGGGTGACCAGTTCGGCGCCCGTCTCGGGGCGGGTGACGTGAACGGCGACGGGTACGCCGATCTGGCCGTGGGGGTGCCCTTCGAGGCCATCGAGTCGGTCAAGGGAGCGGGCGCGGTGGTGCTGCTGAAGGGCGGCGCGGGTGGTCTGAGCGGCACCGGCGCGAAGTCGTTCCACCAGGACACGAGCGGCATGCCCGGGGTGGCGGAGAGCGGTGACCACTTCGGCGGCTCGGTCCGGCTGCTCGACATCACCGGCGACGGCAAGGCGGATCTGGCGGCCGGCGCCCCCGACGAGAACCTCGGCGCGGTCGCGGACGGTGGTGCGGTGTGGTCGCTGCGCGGCGCCGCCGCCGGCCTGACCACGACGGGCGCCTTCGCGTTCAACCCGGTCGACCTGGGCGCCCTCGTGCCGGGAGCCCGGTTCGGTCTGGACCTGTCCAACGACAACGGGCCGAACATCGGCTGACGGGCAGCGGATCGCTGCCGCCGGCCGGTGGCAGCGACGAGAGGAGGCCTTCCGGAATCCGGACCAGGCCCGGCCCGTCCGGTGACCGGATTCGGCACGCCGGTCACGTACCGCACGACTTCCGCAGAGGCCCGATGCCGTCCGGGTCTCTGCGGGAGGCTCTTCTCGACACCATCTCCGACGGGGAGTTCCACGCGCCGGTTTTCCGGGCAGCGCACATCCTCTGAGTGCGGTTCGGCACCCCCGGGCCTTCGGCCCGAGCCGGGGAGGAGAGTTCGTAGCGCCGGGCAGCCACCCGGCGGGCGCGGTGACTACCGGGATTCCGGCTCGTTCTTGCTGGGGCCGGCGGGTCCTGTGCGGCGTGGGGAGTAGCGTGCGCGCATCGGGACTCCGGGGTACCAGGTGCTGGATTCTGTGCGCGGTGGTGTCCGGTTGTCCGCCCTGCAGATACGCGTGTGGTCGAGCCCGCGACGAGTGTGGCGTGCCCGCGAGGGTCGTCAGGGCCGAGGTCTGCGACGGGGGTAAAAACGCGTGACGAGGCGGAGTCCGCGGCGGCCGACGCCGCCGCTGTCCGTAACGGGGTCAGCGGCGGTTCGCAGGGCACCCTGTACCAGGGCCGGGACTTCACATGGATCGAAGGAGGCTCCCACATCCATGTGCGGTCCGCGGAGGAGCTGATCCCGGAGGGTGCCTGGTCGGACTGCCCGTATCTGGGACTGGCGCCTTTCCTCCAGCGGCACGAGCGGGTGTTCTACGGCCGCGACGCGGTGGCCGAGCGGCTGGTCGAACGGCTGATGACGCGACTGCCCCGAGGCATGCTGGTGGTGGTGGGAGCCTCGGGAGCGGGAAAATCGTCGCTGCTCCAGGCCGGGATGTTACCGCTCCTGGCACGCGGTGAGCTGGGGCGCTGGCCGGTGCTGAGCATGACTCCCAAAGGGCAGCCGCTGTGGAAACGGGCCCACGGGCTGGCCGATCTGGCCGGAGTGGACGTGACGTCGGTGCACCGCTCGCTGCGGGACGCACCCCGGACCGCGCCTCAACTGATCGAGCAGGTGAACCGCGCGACCCGCACCGGCACAGACCTGGCTGCGGGGATCGGCACGGGCCCCGGTGGGGGTGGGCCGGCGCCCCGGCTGGTGCTGGTGATCGATCAGCTGGAGGAACTGTTCACGCTCGCCCAGGAGAGCGAACACGGCCGGGAGGAGCGCGCCGCGTTCCTCCCGGCGCTACGAGCGGCGACGGTCCCGGCCGAGCCGGGCGGAGCACCGGCCGCGATGGTGGTGGCAGCAGTCCGGGGTGACTTCCTGGACCAGGCGCTGCGCTTCCCGCTGCTGGCCGAGGCGATCGACGCCGAGGTATTCGCGATCACACCGATGAGCGAGGCGGAGCTGCGGTCCGCGGTCACGGGCCCGGCCGCCGAAGCGGGCCGTGGTGTCGACGAAGCGGTCGTCGACGCGGTCGTGGCAGAGGTGCGCTCCGGCGACCCGGCCACGGAGGGCTTCGGAGCGGGAGTGCTGCCCCTGGTCTCCCAGGTGATGTACGCCGCATGGGAGCAGCGCGAACCCGGCGGGGAACTGGGCCTGCGGGCCTACCGGCGCGGCGGCGGGACCACCGACGCGGTCAACCGCAGCGCCCAGACCCTCTACGGGACCCTGCCCCCCGAACGGCAGACGACCGCGGGTGTGGTGTTCACGCTGTTGACGATCGTGGCCCCCGACGGGCGGCTGGCGCGCCGCCGCCTGAGCGTCGCGCAGCTCCGGGCGGCGTGCACCGCGGACGCGGCCGAGGTGGACGCGGTGGTCGCGGCGTTTGCCGCGGACCGGCTCCTGGTCACCGACGGCACCGGCGTCGAGATCGCCCACGACGTGCTGCTGACCTCCTGGCACCAGCTCACCGCGTGGCTGGAGGGCGACCGCCTGGACCGGGCTCTGCACAGCCAACTGCTGACCGACACCACCGCCTGGCTCGACCACGACAAGCACAAGGCGTACCTGTACCCGGCCGCCCGGCTGGCCGAGGCCCGCGCCGCGGCCGACCGCTGGACAGCCGACCCCGAGCGCTATCCACAGCCCACCGCCGACGCGGCGGAGTTCCTCCGGACCGGCCACCGCACAGCCCGCCGCGGCACCCGCATCCGCCGCACCTTCCTCGCCTTGCTGGCAGCTCTGACCGCCACCGCGATCACCCTGGCCGCCATCGCCTCCCTCGCGGCCACCGAAGCCTCCCAGCAACACGCCGTCGCACTCTCCCGCCAACTCGCCGCGGAGAGCCTCAGTATCAGCACCGCCCACCCCGTCACCGCCCGCCGCCTCGCCGCCGCGGCCTGGCGCGCCCTCCCCACGAGCCAAGCACGCGACGCCATGGCCCAACTCCTCGATGATCAGGAGCGAAACGGCATACTGCCCGCATTTCCCGACCCCGTGACCGGGGTGGTGTTCAGCCCGGACGGGAATCTCCTCGCCGCCACCAACGACGACGGCACGGTCTACCTCGCCAAGGTGCGGTCGTTCAAGGACTTGTATGCCGCACTGTGCTCAGACGTAGGAGCACCCACGTCAGACGAGTGGGGGCAACACGTGTCCGGCGAACCGTCAACCGATGCCTGTACGTCTTGAACAGCCCGACTCCTGAGGCCCGTACCCGCCATGCCGACTGGCGCCCCAGCTCGTAGGCGCGCCAGGATCCGGGGCGACCAGCAGGCTCCACTTCTCACCTCGTCTCACGCATCTCTCACAACCGAGTGGGCACGGGGGCAGCAGAAAGCCTCTGACCTGGACATTCGCGATCGCTCTGTACCACAGCGGACCAGGTGGCCGTTGCATAAGCTAGGGAGCATGGCCTACGAGATTCCGGTGACGCAAGCCCGAGCTGAGCTCGCCGAACTGATCAACCGTGTCGTCTACGGCGGTGAGCGGGTGGTCGTGACGCGGCACGGCAAGCCGCTCGTGGCGTTCGTGTCGGCCGCTGACCTGGAGCGACTTGAGGACGAGGAGGCGGCGGAGCAGGAGCAGGTGATCAGCTCGGTCTCCTCGATCGGCTCTTCGCCGGCCGCTCCCGGCGAACGGCACCGCTTCGGAATCGCCGCGGAGCACCGGCGGCAGCACGATCCGGGGAACTGACACGGGAACGCCGTGTACCCCCGCCCGCGGAGGGCGGGGGTACACGGCGTGTCCTGGCGGGAGGTGTCAGCCGGACAGCGCGGGGTGGCGCTCGGGTTCGGTGGCGGATTCCGTGGTCGCGGTCTTGCGGCGGCCGCCGATGAGCACCGCGGCCAGCCCCAGGGCGGCCCACAGGGTGAGGGCCAGGAGTGCCCGGCCCGCCGCGTTGCCGTCGAAGAACGCGACGGACCGCAGCAGTGATCCGCCCGCGCCCGGCGGCAGCCACTGGCCCAGCGTGCCGACCGGCCGGGGGAGCAGTTCGGGTGCGCTGGTGACGCCCGAGAAGGGGTTGCCCACCAGCACCATCAGCAACGACCCCAGCCCGACGCCCGCCGTGCCGATCAACGCGGCGAGCCCGGCCACCGTCGCACCGATCGCGAGCACCGTGAGACCGAACGCGCCCGCCTCGCTCCACCAGCCGCCGGTCATCACCCCGAGCCAGCTGTCCGTGAGTGCGGCGGACACCATGCCCACGAGGGCGGCGACCCCGAGCAGGGCCGTGACCGCCCGGCCGCCGCGCAGGCCCAGCAGGGTCACCGCGGCGCCGGCGGCCACGCCCGCGATCGCCAGGGGCAGGATGCTCGCTCCGAGGACGCTGCCGCGCGGATCCGCGGCCGGCGCCGCCACCACGTCCGTGACCGGGACCGCGATGCCGTCCGGGGCCTGGGCGGTGACCGCGTCGTGCAGCAGCTGGGCGACGACCGGGCTCGCCGCGGACGCGGTCAGCAGCTCGGGGCCCTTCGCGGTCACCGCCACCGCGCCGTATACGGAGCGGTGCTCGATAGCGGTACGGGCGGCGGTCCCGGAGTCGTAGCGGTGGATCTCGAAGGCGCCGTCGTGCTCTTCGAGCCGTTCCTGGAGCTGATCGGCGGCCGGTCCGGAGCCGATGACGCCGACGGGCAGCTCGCGCGGTGCCATCCGGGCGGCGGGCCAGGCGAAGGCCCAGAGGGCGAGGGCCACCACGGTGGGCACCAGGAGGACGACCGCCACCAGGCGACGGTTGGGGGCAGCGGGCATGACGGGCGCCTCGATTCAAAGAGAATGATCGTTCGTTTTACGTGAGGCCCCACTGTCCCGCCGAATTCGGAAGCTTGTCAAGAAAGAACGTTCGTTTTACATTGGGGTATGGCTCGTGTATCCCAGGAACACCTCGACGCCCGCCGCCGGCAGATCCTCGACGGCGCCGCGCGCTGCTTCGCCCGCGACGGGTTCCACGGCACCTCGATGCAGGACGTGCTCAAGGAGGTCGGGCTGTCGGCCGGTGCGGTCTACCGCTATTTCAGCGGCAAGGAGGATCTGATCGCGGCCATCGCCGGGGAGGCGGTCGGGGGTGTCCGACAGGCGTTTGAGCGGGCGGCGAAGGTCAGCCCGCCGCCCACGCCTGATGTGCTGATCGGCCGCGTGGTGCGCACCCTCTTCGCCGAAGGCGTGGACGGCGGGCGCGGGCTGGACCGGCGGGCGTACGCCGGGCTCATCGTGCAGGTGTGGTCCGAGACCCTGCGCAGCGAGCGGCTGGCGGCCACCCTGACCGAGGCGTACGACGGGCTGCGGGCGTCCTGGTCCGAGCTGGTCGGGCTGTACCGGGAGCGGGGCGTGCTCACCGCCGATGTGCCGGACGAGCAGGTCGTCCGCACGCTGATCGCCACCGCCCAGGGATTCATCGTCCAGACCGCCCTGTTCGGTGACCTCGGCCCCGAGACCCTGGAGGGCGGGCTGCGGGGGCTCATGTCCATGGATGTGCAAAAGATCAGTTAACGCGTCGGAAAAACTTCGGCTCTAACGTGCAATACCTCGCCGCGTGACACCGGTTCGACGTTCAACAGTCTGTTGAGGGCGGCTAGTGTCGCGCTGCGCCCAGGGCCGGTACTGGGCGGACGACTGTGAGGTGGACACGTGCAACTGACCCCGCACGAGCAGGAACGTCTGCTCATTCACGTAGCCGCGGATGTGGCGGAGAAGCGCCGCGCCCGCGGACTGCGGCTCAACCACCCGGAAGCGGTGGCCCTCATCACCTCCTATCTGATGGAGGGTGCCCGCGACGGCCGCACCGTCACGGAACTGATGGCGTCCGGGCGCAAGGTGCTCAGCCGCGACGACGTCATGGACGGCATAGCCGAGATGATCCATGACGTGCAGGTCGAGGCGACCTTCCCGGACGGCACCAAGCTCGTCACCGTCCACGACCCGATCGTCTGACGGGCCGCCGATGACTCCGGGCGAGATCCTGTACGCGGACGGGCCGGTGCCGCTCAACGCGGGGCGGCCCATGACGCGCCTCACCGTGCTCAACGCAGCCGACCGGCCGGTCCAGGTCGGCTCGCACTACCACTTCGCCGAGGCCAACCCCGGCCTGGAGTTCGACCGGACGGCGGCCCGCGGTCTGCGGCTGAACATCGCCGCCGGAACCGCCGTCCGCTTCGAGCCCGGCATACCCGTCGACATCGAACTCGTCCCCCTGGCCGGCCGGCGGATCGTCCCGGGCCTGCGCGGCGAGACCGGAGGTGCTCTCGATGACTGAACTCCATCGCGCCGTGTACGCGGACCTGTTCGGTCCCACCACCGGCGACCGGATCCGTCTCGCCGACACCGATCTGCTCGTGGAGATCGAGGAGGACCGCAGTGGCGGACCCGGACTCGCGGGCGACGAGGCGGTGTTCGGGGGCGGCAAGGTGATCCGTGAGTCCATGGGCCAGGCCCGCACCACCCGCGCGGAGGGCGCCCCCGACACGGTCGTCACCGGCGCCGTCATCATCGACCACTGGGGCATCGTCAAGGCGGACATCGGCATCCGCGACGGCCGGATCACCGGCATCGGCAAGGCCGGCAACCCGGACACCATGGACGGCGTCCATCCGGAGCTGGTCATCGGCCCGGAGACCGAAATCATCGCGGGCAACGGGAAGTTCATCACCGCGGGCGCCATCGACGCGCATGTGCACTTCATCTCGCCGACCCTCATGGACCAGGCACTCTCCTCCGGCATCACCACCCTCGTCGGCGGCGGCACCGGCCCGGCCGAGGGCACCAAGGCCACCACCATCACCCCGGGCCCCTGGCACCTGGCCCGGATGTTCGCGGCGCTGGAGGCGTACCCCCTCAACATCGGCCTGCTCGGCAAGGGCAACACCATGTCCCGTGACGCCATGCACTCCCAACTGCGGGCAGGTGCACTCGGCTTCAAGATCCACGAGGACTGGGGGGCGACGCCGGCCGTCATCGACGCCTGCCTCGGTGTCTGCGAGGAGACCGGCGCCCAGCTCGCCATCCACACCGACACGCTGAACGAGGCCGGGTTCGTCGCCGACACCCTGGCCGCCATCGCGGGGCGCTCCATCCACGCTTACCACACCGAGGGGGCGGGCGGCGGGCACGCGCCCGACATCATCAGTGTCGTCTCTGAGCCGTACGTCCTGCCCAGTTCCACCAACCCGACCCGGCCGCACACCGTCAACACCATCGAGGAACACCTCGACATGCTGATGGTCTGCCATCACCTCAACCCGGCCGTACCGGAGGACCTCGCCTTCGCCGAATCGCGGATCCGGCCCTCCACCATCGCGGCGGAGGACATCCTCCACGACCTCGGCGCCATCTCGATCATCTCGTCCGACTCCCAGGCCATGGGCCGCATCGGTGAGGTCGTCCTGCGCACCTGGCAGACCGCGCACGTGATGAAGAGGCGCCGCGGCGCGCTGCCGGGTGACGGGCGCGCGGACAACCACCGAGTCCGTCGCTATGTCGCCAAATACACCATCAATCCCGCGGTGGCCCAGGGCCTCGACCAGGAGATCGGCTCCGTCGAGACCGGCAAGCTCGCCGATCTGGTGCTGTGGGAACCGGCGTTCTTCGGAGTGAAGCCGCAGACCGTCATCAAGGGCGGCCAGATCGCTTACGCGCAGATGGGTGACGCCAACGCCTCCATACCCACTCCGCAGCCCGTTCTGCCCCGGCCCATGTTCGGCGCCGTCGGCCGGGCACCGGCCGCCAACTCGTTCAACTTCGTGGCAGCGGCGGCCATCGAGGACGGCCTGCCCGAGCGGCTCGCACTCGGAAAGCGGTTCGTCCCGATCACCAGCACCCGCGGGGTCGGCAAGGCCGACATGCGCGAGAACGACGCGCTGCCGCGGGTCGACGTCGACCCCGACAGCTTCGCGGTGACCATCGACGGCGAACGGGTCGAACCGGACCCCGCCTCCGAACTCCCCATGGCCCAGCGCTACTTCCTCTTCTGAGAGCGGTCACCTGATGAGCCGTGCAGCCCTGCTCGTCCTGGCCGACGGCCGGTTCCCCGCCGGCGGCCACGCCCACTCCGGTGGCGCCGAACCGGCCGTCGGGGCAGGACGCATCCGCAACGCAGAAGACCTCGCCGACTTCTGCCGGGGCCGCCTCCACACCACCGGGCTCACCGCTGCGGCGCTCGCCGCGGCGGCCGCCCACGGGCACGACCCGCTCGCCCTCGACGAGGCCGCCGACGCCCGCACGCCCTCACCGGCGCTGCGCGCGGTCGCGCGCAGGCTCGGCCGCCAGCTGATGCGGGCAGCCCGTGCGACGTGGCCCAGCGGCGAACTCGACGCGCTCGCGCGGGACCGCCCGCGCGGCGCCCATCAGCCCGTCGTGCTGGGCCTCACCGCCCGCGCGGCAGGGCTCGGGCCCGAGGACGCCGCGCACTGCGCCGCGTACGAAGCGGTGAGCGGACCGGCCACGGCGGTCGTCCGGCTGCTCTCCCTCAACCCGTTCGACGCCACCGCGGTCCTCGCCCGGCTCGCCCCCGACCTCGACCACGTCGCCGGACTGGCGGCCGCCGCCGCCCGCGGCGGCATCGACGAACTGCCCGCCGCGTCGGCCCCGCTGCTCGACATCACCGCCGAGGCCCACGCCGCCTGGCCGGTCCGGCTGTTCGCCTCATAACCCCGCTCCGCAACCACTCCGTCCCGCAGACCCGCTCGTTGCCCCGACACAGCACAGGAGCCGCACCATGCACCTCGACCACTCCCACCCCGGCCCGGCCGCGGTCGGTGCCGACGCCGCACGCCCCGACGGCACCCGGCGGGCCCTGCGCATCGGGCTCGGCGGACCGGTCGGCTCCGGCAAGACCGCCACCGTGGCCGCACTCTGCCGCACCCTGCGCGACGAGCTGTCCCTCGCGGTCGTCACCAACGACATCTACACCCGCGAGGACGCCGCGTTCCTCCTGCGCAACGCGGTACTGCCGCCCGAGCGGATCCAGGCCGTCGAGACCGGAGCCTGCCCGCACACCGCCATCCGCGACGACATATCCGCCAACCTCGAAGCCGTCGAGGACCTGGAGGACGCGGTGGGGCCGCTCGACCTCATCCTCGTCGAATCCGGCGGCGACAACCTCACGGCCACCTTCTCCAAGGGGCTCGTCGACGCCCAGATCTTCATCATCGACGTGGCCGGCGGTGACGACATCCCGCGCAAGGGCGGGCCCGGCGTCACCACCTCCGACCTGCTCGTGATCAACAAGACCGATCTGGCCCCCTACGTCGGCTCCGACCTCGGCCGGATGGCGCGCGACGCCGCACAGCAGCGGGGCGAACTGCCCGTCCTGCTCACCTCGCTCACCTCCGGCGAGGGTGTCGGACCCGTCGCCGCCTGGGTACGGGGGCAGCTCGCCTCCTGGAACGCATGAGCGTCCGGGCCACCGCCCGCATCACCGCCGTACGCGACAGCCGGGGCGCCATGTCGCTGCCCGTCCTGGAGAGCGAGGGGCCGCTCGCCCTGCGGCGGACCAGGTCCGTGTCACCCGGGTCGGTCCGTGTCACCGTCGTCGGCGCGATGAGCGGACCGCTCGGCGGTGACCGGCTCGCCATCGAGGCGCGGGCCGAGCCCGGAGCCCGGCTCACCGTCGACTCGGCGGCGGCCACCGTCGCCCTGCCCGGCCCCGGGCCGGAGTCCGGACCCGCCCACTACGAGGTACGGCTCATGGCGGGGGAGGGGGCGGCACTCGACTGGCTGCCGGAACAGCTCATCTCCGCCCACGGCAGCGAACTCGACATGCGGACCACCGCCGAACTCGCCTCCACCGCACGGCTGGTGCTGCGCGAGGAGCAGATCCTCGGCCGCCACGGGGAGAGCCCCGGCACCCTTCTCAGCAGGCTCACCGTCCGCCGTGCCGGGCGCCCGCTCCTGGACCAGCAGGTGGCGTACGGGCCCGGCGCCCCCGGCGGCTGGGACGGCCCGGCCGTGCTCGGCGGTCATCGGGCCGTCGGCCAACTGCTCGTCGTGGAGCCGTCATTCGACGACAAGGCTCCGGAGAGCGGGCTGCTGGGGCCGACCGCCGTGCTCACCCGCCTCGCCGGACCCGCCGTGCTGGTGACGGCGGTGGCCGCCGACGCGAGGGAGCTGCGGGCCGTGCTGGACCGTGCGCACGACGAGCTGACGGCCGCGGCCGGCTGAACCCCGTGTCACCCCGTCCGGTCGTACCGCTCCAGCCAGGCGTCCTCCGCCGCGTAGTCGAAGAGCCCCGTGCCGTACGACCGCGCCATGGCGGGGTAGGCGTCCGTCCAGTCACGTCCCGCCAGGTGCGCGGTGATCCACTCGACGGATTCCGGGAGCGACTCGGCATAGCCCGTCACCGGCCGGTAGCCGAGCTCGCGTTCGGCGGCCGTCGTGTCGTACACGATGGGATGCGGGGCTCCCCAGGGCGACAGACCGACGCCGTCGGGCGCGGCGGCGCCCGGCATCAGCACGGTCTCCGTCTCCCGCCCCAGCACCGCGTCGACCGCCTCGCCGATCTCCGCGACCGTCGACGCCTGGGGGTCGGCGGCGTTGAGCACCCGGGAGCCGGGCCGCAGCGCGGCCAGCCGGATCAGTTCGGCGGCGTTGGCCGCGTGCAGCGGATGGAAGCGCGACTTTCCCCCGTACGCCAGCACGCGCCGGGCGCGGCCGTCCAGAGCGCGTTTCACGAAGTAGAGCTCGCGCGGTGAGCGGCAGTACGGACCGTGAACGGCGCCCGCCCGCAACAGGGTGACGGGCAGTGTGTCCCCCGCCGCGAGGAGATCCCGTTCCAGCTGGATCTTCCGCGTCACGTACGTGGCCTCGCCCGGTGGGACGGTGGACTGCGACTCCGGGATCGGTACCGGGTAGCACGGCGACCCGTCGGGTTCGCCCTGCGTATCGAAACTGCGGCCGCGGTCGTCCTCGTACACCGCACCGCTGGAGACGACCACGGCCGAGCCGATCCGGTCCGCGAGGTCCGTCAGCTGCCGGGCGTGCTGCCTCCCGTACGCCACCATGTCGACCAGTACGTCGCAGCCGTCACCGAGCGCCGCCGCGAGCGCTCCCTCCTTGTCGCGGTCCAGTGCCGCCGTGCGTACCCCCTCGTCCCAGCGGTCGTCACGGCCGCCGCCGCGCGAGGCCGCGGTCACCGTCCAGCCGTCCTCGACGAGTGAGCGCACCGCGGCCCGCCCGATCTGGCCCGTCGCTCCCAGCACCCATGCGTGTCCTTTGCTCATGCTCCGCACGCTAGGGCCGGTACGGGGCCCCGACCAGCGGGGTTCACGGACCGCGAATCCGCCCTCAGCGTCGGAGTTTCGGGAACTTTCCCGGACGTTCCTCCTGTTCGGCGGCCTTCACCTTGACCGCGTACTCGTCGACGTACTCCTGGCCGGAGAGGCCGAGGATCGCGTACATGATCTCGTCGGTGACCGCCCGGACCGCCGCCTTCTCGTTCTCCAGACCGGCGTAGCGGGAGAAGTCCAGCGGCCGGCCGAAGCGGATGGTGACCTGTTTGATGCGCGGTACGACCTTGCCGGGCGGCTGGATCTCGAATGTGCCGACCATGGCGCACGGCACCACCGGCACCTGTGCCCTGATCGCCATGACCGCGACCCCGACCTTGCCCTTGTAGAGCCGTCCGTCGTGCGAACGGGTGCCCTCCGGATAGATGCCCAGCAGCTCACCCTTGCTCAGCACGCCGAGCCCCTCGCGGATCGCCGCCTGCCCCGCCTCCTTGCCGGACCGGTCCACCGGGATCTGGCCGGCGCTCCGGAAGAACGCGGCGGTCAGCCGGCCCTTCACTCCGGGACCGGTGAAGTACTCGGCCTTCGCGAGGAAGGTGATGCGGCGTTTGATGATCGCTGGCATCAGGAAGTGGTCGGAGAAGGACAGATGATTACCGGCGACGATCGCCGCGCCGTCCGCCGGAATGTGCTCCGCGCCCTCGATGACGGGGCGGAAGAACAACCGCAGCAGCGGCCCCAGGACGACGTACTTGAGCAGGTAATAGAACACGGGGCGGCTCCCAGATCGGCCGGATCGGCTCCACAGCTGCGTTTTGCCAGGTCAGTGGAGACCTCAGCAGATGACACCTTATGTGCAGCCGTCGTCCCGTCTACCCGCCATCGGGCGGGTCGATGCCGCCGGGGTCCGTCCGGGCGATGAGCTCCTCGGCGCGGCGTCGGCCGGGCCGCGCCCCGCGGGCCCCGGGGCCGGGGCCGTGTCGGAGGTCAGGCGGCGCGGCGCTGTTCGTGGACCGCCTTCATGAGGTCCTCGATGGCGGACCGGGCCTCCACGTCGCGTTCTTCGTCGATCGCTTCGAGCGCGGCGGCCGCGGCCTCGCGGATGTGGTGCGGGAGGTTGTCGGCCGCGGTGAGCCGGTACGCGGCCTCGCGGCGCGCCGTGCGCTCGGCGGGGTGCACCGCGTCGGGGCCGGAGAGCGGGAAGACGGAGACTCCGTAGGCGGATATCCCCAGCACCACCATCTCCCCGATCCCGTCGGCGTACCCGAGGGCGACGGCCTTGCCCCGGTCCTCCTGGATGGTCGTCATCATCCGGCGGCGCGACAGGGCCGTGCCCAGGGCCGCGCCGCCTCCCAGCGAGAGGCCGCAGGTGACGGCGAGGAACGGTCCGTCCCAGACGAGGCCGGTGACTGCTCCGAGTGCCGTGAGGGCGAGGGTCCATCCGACCGCTGCCCGATGGCTTGTCGTCTCCGGTGCGGTGTCCATGGGGGGAGTGTGCCATCCGGTGGTGGCGGAACCGCGTCCGGGCCCGCGGTCCGGCACGGCACCGCCCCCTGCCGGACATCCGGCAGGGGGCGGGCCGAGGGGTGAAACCGGTCAGCCCGGTCGGTTCCCCGGGCGGGGACGGTCAGGGCGCGGTGCCCCAGGCGAGCGCGCCGGTCACGTAGACGCCGATCTTCGGTGCGTCGGCGTAGCTCGTGGTCGTCGAACGGCTGTAGTCGTCCGCCTCGTTGAAGTTGGACCAGTCGCTCTTGTTGAGCCTCAGCTGCATCTCGCCCGTGGAGGCGCCCGCGGCGAGCGTGCCGCTGCCGAAGCCGACCTCCAGGTAGTGGCTGGCACCGGCCGCGGAGCTGCCGGAGGACTGCACACCGTGGGTCAGGTTCCCGCAGCCGATCACCGCGTAGTCGCACGCGGTGCCGAAGGTGGACGCCCCCGCCTCGGGGGTGAACCAGTACCGCACCTTCACCGTGGACAGGTTCACCGCGGTGCTGCCGGTGTTGACCAGTTGCAGACCCATCCGGATCTGGTTGTCGGTGGCGGAGGAGTCGGTGTTCTTGTACTGGACCTTGAGGGCGCCCGTTCCGGTGCCGCCGCCCGCCGACGTGGTGGCGGAGAGCGCGCCGGAGGCCGCCGACACATTGCCGGCCGCGTCCTTGGCCTTGACCGTGTAGCTGTAGGCGGTCGAGGCCGTCAGACCGGTGTCCGTGTACGAGGTCGTGGTGGTGGAGCCCACCTTCACCCCGCCGCGGAACACGTCGTAGCCGGTCACGCCGGTGTTGTCGGTCGACGCGGTCCAGGACAGCGAGACGCTGCCGCTGGTCTTCGCCGTGACGGTCACTCCGGTGGGCGCGGTCGGCGCCTGGGTGTCATTGCCGCCACCGCCGGGGGTGCCGTCGAGCGCCGGGTAGGCGTTGCGGACGAGCTCCTGGAACTGCGCGGAGAACCAGTGACCCGCGAGCGGGGAGTTCGGCAGGGCGCCGGTCAGGTTGTTGCCGTTGCGGCCGTTACCGGTGTACGTGGGGTCGCACATCCGGTCGAAGCCCTTGCCCTCGTCGTTGTCGACAGGGGCGCTGTTTCCGTCCGACTCGCCCGGGGGCTTGGCCCAGACGTAGGCGTCGATGCCGGGCTCGGGGGCGGTGGTGGGACGCTCGCCGATGCCGGCGCCGCTCTGGTTGCACCAGTTGCCGGCGTGGATGCGCCGGTCGACCCGGCCGCCGTCGACATAGGCGTCCACACTGGTCTGCGGCCCGGGGCCGGCGGGCCGGCCGCTGCCGCCCCAGCCGTTGCGGGCCGTGTCGATCAGCATGCCGATGTTCGAGGCGAAGCCCTGGCTCACCAGCTCGGTGCGCAGCGCCTGCGCGAACGACAGCTCATCGACGTAGTAGTTCCAGTCGACCCACTTGGACTGGCGGACCTGGGCGCCGTTCACCGTGTCGCTGACCTTGAAGTTCGGCTCCTTGAGAGCCGAGTAGTTGGCCGTGTTCACGATGAAGCCCGTGACGTCGGCGACCGTGGCGCCCTCCGACGTGGCGGCCTTCTTGAACTCCTGGGCCGCCGGGACGAAGTTGGAGTCCCAGCCCAGCCAGCCGTGGTGGGCGGCGTCGACGTAGTTGTAGACGTTGGGAATGGCACCGAGGGTGTGCAGGGCGTAGCCGACACCCTTCTCGTAGTTGCCGTTCGCCTTCATGGTCGCGCAGGCTTCGGTGGAGCCCGCGGAACCGCCCGCGTTGGTGACCAGGTTCGGCAGCGAGTCCGGCTCGATGATCGTGACGATGCGCAGGTTCGCGTACGCCGGATCGGCGAGGATCTCGGAGATCGGGTCGATGTAGTCGTCCTTGTACCGGTCCAGCTCGGTGGGTCCGAGCTCACCGTTGGACGCCAGCGCGGCGCAGTCCCGTCCCGGCAGGTCGTAGATGACGACCTGGAACAGGGTGGCGCCCTGGTCCAGTGCGGTGTCGAGGTGCTCGCGCAGGCTCATCGCCTGGGCCGAACCCTCGATGGCCGCGATGCGGTCCATCCAGACGAATCCCGGTTCGTCGGCGATGGAGCTGCCGCCCGGTTCGGCCGCGGCCTTGGCGGACCAGTCGGGGTTCACGTATGCCGTGGCGCCCGCATAGGGGTTGTCCACCCGTGCCGCCGCCGAGGCGGGGGTGGGGATGGCGACCGCCAGTGCCGCGCCCATGGCGAGGGCGGAGAGTGCGGCCAGCCTTCGGCGTAGCCCGTGCGTGATGGTGCCTCTGGTTCTCATTGCGGCTCCGTGCTCCTCTCGTACGTCTGCGGAAGCTCCCCGCAGACGGGTTCGTGGGGGTGGTGCTGTCGGCCGCCGTCGGCGGGGACGGGCGGCCGGTGGTACCCCGATGGCGGGTGCAGCGGGGCGGATGGGCGTCCCGCCATCGGGAGTGCGGTGGGGTGGCAGGCCGGGTTCAGCGGCCGGTCACGGGGCGGTGCCCGAGACCAGGGCGCCGTCGATGTACACGGCGACCTTCGAGGTGTCGGCGAAGGCCGTACCGGTGGCCCTGCTGTAGTCGTCGGACTCGTCGAAGGCCGACCAGTCGGCCTTGTTGAGCCGCAGCTGGATCTCACCGGTGGCGGCGCCGGCGGTCAGGCTGCCGCCGGTGAAGCCGACCTCCAGGTAGTGGTCCGCACCCGGTGCGGGGGATTCGGCCGGCCGCACCCGGTGGGTGACGGTGCCGCAGCCGATCACCGCGTAGTCGCACGCGGTGCCGTACGAGGCCGCACCGGACTCACCGCTGAACCAGTAGCGCAGGGAGACCTTGCTCAGATCGACGGGTGTGGTGCCGGTGTTCACCAGTTGGAGGCCGGGCCTGATCTGGTTGTCGCCGGGCGACGCGTCGTTGTTCTTGTACTGGGCCTTGAGCGCGCCGGTCGTCCCGCCGCTCTCCGGCTCCGTGCTCGCGGCGAAGGAGAACTCGTTCATCCCCAGGCCCTGGCCGCCCTGCCAGATCTCGAACCCGGCCTCCGCGTCGATCAGGTAGTGCGCGGGGCTGATCGATCCGCGGCCGACACCGTCGTCGATCAGGCCCTTCACATCGAAGTCGGTGAGTTCGGTGGCGCCGTTCTGCAGCACGTACGAGATCACCTTCCAGCCCGAGGCGCCCGGCCCGGTCCACACGTCCCAGGTCCGGCCGTCGAGCTGGACCGTCGCGGTGCGGGACCCGATCGGCTGGACACCGCCGCGGTGGTTCATCCAGATCATCAGCTCGGTGCCGTCCGGCTGGTCGTCGGTGACCGGCGCCGAGTTGAACCAGAGGTCCATCGACACGTTGTACGCGCCGGAGCCGACCTGGGTGGTCGACCAGTCGGTACGGACGCTGCCCAGCTCGTCGACCCGCAGCGGCAGCCCGCTGTCCGCCGTGCACAGACCCCAGTGGCAGCCTTTGTAGCTGGAGGGATACGTGGCCGGGGCGCCGTTCGTCGGCAGCGAGAACGAGGATGTGGTGACGCTCCAGGCCCCCGTGTCGGGGTCCACGTCGACGCACTGCTCGGACTCGGAGTTCCACTCGTTCTGCTGGTACAGGTACTCCCCGCCCCGGAGTTCGGTGGTCCCCCACGGGGTGCAGTCGGTGACCGGGGCCGCCGAGGCCGGGGAGGCGCCGGTGAGCATCGCCGCCCCGGCGAGGAGGAAGGCTGCCAACGCCCCGGCCAGAGCCGGGAACCGGGGGCCGGTGCGTCCGGCTGCCGTGCTTCTGACGCGGTGGTTGCTCATGGCTCGATCCCCCAGGCAAGTGCCCCGCCCACGTACGCCGCGACCTTCGACGCGTCGCCGTACACGGTGCCGGTGGCGCGGCTGTAGTCGTCGCTCTCGTTGAAGTTCGACCAGTCGCTCTTGTTGAGGCGCAGCTGGAGCTCGCCCGTCGAGGCGCCGCCGGCCAGGGTGCCCGCCCCACCGGTGAAGCCGACCTCCAGATACCGGTCGGCGCCGGTCTTCGCACCGGTCGCGGTGACCACCTTGTGGGTGATGTTCGCCGAGCCGAGCGCGGCGTAGTCGCAGTACGTGCCGAAGGTGCTCGCGCCGCCGTCGGAGGAGAACCAGTACCGGACCGTCACCGTCGACAGGTCGACCGGGGCGCTGCCCGTGTTCAGGACCTGGAGGCCCATCCGGATCTGGTTGTCGGTGGCGGAGGAGTCGGTGTTCTTGTACTGCACCTTCACCGCACCGGTGCCGGAGGAGCCGCCGGACTTCGTGGTGGCGGTGACCGCGGCCGACAGCGGCGAGGTGTTGCCGCCAGCGTCCCGGGCCGCGACGGTGTAGCTGTACTCGGTGGCCGCGGCGAGATCCGCGTCGGTGAACGTCCGGGTGCTCGCGTTCCCCGCCAGCACCCCGTTGCGGTACACGTCGTAGCCGGTCACCGCGACGTTGTCGGTGGCGGCCGACCAGGACAGCGACACACTGCTGCTGGTCGTCGCGGTCACGGTGAGCCCGGCCGGCGCCGTCGGCGCCTCGGTGTCCCCGCCGGTTCCGCCGCCCTCCACCAGCAGCTCCGCGTAGATCGCGAAGGCCAGGGCGAGTGCCGCCTGCGCCCAGAAGCGGTGGTAGGTGAACGAGGGCGCGGCGCCGCCGTCCAGGTAGGCCTGCACCTTCGGCCAGTCCGGGTCGTCCTTGTACCAGCTGCGGAGGTCGATGAACGTCGCGCCCGGTTCGACCGTGTCGCCGTTCGGCATCGTGCCCGACCACCCGGCCGGGATGTACACCTCGTCGTCGAACCGGTTGTAGTCCTTCCTGGTCTCCGGCACCGAGATGCCCTTGTCGGTGGTGTTCAGCGCCATCGCGTCCAGCAGCGCCTTGGCCAGCGCCGCGGCGTCCTCGTCACCCGACTTGGCGGCGTAGTAGGTGAGCGTCTTCACGTACGCGGCGCCCACACCGACGTCGTTGGCGTAGTCCACGACCGAGACGTGCAGGCCCGCGTTGTCCCCGGGGGACGCCGCGTCCCAGGTGTCGGGCTGCCCCGTCCAGCTCAGGGTGGAGGGGAAACGGAACGTGCCGTCGGCGCCCACCGTCGTCTCACCGGAGGCCCAGGCGACCCACTTGGCGAGCACCGCCCGCGCGGACGCGTTGCCGGTGACGTAGTAGTACGCGGCGACGCGCTCCATGCCCCACGCCTGGAAGCCGAACCAGTTGTTGCTCGGCGGGTCGTGGTAGACCGGCTGCCAGTCGTAGGCCATGCCGTAGAACGTGGGCGTCCCGGCCGGCGGCTCGCCGTACGCGCCGTCCCAGCTGTTGGTGCAGCCACCGGCGAAGGCGCCCTCGCTGGACTGCAGCCAGGTCAGGAACTCCAGCTGCCGGGTCAGGCTCTTGGACCAGTCGCCCCTGGCCGTCGCCGACTTGGGGGTCAGCGCCGGTACGTTGGACAGCGCCCAGGCGGAGAGCGGGTTCTGGTAGCCCTGGTGGGAGGCACCGTCGCCGATGCGCCACGCCCAGCCGCCGCCGCTGCCCGCGGCGGCGCCGCCCCAGGCGTAGTACCAGGACAGCAGGTAATGCTGGGAGTCCCGGCCCGACGCGGCGGGGCAGGAGTCCGGGTCGGTGCAGTCACCGATCCGCTTGAAGTACTTGTCGAACATGGCGTAGCGCAGGTAGTCGCCCATCTTGGCGGCCTTCGCCACCGAGGCGGCGACCTCGCTCTCCTTGCCCTGGTCCGAGGCCCAGCGGAACGCCCAGTAGGCGGCCTGCACCGCGCGGGCATCGGCGTCCGGCGCGTTGGTGTACTTCCACTGCTCGGCGTAGCTCGCGTCACCGACGAAGAGATCCAGGTACCCGTTGGGTCCGCCGTAGTTGAAGAGGTCGGTGGTGGGCTGCGGGACCGTCTCCCACACCGACTCCTGCGCACCGCGCTGGTAGGTGTTGATGTACGAGGCTCCGGCGCCCGGACCGGACTCGCCGCCGGTGCCCGGCTTGTTGCCGTACCCGTAGACGTTGTCGAGGTCCATCAGCCAGTGCATGCCGTAGATGTCCATCGTCCCGTAGGACGAGGCGAGTTCGGTGGCGAGCGGGTCGGTGCCGACCGGGACCGACCCGTCGAGGGCGGAGGGGTAGTCGTCCGGCAACGGGTGCTCGGGGGCGTAGGTCGCGGGGGCCCCGGGGTTGTACGCGTCGCTGGTCGGCTGATCGGCGTGCTGCGGGATGATCGTCTTCTCCGCCACCGTCCAGGCCGCGTTGAACGGGGCCCAGTCACCGGTCACCCGCCCGTACGCCGCCTCCAGCCACATCCAGAAGCTGACGGCCTCCGACGTGGTCTCGTGGCCGTGGTCCGGCGCCTCGACCATCAGGGTCTCGACCGAGTGGTACGGGAGACCCTCCGGGCTGAAGTAGCCGTTCGCCGCTGCCTTGATCTTCCCGTACTGGGTCAGGAAGGCCTGGGTGTACGGGTCGTCGGCCGCCGCGGCGCGGGCGCCGCCGGCGGCACCCGGGGTGGCGGGCCCGGCGACGGCGGTGCCCTGTGCCAGGCCCATGGCGAGCAGGCTGCCGCCCAGGGCGCTGCTGAATGTTCTACGTGATATCGACACAAATCCTCCAGTGGCGGGTGTCGTTGGGGAGGGGGGATGGAGGGGTGGGAGGTGAGCGGAGGAGGAGCGGGGAGGCGGACGCGGTGTGCGCCGGCGGTCAGGGCTCGATGCCCCAGGCGAGCTCGCCCCCGGCATAGGCGGTGATCTTCGTGGCGTCCGCGTACGAGGTGCCGTTGTCGTGGCTGTAGTCGTCCGACTCGTCGAAGTTCGACCAGTCCGCCTTGTTCAGGCGCAGCTGGATCTCGCCCGTGGAGGCGCCCGGCGCCAATGTGCCGGCGGTGAAGCCCACTTCGAGGTAGTGGTCGGCGCCGGCCACCGGGGTGGCCACGGCGACGACCCGGTGGGTCACGGTGGAGCAGTCGATCGGGGACCAGTCGCACCAACTGTTGTACGAGGAAGCCCCGTTGTCGGCCGTGAACCAGTACCGGACCGTCACCGACGAGAGGCTGACCGCCGTACCGCCGGTGTTCACGAGTTGGAGGCCCGGCTTGATCTGGTTGTCGGTCCCCGAGCCGTCCCTGTTGCGGTACAGCACCTTCAGCGCGCCAGGGGTGCCGCCCTCCCCGCCGCCCAGCGCGGTCCGTACCGCGTCGTAGGCCGGCTTCGGCGCGAGGTTCTCGTCGTAGAGATTCGCCGCGCCCTCACCGGGGAACGTGCCCGGGATCCAGGAGTACTTGTCCGTGTAGTCCCACACGGTGATGCCCACACAGCGCTCGACCGCGAGGCAGGCCTCGACGACCTGCTGGTAGTAGGAGGACTGGGTGGCCACCTCGGCCGCGTCGGCGGGCAGTTGCATCCGCACGTCGAGCTCGGTGACGGCGACGTCGAGACCGAGATCGGCGAACCTGCGCATGTTCTCCCGCATCTGGTACGGGAAGCCGTACTGAACGGCCAGATGCGCCTGCATCCCGATGCCGTCCAGCGGCACGCCCTCGGCGATCAGCTCGCTCGCCAGGGCGTACATCGCGTCGCTCTTCGCGCCGAGCCCCTCGATGTTGTAGTCGTTGAGGTAGAGCAGGGCGTCCGGGTCCGCGGCGTGCGCGGCACGCAGGGCGGTGGCGATGTAGCCGCTGCCCATGGCGGTGCGGAAGGGGCTCGTGCGGAAGGTCCCGTCCTCGTTGAACGGCTCGTTCACCACGTCCCAGGCGGCGACCGCACCCCGGTAGTGCGTGACCTCCTCGGTGATGTGGTTGGTCATCGCCGCCGCCACCTGCGCCGACGGCAGCGCGCCGACCCAGCCGGGCAGCTGGCTGTGCCAGACGAGGGTGTGGCCGCGCACGGTCTGGCCGTGCTGCCGTGCGAAGTCGGTGACCACGTCGCCCTTGGTGAAGTCGAACCGCCCCTGGGCAGGCTCCGTGGTGTCCCACTTCATGGAGTTGCCCGGGGTGATCTGCCCGAACTCGGAGCCCAGGGTGGCCGCGTACGCTGCGTCGGGCAGTTCGGGATTGTCGGTGGCGGAGCCGAAGTACTTGCCCTGGGCGGCGGCGAGTTCATGCAACGTGCCCTGTTGGGCCGCGGTCGCCGGCCCGCCCACCAGGGTGGTGGCGAGGGCGAGGGCGCCGACCAGGAGGGCCGGGAGCCCTCCGGCGCGGCTGTGCCGACAGCGCTTCACCAAGCTCATGACAAACGCCTTCCTCTGCCGGGCAGCGCGGAACGGGACGGGGAGCGCGGCTGCGCCCCGAACCGCCCGTCTCGTCACCCGGCATTGGGGGAGAAGGGAGGGGAGTGGAGTGTGCAAGTCTTGATTGTGGGAGCGCTCCCAAAGTGGCGTGGTGATAGGCACCTGTCAAGACTTAAATCACAACTGCCTTAAGAGCGCGTTAACTCGGCCACACGTCGAACGGGCCCTGTGCGGAGCCCGGTTGGCGGCCCCCGAGCGTGGAGAGCACGCCCGGCGGCAGACGTTCGCAATCGCGTCCGGGCGGCCGCGTGGAGTCCCGAGAGGAGGTGAGTGGTGACGCTGCGAATGGATGTGTTCGGTGACCGAGGAGGTGAGGGCGCGTCGGTGCCGGACTGCCCCGGACGCCGCCGCCGTACGCCTGCGGGCAGGGGGAGGGGTGCGCCGCGCGGTGAGCGGGAAACGAGGGGAAGTGCCTGTCGGGAGACGCGACGACGCACGGCGAGGGGAGTGTTTGTGTGCGGGTGGCCGACACCTCACAGGTATCGGACCGCGTGTGTACCGTTTGCGACAGAGAGTGACAGTCGGCTGCTTCCGCACACAAGGGACGAGAGGGCCACGAGGCACCCCGGGCGTGCCGTTCCCCGTACGCGAAGGTGTACACGAAGGCCTGCGCGAGGCTTGCGGGTCATCGTGCGCGGTGCGCGCCCGGTCCCTCCGTGCTCCGGCCGGACCCACCCCGCCACCGGGAGGCGGTGCGGGCGGCGCGGCGGCTTGTCACGGCGGCGGCGCCGGGATGGTCTGGCCGGGTCCGCAAGCCCGCGGTCACTCCCGCACGCTCACCCCAGGAGCCCCGCCATGCGTGTGCACGCCGCTCTCGCCGCCGCCGTCCTGCTGCCCTTCGGCGCGGCCGTGCCCGCGGTGGCCGCTCCGGCTCCGGACCGGGGCATCCTGCTGACCGTCTCCGGCAGCGGGAACACCTGGATCCGCGGGCTCGTCCTGCACTGCCCACCCGGTCCCGAGGACCACCACCCCGACGCGGCCGGAGCCTGCGCGGCCCTCGAAGAGGCGGGCGGTGACTTCGACGCCCTCGCCGGTGATCCGCGTCCGTGCACCCACGAGTACGACCCCGTGACCGTCACCGCCCGGGGTGAGGCGGCCGACTGGAAGCGCAGGTTCCCCAGCGCGTGCGCGATGGACGCGGCCACCGGCCCGGTGTTCCGCTTCTGAGCCCGCCGCGCCAGGCCTGGACCGGCCGGGGCCAGGCCGGCCCGAGCCGGGCTCTCACCCGGCTCAGGTCTCGCGGGTGGCCACCATTCCGATCGTTATCAGCCCCAGCACCACCCAGCCGAACCAGAGCCAGCCGTTGCTTCCCAGCGCCACCGTGTAGCCGGTCACCGTCACCAGCGCCCCTACGGTGAGCACTCCCATGGTCTTCGTGGATCCGGACATGCGCGCACGCTCCTCGTCGGCCGCGCGGCCGTGACTGCCATCGTCACCCCGAACGCATGTCCACCGCTACTGTCCGCGCGCCTGCAACGAGGCGAGATACGCGTTGTACGCGTGAAGCTCCTGGTCCCCGTCGCGGTCCGCGGCCCGGTCCGAGCGCTTCGCGGTCCGCTGATCCGAGCGGTACCACTGGAAGACCAGGGCGAGCAGTACCAGCACCGACGGGATCTCGCTGAACGCCCAGGCGATCCCGCCCGCCGCGTTCTGGTCGGACAGGGCGTCGATGCCGAGGGACGCCGACGGGTTCTTGTAGACCTCGACCATGGGCTGGGAGGCCATCATGAGCGCGATGCCGAAGAACGCGTGGAACGGCATCCCGGCGAACAGCTCCAGCATCCGCAGCAGATAACCCGGGCGGTGCGGTCCCGGATCGATGCCCATGATCGGCCAGAAGAAGACCAGGCCGACCCCGAGGAAGTGCAGCATCATCACGAGGTGCCCGGCCGTCGAGCCCATCAGGTAGTCGAAGAGCGGGGTGAAGTACAGGCCGTACAGGCTGGCGATGAACAGCGGGATCGTGAACACAGGATGCGTGATGATCTTCATGTACCGGCTGTGCAGCAGCATCAGCAGCAGCTCGCGCGGCCCTTTCCGGCCACGCGCCGCGACCGGCAGCGCACGCAGCGCGAGCGTCACGGGTGCGCCCAGCAGCAGCAGGATCGGTGACAGCATGCTGATCACCATGTGCTGCACCATGTGCACGCTGAACATGACCATGCCGTAGTCGTTGAGCTTGGTGCACATCACCAGGGCGATGCTCAGCACACCGATGACGAAGAAGACGATCCGGTTGACCGGCCATGCGTCCCCGCGCCTGCGCAGCCGCAGCACCGCGTATCCGTACAGGAGGACGGCGAGCACGCAGCCGATCAGGAAGATCGGGTCCGCGGAGAACTGGAGCCCGCGTCCCAGCGTGAACGGCGGCAGATCCATGTTCATGCCGTGCCCGCTGTGATCCATCTGTTCACTCCTGATGGGGTCGCCGGGACGTCCCCGTTTCGTGCCGGTTGTCCCGACCAGAGTAGAACTGCCCCCGGCCGCGGTTGCGGCCGGGGGCAGTCCTCAGACGGTGGTGTCGTTCAGAGCACGCACTCGGCCTCGGCGTACCGCTCGGCCGGGACCGTCTTCAGGGTCTCCACCGCGTCCGCGAGCGGGACCATGGTGATGTCCGTGCCGCGCAGCGCCGTCATCATGCCGAACTCGCCGCGGTGCGCCGCCTCCACCGCGTGCCAGCCGAAGCGGGTCGCCAGGACCCGGTCGTACGCGGTCGGCGTCCCGCCGCGCTGCACATGGCCGAGGATCACCGGGCGGGCCTCCTTGCCGAGGCGCTGCTCCAGCTCGATGGAGAGCTGGGTGGCCACGCCCGCGAAGCGCTCGTGGCCGTAGACGTCCTTGACGCCCGACTCGAACTCCATGGAGCCCGCGCGCGGCTTCGCGCCCTCGGCGACCACGACGATCGCGAACTTCTTGCCGGCCGAGAAGCGCCGGCCGACCAGCTCGGTCAGCTCGTCGATGTCGAAGGGCCGCTCGGGGACGACGATGGCGTGCGCGCCGGCCGCCATGCCCGAGTGCAGGGCGATCCAGCCGGTGTGGCGGCCCATGACCTCGACGATCATGACCCGCTGGTGGGACTCGGCGGTGGTCTTCAGCCGGTCGAGGGCCTCGGTGGCCACGCCCACGGCGGTGTCGAAGCCGAACGTCACGTCGGTGGAGGCTATGTCGTTGTCGATGGTCTTCGGTACGCCGACGATCGGCAGCCCCGCCTCGGACAGCAGGCTGGCCGCCTTGAGGGTGCCCTCGCCGCCGATCGGGATGATCGCGTCGAGGCCGAGGTCGGCCACGTGGCCCCTGGCCTGTTCCACGCCACCGCGCAGGTGTGCTGGCTGGACCCGGGAGGAGCCGAGGATCGTGCCACCGCGGGCGAGGATGCCGCCGACCGCGTCGATGTCGAGCTTGCGGTAGTCGCACTCCAGGAGGCCCCGCCACCCGTCGTGGAAGCCGATGACCTCGTCACCGTGGTCGACCACCGCACGGTGGACGACGGAACGGATGACCGCATTGAGGCCGGGGCAGTCGCCACCGGAGGTGAGCACACCAATTCGCATTGCCCGGGAAACCTTTGCAACGTGGGCCGACGACCGGACCACGTCGTCCGGCTGGAATCCCGCCACCCTACCGGCGCAGGGTGGCGGGACCGAACCGGGCGTCCGCCTGCTGGACTCCGCTCAGCTGAGCGAATTTCGCCTCATCAGGCGGGCTGTGTCGCCGACGCGATCCGCTCGGCGCGCAGCGCCTCGTACCAGCGGTCGTCGGTCGGCGGCAGCGCGTTCACATCGAGCGCCAGCTTCAGCAGCAGGTCGGCGATCAGCGGGTTCCGCGCCATCACGGGCCCGTGCATGTACGTACCGAAGACGGTGTCGTTGTACGCGCCCTCCGTGCCGTCCCCGGTGCCGTTGCCCCGGCCGAACTGCACCCGGGCGAACGGGCGTGCCGTCGGACCGAGATGGGTGACGCCCTGGTGGTTCTCGAAACCGGTCAGCGGCGGCAGCCCGAGGTGCGGGTCGATGTCCCCGAGCACATCGCCGACACAGCGGTCGCCCTCGCCGCGGGTGGAGACCACGTCGAGCAGTCCGAGACCCTGCTCGCGCTCGCCCAGGTCGTTGACGAACTCGTGGCCGAGGATCTGGTAGCCGGCGCAGACCGAGAAGATGATCGCGCCGTTGGACGCGGCCCTGCTCAGACCGCCGTCGCGGCGCAGCCGCTCCGCGGCGAGCCGCTGCGGACGGTCCTCACCGCCGCCGATCAGATAGATGTCGCCCGACGTGGGAACCGGCTGGTCGCTGCGGACGTCGACGCGCGACACATCGAGACCGCGCTGACGGGCCCGGCGCTCCACCACCAGCGCGTTGCCCTGGTCGCCGTAGGTGCTCAGCAGGTCCGGGTAGACCCACACCAGCCGCAGGCTGTTGTTGCTCATGCTTCGTCCTCTCCGGAGGGGCCCGGGGCCGGGGTCAGTTGCCGACACGACGGCGCAGATCCTGGAAGGCGGTGTAGTTGGCGATGACCTCGATACGGCCGGGAGGTGCCTGCTGCACCGCTTCGTCGAGGTTCTCGCAGACCCGGAAGTCGAGACCGGCCACTTCGAGCCGGACCGCGAGGTCCAGCTTGCGGTCGCCGAGCACGAAGATCGGGTGACCCGCGAGCTGGGTGTAGTCGACGTCCCACAGCCACGAGGTGTCCGTGCCGTCGGCGCCGCGGGCGTTGACGGAGAGGATCACCGGAGTGGGTGGCGGGTCGATCAGCGAGAAGGTCTCCAGCCAGCCCGCCGGGTTCTTCGCCAGCAGGAGCCGCAGCTCACGGTTGAGGAAGGTGACCACGTCGTAGCGGCCGGCGACGGCCTGCACGTGGTACATCCGCTCCAGGGCGACCTGGGGCGGCACTCCGAAGACAGCTGCCACGGCGGCCGAACTGGTGGCGTTGGCCTTGTTGGCGCGGCCGGGCAGCTGGAGGTGGATCGGCCAGGCCGAACCGTGCGGGTCCAGCACGTAGTCACCGTGCAGCACCCAGCTGGGGGGCGGGCGGCGGAATCCGCACTCGCCGCAGAACCAGTCGTCGCCGGGGCGCTGCATCACACCGCCGCAGGACGGGCAGGACCAGGCGTCGTCCTTCCACGCCTGGCCGGCCGCGACCCACACCACATTGGGGGAGGAGGAGGCGGCCCAGACGATCAGCGGGTCGTCGGCGTTGGCGATGATCACGGCCTTCGAGCCGGACAGCCCCTCGCGCCACTTCTCGGCGAGCATCCGGGTCTCCGCGGCCCGGTCCAGCTGGTCGCGGGAGAGGTTGAGCAGCGCGATCACCTTGGGCGTCGTGTCGCGGGCGACCCCGGCGAGGTACTTCTCGTCCACCTCGATCACGCCGTACTGCGCGTCCGAGCCGCCGGCCAGGGCCGAGGTGATGCCCGCGGGCATGTTGGCGCCGAGCGCGTTCGACACGACCGGGCCCGCGGCCCGCAGTGCCTCGGCGATCAGCCGGGTCGTGGTCGTCTTGCCGTTCGTCGCCGACACCAGGATCACGTCCAGGTGCTGTGCCAGCCGCCCGAGCAGGTCGGGGTCGAGCTTGAGCGCCACCCGGCCGCCGATCACCGATCCGCTGCCCCGCCCGGCTGCCCGCGACACCGCCGCAGCGGCCTTGCCCGCCGTCACGGCCAGCTTGGCCCGCGGCGACAACGGCTCCGTGTTGCCTGCCATCGTCCTAGATCCTCCTTGCATCGGTCCGCGCCCAGCCTATCGATGTCCGGCGCGCCGGAGGCACGGCGGCACCGCTCGGGACGTGGAGTTCCGGTGGAATGTGGGCCGGGTGAGGCAACACCATGCCGAAAATCCCTCGGTCACGCAGCTCAGGAGGGGCGTGGTTCTTCGCGGACGTGACCTCGGCCGTGTAGCGGTATCGGTGTCACGCCGGAGGGGCCGAGAGGTCTGACTGCCCGTCATGTCTCACTCCCCGCACCCGTTCCCTGCGGCGCGGGGTCCGCGCCGGGCCGCAGGTGGGGCTCGTCCGCCGCCCGCGGG
Organism: Streptomyces sp. NPDC087428; assembly: GCF_044744085.1. Taxonomy (NCBI): domain Bacteria; kingdom Bacillati; phylum Actinomycetota; class Actinomycetes; order Kitasatosporales; family Streptomycetaceae; genus Streptomyces; species Streptomyces sp. NPDC087428. Next base: position 204,084 of record NZ_JBIUXR010000011.1, read on the forward strand.
GCGGGGAGAAGCGCGAGGTGACGGCTCCGCGCGGCGGGGGGGGGGGGGGGGCGCCCCCCCGCCCCCCCCCCCCCCGCGCCGGGGGGGGGGGGGCCCCCACCCCCCCCCCGCCCCGCCGCGGGGGCCCGCCCCGCCACCC
>NZ_JBIUXR010000011.1:204230-361541 GCF_044744085.1 Streptomyces sp. NPDC087428
GGGGCGGGGGGCCCCCGCGGGCCCGGGGGGGGGGGGGGCCCCCCCCCGGGGGGGGGGGGGGGCGGGGGGGGGGGGGGCGCCGGGGGGGGGGGGGGGGCCCCGGGCCCCCCCCCCCCGCCGCGGCGGGTGTCGACAGTCCCACCCGGGTACAGCCGTCCCGCGGGCGGCTGTGTGTTCGACGTTCCCGCGGACCGTACGATGTCCGCCATGCGAAACCGCCCGATCCCCGGCAGTTCCGGACGTGTCCGGGCCATGAGTCTGCTCGGCGACCCCGTGCTGCACGGCACCTGCGAACCGGTCACGGACTTCGGGCCCTCGCTCGCCCGGCTGGTCGAGGACATGTACGCCACGATGTACGCGGCGCAGGGCGTCGGGCTGGCGGCCAATCAGATCGGCGTACCGCTGCGGGTTTTCGTCTACGACTGCCCCGACGACGAGGACGTCCGGCACCTGGGACACCTCGTCAACCCGACGCTCGTCGAGGCCGACGGCATCACCGTGCGGGGCCCGGAGGGCTGTCTCTCGCTGCCGGGCATCGAGGCCGGAACACCCCGCTTCGACCACGCGGTCGTCGAGGGGGTCACGGTGGAGGGGGAGCCGCTCCGGGTCAGCGGCACCGGCTTCTTCGCCCGCTGCCTCCAGCACGAGTGCGACCACCTCGACGGCACCGTCTACACCGACCGGCTGACCGGGCTGCGCCGGACACGCGCCCTGCGCGCGGCCCGCCGGGCGCCCTGGGGGCGTACCGGCTGACCGGGCGGCGGCGTCGGGGGGATCAGAACCCGGGGCCGCCGGGGCGGTCGCCCGCCGCGGACAGCCTGCCCCACAGCAGATCGGCCAGGCTGCTCACCAACTGGGCCCGTGTGCAGGGGCGTTCGCCCAGCCACCAGTCGCCCGCGGCGTGCATCATGCCGACGATGCCGTGGCCCCATATCCGGGCCATGACCTGACTGTCCGGCCCGAGGTCCACCCGCTCGGCGATGACCGCGGCGAGCTCCTCGCCGAGCCGGCGCAGCAGCGGGGCCGAGTGGCGTCCCACGTCGAAGCCCTGCTCGGGCGAGGGTGCCGCGTCGTCGGACGGATGCATCAGGAACCGGTAGACCTGCGGCCGGGCCTCGATCGCGGCGAGGTAGGTGTCGAGTGTCGCCTCGACCCGGGCGCGGCGTTCGGCGGGGGCGTCGAGCGCCGCCCGCAGTGCGCTGAGCAGTGCGTCGGTGTGCCGCTTGGCCAGGGCGCGGTAGAGGCCGCCCTTGTCGCCGAAGTGCCGGTAGAGGATGGGCTTGGTGATCCCGGCCTCCGCCGCGATGGCGTTCATCGAGGCCCCGGGGCCGTCCCTGAGCACCACGCGGTCGGCGGCCTCGAGCAGCTCGCGGCGGCGGCGCTCGGCCGCGGTCCGCTGGCGCTCGGCCTGTCGTGTGGTCTCCATGCTGTTTCTCCCACCCCTGGCCGTGCTTGTCCGTCCTGCCTGCGCAACGTAACACCCTGCCCAGCGGTGCGCGGATCTGTGGCTGACCGGTTGACAGAGGCTACTTGCCGGTAACAGACTGTTGTTACCGCAAGTAACGAAAAGTTGTTCACGGCAGTACGTGGAGGGGAACATGGCCGAGTTCACGCTCGAGCTCAACGACGACCAGAAGCAGGTCCGTGACTGGCTTCACGGCTTCGCCGCGGATGTGATCCGTCCGGCCGCTTCGGAGTGGGACGAGCGTGAGGAAACGCCCTGGCCCGTCATTCAGGAGGCGGCCAAGGTCGGCATCTACTCCCTGGACTTCTACGCCCAGCAGTTCTTCGACCCGACCGGCCTCGGCATCCCGGTGGCGATGGAGGAGCTGTTCTGGGGTGACGCGGGCATCGCCCTGTCGATCGTCGGCACGGGCCTGGCGGCCGTCGGTGTCCTCGCCAACGGTACCGAGGAGCAGATCGGCACCTGGATACCGCAGATGTACGGCGACGCCAACGATGTGAAGGTCGCCGCCTTCTGCTCCTCCGAGCCCGACGCCGGCTCCGACGTCGCCTCGATGCGCACCCGCGCGGTGTACGACCAGGCCAAGGACGAGTGGGTGCTCAACGGCACCAAGACCTGGGCGACCAATGGCGGCATCGCCAACGTCCACGTCGTGGTCGCGGTCGTTGACGCGGAGCTCGGCTCGAAGGGGCACGCCTCCTTCATCGTGCCGCCGGACACCCCCGGGCTCTCCCAGGGCCAGAAGTTCAAGAAGCACGGCATCCGGGCCTCGCACACCGCCGAGGTCGTCCTGGAGGACGTACGCGTCCCGGGTCACTGCCTGCTCGGCGGCAAGGAGAAGCTCGACCAGCGCCTCGCGCGGGCCCGTGAGCGCGCGGCCTCCGGCGGTGGCGAGCGGGTGAAGAACGCCGCGATGGCCACGTTCGAGGCGTCCCGCCCGGCCGTCGGCGCGATGGCGGTCGGCACCGCCCGTGCCGCGTACGAGGTCGCACTCGACTACGCGAAGACCCGGACCCAGTTCGGCCGCCCGATCATCGACAACCAGGGCATCGCCTTCCAGCTCGCCGACATGCGCACCCGGATCGACGCGGCCCGGCTGCTGGTCTGGCGCGCGTCCTGGATGGCGGCCGCCGGCAAGCCGTTCGAGTCCGCGGAGGGCTCCATGTCCAAGCTGTACGCGAGCGAGACCGCCAAGGAGGTCACCGCGCAGGCCATCCAGATCCTCGGTGGCAACGGCTTCACCCGTGAGTACCCGGTGGAGCGGATGCACCGGGACGCCGCGATCTACACGATCTTCGAGGGTACGAGCGAGATCCAGCGCCTGGTGATCGCCCGCACGCTGTCCGGGATGCCCATCCGCTGACACCCGGTCCCGGCCCGCACGCCCCGGCCCCCGCTCCCGTCGCACCGGCAGGAGCGGGGGCCGGGGCGCTGTCGTGGCAGATGGTGTGCACCTGCCATCCCCCTGTAGATTCCCGGTGAAGATCGTGCCCGGCTGATGGAGGGGACCCACCCATGCCGAAGTTCACCGCGGGGCGTGTCGTGGCCGCTGTCGTCGCCGCGTTCGGGCTCGTCGTCGCGGCGCAGGGCACGGCGTCCGCCGCGCCGAAGACGATCGAGGCGACCTTCGGCGGATACGGCGGTTGGAACCCCGACCCCTACAGCGGCATCCCCGGCGACGCGATCCGCGCCTGCGACACGACCGCGGACGGCTGGGGCATAGAGGTCAAGCTCGACATCGGCCGCGACGGGACCTGGGACCGGACCGTGAGCACGCGCGGTCACAACTCCCCCTACTGCAGCCCGTGGAAGAGCGGCAACATCAAGGAAGGCACGCCTGTGAGCATTCAGGTGGCCAATGTGGACGGCGGGGTCACCTACCCCAAGGGCTCGCTCCTGCTCAGCCACGCCTGAGTGCCGTCGGGCGACCGGCGACGGTTCGGCCGCGGGTCACCCGACAGCTTCCGCTCAGCCGGGGAGCTGGGCCTCGATCGCGGCGACGAGCTCCGGGGACTCCGGCTCGGTGGCGGGACGGAGCCGGGCGACGGGCTCGCCCGCCGGGGAGACCAGGAACTTCTCGAAGTTCCACTTGACGTCACCGGCTTCGCCGTCCGCGTCCGCGAGCTGGGTCAGTTCCGCGTAGAGCGGATGCCGGCCCGCACCGTTGACGTCGGTCTTCTCCAGCAGCGGGAAACTGACCCCGTACGTCGCCGAGCAGAACGCCTGGATCTCCTCCGAACTCCCGGGCTCCTGGCCGGCGAACTGGTTGCACGGCACGCCGAGCACGGTGAACCCCCGGTCCCCGTAAGTCTTCTGGAGCCGCTCCAGGCCGGCGTACTGCGGGGTCAGTCCGCACTTGGAGGCAACGTTCACCAGCAGGACGGCCTGGCCCCGGTAGGCGCCCAGAGTGGTCGGCTCACCGGTCAGGGTGTGCAGCGGGATGTCGTACAGCGTCATGAGGGTCTCCTCGTCAGTGGCTTGCACAACCATTCTTACGCCCGCAGGTCCCCACTTATGCCCACAGGTTCATCGGGACGAAGCCGATCGCACGGCCGTCCGGATCCAGCAGCCTGCCCATCAGCTTGACCGCGCGCAGCGCGACCGCCCGGTCGGCGATCCGCAGATGGGGGAGGGCGGCGGCCAGACGTACCTCCAGGTCCTGGGCATCCACCAGCGACGACACCCAGACCGTCGCGATCAGATTCTGCGGACCGGCCAGGCCGAGGCACTGCCGGATCTCCGGAAGCTTCGCCAACTCCCTTGCCGTGGAGTCCAGATGTTCCGGCGAGACAGTGCCGAAGAAGGTCACGGCGACCGGTGAGCCGGACAGCGAGCGGGCCAGGTCGCAGCGCAGCACCAGCCGGCCCGATTCCAGCAGCCGGTTCAGCCGGCGGCTCGCGGTGTTCACCGAGACGCCCAGGATCTCCGCGAGTTCGCTCAGTGACATCCGCCCGTTCTCGCCGATCGCCGTGACCAGCTCCGCGTATTCGGGCGACTGCTGGGAGCCGCCCAGGGCCGACCGCCGGGACGCGGCCAGTGTCTCCTGCTGGGACCGGTTCAGGCTCGTCAGCCGCCAGACGCTTCCCTCCGTGTAACTGCGGGTGACCAGATGGGCCCGGGTCGCCGTGATGCCGGGGATCGTGCCGAGCCGGTCCACGATGTAGCGCGAGAGCGCGCCGAAGCCGGTGGCCATGGCCGTGATCAGCAGGTCGCGGCCGCCCGCCGCGTGCTCCACGGTCACCGCGTGCGGGTCCGCCGACAGCAGTTCGGCCACCGCGCCCGCCTGTCCCGGCGCGCAGTCGATCTCGATCAGCGCGCCGGCTCCCGAGCCGCCGAACGGATAGGCGGTGACCCAGGCGTGGCCCGTCGCCCGCAGCCGCTCCCAGCGCCGGGCGACGGTCGCGGCGTCGATGTCGAGGGCCTTCGCCAGCTCGGTCCAGGGCGCGCGGGGACTGATCTGCAGCGCGTTGACCAGGGCCAGATCGAGCTCGCTGAGCGAGGGCAGGTTTTCGGTCATCTGAGATCCACATCGGGAAGCGTTATGGGAAAAAGCTGCATTGGATCGTGATTCATGACAGGGAAAAGCGATTGAGGGTCACCTCATGATCGGAGATTAGCATCGCCCTACCTCATCAGATCCAGCCAGTTTCCCGCCCCCGGAGGCGCCCCGTGCAGCAGCCTTTCGCCACCCTCACCGAGGCCGCCTCGGCCCTCCGGTCGGGCGCCGTCGGCAGCCGTGAGCTCGTCGCCGCCGCGCTCGCCGACGCCGACACACTCGATCCGCTGCTCGGCGTGTACGTGACCCGCTTCCCGGAGCAGGCGCTCGCCGCGGCCCGCGCGGCCGACTCCCGCCCGGCCGCGGAACGCGGCCCGCTGCACGGGCTGCCGATCGCCGTGAAGGACAACCTCGCCACCGTCGAGGGCCCGGCCACCGCGCAGAGCCCCGCCCATGACCCGCACTGGTGGCGCGGGCTCGACGCGCCCGCCGTCGCCCGGCTGCGCCGAGCCGGGGCCGTCGTCCTCGGCAAGACGACCATGGCCGAGTACGCCATGGGCCGCCCCGACCCCGACCACCCCTTTCCGGTGCCGCGCAACCCCTGGGACCCCGAGCGGTGGACCGGCGGATCGAGCACCGGCAACGGCGCGGGCATCGCCTCCGGGCTCTTCCTAGGCGCCCTCGGCAGCGACACCTCAGGCAGCGTCCGGCTGCCCGCCGCCCTGTGCGGCACCACCGGCCTGAAGACCACCTTCGGCCTGGTGCCCACCGACGGCTGTCTGCCGCTCAGCCCCTCCCAGGACGTCCTGGGACCGATGGCAGTCAGCGCCCGTGACTGCGGGCTCCTCCTCGGCGCGCTCACCGGGCAGCCCGGCCGTGCGCCCGATCCCACGGGCCTCCGCGGACTGCGTATCGGCGTCCCGTACGGACTCCTCGACACGCCGGGCGTCACCGGTCCGTGCCGCACGGCCTTCCAGGAAGCGCTGCGAACCCTGCGTGAACTCGGTTGCGAGACAAGGGAGTTCGAACTCCCGGAATTCGGTGCACTGCTCGCGGCCAACGCCGTCACCATGCTCGCAGAGGCCTTCTCCGAGCACGGCGAACGCCTCGCCGCCGACTGGGACGGCCACGGGCGGGGCTTTCGCCGGCTGGCCGCGGCGGGCGGACTGATTCCCGCGCACCTCTACCTCCGCGCCCAGCGGACCCGCGACCGGCTCACCGCCGCGCTGCTGGAGCGGATGGACGGCCCCGCCGGGGCCGACCTGATCGCCACCCCGACCTGGCCCGCACCCGCGCGCCCGTACGCCCGGGAGACCGCACCCGGCGACGAGCTCAACCTCACCGCCGTCTGGAACCCCACCGGCTTCCCGGCCCTGGCGCTGCCCATGGGCGCCGACCCGGCCGGACTGCCGCTCTCCCTCCAACTGGCCGGCCGGCCCCGCAGCGAGCACACCCTGCTCCGTGCGGGCGAGGCCTTCCAGTCCGTCACCACCTGGCATCTGCGCCGGGCCGCGCCCGACCCCCGGCACCGGCCCGCCCCGCTCCGCGACCCGGACCGCAACGCGCCGGCCCCCTCCATACCCGGCCCGAGCCACGCCCCGGCCGGCATCGAGGAGGCCCTCGCGGCCGTCGGCATCACCCCGGGCCCGGCCGATCTGGCCGCCGTCGGGGCCGTGGCCCGCGCGCTCCTCGCGGCCGGCCGCCGGCCGGCCGCCTGATCCGCGGGGACCCGCTCGCCTTACCCGCTCCCGCTCTCCGAAGTGCCCTTGCCACGAACCCTTCCTGCCCCACCACCATCCGCCGCGCCCGTGCGCGCGGCCGTGCCCAAGTGGAGATCCCCATGTCGCGTATCCAGCCCACCGCGGGCGCCGGCGCGCCTGGCCTCGGCGGCGCCCGCGTCGCCGCGGTCGTCGGATTCCTGGTCTTCGTCGAACTGACCAGCGGAATCATCCAGGGGATGATGCCGACCCTGCTGCCCGAACTCGGCGCCGTTCTCCACGTCGGAGCGGGCGACCTCAACTGGGTCAACGCCGCACAGCTCCTCGCCGCCGCCGTCTCCGTACCGCTGTTCGGCCGGCTCGGGGACATGTACGGCCACCGGCGGCTGCTGCGCATCGCGGTCCTCTGCCTCGTGGCCGGCTCCGTGCTGGTCGCCTGGTCGCCCTCCTTCGAGGTGCTGCTGGTCGGGCGCGTCCTCCAGGGGCCGCTCGCCGCGCTCCTGCCCCTGGAGATCGGTCTGGTCCGCGACCGCCTCGACGCGGCGGGCGCCCGCAGCGCCATCGCCCTGCTCGTCGGCGCCCTCACCTTCGGTGCCAGCGCCGGAATGGTCATCGCCGGTCTGCTCCGCGAAGTCATCTCCTCGGTGCACGGCGTGCTCTGGATCCCGGCCGTCACGACCGTCCTGTGCGCCGGAGTCGTCTTCTTCCTGGTACCCGAATCGAAGACCCGCGCCCCGGGCCGGGTCGACTGGGCCGGCGCCGGGCTCCTCAGCGTCGGACTCGCCACGCTGCTGCTCGCCATCTCCCAGGGGCCCAAGTGGGGCTGGACCGACGCCTGGACCCTGACGCTGTTCGCGGTCGCCGCCTGCACCCTCGTCCTCTGGGTCCTGGTCGAACTCCGGGTCGCCGAGCCCATCGTCGACATCCGCCTCACCGTGCGACGCACCCTGCTCCCCGTCTACGCGGCCAGCTTCCTGCTCGGCACCGCGCTCTTCGGTGCCCAGACCGCCGCAGTCCTCTTCGTCTCCTCGCCCGCCGACAAGCTCGGCTACGGATTCGGTTACGACGCCCTCGGGATCGCCTGGCTGATGCTGCCCTCCGGTGTGATGGCCTTCGTCGCCTCGCTGTTCGCCTCCCGCCTCTTCCGGCTGATCGGCGGACGCGGCGCCCTCGCGCTCAGCGGGGTCCTCATGGCGGCCGGCTATCTGGTCCTGATCATGGCGCACGACGAACCCTGGCAGTTCGTGCTCGTCAACGCCGTCGTCGGCACGGGCGTCGGCCTTGCCCTCAGCGCCATGCCCGTCCTCATCGTCGACGCCAGCCCGAGCGAGCGCACCGCCATCGCCACCGGCATCTACAACACCGCCAAGACCGTGGGCGGTTCGGTCGCCGGAGCCGTCTTCGCGGCCATCCTCACCGCCATCACCTTCAAGGGGACGAAGATCCCCACGATCGACGCCTACACCACCGTGTGGTGGTGCTGCGCGGGCGTGTCCGTCCTGGTCGCCGTCGCGGCAGCCGTCGTGGCCAGGCCGCGTGCCGCCCTCAACTGACCCGCCACCCGACCGAATCCGCACCCTCCAGGGAAGGAACAGCGCCATGCCCGCGCCCACCACCCCCGTACTCCTGCACAACGGCCTGCTCATCGACGGCACCGGCGCCGAACCCGTCCGCGACGGCGCGGTGCTCATCGAGGACGGACGCGTCCGCTGGGCGGGCCCGTCCGCGGACTGCCCGGAACCCGCGGCGGGGACCCGGCGCGTCGACGTCCGCGGCGGCACGATCCTGCCGGGCTTCATCGACTGCCACGTCCACATGGCCGCGCCCGGCACCGCACTGAGCCATGCCGAGATCGCCACCATGCCGCGCACCCTGCTCACGTTCCTGGCCGCACCCCGGATGCGCGCCACGCTCGAAGCCGGGGTCACCACGGCCCGGGACCTCGGCGGGGCGGACGCCGGACACCGCCGGGCCGTCGAGTCCGGACTGCTCGTCGGCCCCCGGCTCCTGGTGGCTGTCGCCATGCTCAGCCCGACCGGCGGACACGGCGACTTCCGGTCCGGGAACGACGACCGCGCCAACGACAACACCATGGGGCGGCTGGCCGACGGCACCGCCGAGTGCCGCACCGCTGTGCGCGGCGTGCTGCGCCAGGGCGCCGACTGCGTCAAGATCGCCGCGACCGGCGGTGTGTGGAGCCCCACCGACCAGCCCGACGACGACGGATTCCTGGAGGACGAGATCCGCACGATCACGGAGATCGCCGCCGGGCACCGGGGCAAGAAGGTCGCCGCCCACGCCCAGGGCAGGGGCGGCATCCTCAACGCCGTACGGGGCGGGGTCGCCAGCATCGAGCACGGCTACGAGATCGATGACGAGGCCATCGACCTGATGCTGGAGCGCGGCACGTTCCTCGTACCGACGCTCACCACCGCCCACACCGACCCGGACCCGAAGAAGGCGGCGCCCTGGGCGTACGCGAAGAAGAAGCACTGGCAGGAGGTCGCCCGCACGCACATCCCGCACGCCATCGAGCGCGGGGTGCGGATCGCCATGGGCACCGACTGCGGCATCGCCGAGCACGGCACCAACCTGCGCGAGCTGGGCCACCTCGTGGACTGCGGCATGACGCCGATGGGCGCGCTGCGCGCCGGAACGGCGGAGGCCGCCGAGCTCCTCGGCATCGCCCACGAGACCGGAACCCTGGAGCCCGGCAAGCGCGCCGATGTCGTCATAGCCCGCGGCAACCCGCTCGACGACATCCGCGCCCTCGGCGATCCCGCGAACGTCCTCGTGGTGATGAAGGACGGCGTCGTCCACAAGGACCTCGACGGACTCGCCGCCTGAGCCCGCGCCGGCTCAGGCGGAGCCGACCGCCTTGTAGTACAAGGTGGTCGGCTTGAGGACCCCCGCAGGATCGCCGGCGTACTCCGGAATGGAGCCGCACTCGGTCCAGCCCGCGGAGCGGTACAGCCGCTCCGCGGGGCTGCCGCTCTCGGTGTCCAGGACGAGCAGCGTGACGCCGTCCCCGGCCGCCGACCGCTCGACCGCGTCCAGCAGCGACCGGCCCAGGCCCCGGCCCTGCGCCGACGGACGGACCATCAGCTTGGCGACCTCCGCGCGATGGCGGGCGTTCGGCAGCGGCGCCCGGACCAGAGCGATGGTCCCGGCGATCCGCTCACCGTCCCGGGCGATCCAGATCTGCTGGTGGCCGGCCGCCACGGACGCGGCGCGCTCCCGCCACCAGCAGGCGGCCGCACCCCGGTCCATCGGCGCGAGGAACCCCACGGAAGCTCCCGCGTCCACGGTCTCCACCAGGAGTGCGGCCAGCTCATCGGCGTACGTGACCAGTTCGGGTCCGGACACCGGGACGATCTCGGTCATGCGACAGGTCCTTTCACGGCAGAACGATCATCAGTGCGTAACGGACCCTCGCCGGGCCCGGACAGTGGAAACGCGAAGGGCCGCGGAGCCGGAACCGCAGACAGTCGCCGGTGCGGACGGTGTGCACGCTGTCCTCCACGGTGATCTCGACCGTTCCCTCCAGGACCCAGATGTGCTGCTCCAGGCCGGGGACGGGCGGATTCTCGTACGCGATCGAGGCGCCCGCGTCGAGCACCCCCTCGACGACCTCCGCGCGCAGTCCGGCATGAGGCGGCGAGACCGAACGGCGCACGAAGCCGGACTCCTCGTCCCGCCACACCGTCTGGCGCCCGGCGGGCACCAGCTGCGGTGGCTCCGCCTCCACCTCCAGCAGCAGCCGCGACATGGTCCGCCCGTGCACGGTGCACAGTCGGCCGAGCAGGGCGGCGGTCGGGCTCAGCTCGCCGCGCTCCAGCCGCGAGAGCGTGGAGCGGCTCACCCCCGTACGGTGCGCCAGCTCCTCCAGCGACCAGCCGCGCTCGGCGCGGAGTCCGCCCAGCCGTGCCGCGAGCCTGGCATCGACGGTGTCCGGTTCGGCGTTCTCCATCTCTCTCACAAGAGAGATGATATCTCTGTTCCGAGAGGATCCGGTGCGGAGTCCTGTCCGCCCACCTGTCGCGATGCCGGTCCGGTGCTGTCGTGCGACGCTGGGTCCCGGGGGAGGTCCGGCCGGGCCAGTGGGGCCCCGCCGGGTGGTTCTGCTACCCGAGGAGGCCGATATGGCCGGCACCGGAAGCCAACCGCGAGCGGCACACAGCACCGCCGCGGAACCACGACACCCCTTCCTGGCGGGCTGGACCGTCTTCGCCGCGGTTCTGATGATCTTCGGCGGGATCATGGCGATCTTCCAGGGGATCTCGGGCATCGCCAAGGACGACGTCTTCGTCGCCACCCGCAACTACGTCTTCGAGTTCGACCTGACCAGCTGGGGCTGGATCCACCTCGGCCTGGGCATCGTCATCGTCCTCGCCGGCCTCGCGCTGTTCACCGGCGCCGCCTGGGCGCGAGCCGTCGGCATCGTCCTGGCCGGGCTCGGGGCGCTCGCCAACTTCATGTGGCTGCCGCACTATCCGCTGTGGTCCATCGTGCTCATCGCGATCGACGTCTTCATCATCTGGGCGCTCTGCGCGGGACCCCGGAGGGCGGAGGACTTCTGACCGCGCGGCAGGGCGCCCTCGGGGCGCTGCGAACCGGCCGCGGGTCGCCGCACGGGCGCCGGGATCCTGAGAGGATCGGGGGGTGGAGTCCTTCGAAGCGCTGCCCGCGACCGACGCCGAACCGCTGCCCGGTACCACCGCGGCCACCGGCCGCCGTCAGGTGCGCTGCCGGCTGTGCGGGCGTCCGCTGACCGGTACGGCCTCGCGCCGCACCGGTCTCGGGCCCGCCTGCGACGCCAAGCTGCACCCGGCGCCGCCCGACATCCGCACCCGCCGACGCGTGGCCGAGCAGGACCCGCTGCCCGGCACCTGAGCCGTCAGGAGGGCTGCTCGCCCAGCCGCCGGAACAGCCCCTCCTGCACCACGGACACCAGCAGATTCCCGGCGCGGTCGTAGATCCGGCCGCGTGCCAGACCGCGCCCGCCCGTCGCCACCGGCGACTCCTGGTCGTACAGGAACCACTCGTCGGCCCGGAACGGACGGTGAAACCACATCGCGTGGTCCAGCGATGCCATGTCGAAGCCCCGCGGCCCCCACAGCGGCTCCACCGGGATCCGTACCGCGTCCAGCAGGGTCATGTCGCTCGCGTACGTCAGCGCACAGGTGTGGATGAGCGGGTCGTCGCCGAGCGGGCCGACCGCTCGCATCCAGACCGCGCTGCGCGGGTCCGCGTCCCTGATCTCCTCCTGCGTCCAGCGCAGCCGGTCGACGTAGCGGATGTCGAACGGCTGGCGCCGCGCCATCCGCTCCAGCGCCTCGGGAAGCGCGCCGAGATGGTCGCGGACCTCCTCCGCGACCGTCGGCAGCTCCTCCGGGTCCGGGACCACCCGCGCCGGCGGCAGCTGGTGCTCGATGCCCGCCGGCTCCGGCCGGTGGAAGGACGCCGTCAGGTTGAAGATGGTGCGCCCCTGCTGCACGGCCGTCACCCGGCGGGTGGTGAAGGACCTGCCGTCCCTGATCCGCTCGACGTCGTAGACGATCGGCACCCCGGGACGGCCCGGACGCAGGAAGTAGGCGTGCAGCGAATGGACCGGCCGGTCCCCGTCGGTGGTGCGGCCGGCCGCCACCAGCGCCTGCCCGGCCACCTGCCCGCCGAAGACCCGCTGCAGGGACTCCTGCGGGCTGCGGCCGCGGAAGATGTTGACCTCGATCCGCTCCAGGTCGAGCAGGTCGACCAGGCGCTCGGCGGGGTTCGTCATGCTGTTCGTCTCCACTCTCGCGGCGGCGGCGCCGTCGGTACGGACGCCCTCACAACTGGCCCACGGAGGTGACGCGGACCACCGCACGGCCCTCCTCGTCGGACGCGGCGAGATCGACCTCGGCACTGATGCCCCAGTCGTGGTCGCCGTTCGGGTCGGCGAACGTCTGCCGGACCCGCCACAGACCGTGCTCGGCGTCCTCGTCGATCTTCAGCAGCTTCGGCCCGCGGGCGTCCGGACCGGTGCCCAGCTCCTCGTACTCGTCCCAGTACGCGTCCATCGCCTCGCCCCACGCGTCCTCGTCCCAGCCCGAGCCGCCGTCCAGCTCACCGAGGTCGTGGACCCGGTCCAGCGCGGCCAGCTCGACCCGGCGGAACATCGCGTTGCGGACCAGCACCCGGAAGGCGCGGGCGTTGGCCGTGACCGGCTTGACCTCGTCGGCCCGCTCCTGCGCCTGCTCGGCCGTCTCCACCTCGGGATTGGCGAGCTGCTCCCACTCGTCGAGCAGACTGGAGTCGACCTGGCGGACCATCTCGCCGAGCCAGGCGATGAGGTCCTCCAGGTCCTCGGACTTGATGTCGTCCGGGATGGTGTGCTCCAGCGCCTTGTACGCGCCCGCGAGGTACCGCAGCACGATGCCCTCGGTCCGGGCCAGCTCGTAGTTCGAGGTGAACTCGGTGAAGGTCATGGCGCGTTCGTACATGTCGCGGACCACCGTCTTGGGCGACACCGGGTGGTCACCCACCCACGGGTGGCTCTGGCGGTAGACGTCGTACGCGTGCCACAGCAGCTCGCTCAGCGGCTTCGGGTACGTGACGTCCTGGAGGAGCTCCATCCGCTCCTCGTACTCGATGCCGTCGGCCTTCATCTGCCCGACCGCCTCACCGCGCGCCTTGTTCTGCTGGGCGGCGAGGATCTGACGCGGGTCGTCGAGCGTCGACTCCACCACCGAGACCATGTCCAGCGCGTACGAGGGCGAGTCGGCGTCCAGCAGCTCGAACGCGGCGAGCGCGAACGTGGACAGCGGCTGGTTCAGCGCGAAGTTCTGCTGGAGGTCGACGGTGAGCCGTACGATGCGGCCCTCCGCGTCCGGGGTGTCGAGCCGCTCCACCACGCCGCCGTCCAGCAGCGAGCGGTAGATGGCGATCGCCTGGCGGATGTGGCGCAGCTGCGCCCGGCGCGGCTCGTGGTTGTCCTCCAGCAGGTGCCGCATCGCCTCGAAGGCGTTGCCGGGACGTGCGATGACGGACAGCAGCATGGTGTGCGTGACCCGGAAACGGGAGGTCAGCGGCTCCGGGTCGGACTGGATCAGCTTGTCGAACGTGCTCTCCGACCAGGACACGAAGCCCTCGGGTGCCTTCTTGCGGACGACCTTGCGCTTCTTCTTCGGGTCGTCGCCGGCCTTCTTGACCGCCTTCTCGTTCTCGACGACGTGCTCGGGCGCCTGGGCGACGACGAAGCCCGCCGTGTCGAAGCCCGCCCGCCCGGCCCGGCCCGCGATCTGGTGGAACTCACGGGCGCGCAGCGTACGCACCCGGGTGCCGTCGTACTTGGTGAGCGCGGTGAACAGCACCGTGCGGATGGGGACGTTGACGCCGACGCCGAGCGTGTCCGTACCGCAGATCACCTTCAGCAGGCCCGCCTGCGCGAGCTTCTCCACGAGCCGGCGGTACTTCGGCAGCATGCCCGCGTGGTGCACCCCGATGCCGTGCCGCACATAACGGGAGAGGTTCTGGCCGAACTTGGTGGTGAAGCGGAAGTTGCCGATGAGATCGGCGATCTTCTCCTTCTCCTCCTTGGTGCACATGTTGATGCTCATCAGCGACTGCGCCCGCTCGACGGCCGACGCCTGCGTGAAGTGCACGATGTAGACGGGCGACTGCCGGGTGTCCAGGAGCTCGGTGATCGTCTCGGTGATCGGCGTCAGCCGGTACTCGTAGCTGAGCGGGACCGGACGCGTCGCCGAGCGCACCACGGAGGTGGGCCGGCCGGTGCGGCGGGTCAGGTCCTCCTCGAACATCCTGACGTCGCCGAGGGTGGCCGACATCAGGACGAACTGGGCCTGCGGCAGCTCCAGGATCGGGATCTGCCAGGCCCAGCCGCGGTCCTGCTCCGCGTAGAAGTGGAACTCGTCCATCACGACCTGGCCGATGTCCGCGTACTTCCCGTCACGCAGCGCGATGGAGGCCAGCACCTCGGCGGTGCAGCAGATCACCGGGGCGTCGGCGTTGACGGAGGCGTCGCCGGTGAGCATGCCGACGTTCTCCGTGCCGAACATCTTGCACAGGTCGAAGAACTTCTCCGAGACCAGCGCCTTGATCGGCGCGGTGTAGAAGGTGACCTTGTCCTGGGCCAGAGCCGTGAAGTGCGCACCGGCCGCGACCAGGCTCTTTCCGGAGCCGGTGGGGGTGGAAAGGATCACGTTGGCCCCGGAGACCACCTCGATCAGCGCCTCTTCCTGAGCGGGATAGAGGGTGATGCCCTGCGTCTCGGTCCATGACGAGAATGCCTCGAAGAGGGCGTCGGGGTCGTCGGTCGGGGGCAGCTGATCGATTAGGGTCACGCCCCCATCTTGCCTGCCTTCCGCCCGGATGAGGGAACCGGAGGATCGCACGAAGATCACGGACGATACGCTGCCCTCTCAACTCGGCCACACCGCAACGGCGGTGGCCCGAGCCCGGACGCGGCAACACCTGTCAACTCTTTGTCAATAACTGGTCAATACCTACGGGGGCGGAAACAGTCATGATGGGACCGGCACACTCTCTGTCAGGGGCGGCGGCCTGGCTGGGGGTGGGCGCGGCTGCGGCAGCCGCGGGCCACGCCATGCCGTGGCCCGTCCTGGTCGTCGGCGCGCTGATCACCGCGGGCGCCGCGCTGGCACCGGATCTCGACCACAAGTCGGCGACCATCTCGCGCGCCTTCGGGCCGATCTCCCGAGGCCTCTGCGAGATAGTCGACACGCTCTCGCACGCCGTCTACAAGGCCACCAAGATGCGGGGCGACTCGAACCGCAACGGCGGCCACCGGACCCTGACCCACACCTGGCTGTGGGCGGTCCTGATCGGTGCCGGGGCCTCCGCCGCGGCGATCACCGGCGGCCGGTGGGCGGTGCTGGGCATCCTCTTCGTCCACCTGGTGCTGGCTGTCGAGGGGCTGCTGTGGCGGGCCGCCCGGGTGTCCAGTGACGTCCTGGTGTGGCTGCTCGGCGCGACCAGCGCGTGGATCCTCGCGGGCGTCCTGGACAAGCCGGGCAACGGTTCGGACTGGTTCTTCGACGCCCCCGGTCAGGAGTACCTCTGGCTCGGGCTGCCGATCGTGCTGGGCGCTCTCGTCCACGACATCGGCGATGCGCTGACCGTCTCCGGCTGCCCGATCCTCTGGCCGATCCCGGTGGGCCGCAAGCGCTGGTACCCCATCGGCCCGCCGAAGGCGATGCGCTTCCGGGCCGGCAGCTGGGTGGAACTCAAGGTGCTGATGCCGGTGTTCATGGTGCTCGGGGGAGTGGGCGGCGCGGCCGCGATGAACCTCATCTGACGCGCCCGGCACCCGGTTCTACCCGGGTGCCGGGTGCACCAGGCGGCCGTGGGAGATCAGGGAGGCGGCCTGCTTGAGGCGGCGGACCCGGATGCTGACCCCGTAGGAGTCGACGCCGGGCACGGCCGCGAGGCGGGTGGTCAGATAGCGGTAGAAGTCCTCGCTGTCGCGGCAGGTGACGATGGCCATCACGTTGTGGTCGCCGCTCGTGGCACCGGCGAACGCGACCTCCTCGTGCCGGGCGATCTCGTGCCCGGCACGTTCCAGGTGGGCGGGGGCGACGCGCAGCCGGAGCGTCGCGTTGAGGTGGTAGCCGAGGCGCTCGGGCAGCAGGTCGATGTCGTACGAGAGCGTGCCGGACGACTCCAGGGCCTCCAGACGGCGGGCGACCCGGCCCTTGGACCAGCCGGTGAGCCCGGCGAGCTGTGTGTGCGAGGTACGGCCGTCCTCGGCGAGGGCGTCGAGGAGCGGGACGTCCTCGGCGGTCGGGGGGACCAGCGGGCCGGCCGCGGCGGGGGCCGGGCCGCCGGTCAGCCGCTGTTCCTGTTCCGGGGTGAGATGTCCGCCGTAGCCGGTCCACCCGGGCGCGCCGGGGCTGTCGAAGGGGTGAATGAGCAGATCGATGCTCATGTCGAGCACGGCGGCGGACCTGGGCAGCTGCTGGAGCAGCATGTCCTCCCGCTGGGCGGCGAGCGGTGAACGGATGACGCAGATGATCTCCGAGCCGCCGGAGGCGATGCTCGCGTAGGCGATGTCGGGGCGCCGGGTGAGGGCGTCGGCGAGCGGGCCGACCCGGTCGGGGCGGCACCGGATGCGCGCGACCCACTGCGCCTCCCCGTGCACGGCGGGACCGACCAGGCCCACCACGCGCATCACACCGCTGCGGCGCAGCGCGTGATAGCGGCGGGCCGCGGTCTGCTCCGACACCCCGTTCACTTCGCCGATGAGCCGGAACGGAGCGCGCGGCGCGCACTGGAGCGTGCGGAGGATCTGCGTGTCCAGGGCATCGATCACGGGGGAAGTGTGCCATGGAGCACGAGTCCGCAGAGGTTTCCGATCAATTGAAGCAGTCGCTTCGTTGATTCCGCCCGGTGTCACTGATGCTGGCGTGCGGGTCCGTCCGACGAAGGCCCGACATCCCCCGGCCCCGCCTCCCACCCGCGGACCGGTGCTCGGGGCCGTACGGGACACCGACGCGGCCGGGAACCGGCGCTCGGAGCGGACGGAACCCCTGCTGGACATCAATCGCGGCGCGCTGCGCCGCAAAGGAGTGCATCCGTGAACGTCACATCCTCGGCGAGCGGGCCGACCGACCGGCGGGCCGCCACGCTCGCCATGGCCTGCCTGGGCGTATTCGTCGCCTACTTGCCGGTGACCACCGTCTCCGTGAGCCTGCCGGCCATCCAGGCGGCACTGGGCGCGTCGACGGCCCAGCTGTCCTGGGTCCAGGACGCGTTCGTCCTGCCCATGGCCGCGTTCATCCTGACCGCCGGTGTGTTCGGCGAGGTCCACGGGCGCAAGAAGGTGTTCCTGGCGGGCCTGCTGTTCTCCGCCGTCGGCGCCGCCGTCGCGCTGAGCGCCCAGTCGATCCAGATGCTGTGGGCCGGCCAGGCCGTCGCCGGGCTCGGTGCGGCCGCGCTGCTGCCCACCACACTGGCCCTGATCAGCCACGCCGTGCCCGATCACCGGGAGCGCGGCAAGTTCATCGGCCTCTGGGCCACCTCGCTCCTGCTGGCGCTGGCCGTCGGTCCGCTGATCGCCGGGGTCATCCTGGAACACGCCGCCTGGCGGTGGATCTATCTCCTGGTCATTCCCGTCTCGCTGCTCGCGGCGGGGGTCGCCGCGCGGCTGCTGACCGACTCGCGGGCCCCGCACGGGCGGCGGCTGGACTGGCCGGGCCAGATCACCGCCGCGTCGGCGATCACCGCGCTGGTGTACGGCGTGATCGAGGGCGGCGCAGGTTCGTTCACCGACACCCCGGTTCTGGTGGCGCTGCTCATCGCTGTGGCCGGCGCCGTCGCCTTCGTCGTGGCCGAGCGGCGCAGCGACAGCCCGATGCTGGACCTGACGCTGTTCCGCAGCGCGGCGTTCACCGCCACCACGCTCGTCGCGATGATCACCTTCCTGGCGCTGATCGGTTTCTTCTTCCTCCTGAGCCTCTACTTCGGCCTGGTGCAGCAGCTCGACACCCTCCAGGCGGGCTGGCGTCTCCTCATGGTCACCGGGGCCGCCATCGTCGCCGGCGCCCCGGTCGGGCGGCTGATGCACCGCGTGTCCGCCCGCGTCCTGATCACCGCCGGACTGCTCGTCGTCTCCGGTTCACTGCTCTTGCTGACCACCGTCGACGCGGACACGTCCTTCGCCTCCATCGCCTGGCGGCTGGCGCTGCTGGGCCTGGGGATGGGCGGAGTCCTGACCCCGATGACGGCCACCGCGGTCGCCGCCGTGCCTCCCCACCTGGCCGGCATGGCCGCGGCCGGCAACAACACCTTCCGGCAGGTCGGCGGGGCACTCGGCCCGGCCGTCCTGGGGGCCCTCCTCACCGCCCGAGCCCTGGACACCTTCCCCGCGCATCTCGCTGACGCCGGGATCACCGGAGCGGCCGGGCAGAGCATCACCGAGGCCGCCCGAGCGGGTGGTCTCGGCGCGGTCGCCCGGATGAACCTGGGCGCCGGCACCGGTCAGGCCCTCGGAGCGGTGGGCGACGCCTTCCTCGACGGCCTCCGTCTCTGCCTGATCGTCGCCGCCGCCCTCACGCTGCTCGCCGCCCTGGTCTCCGCGACACTCCTGCGCCGCCCGCGCGAGGCGTCCACCGTCGCGGCGGCCTCCTCCAGCGGTGCGCCGGCCCCCGAGCGGGTCCACGCGGGCTGACGGACGGCTGTGGTCCCCCGGCAGCGCACCCGCGCGCCGCCGGGGGACCCCCGCGCCCCGGCCCCGCCCCCCTACCGGCAAACTGTGGTCGAGGGAGAACCACACGGACAAGGAGCACCATGGACGCGCTCTCCACGGCCGCTGCCCCGGCCACCGCCGCGCTGCTGGAGGACTTCTCCCTGGAGATGACGGGCAAGGACGTCCCCCGGCTCGAAGAGGCCCGCGACCGCATCCCGGCCGGCACCCGGATCAACATCACCTTCCTCGGCAACGAGGACCTGGACACGCGGCTCGCCGCGGCCCGCGCCGTCCGTCGGCTCGGATACACCCCGGTCCCGCACATCTCGGCCCGCCGGCTGCGCTCCCGCTCCGAACTGGAAGAACTCCTCGCCGCGCTCCGCTCCGACGGCACCGCCGACAACGTCCTCGTCATCGGTGGGGACCCCGCCACACCCCACGGCCCCTACGACGACGCCCTCGCGCTCATCCGGTCCGGGCTGCTCCAGTCATACGGCGTCCGGCACGTCGGCATCGGCGGCTACCCCGAGGGGCACCCCGCCATCACCGGCCCGGCGCTCTGGTCGGCGATCGAGTACAAGACCGCCGCCCTCGCCCGGCGCGGACTGTCCGGCGATGTCATCACCCAGTTCGGCTTCGACGCGGACCCGGTCCTCGCCTGGGTCGAGGCGCTACGGAAACGGGGCATCGACGCACCGGTGCGCGTCGGGGTCCCCGGCCCCGCCGGGATCAAGCGGCTGATGACGTACGCCGCGCGCTTCGGCGTCGGCACGAGCACGTCCATCGCGAAGAAGTACGGTTTCTCGCTCACCAACCTGATGGGCACGGCGGGCCCCGACCGCTTCATCCGTGCCCTGGCCGACGGCTACGACACCCGCCGCCACGGCGTCCTCAAGCTGCACTTCTACACCTTCGGCGGCATCGGGGCCACGTCGCGGTGGCTCGCCGACTTCCGTACCGGGGCGGGGAACTGACGCGTCGCCCGCCCCCGGCTGCGCCGGTTCAGGGGGAAGGCGGCCGCTCGCCGTGCCACGAGCGCCAGAGCATGGCGTACGCGCCGTCGGCCGCCACCAGATCGTCGTGGGAGCCGAGTTCGGTGATCCGGCCGTCCTCCATCACGGCCACCCGGTCGGCATCGTGCGCCGCGTGCAGACGGTGCGCGATGGCGATGACGGTCCGGCCTTCGAGGACGGCGGCCAGCGCGCGCTCCGTGTGCCGGGCGGTCCTCGGGTCCAGGAGTGCGGTGGCCTCGTCGAGTATCAGGGTGTGCGGATCGGCCAATACCACACGTGCCAGGGCGAGTTGCTGCGCCCTGGCCCCGTCCGGCCGGTGCTCGCCCTGGCCCAGATCGGTGTCCAGGCCGTCCGGCAGCTCATCGGCCCACTCGGCGCCGACGGCGGCGAGTGCCGCGTGCAGTTCGGCGTCGGTGGCGCCGGCCGAGGCGATCCGCAGGTTCTCCCTCACGGTGCCGAGGAACACGTGGTGCTCCTGGGTGACGAGGACGACGTGCCGGCGCAGCACGTCGGGGTCCAGTCCGGCGACCGGGACCCGGCCCACCGTCACCGAGCCGGCCCGCGGCGTGTCCATGCCCGCCAGAAGTCTGCCCAGCGTGGTCTTTCCGGCGCCCGAGGGGCCGACGATCACCAGTCGCTCGCCGGGCCTGACCGTCAGGTCGACACCGTGCAGGACATCGGCCCCGTCGTCGTAGGCGTAGTGGACACCGGCCACGTCGATCCGGTCGCCGTCAGGAGTGACGGAGCCGGGCGAAGGGGACCGCACCTCCGGGCCGAGGCCCTCCACCCTCGCGAAGGAGGCCCTGCTGCTCTGGAGTTCCTCCATCCGCTGGAGGACGGTGTCCAGGGGCTGGGACAGCTGCCGCAGGTACAGGGCCGAGGCGACGACCGCGCCGAGGCTCATCGCGCCGTGGTCGTGCAGCGCGAAGCCGATCAGCAGGACGCCGGCCACCGGGATGACGTAGGAGATGTCCACGGCGGGGAAGAGCACACTGCGCAGGAGGAGGGTCCGGTTCCGGGTGCTCCGGCATCGCTCGATCGCTTCCTGGGACGCGGCGACGCGGCGCTGCCCCAGCCCCAGGGCCTCGACGGTACGGGCGCCGGCGGCGGTGGCCGCGAGCTGTTCGGCGAGGGCCGAGTTGGCGGCTCCCTCGTCGAGGTACGCGGAGAGCGCCCGGCGCAGATACCAGCGGGCGGCGAACCAGATGCCGAGCAGACCCAGCACACCGCACGCGCCGAGCAGCGGATCGAGCACGAAGACCGCTCCGAGGATGAACAGCGCCTGGACCCCGGCGATGAGGACGTCCGGCCCGGCATCCCGGAGGGTGGCGCCGACCGCGGCGACATCGGTGGTGCCCCGGGCCATCAGGTCGCCCGTGCCGGCCCGCTCGACGACCGCGGCGGGCAGCGCGAGTGCCCGCTCCGCGAACTGCTCCCGGATACGCGCCAGAGTCCGCTCGCCGAAGCGGTGCCCGACGTATCCGGCGTACCGGGCCAGCAGCAGCTGAGCCAGTGCGAAGGCGAGGAGTGTGAGCGCCAGGCGGTCCACCGCGGCCACCCCTCCGCCGGCCCTGACCTCGTCGACGATGCGGCCGAGCAGCCACGGGCCGGCGAGTCCGGCCCCGGCGGCGAGCGCGTTGAGGGCGATCATGGCGGCGAAGGCACGGCCGTCCAGGCGGATCAGCCGCAGCGCCGCCCGGCGTACCCGTGACGGGTCGGCGACGGGCAGGGCCCGGTCGGACGCCTGGGGGCCGGCGGTCATCGCATGGCCTCCCGGGCCGGCGGGACGGTGCCTTCGTCCGGGCGGACGGGGCCGTCCCCGTCCGTCCCGCGTGACACCAGGCGGCGGTACCCGGGCAGCCCGGCCAGGAGTTCACGGTGGCTGCCGACGGCCGCGACGGAGCCGTCGACCAGGTAGTACACGGTGTCCGCCCGGTCCAGCAGGAGCGGTGAGGTACTGGTGACGACCGTGGTGCGGCCGGACCGCGCGGCGTGCAGCCGGGCCGCGACGGCCGCCTCTGTGTGTGCGTCGACCGCCGAGGTGGGCTCGACGGCCAGGAGCACCTCGGGATCGGCCAGCAGGGCGCGGACCAGCCGGACGCGCTGCCGTTGCCCGCCGGAGAGGTTGCGGCCCTGCGCGTCGATCCGCGAGTCGAGCCCGTCCGGCAGACCGCGGACGATGTCCTGCGCCACGGCCGTGTGGACGCCGCGCCCGATGGTCTCCTCGTCCCGGTCCAGCGCTCCGGAGACCACCTCGCGCAACGGTCCGGCGAACAGGTCGGCCTCGTTGTCCGCGACCAGGATCCGCCGCCGGATCCGCGTCAGGTCGATCTCGTCGAGGCGTATCCCGTCCCAGGTCGCGGCCGACTCCACGAACCGGCCGAGACGGTCGACCACCGCCGCGGAGTCCGACGGCCGGGCGCTGACGAGTGCGGTCATCCCGCCGGGCACCACCTCGACGCCGGACTCCGGATCATGGAGCGTGGACGGCGCGCCGGGCGCGTCCGAAGTCGCCTCCCCGCCCGCGGAGTCGGGCTCCAGGACCAGGAACCGGATGACCCGGCGGGCGGCGACGAGGCCGCGGCTGAGGTCGTAGCCGCCCTCGATGAAGAACGTGACCGGCACCACCAGCACCGCCGCGTACCCGTAGACCGCGACCAGTTCGCCGACGGTGATGGTCCCCTGAGCCGCCATCCGGGCCGCCAGCCAGGTCACGGCGCCGAGGAACAGGGTGGGCAGGCCGACACCGAGGGCCTGGATCCAGCTGGTCACCGCACCGACGCGGTACCCCTCCGCCCGCAGGGCGCGCGAACCGAGCCGGTAGCGCTCGGCGTACACCTCCTTGCCGCCGATGCCGTTGAGGACGCGCAGGCCCTTGGCCATGTCCTCGAAACGGGCGGCGAGCCCGCCCTGCTGATCCCGGTACGCCGCCTCGACACCCTGCAACCGCCACAGCAGAGGGCCGACCAGCACCACGAGCAGCGGCACCCCCAGCAGCACCACCACGGCGAGCAGCGGTGAGACGGTCAGCAGCAGCACGGCCACGACGACATACGCGAGGACCGCGCCGACCCCGGGACCGGTGATGGTCAAGGTGCCGGCGATCACGGCGACATCGCGGAACCCGATCGTGACGACCTCCCCGGCCGTGACCCGGCGCGGCAGCGCCCCGCCCAGTCGGGTCGCCTGCCTGACCACGACCGCCACGGAACGGAAGACGGCGTCCAGCCGCACCCTGGTCATCGTCCGGTGCCGCATGATGGCCAGCCACGCGTTCAGCACCCCCACACCCAGCAGCGCCGCGACCCAGCCGGCCAGCGCCGGCCACCGCCCCGGCTCCAGCCCGTCGTCGATGGCGCGCGACAGCAGGTACGGCGGCAGCGTCAGACAGACCATCCAGGCACTGCCGAGCAGCGCGCCGGCGGCGATCCGGCGGCCCTGGCTGGTGACCAGCCACCACAGGTACCGCAGCGCGCTGCGACAGTCAGGGGTCCCGGGATCCACATAGGAATCTGCCATGTACCCGACCCTAACGACCCCCGGAGAGCCGGTGGATCCGGGGACCGCCCCACTCCGGTCAGCCGTGCCAGGACCGCCACAGCGCCGCGTACGCGCCGTCCGCCGCCACCAGTTCGTCATGGCTGCCCAGCTCGCTGATCCGGCCCTCCTCGACGACCGCGATCACATCCGCGTCGTGCGCCGTGTGCAGCCGGTGCGCGATGGCCACGACCGTACGGCCGTCCAGCACCCGGGCCAGCGAGCGTTCCAGATGGCGGGCCGCGCGCGGGTCCAGCAGCGAGGTCGCCTCGTCCAGCACCAGCGTGTGCGGATCGGCCAGCACCAGCCGGGCCAGCGCGATCTGCTGCGCCTGCGCGGGCGTGAGCACCACACCGCCCGAGCCGACCTCGCAGTCCAGCCCCTCGTCCAGCGCGGTGGCCCAGCCGTCCGCGTCGACCGCGGCCAGCGACGCCCACAGCTCCGCGTCCCCGGCACCGGCACGGGCCAGCAACAGGTTGTCCCGCAGCGAACCCACGAACACATGGTGCTCCTGGTTGACCAGCGCCACATGCGTACGCACCCGCTCCGCGGTCATCTCCGACAACTGCGCGCCTCCCAAAGACACTTCACCGGTACGTGGGGCGTAGATCCCGGCCAGCAGCCGTCCCAGCGTGGACTTGCCCGCACCGGACGGGCCGACCAGCGCCAGCCTGGTGCCCGGAGCGACGTCGAGCGACACCTTGTGCAGCACGTCCAGACCGGCCCGGTAGCCGAAGTGCACCTCGTCGGCGCGCACATCACGCCCGTCCGGCGCCACCGTCGCGTCGCCCGCGTCCGGCTCGATCTCGCGGACCCCCACGAGACGCGCCAGCGACACCTGGGCGACCTGCAACTCGTCGTACCAGCGCAGGATCAGACCGATCGGGTCGACCATCATCTGCGCGAGCAGCGCACCCGTCGTCAGCTGCCCGACGGTGAGCCACCCCTCGATCACGAACCAGCCCCCGAGCATCAGGACCGCGCCCAGGATCGTCACGTACGTGGCGTTGATGACGGGGAACAGCACGGACCGCAGGAAGAGCGTGTACCGCTCCCAGGCCGTCCACTCCTTGACCCGCTGGTCCGACAGCGCGACCCGGCGCGCACCCAGCCGGTGTGCCTCCACGGTCCGCCCGGCGTCCACCGTCTCCGCGAGCACGGCCGCGACCGCCGCGTAACCGGCGGCCTCCGAGCGGTACGCGGACGGCGCCCGGCGGAAGTACCAGCGGCAGCCGACGATCAGCACCGGCAGCGCGATGAGCACCGAGAGCGCCAGCGGGGGAGCGGTGACGGTGAGCGCGGCCAGGAGCAGCCCCGCCCACACCACACCGATGGCCAGCTGCGGCACGGCCTCGCGCATCGCGTTGGCGAGGCGGTCGATGTCCGTGGTGATCCGGGAGAGCAGATCTCCTGTCCCGGCCCGCTCCAGCACACCCGGCGGCAGCCGGACCGACCGCACGAGGAAGTCCTCGCGCAGATCGGCCAGCATCTCCTCACCGAGCATCGCGCTGCGCAGCCGCATCATCCGGGTGACCACGGTCTGCACGATCAGCGCGACGGCGAACACCGCGGCGGTGCGCTCCAGATGGAGGTTTGTCACCCCGTCGGACAGGTCCTCGACGAGCCCTCCCAGCAGGTACGGTCCGGCGATCGAGGAGACCACCGCGACCGTGTTGAGCAGGGTGACCACGGTGAACGGCCACCGGTGGCGCCGGATCAGTTCCCTGGCGTACGTCCGTACGGTCGTGGGGGTGCCGACCGGCAGGGTGGTGGCCGACTCGGGCGCGGCCGGGTCGTAGGCCGGTGGTGCGACGCCGGTCATGCGCGCTCCTCGATTTCCTCGATGGTGTCGATCGCGTGGATCGCTTCGTCGTTGCGCGGCCGGTCCGGGATCTCGTCATCGGTCTCGCGGGTGACGACGGCCCGGTAACGCGGTTCGCCGCGCAGCAGTTCACGGTGGGTGCCGACGGCCACCACCGTGCCCCGGTGGACCAGCGCCACCCGGTCCGCCAGGTCGAGCAGCAGCGGGGACGAGGCGAAGGCCACCGTCGTACGGTCCTTGCGCAGCGCCTTGATACCCGCGGCGACCCGGGCCTCGGTGTGCGAGTCGACGGCGGACGTCGGCTCGTCGAGCACCAGCGCCTCCGGGTCGGTCACCAGCGACCGGGCCAGGGCCAGGCGTTGGCGCTGGCCACCGGAGAGCGACCGGCCGCGTTCGGTGATCCGGGTGTTCATCGGATCGCCGTCCGCGTCCACGGACGCCTGTGCCAGCGCGTTCAGGACGTCGTCGCACTGCGCGGCGGACAGCGCGTCCCCGGCGGTCACCCGGCCGGACGACGGCACGTCCAGCAGTTCGCGCAGGGTGCCGGAGAGCAGCACCGGGTCCTTGTCCTGGACCAGAACGGCGGTCCGGGCCGCGTCCAGGTCCAGTTCGTCCAGGGGGACACCGCCGAGCAGCACGGACGGCACCTCGTGGTCCGCCGTCCCGTCCTCGGCGGCACCGTCCTTCGTCACCTCCGGCTGGGCGTGGCCGCCGAGCCGGTCCGCGAGCCGCCCGGCCTCGTCCGGATCGCCGCAGACCACCGCGGTGAACAGGCCCTCGGGCGCCATCAGTCCGCTGACCGGGTCGTACAGATCCCCGGTGGGTGAGGCGTCGACCGTCGACGGCCGGGCCACCCGGCTCAGCGAGAGCACCCGGACCGCGCGCTGCGCGGACGGCCGCGAGAAGGAGTACGCCATGGCGATCTCCTCGAAGTGACGCAGCGGGAACAGCAGCAGCGTCGCCGCGCTGTACACCGTCACCAGCTGCCCGACGTCGATCTTCCCGTCGCGGGCCAGCGCGGCCCCGTACGTGACCAGGGAGATCAGCAGGATGCCCGGCAGCAGGACCTGGATCGCGGAGATCAGCGACCACATCCGCGCACTGCGCACGGCTGCCTTGCGGACCTCCTGCGAGGCACGCCGGTAGCGGCCCAGGAACAGTTCCTCGCCGCCGATGCCGCGCAGGACGCGCAGCCCGGCCACGGTGTCCGAGGCCAGTTCGGTGGCCTTGCCCGCCTTCTCGCGCTGGAAGTCGGCGCGGCGGGTGGCGCGCGGGAGCAGCGGCAGGACGCCCAGGGCGAGCAGCGGCATGGCGAGCGCCACGAGCACGCCCAGCGACGGCAGATAGAGGACGAGCCCGGCACAGACGATGACGAGGGCCGCGGCGGCGGCGGCGAAACGGGAGAGCGCCTCGACGAACCAGCCGATCTTCTCCACATCGCCTGTCGACACCGCGACGACCTCGCCCGCGGCGACCCGGCGGGTCAGCGCCGAGCCGAGCTCCGCGGTCTTGCGGGCCAGCAGTTGCTGGATCCGGGCGGCGGCGGTGATCCAGTTGGTGACGGCGGTCCGGTGCAGCATGGTGTCGCCCACGGAGATCAGTACGCCGAGAACCGCGATCAGTCCACCGGCCAGCGCGAGCCGCCCGCCGGACCGGTCGACGACCGCCTGGACGGCGAACCCGACGCCGAGCGGCAGCCCGGCGATGGAGCACTGGTGCAGCAGGCCCCATGACATGGCCTTGAGCTGTCCGCGGATCTGACTGCGGCCGAGCCAGATCAGGAAGCGGGGGCCCGACCGGACGTCGGGATCGCCGGGATCCGAGTACGGAAGATCGCGAATTTGCATGACGTCCCAAAAGGTCGGAAGGAGCTGAGGTCCGCGAGGAACCTCCAGAAGCACGTGGGGAGAAGCGTGTGGGGGACCAAACCGTCCAATCCTCGCGTCCCGCCGGGGGCGCGGCAAACCCTTTTACCTGCCGGGAGAGCGGACGGGGAACGGACCCCGGCCGGCCGAGCGGCAGGCACCGGCGGGTGCGGGAGTAAAGATTCGGCACGCATTCGCCGCGGCCCGCACGGGCTGGCGGGGCCGCACGCCAGGGAGTGCGACCATGGGCGAATGCATATAGCCGGTGCGGTACGAGTGGTGGTCTCGGCGGCCGCCTGCGGTGTCCTGCTCACGACCTTGACGTCGTGCGGCGGTGGATCCGACGCGGAGAAGGGCGACGCGCGGTCGGCCGATGCCGGAAAGCCGAAGGACAAGGACAAGGCGCGGACAACCGACCTGAAGCGCATTCCGGATGTCGGCGACCGGTTGCAGTCGCAGATCCCGGACAACTCCCGTCAGGTCGTCGCCGTCTACGGCGAGGGCAGGAACTCCGCGGACTCCACGGTCGTGCTCTACACCAGAACCGGATCGACCTGGGACAAGGCCGCCGGATGGAAGGCCCACAACGGCAAGAAGGGCTGGGCCACCGACCACCACGAGGACGACAAGCGCAGCCCGGTCGGTGTCTTCAGCCTCACCGACGCGGGCGGTGTGCTGCCCGACCCGGGCGCCCTGCTCCCGTACACGGAGACCGCGTCCATCCAGGCCCCGCACTACTGGGCCAAGTCCCACTGGCACGACTTCGACTACGTCATCGCCATCGACTACAACCGCGTCAAGGGCACCGCTCCCAACGACCCCACACGTCCCGAGGGACAGTCCAAGGGCGGCAGCATCTGGCTGCACATGGACCACGGCAGCGGCACATCGGCCTGTGTGAGCCTGCCGAAGGCCGCCATGGAGAAACTGCTGCGCACCCTCGACCCGAAGCAGCACCCGGTCGTCGTCATGGGCGACCGCGCCGGCCTTCAGACCTGACCGGGACCGGGCCGGGTCGCCCGCTCCAGTTCCATCAGCACCGAGTAGTACGAACGGCCCGTCGCCCGGTCCATGCCGATCTCGCACATCCGGTTGGCGGAGAGATACCTGTCGTACTCCCGGGTGTTCACCTCGGCGGCCTCCTTCGCGGTCGCCGAGGCCGTCAGCTCCTCGTGCAGCATCCCGCGGTCGCCCGCGAACCCGCAGCACGCGGCGTCGTCCGGGATCACCACCTCCCGCGCGCAGGCCTCGGCGACCGCGCGCAGGTGCTCCACATCGCCCAGGTGCTCCATCGAGCAGGTCGGGTGCAGGACCGCGGAACCGGCGCGGCGCAGCACCGTCAGCTCCGGCAGGAGTTCGTCGGCGGCCCAGACGAGGGAGTCGACGACGGTCAGCTCGCGGTGCAACGCCCGGTTGTCCTCGGTCAGATACGGCACCACCTCATGGGCGATGCCCAGCGTGCACGAGGAGGCGTCCACGACGAGCGGCAGCTTTCCGCCCGCTGTCCAGCCCCAGGCCGCCGCCACGATCCGGTTGGCCATCACGGCGTTCGCCGTGTCGTACCCCTTGGAGTGCCAGATCGTCGCGCAGCAGGTCCCGGCGGTGTCCGGCGGGATCCAGACCGGCTTTCCGGCGCGCGCCGACACGGCGACCACGGCCTGCGGCAGGGACGGCGCGTGCTGCCCCTCGGGGCCGGCGAAGATGCGGTTGACGCAGGCTGGGTAGTAGACGGCGCTCGCTCCCGCCCTGGAGGTGCGCGGCAGCTCACGGGCGGCGGCCCCGGGGATCTCCGGCAGCCAGGCGGGCATCAGATCGGGGCGCACGGCCCGGCGGGCGAGACCGGTGACGCCTTCCAGTAGCCGGTCGTCGATCCGGCTCGCCGCCGCGACCGCGAGCCGGGCCGCCGCCTCCACGGCGCGGAAGTTCTTCGCCGTGAGCGCGGCGATCCGTTCCTCGCGCGGGGAGTGCCGCTGATGGCGGAAGTCCTTCATCATGGCGCCGGTGTCGATCCCGACCGGACAGGCGAGTTTGCAGGTGGAGTCGCCCGCGCAGGTGTCGACGGCGTCGTAGCCGTAGGCGTCGAGCAGTCCGGTCTCCACCGGTGATCCGTCCGGCTGCCGCATCATCTCCCGTCGCAGCACGATGCGTTGGCGCGGTGACGTGGTCAGGTCGTGGCTGGGGCAGGTCGGTTCGCAGAACCCGCACTCGATGCACGGGTCGGCCACCGCTTCGACCCGGGGGATGGTCTTGAGGCCGCGCAGGTGGGCCCTGGGGTCGCGGTCCAGGACGATCCGGGGGGCCAGTACCCCGTCGGGGTCGATGATCTGCTTGAGGCGCCACATCAGTTCGGTCGCGCGGGGGCCCCATTCCAGTTCCAGGAAGGGGGCGATGTTGCGGCCGGTGGCGTGTTCCGCCTTGAGGGAGCCGTCGAAGCGTTCCACGGTCATCTTGCAGAAGTCGTCCATGAACGCGGCGTACCGGTCGATGTCGGAGGGCTTCGCCGCGTCGAAGGCGAGCAGGAAGTGCAGGTTGCCGTGGGCGGCGTGGCCCGCGACGGCGGCGTCGAACCCGTGCTCGGCCTGGAGGGTCAGGAGCGCGTCGCAGGCGTCGGCCAGCCGGGAGGGCGGGACGGCGAAATCCTCTGTGATCAGTGTTGTACCGGACGGCCGGGAGCCGCCGACCGCGGTGACGAAGGCCTTGCGGGCCTTCCAGTAGCCGGAGATAGTCCCGGAGTCCCGGGTGAACTCATTGGTCACCGAGGTGACGGGCCGGACCAGCTCCAGCCGGCGGACGACATCGGCCGCCGCCCGCTCGTACGCATCCCGGCCGGCCTCGTCGGGGGCCCGGAACTCCACCAGCAGCGCGGCGGTCGTCTTCGGCAGCCCGGCCCAGTCGGCGGGCACGCCCTGGACGCTGACGGAGGCGCGCAGGGTGTTGCCGTCCATCAGCTCGACGGCGATGGCGCCCGCCTCGTTGAACAGTGGGACGGCGGCCGCCGCCGCGGTGAGGGAGGGGAAGAAGAGCAGTGCGGTGGAGAGGTGGCGGTCCAGCGGCAGGGTGTCGAAGACGACCTCCGAGATGAAGCCGAAGGTGCCCTCCGAGCCGACCATCAGCCCGCGCAGGATCTCCACGGGGGTGGCGCCGTCCAGGAACGCGTCGAGCCGGTAGCCGTTGGTGTTCTTGATCTCGTACTTGGCCCTGATCCGGGCGGTGAGCGCGGCATCGGCCTCGATCTCCGCCTTCAGCGCGAGGAGCCCCGCGCACAGTTCCGGTTCCGCCCGTGCCAGGTCGGCGTCCGCGCCGGGGGCGGCGGTGTCCACCACGGTCCCGCCGGGCAGCACGAAGGTCAGGGAGGACAGGGTGCGGTAGGAGTTGCGCGTGGTGCCCGCGGTCATGCCCGAGGCGTTGTTGGCGACGACTCCGCCGACCGTGCAGGCGATGGCGCTGGCCGGGTCGGGGCCGAGCAGCCTCCCGTACCGGGCGAGCGTGGCGTTGGCCCGCATGACGGTGGTGCCGGGCGAGATGCGGGCCCGCGCGCCGCCGTCCAGGACCTCGATGCCGGCCCAGTGGTGCCGTACGTCGACGAGGATGTCCTCGCCCTGTGCCTGGCCGTTGAGGCTGGTGCCCGCGGCCCGGAAGACGACATCGCGGCCCTTGCCGCGCGCGTACGACAGGATCGCCGAGACGTCGTCGATGTCCTCGGGCACGACGACGACCTGGGGCACGAACCGGTAGGGGCTGGCATCGGAGGCGTACCTCACCAGGTCGGAGATCTTCCACAGCACCTTCCGCGGCCCCAGCAGCGCGGTCAGCTCGCTCCGCAGCGGCTCAGGTGTGCCCGGCGCCCGCTCGTCGGTCACCCGGTCGTGGGTGGGGCTGCGCATCGCGCCGGGGCTCAGGGCTTCCGGCTTCGGCTCCAGCAGCGGCATTCGAGATCCCCTCGGCGGCTCGGCGCGGTGCTTCGCGCCCGGTCAGCAGCGGCGCTCCGGCATTCCGTTGACCAGAGCGGTGAGCAGCCCGCCGAGCACCTCGCGCTGATCGGCGGTCAATGGAGCCAGGATCTCCTCTGCGGCAGCGCGGCGCCCGTTGCGCAGCGACCGGAGGGTGGCGATGCCCTCGTCGGTGATCTCGATCCGGACCACCCGGCGGCTGTCCGGATCGGGGGTCCGGCGCACCCGGCCGCTGGCCTCCAGACCGTCCACCAGCGTGGTCACGGCGCGGGGGACCACGTCGAGGCGCTGCGCGAGATCCGCCATCCGCGGCGGACCGTCGTAGTGGGCGACGGTGCGCAGCAGCCGGAACTGCGCGGGGGTGATGCCGGCCGGCTCCAGCTGACGGCTCTGAATGCGCTGGAGCCTGCGGGTCAGCCGCAGCAGCTGTTCGGCGAGCAGGCCGTCGGGGTCGGGGGAATCCATACGGGGAACAATATCAGGACGTGGTTCATTGTGAGTATAGGTAACAATGAGCTATGCTCCTATCTGCTCGACTGTCACGGACCGAAATCCCGACAGGCCGTCGATCCGGACCGTCGCGGACCGCTGACGCGCATACCGTCGCAGGCGGTCGCAGCCTTCCCTCCCTGTTGCCGCACGCCTGACGAAGGAGCCCATGAAACCCGACGAACCCACGTGGACGCCCCCGCCCAAGGATGCCGAGCAGCCGCCCGCCGAGCTGCGCCGCATCTTCCGCCTCTTCCATCCGTACCGCGGCCGCCTCGCGGTGGTCGGACTGCTCGTCGGCGCCTCGTCGCTGGTGTCGGTCGCCTCCCCGTTCCTGCTCCGCGAAATCCTCGACACCGCCATCCCCCAGGGGCGGACCGGGCTGCTCTCGCTGCTCGCCCTCGGCATGATCCTCACCGCCGTGATGAACAGCGTCTTCGGCGTGCTGCAGACCCTCATCTCCACCACCGTCGGCCAGCGCGTGATGCATGACCTGCGCACCGCGGTCTACACCCAGCTCCAGCGGATGCCGCTGGCCTTCTTCACCAGAACCCGTACGGGCGAGGTCCAGTCCCGGATCGCCAACGACATCGGAGGCATGCAGGCCACCGTCACCTCGACGGCGACCTCGCTGGTCTCCAACCTCACGGCGGTCATCGCCACCGTCGTCGCCATGCTCGCGCTCGACTGGCGGCTCACCGTCGTCTCGCTGCTCCTGCTGCCGGTCTTCGTCTGGATCAGCCGCCGGGTCGGCCGGGAGCGCAAGAAGATCACCACCCAGCGGCAGAAGCAGATGGCCGCCATGGCGGCCACCGTCACCGAATCGCTCTCCGTCAGCGGCATCCTGCTCGGCCGCACCATGGGCCGGTCGGACTCGCTCACCAAGGGCTTCACCGAGGAGTCCGAACGGCTGGTCGACCTCGAAGTGCGCTCCAGCATGGCCGGACGCTGGCGGATGTCGACGATCGGTATCGTCATGGCCGCCATGCCGGCCGTCATCTACTGGGCCGCGGGCATCACCCTGCAGTCCAGCGGACCCGCCGTCTCCATCGGTACGCTCGTCGCTTTCGTCTCGCTCCAGCAGGGCCTGTTCCGGCCCGCCGTGAGCCTGCTCTCCACCGGGGTGCAGATGCAGACGTCCCTCGCGCTCTTCCAGCGGATCTTCGAATACCTCGACCTCACGGTGGACATCACCGAGCCGGAGAACCCGGTCCGGCTGGAGAAGATCCGCGGCGAGATCCGCTTCGAGAACGTCGACTTCAGCTACGACGAGAAGAGCGGCCCCGTCCTCAGCGGCGTCGACGTGGCCGTGCCCGCCGGCGGCAGCCTGGCCGTCGTGGGTCCCACCGGCTCCGGAAAGTCCACCCTCAGCTACCTGGTGCCACGCCTGTACGACGTCTCCGGCGGCCGCGTCACGCTCGACGGCGTCGACGTGCGCGACCTGGACTTCGACACCCTCGCCAGGGCCATCGGGGTGGTCTCCCAGGAGACGTACCTCTTCCACGCCTCCGTCGCCGAGAACCTGCGCTTCGCCAAGCCGGAGGCCACCGACGAGGAGATCGAGGCGGCTGCCCGCGCGGCACAGATCCACGATCACATCGCCTCGCTGCCCGACGGCTACGACACCCTGGTCGGTGAGCGCGGCTACCGCTTCTCGGGCGGGGAGAAGCAGCGCCTGGCCATCGCCCGCACGATCCTGCGCGACCCGCCGGTGCTGATCCTGGACGAGGCGACGAGCGCCCTCGACACCCGTACCGAATTCGCCGTGCAGGAAGCGATCGACGCGCTCTCCGCCGGACGCACCACGCTCACCATCGCCCACCGGCTCTCCACCGTGCGCGACGCGGACCAGATCGTCGTCCTGGACGGCGGTCGGACCGCGGAGCGCGGCAGCCACGAGGAGCTGCTCGACCAGGACGGGCGCTATGCCGCCCTGGTCCGCAGGGACACCCAGCTGGCCCCCGCGACAGGCTGAGCAGCGGGACCGGACGTACTCCATACACGGGAACGAACTTGTTCGCTACGAACGTGTTCGTTATGGTGGGAGTGTGCCCCTCGCCCTTCTGTTGCCGTCGAGGGGGACCGGCTCGCAGTGCACCAGACGTCGCGGCCGGTATTCCCGCACGAGCTGGAGGTACCACCATGAGCACCACGCACCACTACCCCGTCGCGATCATCGGCGCCGGTCTCGGCGGCCTCACGCTCGCCCGCGTCCTGCACGTCAACGGGATCGAGGCGGCCGTCTTCGATCTGGAGGCCGACCGGAACGCCCGCACCCAGGGCGGCATGCTCGACATCCACGAGGACACCGGCCAGGCCGCCCTGCGCGCCGCCGAGTTGCACGAGCGCTTCCGGGAGAGGGTCCACCCCGGCGGCGAGGCCATGCGGGTCCTGGACAAGAGGGCCCGCGTACTGCTCGATCAAGCGGACGACGGTGCGGGCGACCGGCCCGAGATCGACCGCGGAGACCTGCGCGACCTGCTGCTCGACTCACTGCCCGAACACACCGTGCGCTGGGGCAGCAGGATCACCGGTGCCGGGCCGGCCGGCGCCGGACAGCACCGGGTCACGCTCGCCGACGGCACCGCCTTCACGGCGGGACTGCTCGTCGGAGCCGATGGCGCCTGGTCCCGTATCCGTCCGCTGCTCTCCGACGCCGTCCCCTCCTACACCGGCATCTCCTTCGTGGAACTGGACCTCTTCGACGCCGACACCCGGCACCCCGAATGCGCCGAACTCATCGGCGGCGGCATGTTCTTCGCGCTCGGCGACAACCGGGGATTCCTCGGGCACCGCGAATCCGACGGCAGCCTCCACGTCTACGCCGCGCTGCGCGCGGCCGAGGACTGGCTGTCGACGATCGACTTCACCGACGCAGAGGCCTCCAGGGCCGCGCTGACCGGGCACTTCGAGGACTGGGCGCCCGGCCTCCGCCGGCTGATCGCCGACTGCGACGGCCTGCCGGTGCCGCGCCTCATCCACGCACTGCCCGTCGGGCACGAGTGGAAGCGCACCCCGGGCGTCACTCTGCTCGGCGATGCCGCCCACCTGATGTCCCCCTTCGCGGGCGAAGGCGCCAACCTCGCCATGATCGACGGCGCGGACCTGGGCCGGGCGCTGGCCTCTCACCCGGGTGACACCGAAGCCGCCCTGGCCGCCTACGAGGCACCCCTCTTCGAGCGGAGCCGGAAGAGCGCAGAGGAGTCCGCCGAGGGCCTGGAGACGATTTTCAACGACCGCGCGCCGCAGCCGCTCATCGAAATGTTCTCCTCCTTCGTTGCGCAGTGAACGCGGGAAAGCGGTGACCCATGCGCGGGCGGCACACACGACGGCGCCTGATCGAACAACGGTCGGATGAGTCAATCCACGAAGCGACCCCCCGATCTCCTGTTCGCGTGTTCGGCCTCTGTGGTGCGGCGAGGTGGGGCCCCGCACGCGGGGCGCGTGTCGCCGGAGGCGGGGTGCCGGACGGAAGGATCGGTGCGGGATAGCGTGCCCGCATGGTGAACGAGTCCCCGGACACCCCGCCCCGTCGCAAGCTCCGACCGACCCGGCGCGGCCGGCTGGCGCTGCTCGTCGGCGCCGTCCTCGTCCTCGTGGTGGCCGCCGCCGTACTCGTACCGCTGCTGACAAGGGAGAAGACGACCGAGCGGACCCGGTCCCTCGTGATCCCCGAGGGGTGGCGGGCCTCCCAGGTGTACGAGGCCGTGGACAAGGTTCTCGACCAGCCCTCCGGCACCGCGGAGAAGGCCGTCGCCACGGCGGACCTGCCCCTGCCGGCCGCCGCGAAGGGCAACCCCGAGGGCTACCTCTTCCCGGCGACGTACCCCGTCACCTCCGGTACGACCCCGGAGAGCCTGCTGCGCTACATGGTGGACACGGCGGTCAAACGGTTCGGCGCGGACCACATCACGGCCGGCGCGCGGCGCAACGGCGTCACCGTCTACCAGACGGTGACGATTGCCGCCATCGTGCAGGCCGAGGCGGACACCGCACCGGACATGGGCAAGGTGTCCCGGGTCGTCCACAACCGGCTCGCGCGTGACATGCCGCTTCAGATGGACTCCACGCTCAACTACGCGATGAACCGCAGCACCCTGGACACCACCACGGGCGACACGAAGATCGACAGCCCGTACAACAGCTATGAGCGCAAGGGGCTGCCGCCCACACCCATCGGCAATCCGGGAGAGCAGGCGATGGTGGCCGCGATCAGCCCCACCCCGGGCCCCTGGCTCTACTTCGTCACCGTCGCGCCGGGCGACACCCGATTCACCGCCGACTACGCGGAGCAGCAGCGCAACGTCGCGGAGTTCAACCGCAACCGCCGCAGCGCCGGCAACGGCTGAGCACCCGGGCGGCGCCCGACTTCGGCGTGCCACGGCCGCCGCATCCAAACCTCCGGCAGCCTGCCCGCCCCGACCTGCTCAGGCCGCGGCGGCCGTATGTTCCGCAGCCGGCTCCGCCCGGTCCAGCAGCCGTCCGATCGCCCGTGCGGCGGCCCGCCCCGCCCGGTTGGCGCCGATCGTGCTGGCGGACGGTCCGTAGCCGACGAGTTGGACGCGCTCGTCGCGTACCGCCTGTGTCCCCTCCACCCGGATGCCGCCACCGGCTTCGCGCAGTCTCAGCGGGGCGAGGTGGTCGACGGCGGGCCGGAAGCCGGTCGCCCAGAGGATGACATCGGCCTCGACGGTGCGACCGTCGTCCCAGGCGACTCCGGCCGGTGTTATCCGGTCGAACATCGGCAGACGGTCGAGCACCCCCGACGCCCGGGCGCGCCGGACGGCGTCGGTGACCGGCAGCCCGGTCACGCTCACCACGCTCTGCGGCGGCAGCCCGCGCCGCACCCGGTCCGCCACCATCGCGACGGCCGCGCGTCCCTCGTCCGCGCCGAACGGGCCCTCCCGGAAGACCGGCGGCCGGCGCGTCACCCAGTGGGTGTCCGCGGCCACCTCGGCGATCTCCATCAGATGCTGGGTACTGGAGGCCCCGCCGCCCACCACGACCACCCGCTGTCCGGCGAACCCGGCGGGCCCCGGATAGTTCGCCGTGTGCAGCTGACGGCCCCGGAAGGTGTCCTGGCCCGGGTAGCGCGGCCAGAACGGCCGGTCCCAGGTCCCCGTCGCGTTGATCAGGGCCCGCGTCCCGTACGTACCTTCGGAGGTCTCCACGAGCAGCCGCCCGCCGTCTCCCTCGCGCACCGCGCTCACCTCGACCGGCCGGTGCACCCGCAGGCCGAAGGCGCGCTCGTACGCGTCGAAGTACGCGCCGATCACCTCGGAGGAGGGCCTGCTGTCATCGGCACCGGTCAGCTCCATGCCGGGCAGCGCATGCATACCGTGCACCTTGCCGTAGGTCAGTGACGGCCAGCGGAACTGCCAGGCGCCACCGGGGCGCGGGGCGTGGTCGAGCACCACGAAGTCGCGGTCCGGCTCCAGGCCCGTACGGCGCAGATGGTAGGCGCCGGACAGACCCGCCTGTCCGGCGCCGATCACCACGACATCCACTGAGTGCACCCCGGTATTGTTCACGCTTCTACCAACTGTGGCGGGGCCGCGGATCTTCCCGCTGTCCGGCGGAGGGCTCAGCGTCCCCCGGCGAACAGCAGCGGCGCCCCGCCCGGCGCGGAGGCCGGACGGCCGTTCGCCGCGGGCACCGCCGACAGCGGGGACGCCGGGACCGTCGACAGCAGCCCCCGGGCCGCGAGCTCCGGAGTGACTCCCTCACCGAACCAGTACGCCTCCTCCAGATGCGGGTACCCGGAGAGCACGAAGTGCTCCACACCCAGGGAGTGGTACTCCTCGATCCGGTCCGCGACCTCCGCGTGGCTGCCCACCAGCGCGGTGCCCGCACCACCCCGGACCAGGCCGACGCCCGCCCACAGGTTCGGCGCGATCTCCAGCTTGTCGCGGGAGCCTCCGTGCAGCGCCAGCATCCGCTGCTGCCCCACCGACTCGCTCCGTCCCAGCGCCTGCTGGGCCGCGGCGATCGTGTCGGCGTCGAGGTCGCCGAGCAGCCGGTCGGCGGTCGCCCACGCCTCGCGGGACGAGTCGCGCGAGATGGTGTGCAGCCGGATGCCGAAGCGGACGGTACGCCCCTGCTCCTCGGCGAGCCCCCGGATCCAGTCGATCTTCTTCTTCACATCGGCCGGCGGCTCGCCCCAGGTCAGATAGACGTCGGCGTGCTGCGCCGCGACCGGCCCTGCCGCCGCCGACGAGCCGCCGAAGAACACCTCAGGCAACGGGTCAGGCGGCAGCGCCGTCAGCCCGCCCTCCACCTGGTAGTGCTCACCGTCGAAGTCGAACGGCTGACCGCTCCACGCACCCCGCACCACCGACAGGAACTCCGCGGTCCTGGCATAGCGCCGGTCGTGGTCCAGATGGTCGCCGAACCTCCGCTGCTCCGTGGAGTCACCGCCCGTCACGACGTTGAGCAGCAGCCGCCCCCGGGTGATCCGCTGGTACGTCGCGGCCATCTGCGCGGCGAGCACCGGCGAGATCACGCCCGGCCGGAACGCCACCAGGAACTTCAGCCGCTCGGTGTGCTGGGCCAGCGCCACCGTCGTCAGCCAGGCGTCCTCGCACCAGGTCCCGGTCGGCGTCAGTACAGCCTCGAACCCCAGCTGCTCGGCAGCCTTGGCGATCTGCGCCAGGTACTCGATGTCGGGGGCGCGCACCCCGCTGACCGGAGTGATCCGGTCCCGTTTGATCCCGCCGTCGGTGTACGCGTGCCGGTCGACGAGCGTGCGCCCGTCGCCGCCCGTGGGCAGGAACCAGTGCAGGTGGACATTCATGAGGAGGCCTTTCCGTACGAGCGGGGAGTCGTCGAGGACGCGG
Organism: Streptomyces sp. NPDC087428; assembly: GCF_044744085.1. NCBI lineage: Bacteria > Bacillati > Actinomycetota > Actinomycetes > Kitasatosporales > Streptomycetaceae > Streptomyces > Streptomyces sp. NPDC087428. Next base: position 242,627 of record NZ_JBIUXR010000011.1, read on the forward strand.
GGAGGTCGCGGTTGAAGCGGGTGTCGACGTAGTCCTTGAAGACGAAGCGGTGCGGGATGAGCTTCAGATCGGCGAAGGTGTCCGCGATCTCCTGCTCGGAGGCAATAGCGGCCGGATCGATGGCGACGGGGACCCGGGTGCCGTACGTCAGCTTCACCGCGTCCAGCGCCACCTCGTAGGGCAGCCCGGTCTCCTTCGCCCAGACCTTCGCCCACGCCTCGGGGTGCTTGAACACCCAGTTCTGCGCCCGGTCGAGCCGGACCAGCAGATCGCCGATGGCCTTGGCCTTCCCGGGCTCCTTGAGCGCGGCGGGCGAGGCGACCTGGAACCCGAGACCGTTGACGACTCCTTCGCCCGTGGTCAGCACCCGCGCCTTGCCGCCGCGCAGCACCTGCGAGGTGTACGGGTCCCAGATCGCCCAGGCATCGACCTTGCCGCGGCTGAACGCGGCGAGCGCGTCGGCCGGCTGAAGGTATTTCAGCTTCACGTCGGAGACGCTGAGCCCCGCCTTCCTCAGCGAACTGATCAGCTGGAAATGGGCGGAGCTGCCCTGGGCGACAGCGATCGACGCGCCCTTGAGCCGGGCCGGGTCCCGCAGCGGCGAGTCCTTGGGGACCACGATCGCCTCACCTGCCGACGAACCGTGGGTGGCGCCCACCACCACGACCTTGGAGCCGGCGCCGGCGGCGAACACCGGCGGGGTGTTGCCGACCCCGCCGATGTCCACGGCCCCGGCGTTGACCGCCTCGAGAAGAGGTGGGCCGGAGGTGAAGGTGGACCATTTGATGCGGTAGTCGAGGTCGTCCAGCTCACCGGAGGCGCGCAGGATGGCTTCGTAACCGCCCTTCTGGTCACCGATGTCGAGCGTGACGCTGCCCTTGCCGTCGGTGCTGCTCGCCGTGGAGGCGGAGGTCGCGCCGTCGCAGGCGGTGAGCAGCAGGGCGAAGGGCAGCAGCAGCGCGGGCAGGGTACGGCGATTCATGTCGTCTCTCTCCGGTCCGGACGGGGGATGTGCGGGAGCCTCAGGAGGTTGAGGTGGTTTCGGCGGGCGCGGGAGCCGTGTCCACGCCGAGTTCGGTGAGCAGCCGGGTGCGCAGCGCGGCGAACTCCGGGGTGCCGGGATTACGGGGGCGGTCCAGAGCCACCGGGGTCTCGTACGCGATGGCGCCGTCCCGCATCACCAGCGCACGGTCGGCGAGGAGCAGCGCCTCGTCCACGTCGTGCGTGACGAGCAGTACGGCGCAGCCGCGCCGCTGCCAGAGCTCGGCCACCAGTTGCTGGGCCTTGATCCTGGTGAGCGCGTCGAGTGCGCCGAACGGCTCGTCGAGCAGCAGCAGATCGGGCTCGCGGACCAGCGCTCGGGCCAGCGAGGCACGCTGCGCCTCACCGCCCGAGAGCGTCCGGGGCCAGGCGCCGGACCGTTCGGCGAGCCCCACTTCCGCCAACGCCTTCTCGGCCACGGCGCGTTCGGGCTTCCCGGGCAGTCCGAGCAGTACGTTGCGCCAGACCCGCTTCCACGGCATCAGCCGCGGCGCCTGGAACGCGACCGCCCGGTGCCGGGGAACCAGTACCGTCCCCCGGATCTCCCGGTCGAGGCCGGCGAGCACCCGCAGCAGGGTCGACTTCCCGCATCCGCTGCGTCCGAGCAGCACGGTGAACTCCCCGGCACGCAGGGTCAGATCGAGCCCGTCGACGACGGCCCGGCCGTCGAAGGAGCGGGTCAGCCCCTCGACACGTACGGCGGCCTCCGGCAGTGCGTCGGCCGGGGCGGGGGAGCGGGTGATCACTGGCCCGTGAACGTCGGTCGCCATTGCAGCAGCAGCCTTTCCAGAATGCGGACGATGACATCGGCGGCGAGGCCGAGGAAGGCGTAGACCACCAGGCAGACGACGATGACGTCGGTGCGGAAGAACTCCCGGGCCTGGTTCATCAGGAAGCCGATACCGGCATCGGCATTGACCGATTCGCCGAACACCAGCGCCAGCCAGGCGGTCGCCAGCGAGTAGCGCAGCCCCGTCATGGCCCCGGGTAGCGCTCCCGGCAGCACCACATGCCGCACGAGACCCCAGCGTCCGAGCCCCAACGACTGTCCTGCTTCGATGAGTTGGGGATCCACGCCGCGAATGCCCGCGTAGACGTTGAGATACAGATGAAAGGCCACCCCGAGCGCGATCAGCGCCACCTTCGGGGCCTCACCGATTCCCAGCCAGATGATGAACAGGGGGATCAGTCCGACCCAGGGAACGGTGCGCAGCATCTGGACGCTCGCGTCGACCAGATCCTCGCCCAGCCGGGAGAGCCCCGAGACCAGTGCGAGCGCGGTCCCGACGGCGCCCCCGAGCGCCAGCCCCACGGCCACCCGCTGGAGCGAGATGGCCATCGCCGAGGTCAGGGTCCCGTCGGCGATCAGGTCCGATCCCGCGCGGGCGATGGTGCCGGGCGAGGCCAGTACGTCCGGATGCAGCACACCGGTGGCGCTGAACACCTGCCACAGGGCGAGCAGCAGCAGCGGCCCGACGGTGCGCCGGAGCCACCGCGGCACGTTCCGCAGCCGCGCACCGCGGGCGGCGGCCGGAATCACGGGCTCCAGGTCGAGCGGGCGGCGGCCGGCCGAACCCTCCGACGGGCCGGATTTCGGTTTTTGAAGAGATATTCCGGGTGGGGCGAGAGCATGGTCGAGAGTCATGAGGGCTCCACGAGCGGTTCATGGGGAGGGGCGTGCCCCTCCACCCGGGCACGCGACAGCCGCGTCGCACCGGCGGAGGTCGCGGAGGACCCGGCGCGGGCGTCGGACGGGGCCGAGCATGACGGGAGAGGTGGGGCAGGACGCGTACGTCGTCAGGAGCGTGCGGGCGTCCCGCGCCCGGTCACTGACGGGAAATGCGCTGAGAGAACGTCAGCAGCCGCGACAACACGCGGCGGAGGCCACCCGCAGCAGGTCGATGTGACCGCGCGAAGTGAGCAGAGCTGATCGGAACATGGCGCTGAAGGTAGCGATCCCTCAAGGAAACGGTCAATGGTGTCTCGGCACGTGGACGCGCGATCCTGCCGTACGGGCAGGAGAATGAAGCCATGCCCAACGCCTTCACCACCAGCGTCCTGCACATCACCACGGGAACCACGGAGACGGTCACCGATCTGACGGCCGACTGCGAACAGTTCCTCACCCGGGCCGCCGCGGGCCGGGACGGCCTGCTCAACATCTTCGTACCGCACGCGACAGCCGGGATCGCGGTCCTGGAGACCGGCGCGGGCAGCGACGACGACCTCCTCTCCGCCCTGCACACACTGCTCCCCGCCGACGATCGCTGGCAGCACCGCCACGGCAGCCCCGGCCACGGCCGCGACCACGTACTCCCGGCCTTCGTACCGCCGCACGCAACGCTGCCGGTGATCGCGGGGAGGCTGGAGCTGGGGACGTGGCAGTCGGTGTGCCTGGTCGACACGAACGTGGACAACGCGGACCGGCAGGTGCGGCTGAGCTTCCTCGGCTAGTGGGTCGCGTCGGCGGACTGGGCGACGGGACCAGAACTGCCGTCACGGGTGCGCCAGGCCTGTGTGTGATGTGCGCACGGAGATGCCGTCCGAGGAACTGCGGCGGGCGGTGGTCGCGGCCGCAGTTCCTCCGGGCGGGCACCGCGTGACGCGATGCGGTGGACGGGCTTCGGCCAGTCCATGGGACAGGGAACGCCCCCCGCCGCGTCGCGGCCCGACAGGCGATCATAGGTGTCCTGAGCATGACCCTATTGGTCGCGGGGCGGGCTCTCGCGTCGCCGACCTCGTGCTGCCCTCACTGACAGAGGACATCCTGTGTGAGGTAGAGCGGCATCGAGTCCTCCCACTGGCTGTCCGTCAACATCCTGTTGTCCGAGCCGTCGGACTTCATGCTGAAGATCTGGCCGTAGGGCTGGAAGGTGTCGTCGTAGAGTGCGGCTTCCTCGCGGAAGCCGTACATGCCGCTGTTGTAGAGAATGCGGCCGTCGTAGTTCCAGACAGCGTGGCCGTCGTTCGCCCCACTGCTGGTGAGGATCTTCAGGTTGCTTCCGTCGGGCTTGATGGTGCACACGTCGAAGTTGGTGGGGCTGGTCTTGCGGGTGAAGAGGATGAGCTTGCCGTCCGGGGACCAGTCGGGCAAGTTGTCGGACTCGGTGGTCAGGACGGTCGTCGTGCCCGTCTTGAGGTCGAGGACGCGCAGCCCCTTTTCCTCGCCCCATACGCGGTAGACGAGACGGTTGCCGTCCTCCGAGTAGCTCGGGAATCCGGCGTTGGTCGAACCGTCCGTGAGCACCTGGTGCGAGGAGCCGTCACTTGGTACCCGTACCAGGACGGCGTTGCTGGTCGCGCGTGTCTGGAACCATCCGCCCAGCCCGAACGCGATCCATTTGCCGTCGTGCGACCAGGTGGGCCGGAACGCGCCGGCCAGCCCGTGCTGGACCATCACCTGGTCGAGACCCGAGGTGGCGGTGTCGAAGACGACCTTCTGGTCCGACCCGTCCGGGCGCATGGTGACGATCGAGGAGTTGCCGAGCTGCTTGCTGGTGATCGCGAGGCGCCCGTCCTTGGACAGTGCCGGAAACACGTCGCAGAAGCGGTAGTCCCAGTCCGGGTCCCAGCTGTGCAGCGGCTCGTCGAGGGTGCGCGTCGTGTGGTCGAGCTTTTCGTAGATCACCGTCGTTCCGTCGGGCGACCAGACCGGTGACCGCAGGGCCCTCTTGACCGGCAGCTGTGTGCCGCCGGTGTACGCCAGTCCTTCGTCGGCTCCTCCCTTGACGAGATAGCCGATCCCGTTCGCGCTCACGTACTGGGGCGCGACCTTCAGGCTGGGGCCGGTGGTGTGCTCGACGCGTGCGCCGCTTGCGACATCGACAGACACGATCTGGGATTCGACGGTGCCGATGGCCTCCGGCCGGTGCGCGCCCCAGGTTCCCTCGACGGTGATCTCGTAGAAGACGATTCGGGAGCCGTCGGGAGACCACTTCGGCGAACCGAGGCAGTATCCGTCCCGGGTCGCCACCTGGCGGAAGCCGGTTCCGTCGGGTCGGATGATGTAGACGCTCAGCTCCTGGGTGTGCTCCCAGCCGGTGCCGTTGCCGTGACCCCGCCATGTGGTGTTGCGGTCGCTGGAGAAGGCGATCCACTCGCCGTCCGGTGACCAGGACGGGCGGAAGTGGCCGTCGGGGCTCGCGGGATCGCCGGCGAGGGCCGAGGTGCCCGTCAGATTGGTCCGCTTGTTCGTGGCCAGGTCGAGCAGCCAGATGTGTGTCTTGTGGTCCCCGCTCGTGGATACGTAGGCCGCCTTCTTTCCGTCCGGAGAGGGAATGGCCCAGTCGTTCATGGCGGAGTTGACCACCACGGGCTGGATGCCCGATCCGTCCGTCTTGGCGCGGTAGAGGCACGAGTTTCCGTCACCGGTGCGCTCCGATGTGAAGAACACCGACGCGCCGTCGGCGGAGAAGGCGGCGTGGTGATCGAACGCCTTGCTCTGCAGCAGCTCGCGTTCGTTGGAGCCGTCAGCGTTCGCTATGTACAGGGTCGAAGAGGACGGGCCGATTCGGTTCATCAGCATCACGCCCTTCTTGCCGGAGGCTGCTGCCGCCACGGCGAAGGGTTTGGGCAGGAGTGCGACTCCGGCGACGGCCGCGCCGGCCGTGAGGAACGCTCGACGCTTCATGTCAGGTGACATCGCTGTCCGGTCCTTTCGTTGGGGGAGGGCGCGTGACCGCACGGGAGTATCTCCGCGCACGACGTATCCGCCGACTCCGCGGGAGGGCCTCACCGGCTGCGACTCAGCTGGGGCACCCGGTGCCGCTCGACTCGTCAATCCATGCGTCCGTCGCATGGATTGTCGAACAAGTTGGGCGTGAACGTAACACCGAGGAAATCTGATCACAAGAGATCCAGCAGAAACACGGCACTCGATGCGTGCGGCGGTTCAGGGGGCTGCAAATTGTCCGACAACCCTGATCGGCGGTTCCGTGACTCACACGCAGGACCGGCCTTCCGGCGTGCCGAAGTCTCGTGGGAATCCTGGGCTGCGGAGCCGAGGTCTCTCCGCGGCAGCCGTCGGACTCACGATGTTCGCTGTTTCCCGGTCCGTGCGTCGCGCGGCCCGCGCCCAATGAGCGTTCCGGCTGTCATCGGGAGGGCGGCGGCCGCTCCTGTGGCGGCATGGACACCGCCACAGGAGGAGGGGGATCGCCTCAGTGGCGTGCCGTGCGGACACTGACGCAGTCGGGATCGGGGATGTCCACGGCGGTTCCGGTGTTCGTGAGATGCCCGGTTCGCGGGTCAACACGGAAGAGGTTGACCGTTGCGCTCGCCTTGTTCGCGACGAACAGCCACCGTCCTCCCGGATGCAGGCAGAAGCTCCACGGAGTAACGCCCCCGCAGGGCAGGCGCTGGACCTCGGTGAGCAGTCCGGTCCTCGGGTCGGCCGAGAAGACGACCAGAGTATTGTCGCCGCGGTTGGAGGTGTAGACGTGCCGGCCGTCGCCGCTGACGGCCAGTTCGGCCGCGCTGGTGGTGCCGGTGTGGCCCGGGGCGTTCGTTGTCAGGAGCTGGCGGGGCGACAGCGAACCCGTGCGGGCGTCCCACCGCAGCACCTCGATGTCCGCCGTCAGCTCGTTCAGCACATACACCGACCGCTCGTTCGGGTGGAAGGCCAGGCGCCGGGGCCCTGACTCCGGTGCCGTCGCGTAGAAGGCATCGCCCTCGGACAGTCGGTGTGTGGCCCGGTCGTAGCCGCGGATGAACACCCGGTCGGCGCCGAAGTCGGCGACCAGAGCGAACCTGCGGCTCGGGTCGATGACCACGTGGTGCGTGTGCGGGCCGGCCTGGCGTGGGTTGGGCCCTGAACCGGTGTCCTGGACGCTGGAGGCCACCGTGCCCAGTCCGCCGTCCGGCCGGACCGGAACGGTCGCCGCGGAGCCGGTGGCGAAGTCGGCGATCAGGAGGGTGTCCGCGTCCGCGTTGAGTCCGATGTAGGACAGTCCGCCGCTGCCGCCCGGGACCGCCTCCGTCTCGATCTCGCCCGTCTTTCGGAGAGCTCCCGAGGTGTCGTCGATGCGGAAGGTGCGGACGAATCCGCCTGGCTCCGCGCCGGCCACGTAGAGAATCGCGCGGGTCGGGTGCACCGCGACCCAGTTCGAGCTGACCTCCGCCACGGCCCCGAGGGAGTTCATCGTCCCGCGGACGGGATCGAACCGTACGGCATGCACCTGGTTCCGGCCCCAGGTGCCGACGTAGAGCAGATCCTGGCCATGGGGCCGCACCGGTGAGGCGGCGGCTGATGTGCTGGAGAGCAGCGGCACGGCGGTCGCTGTCGATGCCGCGGCGGCTGCCAGAACGGCTCTGCGGGAGGGGCGTTGGGGGTGCGGGGGCTCCTTGCCCCGGGTGACGCCTGCTGAGACGTGCGGAGGTTCGTCCATCGAGGGAACTGTCCTTTCACGTGTCGGGTGAGGATGCGGCTCAGCCCTTGGACTGGGGCCGGCGGCGGGCCGCCAGACCGAGGCGCTTGAGGGCGTAGGAGTCAAGAGCGGTCAGCACGGCGTTGAGGGAGAGCGTCAGGGCGACCAGCACGATGAGCCCGGCGAACTCGGAGGCCGCGTCGAGATTCTGGGCGGCGGTGAACAGTTCATGGCCGACGCCCTCGGAGGAAGCGATGAACTCTCCGCCGATGACGCCGAGGATGGCCAGGGGCCCGCCTGTCTTGAGAGCGGCGAAGAACGGCGCGGCGAGCGTCGGAATCGTCACATAGCCCAGGACGTGGTGCCTGTGGCCGCCCATCACCTGGACGACCTCGACGAGTTCGCGTTCGCGCATCCGCAGGCCGAGATAGATGTTGTAGAACACCACGAACGCGACACCGGTCATCGCGATGGTGATCTTCGACCAGGGGCCGATGCCGAAGAACAGCAGGAACAGTGGGGCGAGTGCGATCTTCGGGATGCCGTTGACGGCCGCGACGAGCGGTTCGAGAACGCGCCCCAGCAGTGGGAAGGAGCCCAGCACCAGGCCCATCACCGTCCCTGCCGCGACGCCGAGACCGAAGCCCGCGAGCACCTCGACGGTGGTCACCCTGATGTCGTTCCATCCGGCGGCGGAGCCGAGCATGTCCGTGAGCGCGTCGTAGACCTCGGTGGGCTTGCTGACGGCGTACTCGGGAACGACAGGACCGCTCATCAACTGCCACAGGACGAGGGCGGCCAGGATCACCAAGATGCGCAGCGCGACGACGGAGCCCGTGCTGTGCCAGCCGGCGCCCGCCTTCCTGGCGGGCCGTCCCGTTGTCTCGGGATCGGGCTTGGCCACGGCTTTGTCGGTGACGGTTGCCATGTTCTACTCCCTTCCGGTTGGGTTCGGCCGTGTCACGGCAGGTACGTGTTGGTCCAGTTGTCGGCGGACACGCTCGCGTCCGGCACAGCGCCTATGCCGTCCTTCACGAAAGCGACGGTCTTCTTCCACCCGGCGGCATCCATCTCGGCGGTTTCGGGCCAGTCCACCTCCGAGACGGCCGCGCTCAGCACGTCGTCGGGCATGCCCGGCAGACTCTCGCGTGCCGCCGCCATGACGGCCTTGTCGTCGGAGGCGTGGGTGTCGAGGTAGGTGGTCGCCTGCTGCACGGCGGTGGCGAAGCCCTTGACCGTGGCGGAGCTGCTCTTCGCGTAGTCCTTCTTCACGACCACGACCTGGCCGTATCCGGCCTGCCCGGCGCCCCACTCGGGAACCTTCTGCGGGTTGGCCACCACGATGCCGTCGCCCTCGTGCTGGACCTGCAGCGGGATCGGCTCCGAGGTGATGAACCAGTCGACCTCGCCCTTGGTGAGGGCGGCCTTGTCGGCGGCCGGGCTCGGCAGCGAGACCCACTTCAGCTTCGACGGGTCCACACCGTGCGCCTTGAGGAAGATTCCTGCTTCGGCCTTGGTGTTCGCGGAGCTGGCGCCGGCTGTCGAGTCGGCCAGTGCCTCGGCCACCTCCGCCGCCGGACTGTCCGCGGTCAGACCGTGCTTCTTGGCGAACGCTGTGCTGACGACGATTCCGAGCGGGTTTCCCCCGCCGTTCGTGGCGACCGAAAGCTCCGGCAGGCCCTTGCTGAGGCCGGCGAGGAAACTGGTCGGGCTGGAGTTGAGGAACTGCACCGAGTTCGACTGGAGTGCCGAGGTGCCTGTTGAAGCGGTGAGGGTCACGTACTTGATCTTGATGTTCTGCTTGTCGAAGTAGCCGGCTTCGTCCGCCAGGCGGATGGACAGGTCGAAGACGTTTCCGCTGACCCCGACCGAGACGGTCGTCTTGCCGTCGGAGCCGACCGACGACGCCCCGTCGTTGCCGCAGGCGGTCAGAAGCGCTGCGCCGGATAGCACGGAGACAGCCAGTGCGAGGGACGAGCGGTTCGTGCGGTGGTTCATGGGAACTCCTTTGTTCACCAGGCTTGCTGGGTGGCGAAGAATCGGATCCAGAAATCGGTGCGTACCGGATCGGAGACGGGGATCGTGCGGAAGTGCGCGCCGATCTCCATGACGGTGGCGGAGTCCGCCGAGAAGGCGGGCCAATGAGGCAGGCCGCTTCCGTTGGGATCGCCCGCGGAGACGAAGTTGGTCCAGTACCCGGCCAGCGTTCGAGCGATCTCGTGGTCCTCCTCGGTCCACGCACCGGTGCCGCCGATGGGGTTGTGGAAGACGTAGTCGATCTCGGAGCCGTGGCCCGCCCGCCTCGGCCCGGCATCCGGTGACGGGGCGCGATGGGTCCAGAAGTAGGAGCGCACGGTGCCGGTGGCGTGGCGTGACCAGTCCGAGCCCCACAGGGAAGTCGAGACCCGGGAGTTGTCGCGTGCCGCGCGGCTGCTCGCCCGCGCGGCCTCATCGTCCGTGCCGGCCGGATACAGCCGCAGGAACTCCTCGGCGAAGGGCCCGAACTTCCGACGGGCCGAGACGACATGCTGTTCGAGCGTCACGTTGACGGGCGGTGAGCCCGGCCTGGCCTTCTGCCGACCGGCGCGCAGAGCGGCGACCAGGGTTTCTGGGACCGCGCCGCTCTCGTCGAGGTTGTTTCCGGTCAGGTAGTCGACATCGTTCTGCAGGCCCTTGGCATAGGTCTCGTCGTAGCCGGCCGGCAGAGCCCACCCGTCCACGACGGGACGGAACAGCGGCGGCCCTGCCGGGCCACCGGTGTCGACGGTCGCGTCGAGCGGGTGGTGTCCGTCGATCAGCTTCCGCCAGTGCAGGTTCCGCAGGTCGCCGGCCGTGTTTGCGCCGTGTGCTCTTGTGTAGCGGTCGCCGGCGCTCTCCGCGTCGGGCCGCAGCCGGTAGGAGGTGGACATGTAGCGGAGTTCGGGATCGCGTGCGTAGCGGGAGTGACTCTGGGCGATCGCGCGATGGAACATGCCCTTGGCGAGTGGAGACATGGCCAGGAAGTTGACCATGCCCGCCCCCGCGGACTGGCCGGCGATGGTGACGCGGGCGGGGTCGCCGCCGAAGCGCGCGATGTTGTCGCGCACCCAGCGCAGGGCGGCGACGCAGTCGAGGAGCCCGTAGTTGCCAGAGGCACCGTGTCCGGACTCCTCGCTCAGTTCCGGTGTGGCGAGGAAGCCGAAGGCGCCGAGGCGGTAGTTGAAGGTGAGTACGACGAGGCCGTTGCGCGCGAGGTTCTCACCGTTGTAGCGGGGGTGGGCTCCCGTGCCCTCGCGGTATCCACCCCCGTAGATCCACACGAGGACGGGGCGGAGCTCAGCGGTGGAGGGCGCGCCCGTCCAGATGTTCAGACTCAGGCAGTCCTCGCTCAGAGGCACATCGACGCCGGTCGCTGCCGCGTCGGTCGGCGCCTGCGGGCACATGGGGCCGAACCGGTCGGCACGCCGGACGCCTTCCCAGCGTGCGGGCGGCCGGGGCGGCCGCCACCGCAGGTCGCCGACCGGCGGGGCGGCGTACGGGATGCCTCGGAAGACGGTGACGGCCCGGTCCCGGCACGGTATGCCCTCGACGGGCCCCGATTCGGTGTCAACCGTATGGCGCATGGGGTACTTTCCGCCCCCGTGAGCGGTCAGACGACCGGTGGCATCGGGGACTTGTCCAGCAGCAACGCCTTGCGGGCGGAGCCGACGTGATGGCGCATCGCCGCGACCGCCGCATTGGGGTTGCGCGTGACGATGGCGAGGAAGATGGTCTGGTGCTCCTCGATCGACCCGGATCGCGGATGCTGAGCGGAGAGGTTGCGGTACTGACGCATCACCAGGGGGTAGAGCAGCGTGTCGTAGGCGCGGGCCAGGGTTGTCTGGTGCGCTGCCAGTTTGACCTGCTGATGGAAACTGCGGTTGCCACGCGAGTAGGCGTCCTGATCGCCGCGTGACTGTGACTCCTCCATCTCCTGGAGGGTGCTGCGCAGCTTCTCGACCTCCTCGGCCGTGGCCCGTTCCGCCGCTTTGCCGGCGAGTGCCGATTCCAGGATCTCGCGGGCCTCCAGGATGTCCGCTGCCTCCTCGACCGAGAAGCTCCTGGTGCGCACCCCCCGGTTGACCTCGCCGGTGACGTAGCCCTCCTGCGTCAGCCGCGCCAGCGCGGTGCGCATCGTGCTCCGTGACACGTCGAACATCCGCGTGAGGTCCGCCTCGGTGAGCCGTGTGCCGGGGTCGATGCTCCCCGACAGCAACAAGGAGCGCAGCCCCTCGTAGGCGTGGCTGTAGCGGGTGCCCGAGGCTTTCGCTCCGGATTCGGCACCGACGCTTTCGCTGTCCACTTCGGCCGCCTTCCTCTTGCGTAGAAGTGAGAACTGAGGCCGGAACAGTAGCCGATGGCATGGCAGGTCAGCTTCCGTACTAGGCCAGGAACGGGTACAGACGGCGGGCCGTACCCGCGAAGATCTCCTGCTGGACCCGCTCCGGCAGCCCGCCCAGGACTTCCCGGGCGAGGGCGAGGAGCTCCGGCAGCGACTGCTCGGCCGCGGGGCAGTTCGAGCCCCAGACGATCCGCTCGGCGCCGAACGTGTCGAGGACCGGTCCGAGGAACTCTCCGGCTCGCTCTCCGGCGTCCCGCAGCCGCTCGAGGTTGCGGTGGGTGAGCTTGAGGTGCAGGCCGGGGTGGTCCCCCAGTTTCGCGACTTCGGCGCCGGCACGGGCGGGCGAGGAGGCGATGTCGGGGTAGCCGATGTGATCGAGGACCACCTTCACGCCCGGGAACCGTTCCAGGAGCTCAACGAGTTGCCCGGTGGCCGGTCCGAGACGCATCTGGAGGCAGACCGGCAGATCCAGCTCTCCGGCCTGCTCCCAGAAGGGAAACGTCTCCGGGGCAACGAACCACTCGCCCTGCGTGGGCACGGTGCTGCCGCTGGTGAACAGCCGGACACCGGCCAGGCCCCCTTCACCGACCGCGGCCTTGAGGCTCGTGGCAGCGTCCGGTCGCAGCGGGTCGACGGTGCCGACGGCGACGAAGCGCTGCGGCCATCGCCGGCTGCTGTCGAGGACGTAGGAGTTGTCGTAGCCGTAGTTCGTGGTGGCCTGGACCAGGACGGCCTGGCCGATGCCGGTCTCCTCCATGCGGCTGACCATGCCCTCCGCGGTCACCGGCCTGGTTGCCGCCCACTGGGACTGCTTGCCCCCGATCGGAGCCTTCGGGTACCTGGCCGGGTCCTCGGAAATGATGTGGCAGTGTGCGTCGACGACGTCCACGTGGTGCTCCCCTTGTCTTCTGTCTTCGGTGTGTTCTGTGCGGGCCGGCTCAGGCGTCCGGGTAGTCGCCCGCAGCGAACAGCGTCTGCGGGGCGGCGGAGAAATCCGCGTCGAGCAGGCCCTGGTCCCTGGCGAACCGCACCATCGCGTTCAGGCTGGGCTCGTTGGCCTCGATGCCGTAGGGGACGGGGTCGCCACCGATCGCGCGCCCCTGACGGGCCAGCCGGGGCACCGCCGACCACTCGGGCCGGGCGGCGAGGTGCAGGCGCTTGCTCTCCGCGAAGGCGGCGTACAGCCTGGTCGGCAGGCCGGGGTCACGCTCCACGAGCTCGGAGCGCACCGAGATCAGTGAGTGCAGCGGGTAGACGCCGGTGCGCAGAAAGTGGTCCACGGCGAGCGTGCCGGCCTCGGGGAAGAGCGGGTAGGGGCCGTCGTCACCGGCGGTCTCGGGCTCTGCCGTAGCCGTCCACCCGGCCTTGGGCGCGCCCGCCCGTCCCGTCCCTGCGTTCCCGGTCAGTGCGGCATCGATCTCTCCGGCGCGCAGCAGCTCGCCCAGCGAGCGGCCGTCGGTGACACGCTCGACGTTGGAGGGGACCCGGCCCTCGATGTGGTCGTCGTCGTCCACCACCCAGGTGATCTTGTCGATGTCCACCCCGTACTGGTCGCGCAGCACACCACGCACCCACACTCCTGTGCTCACGGAGTAGGCGCGGACGCCGACCCGGCGTCCTTCCAGATCCTTCGGCACCCGGATGCCGGAGTGGGCCGCGCACTGTACGTCGCCGTGGTGGAAGCGCCTGTTGAGGAACACCGGCACCGCGGTCAGCGGGATGCCTTCCTGGCGTGCCATCAGATAGGAGACCGGTGCCAGTTCGCACACGTCGAACTCGAGGTCCCGGATCATGCGCCGGTAGGCGCCGATGACCGGCTTGACCTGTACGGGCTCGACCAGGAACCCGTCTGTCCCGGTGTCGCCGTCCAGCAGCGGCTGCGCGTGGGGGAAGTCCCCGAGAACTACCGTGAGCTTGTCCATACCCTGTCCTTTGCTGTTTCTGATTCTGTTCCGGCAGTCCGTGCCTGGGCGTTCAGCCGCCGAGCCGTGCCGGTGTCACGCCGAGTGCCGCGCAGGACCGCTCGACGAGCTCGTCGTAGTCCACCGCCCGCGGAATCACGTCCTGCTCCAGCGCGTAGACGGCGGCCTTGGTGAACGCCGCGCGCAGTCCTTCGAAGCCCACGGGGTGCAGGGCGACCGGCCCGCCCGCCTCGTTGGCCGTGAGTACTGAACACATCGCGTCGTATGCGGCGAGGACGGCTTCGGGGTGTTCCGCCGCGGCGGCTTCGGACACGCCGACCACATGGTTGACCGGGATGAACCCCTGCTCCTTCGACCACTGTTCGGCGACGTCGTGGGCGTTGCCGACGGCGGTGCGGATGCGATCGTCGGCGGGCAGTTCGTTGCCCATGATCCCGAAGTCGACCCGGCCCTCCAGGAAGTCCGCCGGCAGCCCGGCACCCCGCGGAGCCCTCCGCACCCAGGACGGGTCCTCGGCCCCCTCGACGTGATGGCCCTCGTACGTCGTCCAGTCGGCCTTGCGCAGGTCGACGCCGTACTGCTCGGTGAGGAAGCCGCGCATCCACACACCGGTGGTCTGGCTCCAGGCGCGCACTCCGACGCTGCGCCCCTCCACGTCGGCGACCGACAGCTTGCCGAGGGTCACCAGGGTCTGGTGCTGGTGGCGTCCGAGGGTGGTGACGGGGAGCAGCAGAACCGGCCTGCCATGGGCAACGGCCTGTAGAACGGTCACGATCGCCAGTTCGCACAGGTCCACGTCCGACTCGTTCACAAAGCCTCGGGAGGCCTTGTGCACCGGCTTGATGCCGACCCGCTCCGGCTCCGAACCCGTTTCGCGGGCCGCCGACAGCGCGGCTGCCGCGAGATCATCACGGCCGAGCACCAACTTCATCTTCTTCTCCTTGCTCACAGGAACGGGGGAGCGCTTCAGGACCGCCGGCCGGTGTGCGCCGCCCGTGGCCCGTGGTGCCGCTCGTGGTGCTGGCGCAGCAGGTCGACGCCGAAGTCGTTGCCGTTGGGGGTGCGGACGATGGTGTGGATGTGCCGCCGCGAGGGGTAGTCGTTGTCGAAGAGCACGCCGGCCATGTGCTCGAACTCGACGAGGATCACCGGGCTGTGGAAGCGGTAGTAGAACGTGCCGTCCGGGTCCCCGGCCCAGCCGAAGCGGGTGTCGCCCCCGTGGGCCAGCACCTCCTGCATGCGCACCCGGGCGTGGTGGTCGTTGGCCCGGTTTACGTACAGGCCCAGGAGCCGGAGCGCGGTGTCCCGTTGGCCGGTAGACATGTCAGCGATCCGCAGCCCCTGGTAGTCGAGCTCCCAGTTGTCCCGGAAGGCACCGACGAAGAGTTCCTTGGGCATCGCGTCCGCGATGACGGCCCGCTCCCGTTGCCGGCCGTCGAGCTGGGTGAACAGCTCGTGGCCGAGTGCCTCCTCGCCCCGGAAGGCCACGGTTCCGGCGTACTTCCCGGTCCCGGCGACCACCGGCTCGGCGCCGAGGAAGGTGGGGGTGAGGACCATCTGGTCCCCGACGAACACGCAGTTGATGTTGACGTGGTGTCCGTCGAGCTGCCAGCCCCACGGGCCGCCGTTCTCCGGCTCGCCGTAGAGGGAGAACCAGTACAGCCACTCGTTGAGCCCGTCCGTGTTGTCGCTCATCTCACCGATGGTGAGATTGAGGCGCATCAGGTCGACCATCTGGCTGTAGCCGTCCGCGCTGAGGCCGGCCCGGATGACGGCCAGGGCCCGCTCGCGTCCCGCGTCGTCGAAGTCCTCCAGCAACAGGCCGTGGCGCAGGAAGTACCGGGCGCCGTTGTTCCAGTGGCGCCAGCTCACGTCGTCCATCGGGAACCGGCCTTCGGCCAGTTCCTCCTCCGTCAGGCCCGCCAGGTAGTCTTCCGCCGCCAGGTACACCTTGCTGACGTCCGCGCCGGTGTCGCGCAGCGGGAACAGTCCCGGCTCCGTACCGTCCGACGTGGCCACACCCCGGAAGGGCTCTTCGGCCGCCTTCACCCGCCAGGCGACCTTTTCAAGCAGGTCGGGCGTCCAGACCTCCGGCCTGCGCGTGGGCGGGTTGCCCCGCTTGCGCAGCCCTACTGGTTTTCCCACCACTGCTCCTCCTCTCGATGTCCTTCAACGGTGCGCCGCCGGGCGGCTCACCTCTGCCGATCGCCTTCTCACCTGTCGAGGAAGGCGGTCTTCTCCTCGATCGCCCCGACATCGACCGGTTCCCTGATGAGGCCCTGCTCCAGGGCGTACCGTCCGGCGATCTCCAGGCAGGCGGCCAGGGACGCGCTCCACCCGGCTGTGACCGCGCGCCCGGCGGGTGAGTCGTCCCGCTCGCCCGCGGTGTCCGCGATCGCCTTGTTCAGGGCACGGTAGAAATTGAGCACGGAGTCCGGACGGGTGCGCAGGACGTCGTCGCGAACCACCAGCAGGTGGTTGGCAGGGACCGTCCCGTGTCGCTCGGTCCATGCCAGCCCGGCGCTCTCGGCATCCTCGACCAGCGGGACCAGCCCCGCGCCCTGCCCGCCGATCGCCTTCGGGCCGAGCACCGCCGCGCTCACGTCGCGGGAGCGCAGCAGGTCCACGACCCGCTCGGCCCCGGACCGCTCCACGTACGGAGGGTTGACGTACTGGGCGACGTGGACGTCCTCGGTGGTCACCCAGGTGACGTCCGAGGACATGACCCCGTACTCCTCCTGCATCCAGCCGCGCACCCACAATCCGGTGGTCTGGCCGTATGCGCGGACGCCCACGCGTCGGCCGACGAGGTCCCCGGGGCCGATCTCGGGGTCCTGCGGCAGGCGGGTCAGGGAACGGTGGTGGGTGCTCCCCACCAGCACGGCCGGCAGCAGAGTCAACGGGACGCCGGCGTCCCGTGCCTGGAGGTAGGTGGCCATCGGCAACTCGCAGATGTCGTAGGCCAGGTCACGGACCATCCGGGCGAAGGCCGGGGGCAGCGGGGAGGACTCCAGGTACTGGCAGCCCACCCCCTCCACCGCAACGGTCCCGTCCTTCAGCGGCCGGGTGTGCGGGTAGTCGCCCAGCAGTACGGTCAACGGTGCCGTGGGGTGCGTCTCGCTCATGCGGCTCACACGTCCTCGCCGTACTGGATACGGCGGTACGGGGTGCTCAGCACCTCGCGAGTGATCCGTACGTCGATCACAGTGGGCCGCGGGTCCCGCACGTACTCCGCCAGTGCGTCGCGCAGCTCCTGCGCGGTACGGACCGTGGCCCCGCCACCGCCGAGCGCTTGGGCGACCGCGCCCAGTTCCGGCGTGGAAATGGTCGCCAGCTCCGGGTCGAGCCCCTTCGCCTTCGCCTTGTGGTACTCGGCGCCCAGGCCCTGGTCGTTCATCACGACGACCAGCAGCGGGATGTCGTACCGGCACGCCGTCTCGAACTCCGACAGGTGCATGATGAAGCTCGCGTCGCCCTCCACCACGAAACCGGGCTTGTTGCCCTTCGCGACCATCTGGCCCATGGCTATCAGCGGGGCCTGGCCGATGGCACCGAACATGCCGTAGTTGGAGAGCACGTCACGGGAGCGCTGGAAGAGCATGGTGCCGAAGTCGGTCTGGTGTCCGCTTCCCAGGACGAGACCGATCTCGCCCGGGAGTTCGTGGTCGAGGATCCAGATCGCCTCGCGCGGGTCGAGCCGGCCGGGCTCCCGCACGTACTCCGGCTGCTGGAGCCTGCCGGTCAGGTGCTGCCGGACCTGGTCGGTGTGGTACCCCTCCAGCCTGACCGAACGCTCCTGAAGCACCCGGGCCAGCTCGCTGAGAGCGGTGACCGCGTCGGCTTGCAGATAGCAGTCCGCCCCCTTGCCGTTTCCCATGACCAGGTGCGGGGCGGTGTCGATCTGGATGTACTTGGCCTCGGGATAGAGGTAGCCGCTCTCGATGGTGTAGTGGTTCAGGCTGGCGCCCACCGCGATCACGCAGTCGGCTTCCTGCAGCAGCTCCATGGACAGTTTGTCGCCGAACAGGCCCGAAAGGCCGACGTGGAAGTCGGTGCGGTCGCACAGCCAGTTCTTCGCCTGCAGGGTGGTGGCCAGCAGGCCGCCGGTCTGCTCCTGCAGAGCCAGGATCTCCTCGCCGGAGTCCGCCTTGCGCGCGCCCCGCCCGGCGATGATCACCACGCGCTTGGCGTCCTGGATCAGGTCGCAGGCGGCCTGGACCTTGGACGGGTCGGGCAGCAGCCGGGACTTCTCGATCAGGGCGGTCGACGGAACGTAGTTCTCGTCGTAGTCGTCCATGTCGGCGACCTGGACGTCGAACGGCGCGCTGATCATGACCGGCCTGGACTTGGTCCGTGCCAGGTAGAAGGCGTCCCGCACGGCCTCCTGGGCGTTCTCGGGGCGGGTCACCTGGATGAACTCGCACTCGATCGCGGCGGCGAAGCGTCGCTGGTCGAGGTACTGGGTGGCGCCCTCGTCGCCCAGCGGGGTCTCCCCGCAGAAGGCGACCAGAGGAGTGCCCGCCCGGCTCGCGCAGAGCATCGAGGTGGCGAGCTGCGAGACACCGGGGCCACTGGTCGTGGTGACGACGCCCGGCTGTCCGGCACCACGGGCCCAGCCGTCCGCCATGCCGAGGCCGGAACCTTCGTGCCGTACCTCGTACAGCCGCACCCCGCGGTCGGCGAGCGCGGCCATCCAGTGCATGTTGGCGTCGCCCATCATGCCGAAGACGTCGCTGGTGCCTTCCTTGACGAACGCCTCGGCGATTGCTTCGTAGACCTTCACTTCTGGGACTCCTTCAGGTTCGCCGCGGCCGTCGCCCGCGCTTTCAGGACGCCGTCGAGCCGTGAGAAGACCCGGAGTGCGTTGCCTCCGTAGACCGCCTGCCGGTCGGTGTCGCTCAGGCTGTCGATGGAGTCGAGGGTGTACTTGGTGTCGTCGAACCGACGCCCGGTCTCCGGGTCCACGCTGCGAACGGCGCCGATCATCTCCGAGGCGAACAGGATGTTCTCGGTGGGGATGATGTCCAGCAGCAGTTCCATGCCGCGCTTGTGGTACACGCAGGTGTCGAAGTAGACGTTGCGCAGGATCGATTCCTCCAGCGGCGGCCGGCCGCGGTCCTGCATCATTCCGCGGTAGCGGCCCCAGTGGTACGGGACGGCGCCGCCGCCGTGCGGCAGGATCAGCTTCAGCGTCGGGAAGTCCTTGAACAGCTCCGACTCGCACAGCTGCATGAATGCCGCGGTGTCACCGGCGAGGTAGTGGGCACAGGTGCCCTGCATCGCCGGGTTCCTCGACATCGCGACGTGGACCATCGCGGGGACATCGAGCTCGACCATCTTCTCGTAGAGCGGGTAGTAGACCCGGTCCGTCAGCGGCGGCGCCTGGTAGTACCCGTCCGACGGGTCCGGGTTGAGAAGACAGCCGACGAAGCCCAGTTCCCCGACACAGCGTTCCAGCTCGCTGACCGAGTTGCTCACCGAGGCAGGCAGCGCGTCGCCAGGCGACTGAGGGAGCTGGCACACGCCCACGAACCGCTCGGGGAAGAGACCGCAGACGCGGGCGATCAGGTCGTTGCTGACCCGGGACCAGTCGAGGCTGGTCCGCTCGTCGCCGTAGTGGTGGGCCATCTTGCCCGCCCCGGGCGAGAAGACCGTCAGGTCGGTGCCGCGTTCCGTCTGAAGCCTGAGCTGCCCGTTCTCGATGGCGGTGCGGATCTCGTCGTCGCCGATGTGCAGCTCGTCGGGCGCGACCCGGGCGCCGGATTCCGCGAACGCCTTGATCTGCTTCTCACGCCACTTCCCCAGCGCGGGAGGCGCCGTGGTGAAGTGGCCATGACTATCGATGATCATGAATGACTCCGAAACTCGCGGTGCTGTGGTGACGTGGTGTGCTGCCCGGCGGATACGCCGGTCAGCCGCGGCCGGTCAGCTCCCGGGCCTTGTGCAGACCGGGGTAGGTACGCACCGGCGCCGACATCAGGAAGCGGTAGCCGTCGTCGAGCACCTGCTTGACGTTGCCGGCGGTGACGTGCGGATGGCCCACGGCGACTCCGCGCGCACCGCAGATATCGAGGATCCGCCGCTTGCACTCCAGGACGCGGGGGTGTTCGTACTGGCGGGGAAAGCCGAGTTCCTGGCTCATGTCGCCCTCGCCGATCAGGATCAGCCCGATACCCGGCACCTGGTCGAGGATGTCCGGCAGGTTCTTGATCCCGAGCTGGTCCTCGATCATGAGGCCCACCAGGATCTCCCCCTCCGGGGCGAGCGGCCACACGTCGGCCCTGGCGTAGTACTCGATGTTCGAGATGCCCCAGTAGCGCGTCGCCGCGTGCGGACCGTCCCCGCGCAGGCCGGCCGGCTCGTACCGGGGAGCGTCGGGCAACCGCGGGTAGCGGCAGGCGGCGACGGCGTTGCGTGCCTCCTCCACCGTGGAGATGTGCGGCCAGATGATGCCGAACGCACCGAGGTCGAGCGCCTGCTTGGCGTGCCACTGCGCCTTCTCCGCGCCATTGGCGGGGATGCGCACGAGCGGTGTGACGTCCGGCGCGAGGCTGTCCGCCTCAAAGACCCTGCGCCTGCTCAGCAGGTACTGGAAGCTGTCTTTGAGCGCGTTGATGTCCCAGGGTTTGTGCTCCATCTCGAACACCACGGCGTCGTAGTCCGAGTTGCTCAGCTCGATCGCCGAGGTCGGATCGGCCGCGGAGAAGGTCGCGAAGACGTGCTGACCCGCGGCCAGGGCGCCGATCACTCTGTTCAGCCTGGATGGTGTCATCGCCGGCTTCCTTGGTCGAGTACGTCAGCGGAGCTGCTCTCCGGACGCTGCGTCGCTTGTCCCGCGTGCCCGGACCGGCGCTTTGCCCACCACGCCCGCAGGCGCGCGAACAGGCCGGTCCGCCGGGGTTGAGCGGAGTGTGAACCGTCCGATGCTGTGGCGAGTGGCTCAACGGGCGTGGCGGCCAGCGGCTCGGCAGGAGCAGCGGCGCACCTCTGGACCAGTTGATCGGTGAACTCCTTCGTCATTCTGGAGACCACCATCCCCGCGCCCGACTCGATCAGTTTGGCGAGTTTGCCGTTGAGTTTGATCTCCCCGTCGCAGAAGACCCGCGAGGCACCGGGCGTATCCCCTTCGACGACCCGGAAAGTGGCGCCGGCGCTGAAGCGGGTGGCGCCCTGCCCGTCGGCACCGCGGGCCGCAAGACGTCCTTCATGTGTCGTCTCGTCCAGGTCCAGAGAGACCCGGGCCGCGAACTTGACCCGGAGACCGCCGAATCTGATGGCCAGGGTGCCGTCAAAAGACCCGTCGTCGTGCGACGGGCCGAGCTCGGCGCCGCCGATGCAGGACACGACGGCAGAGGGATCGGAGATGATCTCCCAGACCCGTTCGGGCGGACTCGGAACGGCGATCTCTTCCGTGATCGATATCAAAGCTGTGAACCTCACTCGGCGGCAGGCGTGACGTCAGACGGACAGAGGGCGTGACGGCACGACCGGCATGGTGGCTTGGAGCTCCGGGCATCGGGCCGGGGGTGTGTCACCGGCCCGCCGGATTCGGCTGTGGCGGCTTGGCCGCGTTACGCGGCGGCCTTCCGCTCAGCGGCGAACAGACCCCAGAGGTCGTTGTAGAGCTCCGAGAACTCGGGCGACTCGACAAGTGAACCGATCTGGCGCGGACGTTCGAAGGGGACCTTGATGACACGGCGGATGGTGCCGGGGCCCTTGGACATCACGATGACCTCGTCGGCCAGGTAGATGGCCTCGTTGAGGTCGTGCGTGACGAAGATCAGAGTCCCGTTCTGCTCCCGCCAGATGTTGAGCAGTTCCTGCTGGAGCTCGAGTCGGGTGATGGCGTCGAGCGGCCCGAACGGCTCGTCCATCAGGACGATGGACGGGTTGTAGATCAACGCCCGCGCTATCGCGCAGCGTTTCTGCATGCCGCCCGACAGCTCCCGGGGGAAGTGATGCTCGAAGCCGGTCAGGCCGACGAGCTCGATCCAGTGGGCGACGCGCTCCTCGCGTTCCTCCTTGGGAACCTTGCGGAACTTCAGGGCCAGGCCGATGTTGGACCGGACGCTCAGCCAGGGCAGCAGGTGGGACTGCTGAGTCACGTACGCCGCATCGGAGTTGACGCCGTCGACCGGTTCGCCGGCGTAGTGGACCTGCCCCTGCGTGGGAGTGAGGAGTCCGGCGGCCAGGTTGAGGATGGTGCTCTTTCCACACCCGCTGGGCCCGATCACGGCCACGACCTTGCCGCGATCGATTTTGAAGGACACGTCTTCGATGGCCGGTCGGTGCGTTCCGGGAAACTCCAGCGTGACGTGGTCCAGACGGAGTGCCTCCGCATGGGAGTTGCGCTGTGTGGTCGACATATCTGTCTCCTCGGCCTCGTCCTCGCAGGAGTTGAAGCGGGGCCGTGCGCTCGCGCCTGTGGCGGCGTTCGTGGGTGGCGGTGCTGTGACAGTGGTGCGCCTGATGCACGCGAACGGGCATCCAGGCGGGGATCGGGTTCCTCTGCTGTTCAGTTATCGACGACGCCAGCGCCGTCGGATTGTCTGACAACCGATGAGGGGAAGCTAACACCGCCACCCGGGCCGCACAAGAAGTGCGCAGGGAGAAGCTTCCATTCACAGGAATCTCCGGTTACCCGCTGGGAAACTGTCCGACAAACGCTCTTCATCGGCGGGTGCTGCGGATCAGTCACGCGGGGCGCTGAGGTGGGAGCGGGGGTGGCGCCCCGCGGGGCGCCACCCCCGCTCGGGAGGGCGAGGCCCCGGTCGACCCGCATCGAGAGGCCCGCCGCCGGGCCGGCGCACGTGCGCACTCCCTGGTGTGAGCGCCCTTGTGGCGGCGCGCGGATGCGCGACCCTCGCCACTCACGGGTGTGTCCGCTTGCGCCGGAAACGCGATTCAGGTCGTCCGACAAAGACGATCCGTCCTGTAGCCTCCCCGCCCGGCCCCGGGGTGCCCCTGTGAGTGCCTCAGGTGTCTGGAGGGGGCGTCGGGACCCGGGGTGCCTGCTGTCGCCCTCCAGGTCGGATGCACATGGATCGGCCAACTCCCGTGGGAATGCTTCTTTCGGACTCCTTGAAGCACGGCACTGCTGCTGTTAGATTCCCACGCACAACTTGTCGGACAATCGGTCGCCAGGTCGGGATGGCTGACCGATACAGGGAGAATGTTCTGACCTCGCCTGAGGGCATCCCTGGCGCCGGTGCGCCCTGCTTACTGAGGCTCTGTGGGTTTCCCGGGAAGGCGGGCCGGGCTCTTCGTCGGCGTGGAGAGTCCGGCCCGCTCGGGTGCCGTTCCGGTTCACACCCCCAGGATGCGGGAGAGCCCGTAGTCGAAGCGCTCGTCGAAGGAGGTGTCCTCGAACTGCGCGGCGGCCCGGGACAGTGAGGGGTATTCGCCCGAGTCCAGCCGTCGTGCGAACGCCGGTCCCATCGCGTCAGGAAGTGCCTGTTCCTCCTGGGTCAGCCCCAGGGTGAAGTAGACCAGGCTCCAGCCGGTCCAGACCGCCTCGCGTTCCGCCAGCCCGCCCGCCAGCAGTGCCTCGGTCATCACGTCGGCGAAGCGGAGTGTTGCGGGTTCGGCGGCGTACGTACCGGCCACGATCCTGGCCCCGTCCCGGTGGGCCAGCAGGGCGCGGCGGTAGCGGTGGAACAGCTCGCGGACCCGTGGTTCCCAGGGCTCGGGCAGCCCCTCCACCGGCGCCCCGGCCACGATCGCGTCCGCCATCAACTCCAGCAGCCGCGCTTTCGTTTTCGCGTGCCAGAGCACTGTGTTCATCCGTACGCCGAGCCGGTCCGCGATACCGCGGATCGAGAGCCCGTCCGCGCCTTTCTCGTCCAGCAGTTCCAGGGCCGCCCGCACCACTGTTCCGGGGTCGAGCGGGGTCCGGGCGAGATCCTCTGCTTGCTTCTTGGTCACCGACCTAGTCTACTGGGCGCATCAAGCCTTGGTCACCGACCAAGACACTCTTGAGGGGCTGTCATGAAGCACGAGCACGTAGTCATCGCAGGAGGCGGCCCCACCGGGCTGTGGCTGGCCGCCGAACTGCGGCTGGGCGGGGCGTCCGTCACCGTCCTGGAAACCCGCCGCGAGCGGGATCCCCACTCCAAGGCCCTCACCATCCACCCGCGCACACTGGAGGTCCTGGCCACCCGGGACGCGCTGGAGCCCTTCCTCGCGGAGGGGCGGCGCATCCCCAGCGGCCACTTCGGCGGGCTCGACGACCGGATGGACTTCGGGGCCCTCGACACCCCCTACCCCTTCACGCTCGCCCTGCCGCAGGCCCGCACCGAGGAGCTGCTGGAGGGGCACGCGATTGCGGCCGGAGCCGAAATCCGTCGCGGGCACCAAGTGACCGGACTCACCCAGGACGAGGACGGGGTGAGCGTCGACGCGACCGGCCCCGACGGCCCGTACACACTGCGCGCCGCTTACGTCGTCGGCTGCGACGGAACCCGAAGCACCGTGCGCGAAGCGGCGGGCATCGACTTCCCCGGCAACGATGCCACCACCTGGGGCTTCCTGGGCGACGTCGTCCTGGACAACCCGCCGCGGGGAGCGGTGTCCGCCGTGTCGGGCCCGACGGGCGGCGTCATGGTGGTCCCGATGCCGGGCGGCACTCACCGGATCGTCGGGGGTGACCCGGACGGCACCGGTACCGGGTACCCCGGCGAACTCACCCTCGACGGGCTGCGCGCCAAGGTGACCCGGATCGCCGGGACCGACTTCGGCATGCGTGACCCGAGCTGGCTCTCCCGGTTCGGCAACGCCACCCGCCAGGCCGCCGAGTACCGCAGGGGCCGCGTCCTCCTCGCCGGCGACGCGGCGCACATGCACTACCCGGCCGGAGGTGTGGGCCTCAACGTCGGCGTGCAGGACGCCATGAACCTCGGCTGGAAACTGGCCGCCACAGTGGCAGGCGCCGCCCCCGCCGGACTCCTGGACAGCTACCACACCGAACGCCACCCGGTCGGCGCCGACCTGCTGCTCAGCACCCGCGCCCAGACGGCACTGATGAACGCCTACTCGGCGGAGGGTCAGGACCTGCGCGCGCTGCTGAGTCAACTCATCGCCACCGTACCGGAGTTCTCCCGAAGCCTGGCCGAACGGCTCTCCGCGCTTGCCGTCACCTACCCGGCCCCCGCACACCACCACCCCCTGACCGGACACCGCGCACCCAACCTCGAACTCTCCGACAGCACGGACCTCTTCACACTGCTCCGGACCGGCCGCCACGTCCTGCTGTACTTCGCCGGCACCCCGGCACCGCCGTCCTCCACCCCTCACGTCATCACGCACACAGCGCACCGGCCCGACCCGCGCCCCGCCTGGTCCACCGTGCGTGCCGCGCTCATCCGCCCCGACGGCCATGTCGCCTGGGCGAGCGAACAGCCCGATGCCGAAGTCCTGCGGGCCGAGGCACACGCGGCGGCATCCGCCACTCACCGCTGACCAGGAGGCCATCGATGTCCACGGCCACCCGGCCGTCGGCAGCCGGACCGGGGTGAAAGGGTCGCTGCGAAACACTGCCGTCAACCACGCGTCAAGGGTCGGGCGTTCGGGATCAAGGGTCTGTTAACGGACACCTCCCGCCCCGCGGGAGCGGGCATAGCGTCACGGGTATGACCCGGCCGGCCAGGAGTCCTGGGCGAGCCACCCGTCTCCACGAGGAGTGCCATGAACGACAACCAGTGCGCCGAGGACCCCGACCCCCTTCATTCGGACCGGACCGGAGCCTTGTTCCTTCCGGTCCGGCAGGGGGCCATGGGCTCCAGCGCACGCCTCTTCCGCACGCCCCTCGGTGTCCGTACCGCAGTCGCCTTCACCAGTGAGCGGCACCTGACGCGCACCCTCGGGGAGCGGCAGGCGTGGATCCGGCTCTCCGAGCCGGCGGTGCGCGCGCTCGTCGCGCCCCTGGGAGTCGTCGGCCTCACCGTCGACCCGCTGATGACCGCCCCCGGGCCCGGCGGCCGTGCGGCCGGCGAACCGCGGCGGGAGCGCCGTCCGGCGCGGGACTTGCGGACGGTCGACGCGCTGAGCGCGAGCGGCACACCGTCACTGATTCCTGCATCGACCTCTTGACCGGCTGGGGGAACAACATGAACACGACGCTGCCTGCCCTGTCGGCTCCGACTTCGGTACCGACGATGCCGCACGCGGCCCCGGTGCCGGTCCCGGTGACGCCGGGCAACGCCGCAGCCCTGTCCGTCTGGCCCGCTTCCGCGCGGCTCACCTCCCACGGCGATGTCGCGGTCGGAGGGGTGTCGCTCGTCGAGGCGGCCGAACGGTTCGGGACCCCGGTCTACCTCTTCGACGAGGGTGAGGTGCGGGAACGCTGCCGCACCTACGTGCGGGCCTTCCCGGACACGGACGTCGTCTACGCGGCGAAGGCATTCCTCTGCCGCGCCCTCCTGCACTGGGTACGGGAGGAGGGCCTCGGCCTGGACGTCTGCTCGGCAGGTGAGCTGGAGTTCGCCGTCACCAACGGCTTTCCGCCCGCCCGCATCGTGCTGCACGGCAACGCCAAGAGCCCGGACGACCTGAGCGCCGCACTCCGTCTCGGGGTCGGAAGGATCGTCATCGACAGCGCGTGGGAGATCGCCCGGCTGGCCGCGCTCGTCCCGGACGGCGCCCGGCAGAAGGTGCTGGTCCGCGTGATCCCCGGCGTCAGCGCGGGCGGCCACGCGGCGATCCGCACCGGCATGGACGACCAGAAGTTCGGGCTCTCCCTCAACGACGGCAGCGCCCAGCACGCCATCGCCCGGATCCTCGACCAGCCGCACCTCGAACTGGCCGGTCTGCACTGCCACATCGGCTCGCAGATCACCACGGTCAAGCCCTACCTGACCGCGCTCCGACGCATGGTGGGGCTGCTGGCCCAGGTCCACCGACAGCACGGAGTCGTGCTGCCCGAGCTGGACATGGGAGGCGGGCACGCCGTCGCCTACCGGCCCGGCGAGGACTCCCTCGACATTCCGTCCCTCGGTGACCGCATCCGCCGCGAACTGGCCACGAGCTGCGCCGCCGCCGGCATCCCCGTGCCCCGTCTCACCGTCGAGCCCGGCCGCGCCCTGGTGGGACCCGCAGGCGTGGCGCTCTACCGGGTACTGGCCGTCAAACGGACCGGCGACCGCGTCTTCGTGGCCGTGGACGGCGGGATGAGCGACAACCCGCGGCCCGCGCTGTACGGCGCCCGCTACGCGCCCCGCCTCATCGGCCGCCGCTCGACGGCCGAACCCTGCACGGCGACCGTCGTCGGCCGGCACTGCGAGGCGGGTGACGTACTCGCCGCCGATGCGGCACTGCCGGGCGACGTCCACCCGGGAGACCTGGTGGCCATCCCGGTCGCGGGCGCCTACCACCTCTCCATGGCGTCCAGTTACAACGCGGTCGGGCGCCCGCCCGTGGCCGCCGTCCACGAAGGCCGCGCCCGGCTGCTCATACGCCGCGAGTCCCTCGCCGACATCAACGGCCGCGACATCGGACTGTGAACCGTCCGGGACCGGTCGAGCCCCGGCTTGCGGACCGTCTTGACCTGCGGCACCTATCAGGCCTGCGAGACGACCGAGCAGCCAACGCCGTGGACACGGACGGGCAGGGGAACCTCACCCGGCCCGAGCCAGGGTGCGTGAGACCGGATCCACGTGCCCCTCACGCGTGGGTCCGCTCGCGCCGGCACTATCCGGCGTCGCGCCGCCGGCGCGCGCGCTCGAACTCAGCGGCATCCGGCATCCAGGAGCCGTGGTGTCCGAGTGCGGCGCAGCCGCCCCGGACGAAGGCGCTCACCAGGTTCCGGTACCCGCCGATCCCGTCGACCAGGCTGTACTCGACCCGGTACTCCGGATCCGACCCGCCGCCCTCGGCCTCGTGCACGGTCGTGATCCGGGCGATGGAGTCCGCGTAGAAGTGGAGCTGGATCCCTTCGCCCCTCTCCTCGTCCTCGATGGTGAACACTTCGTTGTCCGCGGCGGAGCGATCGCCGACGAACTCCCAGAACTCCGCGGTGGCAGTGCGGGGACTGTCCGGGAGCCACTTCTTCTCGACGCCCTTGTCGTCGGTGAACGACAAGGGCGTCTTCCTCGCACCCCCGCCGAAGCGGGCGCGGTCGCCGGCCGTCTCCGCGTCATCATCCATGGGCGTGCTCCTGGACCGGTCCGCGGCCTCCGAGCACACCAGGAAGCTCACAGTACGTACCGCCTCATCAGCGAGCCCAGGGTGTGCACGACGTACGGCCGCGTCGACCGTCGTAGCCATCCGATCCCAGTCACGTTTGTCCGTGGCGCGCTTCCCCCGCCGCGGATCGCGGCCGATCCGCATCCCGGCACATGCCTGCTCCGCGGTGGCGATCACACCCATGACCTCGGGCAGCAGCGCGGGGTCGACGGCGTCGGAGATCCGCCTCGGCACCGTCGCGCCGTGCAGGTACTGGCCCGTGTACATCAGAAGCGCGGCGTCGAGGGGACCGAGTACCGTGCCGCGCTCGGCGCGACGGCGGTTCGCGTGGTACTCCTGAGCTCGTTTCCCGTTGGGCGTCTCCGTCGCCGCGCGCATCGCCGCGCAGACCTGACCGCGCCCGAGCAGATCGATGTCAGCCCCATGGGCTATGAGGCGACCCCTGTCCCAGCGGATGCGCTGGAAGAGCGCGTCGACGTCCGCGGGCGCGGCGAGGAGGACCGGGTCCAGGAGCGCGGTGGCAGCGTCCTCGTCGAGCCGGCCCCGGGTTCCGGCGGCGTCGCACAACGGAAGGACCGCACTCCAGAGCAGCAGGTGTCTGGCCAGGTCCTCCCGGATCACCGCAAGATGGGCTTCCCCGATCGAGAACGTGAACGTGCGAGGCGCATGGTTGGCGTCGGCCCCGGCACCGAGCATCAGCTTCAGCTCACCGTCCTCGCGGATCACGTTCGGGATCCAGCCGCTCCGGCGCGTGAAAACGATGTCTCTCATGGACTCATTCTTCAGCATGCCGACATCGGCCAGGCAGTCGCCGCCGAAGGCGACCGTGAGTGCCACATCCGGCCGCGTCCTGCCGGGATCGTGCACCGCCCGCGGCTTGCGTCAGGGCGTCAGAGCCGCAGATATCGCGGTATCCAGGCCCGGCGTGCGGACCGTTTCCACCAGCGGCACGGCCCCGGCCTGCGAGACCACTCCACGACCGCTGCCCTCGACGCGGACACGCGGGTACGACCCGATACGCTTCCGCACCCGGGAAGTGCCTTCTCCCGTAACGAACAGGACCTTCGATGGCCTGTCGTCCCCGCTCACCCCGGCCCGCCCCTCACACAGGAACCGCGAACCTCGAACATGCTCAGCTACTGGCTCGCGACCGTGCGCCGCAGCGCGGTGTCCACCGTCCTGATTGCCGTCATCGTCAGCGGTGCGATGGCCGGTGTACTCATATCGCAGGACACGAGCGCCTGGGCGGGCTCGCTGCTCCGGGGGACGCTCTCCGGCCTTGCGGCGGGAGCCGTCCTCGCCGTCGCGATCGCCACGTCGAACACGTGGCACGCCCGACGCGCGGCCGCACGGCAGGGGCTGCCGCTGACGGCCGAGGCCGCGTTTGTGCCGTGCACCGCCGAGATCCGAGTCCCGGTGCCCACCGGCACGACTCCCTATCAGCTCACCGACAGCGTGCTGTACGCCCTCAAGAAGGTTCCGGCTCCCCGGATCGACGAGGTCGAGGAGTTCACGCACGGCAAGCTCACCGTTGTCTGTGGGCGTTCCTCCGGCAGCCCGGTGCGGCTGCGCATCTCGATCGTGACAGACCGGAACATCGCGACGGTGACGATGGACTCCCGCCCCGTGACCACCTGGAAGCGACTGGACGGCGGCGCAAGCTGGAGTGTCCTCACGGCTTTCGAGCCGCATGTGAGCAAGGCCGTCCGGCCGCTCGGGTCCGACCCGGGAGGATCCTGCGCCGCGGACCGAGGGTGGTGAAACCGAGTGCCCGTGGGTGTCTGCCGATCAGTACAGCTGCCCTTGCGTGGCAGTGACAGGGTGCCCCCGGCCCCTCAGGAGCGCCAGGTTCAGGCGGCCGAGCCGGTGAAGCCGGGCCGCGCCCCGGCGGGCCCGCCCACGACCGTGAGCAAGTCCACGACGAAGATCAGTGTCGAGCCCGCCGGGATCAGCGCAGAGGGTGACTGCTTGCCGTAACCGAGACGCGGCGGAACGATGATCTCGCGCCGCCCGCCCACCTTCATTCCCCTCACTCCCCGGTCCAAGCCCTTGATGACCCTGCCACCGCCCACGGCGAACTTGAACGGACTGTCCCGCTCCCAGGAGGAGTCGAACTCCCTTCCTGACGCGACCGTGACCCCGACATAGTGAACCTGGACGACTCTGCCCGGCTGCGCCTCGGGCCCGTCCCCGACCACGAGGTCCCGGATCGTCAACTCGGTAGGCGTGTCGCCCTCCGGAACCTCAACTCCGGGCTTCGTCAGTTCGCTCATCACGGTCCCATCGCTCGCCACCGGAATCCGCCGCACGGGCCGACCGGACACATGGACATTCCATGCGGCAGACGATCACGCTACCGGCAATGCACATGCACCCGTGTCCGCAGCCGCCCGAGCGGCCATGCCACCCGTGTCGCGGTTTCCCCAGTGGCCAAAGGCCAAGACATCTACGCCTCCGAGCCGCGGCTCTGCGGAAACGGGATGCTGTGCGCGCGCATGTGTCAGGCGGCATCCGGGACAAGAGCGGGGACAGTGCCCGTGTCCTCCGCGAGCGCGGCCTTCGGCGGTACCCCGATGCCGAGCTTCTCGAGGATCTTCTTCTCGATCTCGTTGGTGAGGTCGGGGTTGTCCTTGAGGAAGGTGCGGGCGTTCTCCTTGCCCTGGCCGAGCTGGTCGCCCTCGTACGTGTACCAGGCGCCGGCCTTGCGCACGAAGCCGTTGTCCACGCCCATGTCGATCAGGCCGCCCTCACGGCTGATCCCCTGGCCGTAGAGGATGTCGAACTCCGCCTGTTTGAAGGGCGGCGCGACCTTGTTCTTGACGACCTTGACGCGGGTGCGGTTGCCGATCGCGTCGGTCCCGTCCTTCAGCGTCTCGATACGCCGGATGTCGAGGCGCACCGAAGCGTAGAACTTCAGTGCCCGGCCACCGGTCGTGGTCTCCGGCGAGCCGAACATCACACCGATCTTCTCGCGCAGCTGGTTGATGAAGATCGCCGTTGTCCTCGTCTGGCTGAGCGCGCTGGTGATCTTGCGGAGCGCCTGGCTCATCAGACGGGCCTGCAGGCCCATGTGGGAGTCACCCATGGCGCCCTCGATCTCGGCACGTGGCACCAGGGCCGCGACGGAGTCGATCACGATCAAGTCGATCGCGCCGGAGCGGATCAGGATGTCGACGATCTCCAGCGCCTGTTCACCGTTGT
This sequence comes from Streptomyces sp. NPDC087428, assembly GCF_044744085.1. Classification (NCBI taxonomy): domain Bacteria; kingdom Bacillati; phylum Actinomycetota; class Actinomycetes; order Kitasatosporales; family Streptomycetaceae; genus Streptomyces; species Streptomyces sp. NPDC087428. Next base: position 273,694 of record NZ_JBIUXR010000011.1, read on the forward strand.
CCGGCTGGGACAGGATGAGGTTGTCGGTGTCGACACCGAGCTTTTTGGCGTACTCCGGGTCCAGAGCGTGCTCGGCGTCGATGAACGCCACCGTGCCGCCGGCTTTCTGTGCGTTCGCCACGGCGTGCAGGGTCAGCGTCGTCTTACCGGAGGACTCCGGCCCGTACACCTCCACCACGCGGCCGCGCGGCAGACCGCCCACACCGAGCGCCACGTCCAGTGCGGTCGACCCGGTAGGGATCACCTCGATGGGCTCGTTGGGCCGCTCGCCGAGGCGCATGACCGCGCCCTTGCCGAACTTCCGCTCGATCTGCGCGAGCGCGGTGTCCAGCGCCTTCTCGTGGTCGGTTCCTGCCATGAGCTTCACCCGGTCCGATTGAGTGGCCCGCCGCACGTCGGAGAACGTGGGCGTCTGCTGCCGACAACGGACTGCCGGAGATCCAAAAACGAACATCCGATCGATTTACGTGTCCAGTGAAAGGTACCAAACGGAGGGAAGCGGGACGGGTCGCGCGCGGCCGGTGGCACCCGGGGCCTCGGCGTCTCCCCGCTCAGCGAGGACCGCGCTTCGCACGTTCGGCTTCGACCAGCTCCTCCATGAGCTTCTCCGGGTCCACCCTGTACTCGGTGTCATCGAGGGCGTCGTAGTCGTGGGTACTCAGCGGTAGGCCGAGCTCGGCGAGTCCGGCGGCGAGTTGTGTGAACGCGATTCGCTCGTCGGGCTCATCCTGGTAACTTGCCTGCTCGGCAGCGGACGCCTCGGTCAGGGTGAGGCCGACCAGGCTCCAGAAGGTGAACTCGGTGTCCAGCTCTATGAGGTGCCAGGCACGGTCCGCGGGTTCGTCGGGGTGCAGCCAGTAGCCGATCCACCCCTTTCCGCCCTTCGCCACGAGCTTGACGTACTTGGCCATCTCCGCGGCTGCGGCGTTGACGGCCTGCAACTCCGGGTCTGCGAGTTCCTTCTCGCTCAGATAGCTGGTGTCCAGGAGCGGGTGGCTCTCTCCCGCTTCGAAGAATTCGAGGTGGAGAAGGCGGGCGAAGTCGGTGCGGCCTTCCCACTGCGCCACCAGGAGCACGCGCAGATCGTCGGGTACCGGACGGCCGTCCAGTCGCGCGCGGGAGAACTCAGTGAGCCGCTCGTCGTACATGCGCCCTCTCCAGGGTCGAGGCAAGATCCTCACCTCAACGTAACAGCGGTGTCTGACAAGAGGCCGAGTACGCCGGAGACTGCCGAACACGCCCGTGATTCGGGCGCGGAACAAGTCCTGGGACGTGAACGAGCCCGTTGCGCCGGATGCTCCCGCTCCGGCCGAAGGGGAGCGCCGTGAGTCCAGCCACTGCTCCGCATGACCACACGGGCACCCTATGATTGGCCTTATGAGTCGCTGGACGGATTTGGCCGGGAAAGCGTCCGGGGAGGACTACGCCGCACGATTCGCGGCCCTGGCCCGTAGTGGCAAGAACGTGCACGGTGAGGCGCGGTTCTGTGCGGCCCTCGTACCTGTCGGAGCGCGGGTGCTGGACGCCGGGTGCGGTACCGGGCGGGTCATGATCCGGCTCGCGGAACTCGGGTACGACTGCGTCGGGGTGGATCTTGACGCGTCGATGCTGGCGGTGGCGCGCGAGCAGTCGCCCGGACTGCCCTGGTTCCAGGTCGATCTGGCCGAGTTCGAACCGGCCCAGCTCGGCATTGCGGGAGGCTTCGACCTCGTCGTCGCTGCGGGCAACATCTTCCCGTTGCTCGCCCCTGGTACCGAGACGACGGTGGTGGAGCACCTGTCCGCGGCCCTGCGCCCCGGTGGCCTGCTCGTCGCCGGCTTCGGCCTGGACGAAGCCCACCTGCCGGTGCCGCCCCACCTCACGCTGTCGGACTACGACGACTGCTGCGCCGCTGCCGGCCTGACCCTCGTCGACCGCTTCGCCACCTGGGACGCCGACCCTTACGACGGCGGCGGCTATGCCGTCAGCGTCCACCGTCGGTGAGGGCGTACCGGAGGTCCTGACCACCTCGTCCACCAGGCAGGCCGGGGGAGGGCCGACTCCGCACGGTCCGTGGGCGGCTCCCTTTCGGCAACCGGTTTCCGTGGCGGTCATCCCCCGATGGTGCCGGCACGGTGGGTGACAGCTGGGATTGTTCTGCTCGTACGGGTGGCAGCCGCGGATGCGGCTCGGTCCTCTTCCGGCAAGTCAGTCCGGGTCAGCGGCCCTTGCGTACCCGGGCCGCCGCGCGTGCTTCAGCCGTCTTGCGCGCGTCGGCCGTTCTGCGGGACTCCTTGGGGCGGCCCGGACGAGTGCCCATGCCACGGAAAGCGACGTTGCCGCTGCCCTTGCCTTCGATGGGCGGGCGCTTCGCCCCGGTGATGGCGGTCAGCTTCTCCTCGCCGGAGCGCACCTGGGTGACCGTCGGCCGGATCCGGGCGTCGGTCATGATCCGGTTCACGTCTCGCCGCTGGTTCGGGGTGACCAGCGTGACCACGTTCCCGGACTCCCCGGCACGAGCCGTACGCCCACCACGGTGCAGGTAGTCCTTCGCGTCGGCCGGCGGATCGACGTTGACGACGAGGTCGAGCGCCTCGATGTGAATGCCGCGCGCCGCGACGTTGGTGGCTACCAGCACGGTGATCTCGCCGTCCTTGAACTGCGCGAGCGTGTGCGTGCGCTGCGGCTGCGACTTCCCGCTGTGCAGGGCGCCGGCCCGTACGCCGCTGGCCCGCAGGTGCCGGGTGAACTGGTCCACACCGGCCTTGGTGTCCAGGAACATCAGGACCCGGCCGTCCCGCGCGGCGATCTCGGTCGCGGTCGCGTACTTGTCGGCGGGGTGGATGTTCAGCACATGGTGTTCCATCGTGGCGACCGAGCCCGCCACCCGGTCGAGCGAGGCGACCACCGGCTCATGCAGGTAGTCGCGCACCAACTGGTCGACGTTGCGGTCGAGCGTGGCCGAGAACAGGAGCCGCTGCCCGTCGGGGCGGACCTGGTCCAGGATTTCCGAGACCTGCGGCAGGAACCCCAGGTCGCACATCTGGTCCGCCTCGTCCAGCACGGTGATCCGCACCTGCTGCAGATCGCAGAACCGGCGCGATACCAGGTCGGCGAGGCGTCCCGGCGTCGCGACGACCACTTCGGCGCCGGTCCGCAGCAGCGCCGCCTGCCGGTTGATCGCCAGCCCGCCGACCACCGTCGCCAGCCGTACGTTCAGCGCCTGCGCGTACGGGGCCAGCGCGTCGCTCACCTGCTGCGCGAGCTCCCGGGTCGGCACCAGGACGAGTGCGAGCGGCCGCTTCGGCTCCGCCTGCATACCTGCCGTCCGAGCCAGCAGCGCGAGTCCGAAGGCAAGCGTCTTGCCGGAGCCGGTTCGCGCGCGGCCGAGGACATCACGGCCGGCCAGCGCATTGGGCAGGGTCGCCGCCTGGATCGGGAAGGGCTCTGTCACGCCGAGGCCGGTCATCGTCACCATAAGGTGCGGCGGCAGTCCGAGTGCGTCGAAGGACTCGACCGGCGGCAGGCCAGGGGCAGCCGTCTGCGGCGGTGTGAGTTCGCCCTTCGGGGCCGGCGGCTTCGCGTTCATCGGGCACCTTCCTCGGTCTGGCGCCCGGAACGCGCCGGGGCCCGTACCCCACGGCACGGGCCCCAACATTCTCGAAGCGTGCCCTCAGTTTACCAGCGAGGGTTCGGACCCTGGGCCTCGCTGCCGGCCTTCTCCTCGCGCAGCGAGGAGAAGGCCGGCAGCGCCTTCGTTCACCGTCCCCGCCGCGGTCCGACCTCCACGGAGAGGTCGTTGTCGAACGTGTAGTACGGACGCGCCGATACCCCGCCGAACACCGTGGCCGGGTAGACGAAGACCGTCTTGCGGTCCGCGATGTCGTCCAGCAGCCGGGCCACCCGGATCCGCGGTGCGCCGGTGACGGGGTGGACGTACACGTCCCAGACCACCGGCGCCTTCCCCGCTCCCGGCCCTCCGCCGTCCGTCACGAGCTCCCCGTAGTCGACGGTGAACGAGAAGTCCTGGTCGCCCTGCGCCCGGAGCGCGATCTGCCGTACGGCGGTGTCCTGCCCCCGTCGGCGCAGCGACACCGCCGCGCCGTCGCCCAGCCGGGCGCCGAACAGCCGCGCCGTCACGGTCATCGAGCCACCCGCGAGGACGATCCGGCCGGCCTCCGCGTGCATGGCCCGCCACCAGGCCCGTACGGCGAGCCGGCCGTCCTTGGTGGCGTACGGGATCCGGACCGCCACCGGCGCTGTCCGGCCGTCGCCCCCGCCGGACACCAGCGCGCGCAGATCACGCAGACCGGGCAGCAGCGGTGTGCGCTCCTCGCCCGGCACGCCCACGACGTAGGCGTCCCAGCGGCCTTCCTCAAGAGCCGGAGCCGCCTCCAGTACGGCCCGCCACTGGTCCTGCCCCGCGGGCTCCAGCTCGACGTAGCGGCCGCTCTCCTCCGGCTCCCCCTTCTTCGGGCGCGGCTGAAGCAGCAGCCGGGGACGGGCCGAGGCGGGCAGCGGCAGCCGTACGCGTACGACCAACCGCCCCTCCTCCTCCACCGTCATCTCCCCGCGGGGCTGCTCCACCGGGCCGCTCAAGCCGACGCGGTCACTGCCGCTCATCGCCGCGCCTTCCGTGCGACCCGCACGACATTGCCGGCCGCGACGAGCATGGTGTCCCTGGCCGCGTAGCCGCCGCTCACCAAGGCATGGTCCGTCCCGTGCGCCGGCCGGTCGTCACTCCGGGCCGTCAGGAGTTCCTCGAACAACCGCTCGGCCTGGGCCACGACGGGGGCGGGGGCGTAACGCCGCGAGTTCTCCAGCGCGGTGCGCCCCATGCGCCGACGCAGTTCGTCGTCGCCCACGAGGTCCAGCAGGGCGCCGGCCAGCGCGTCCCGGTCTCCGACGGGAACCAGCCGGCCGTCCTCACCGGGGGCGATGATCTCGCCGGGGCCGTACGCACAGTCGGTGCTCACGACCGGCAGCCCACAGCGCATCGCCTCGACGATGGTCATGCCGAAGGGCTCGAAATCCGATGTCGCCGCCCCGATCGAGCCCTTGACCCACTCGGCTTCCATCGGGGTCACCGGGCCCATCAGGAAGACGTTGTTGTACAGCCCCAACCGGTCGATGAGCCCACGCAGCCGCTCCTGTTCCTCGCCCTTGCCGTAAATGCGCAACTGCCAGTCGGGATACTCCGCGGCGACCGCGGCGAAGGCCTCGATCAGCAGGTCGAACCGCTTCACCGGCACCAGCCGTCCGGCGGCGACCACGACCCGCTCACGGCCGTCCGCCGGCGGGAGGGCCGGGGCCGGGACACTGTTGGGCAGCGCCTGCACCCGCACGCCGGGCAGCCGCATCTTGCGCCGGTAGACGGCGGCGTCGGCCTCCGTGACGGGCGTGATCGCGTCCAGGCGCGGATAGACCCGGCGCAGCGCGTTGCGCAGCCGCGGCGGGTGGTTGTCGAGCGTGAGGTGTTCCTGTCCGACCCGCACGGTCCGCGCGGGGGCCTGGAGAGCCAGGTGGACGTTGAGGCCGGGGCGGGTACCCACGACGACATCGGCGTCGATCGACGCCAGCGCCTCGCCGATGCGCTCATCGGTGAGCGCACTGTACTCGCGGTAGCGGTATTCGGACGAGGGGAAGATCTTCGCCGGTGTCAGGTGCCGCGGGTCGTTCTGTTCGTGCCGCAGGTCCACCAGGGGCCGCAGCCGCACGCGCGGATCGGGTGTGAGGCGGGGCTGTTCCCGGTTCCGGAGAGCCGAGATGATCTCCACATCGTGCCGATCGGCCAGTGCTCGGGCCAAGTTGAACGTAGTAGCGATCGTCCCTCCTATTCCATATGCGTTGTGTAAAAGGAAAGAGATCTTCATGCCGTACATGACAGTCGGCGGCTACGGATGGTTGCCTGCGCCCCACGGCCGCAGGGACGAGCCTGCGGACGCGGGGCGAGAGGGGTACTACTCCGTGCCGGGCCACTCGTACACGGTCGACTCCACCGACAGGTCCCGTACGCCCTTGAGACGGACATCCGTCGGGGGCTCGACCTCGAAGCGGTGCACGGGGTCGTTCACCAGGCGGAGGGTCGGCTCACCGGCGCCCTTCTCCAGGTGTGAGGCGATCACGAGCGTGTAGTTCTCGCCCTCGGACCAGGCACGGACGAACTCCGTCCGCGTCAGGGTCAACTCGCCCGGGACAGCACGTCCGTGGGCCTTGATCTCGTAATAGCGTCCGGTCGAGTCGTAGGCGTCGGCGCCCATCCCCGACGCGCCCCGCTGGTCGTCCAGCTCGACACCCTGGTCCTGGAGGATCCGGCGGAGCGCCTGGATGACGAGCTCCTCCTTGTGGTGGTCGGCGTAGCCGAGCGGTGAGGCCTGGTTGCGCGGCGGGGCCCCTCCGGTCCTGGGCCGGGGGAGTGGGATCCCGGGCCGGCGGGGCGAGGACCCCGGTGTCCCCGGCGTACGGGCAGGGGCGCCGCCCGGTGCGGACGGGGTTCCCGTGCGGGTGACCTTGCCGGGCGGTACGTCGAAGTGGACCGCGTCCACCAGGGGGCGGGCGACCGGCGTGTGCTGCGGGCCGGGCCCGGTGCCGGACCCGGTCACGGTCCCGGGGCTTCCCGGCGCGGGAGCTGAACCGTTGCGGGGGCCCGGGACGGTGCCGGTCGGGCCGGCGGGGGCAGCCGTGCCCGTGCTCGTGCCTCGCGGAGGGGCCGGCTTCCCGGTCGGCATCGGCCCGGCGGGAGCCCGTTGTGCGCGCCGGTGCAGTTCCTCGGCGAGCCGCTGCCGCTCCTCGCGGTCCCGCTGGCCTGCCGATGTGAGCGCGGTTCCGGCCCCCGCCTCCACGAGGCCTTCCTCCCAGACGTCCCGCCAGCCGTGGCCCACCCGCGACCGCTCTTGCGCGAAGTGGGCGGCGATGGCCGCGCCCGCGCCCGTCTTGGTGGTCAGCGCCGTGTGCGAGCGCAGGAACAGCGTGTTGCGGTCGCGGTCGATCTGCGCGTCGACGGGGAGCTCGATGAGCTCGTACGTCTCTCCCGGATCGAGGCGGATCCGCAGGCCAGGGAGCAGCCGGACCTCCAGGCCCGCCAGCCAGGTCCAGCCGGTGAAGGCCTCGGCCGTCCCGGGCTCGTCGCGCACCAGAAGGTCCTGGAGCGCGGCGACTCCCCGCCGGAAGTCCTCCGTGAGGCTCGCGTCGACCGGGTGGTCCAGGGCGGCGCCCGCAGCCCCGTCCACGTCTCCGCCCCCGTCCACACCTCCGGTCCCGTACGTGACCTGGGCGCCCGCGACATCCAGGGGCGTGACGCGCAGCCGCCCGAACAGCGACGCGAACTGCTGCACGTTCCCTCCCGGCCTCCACAGCGGCAGCCGGTCCGTCAGGACCCGCTCAACCCCGGAGTCGGCCACGGCGAACACCGATCGGCCCTTGCCCTTGACCCAGCCGGCCGTGGTCCACAGCGGCAGACTCCTCAGCCTGCTCTGGAGCCCCGGCGACATCGGCTTGTCGTCGCGGGAGATCACGTCCCGCAGGCGGCGCAGAGCCTCCAGCATGACCCTTTCGCGCTCGGCGTCGGGGGCCGCACCCGTCCCGGAGATCTCCTTCAGCACCTCGATGAGGTCATCGAGCCCGGGTTCGGGGATGCCCAGTACCTGCCACAGCGGGTCGACGTCCGCCCCGGTCAGGGTGAAGGGACGGAAGCCTCGCAGGATCGCAGGTCCCCGGAAGCACTCGCCGGTCCGCAGCCAGCCCTGGTCGGTCAGGACGAGTTCCTCGTACCGGAACTCCTGGCGGATCTGCTTCTCCACCGCCGTCTGGGTCGCCTCTCCCGAACGGTGAGTCAGACTCCGTGCCAGGGATTGATAGACCAGCAGCGCCTCCGCCCTCAGGCTGTCCGGCACACCGGCATCGGTAGGGGCATCGGCACCGGGATGGACATCGGTGTCGGTATCTGCGGTGTCGTCGGCCTGACGGTTCCGGAGTTCACGCAGCCGTTCCATCAGGCGCGGGACATCGGGATCACCGCAGACACCGAGCGTGGTGAGGGTCTCCGTGCGGGTGGCCAGGGCTCTGTGGATCGCCGGGTGCAGATATCCGGGATCCTCCGGTCCGTACAAGGCCTCCGTATCCGGTGTGCGCAGGGTGAGTTCGGTCGGCGGGCGGAGGCGGCCCCGGCTGTCCTCCAGCCAGGCGGTCTCCCGGAGCCGCCACACCCAGATGGCCGCCGTCTCTCCCATGACGTTCCACTTGTAGTGGCCCTTGGCCATCGGGACGACGGACTGCTCGGAACTGGCCAGCGGTGTGGTGAGGGTGCGCAGCAGGGCGGCTGTGCGGCGTCGTCGCTCGGTCACGTCCTGCTCGGCCGCGATGTTCTTGACCACGGCGACGAGGTCGTTGCTGGTCAGGTCGTCCAGGGTGTGGTCGGCTCCCTTGGACATCATCTCCATCCGCCGGTCCATGACGGACCACCCGCAGTTCCGTGCGAGGCCGTGACGGAGATCGCCCGGGTACGTCTTGGTGTAGCCCGGGTAATAGGCCTCGTGCGCCGGAGTGAGCCGGGGAGCGTCCGCCACGCCCAGCAGTCGCAGGAAGGCCGTCTGGCTCAGACCGCCTGCCTGGGCGGCGGAGAGCAGTGATCGCGCGTAGGAGCGGCGCACCCAGATGAGACCGGGAGTCCTGCGTGCCGCGACCTCGAACCGGTCTCCGTCAGCGGTCTCCAACGCCTGCGGGATATAGGCGGCGTTGGGCTTCACACGATGGGACTGCTCGGTCCCGTCCTTGTCGTAGGCGAAGCCGTTGAGGAGGACGGCCTGTCCGATGCCCGGACCGAGCGGGTCGCGAAGCTTCTTGGGCATCTCGCCGAGCGCCCGCTGCAGGGCGACAAGCCGGGCGGCCTCCGACGCCTCGTCGCCGTCGGGAAGCTGCCCGCCGGCTCTTCCGCGCCGGGCGACGATCTTCAGTACGGCTGCCGTGTCTTCGCGGCGCACCACGCAGTTCCGCCGTTGCAGCCATGCGGTGACGGTCTTCGCCCAGGCGTTGTCCTCCGCGTAGGCGGGATGCAGATCCATGACCGCGCCCAGTACGTCCAAGGGGCCGGTGGCCTCGCCGGACGCGTCGGCGAACACGTTCTCCGAGGGCTGCGGCCGAAGCCGGTGGCCATCGGCGGTGACCAGGCAACGCCGGCCTGCGAGCACGGACTCGTGGCCCGCGTCGAGTGCGACCGCGGCGAGCCGTACGAGCCGCGGGACCTCCTGCCACCCGTCGTCGGAGAACAGGCTGAGCGCGTCCACTACCCGCACCTCGGCGCACAGATCCGCGCTACCCGCCGCACGCCAGTCCGCAAGGACCTTCCGCCAGCGGCCCCCGCTGTCGCGGACGGCGGCAGGCAAGGCGTACGGGGCTTTGCCCAGGCGGGCGATGTCGGTGTCGTCGAGGACCCCCGACAGCGCCGCCTCCTCGACCGCGAAATCGGCAAGCGGTGCCTCTGGGCCACCCTCCGCGACCGGGAAGGCCAGCTCGGCGGCGAGCAACTGTCTTGCGCGAGCGAGCAGTTCGGTGCGGATCCGGTCCTGGAGCAGGTTGGCCGGCGCGGAGCCCGACGGGCGGGGGAGCGGAATGAGGTGCCACGCTGTGTGATCCACCCTCTCCAGGACGTCGCGCACGCAGGCGGCCCACAGGTCGGCGATCACGGGGACGAGCTGCGTGTTGAGGCGGCTGCCGGCGAAGCCCTCGCGGCTGGCGACGGGGTCGAACTGGGTGTGGACGCGGGCCGCCACGTCCAGCGGGGCGACGGGCAGACCGGCGTGGACGCTGCCGCTCGCCCCGCGCTCCAGGGGGAGCGCGATGCCCACGGGCACGACGGAACCCAGCGCCTTGTGGCTCCGTTCCCAGTCGGGGTGCGGTGCCACCTGCGCCGTGTACACACGCCACAGCGCTCCATCGGTCGCTCGGGCGTGCTGCACGGTCACCTGGTGATCGACGCCCTCGATCAGAAGCCGACGCCGTGTCACGTCCTGCCAGGACAGGGTCAGTACGGTGCTGTGCTCGCCCGCCGTCACCTCGAGGCTGCGGAGGTGACGCAGAAAGAGCAGGGAAGCGTCGTTCCAGTCCTCGAACCATTCAAGGAGCTGGGCCGCGGTCAGCGTGCCGGGGGCCAGCGGGATGCGGAAGACGGTCCACTCGGGTCCGGAGATCCCGTGGGGGAGTTCCGGCGGCGCCGCGGGTTCGAGATCGGTGCCGGAGAAGCGCACGTGGAAGGGGTGGCAGTGCACCTCCCACACCGTGGTGAGGGCCCTGAGCGTGGACAGTCCGATGCCGAACCGGCCGGTGGCTTCGGCGTCGGCCGTCTTGCCGGTGAGCCAGGGCATGCCGAGCGGGAGGACATCGGTCAGGCGCAGCCCGGCTCCGTCGTGGGCGACCAGAACGTCGTCGGACCGCAGCATGATGCGGAGCTGTCGGGCTCCCGCGTCGTCGGAGTTCTGGACGAACTCGGAGAGGACCTGAAGCCGGTCGGTCGAGAGTGTCTTGGCGCCGTGCAGCGCGCCCTCGGCCATCTTGCGGTGGACCCCGCGGCCGCCGCGCAGCCCTTGGTCGAGGAGCCCGACGGCGCGTGCCGCTTCTTCCGGGGTCGTCACCTCTATTTCCGTAGCCGCGTCCGGATCTTCCAGAAGTGTGTGTACCGCCGCCGCGAGAGCGTCCACGCCCGTATCCCTCCCCTTTGGTGCCTTGTGATGTCGACCAGCCTGGGGTCCGGGACGGTTCCCGCTGATCGGGCAGTCGTGATCCAGCCATGTGTGCGAGGTGCCGTGGGGTGCGGTGCGGTTCGGCTGAACGATGCCGGTACCGCAGGTGCACGCGGTGGGCTGGATGGCGTCGCGCCCCGGCAGGGGGGTGAATGCGGCGGAAACTGATTCCGGTCGCCCTTCGGTTGTCAGACCGGCCTGGTAGGGCGCCTCGGCGGACCGGAACGCCCAGAGCGCTTCGTGCCGGCGGTGCTGCCGCCGAGGGCAGTCCTGAGCCGATGCGCGTCACCAGCGCTGTGATGGACGGTCTGATCGTTGCGGCGCTGCGCCGGCGCCTGGACCGCCGGGACCGGCTGTGGCGGGAAGCAATTGACGCTGTGGCCTCACCCGCCGAGAAGCTCCTGGCCCTCTTCGACGCGGTCTCCATCTGTCGGGGCCGGTACACCCCGGGCCGCGGGTGCGCCTTCCTCGCGACCGGCACCGAACTGCCCGGCCTCGACCACCCCGTCCAGGCCGTGATCACGGCAGAGTCCACGCTCCTCCTCACCAGGCTGAACCGGCTGGCGAGGACCGTCGCCACCGACGATCCCGCCACCCAGACCGATGACGTACTGCTCGTGTACGACGAAGCCATGGCCGGCCGGCGGCGAGGCGAGGAGGGCAAGGTGATGCACCGGGGGACGGCCTACGCACCGCCGTCGTCATCGCGCAGGGAATGAATCATGCTCCGCAGGATCCGGAACGCGCCCGACTGCTCGGTCTCGGTCATACCGGCCAGCATTCTGACCTCGATGGACCGCACCGCTACGGTCGCCTTCTCCAGGCTCCGTCGGCCGCGAGGTGTGAGCCGCGCGGGAAGAGCCTTCCCGACGGGCGCCTCCGCGGGCCTGGTCACGTAGCCCTCCCGTTCCAGGTTCTGGAGCAGCACGTTCATCGACTGCCGTGTCACGAACGCGCCACGCGCGAGCTCGGAGTTCGACAAGCCCGGCCGTTGAGCCAGCAGTTCGAGGCAGGAGTAGTGCGTCACGCTCATCCCGAGTGGCCGCAGCACCTCCTCCATGGCCGAGCGCAAGGCGCTCGAAGCCTCTTTCAGCAGGTAGCCCAGTGATTTGTCCAGGTCGACGCCGGCGCCGTTTTGACTCATGTCAGCATTCTGACATACGTTGGTCTGTGTCAGGAATCTGACACGAAGAGAAGGAGCACCATCATGCCCGCCACCGGCCCCGACTTCATTTCGCTCCAGGTGCGCGACCTGGACGCCTCGCAGGCGTTCTACGAGCAGTACCTCGGCCTCGTCCGTTCGCAGGCCGGACCTCCGCACGCCGTTGTCTTCGAGACGAAGCCGATCGCGTTCGCACTCCGCGGCGTCGTTCCCGGCACCGATCTCGCATCCGTTGCCCAGCCCGGCATCGGTGTCGCGATCTGGCTCCACGCCACAGACGTCCAGGCCATCCACGATGCTCTCGTCGCAGACGGTCGCCCCATCGTCTCCGCACCCATTGACGGCCCCTTCGGCCGGACCTTCACCTTCGCCGACCCCGACGGCTACCAAGTCACCCTCCACGACCGCGCCTGACACGCCCCACACCACCGGACGATCACCGGTCCCCGAAGGTCGCAGTTTGCGCCCGAGGTGCGAGAATCCGGGCGACATTCACGCTGTTCGGGTTGCGGGCAAGCCTGGCGTCGAGACGCGACCGCGGCAGCCGCGCGCCGAGGGGTATGCCGTCGTGCGCCGAAGTGTGCCCGGCTGGACCGGTCAACGGTCTTGAAAGGATGATGCGTCCGTGCGGGTGTGGGTCACCCCTTCGTAGGGGCTGCTTTGTTGAGGGGGATCTCATGGAGAAGGGCACGGAGCGGGAGCGCGGCGCGGAGGCGGCACCGAACGCGTACGAGCGGGTCCTCGCGGAGGATCGCCGGGTAGTCCGGGAGATGCTGCGCTCCAGCCGGGGCGGGGCGCACGGCGGTCTGGTGGTGACGGCCGTGGTGCTCGGTGCGGTCGGGGCCTTGGACGGCCCCAAGTGGCCGTTGATCATCGGCGGCGTGTGCGCGGTCTGGTTCGCGCTGGCCCTGGTCGTTGTCCGCCGACGCGGCGGACGGGGCTGGAAGGCGATCGAGCGTGCCTACATCGCGACCTTCGGCTGGGCCCAGTGGCTGTGACCTGACCGGTGCCGGGCCCGGCAGCCACTCGTACACGCGGCTGTCCCGACACAGGTCGGGAGCATCCCGACCTGCCGGACCGGAGATCTTGTTCGGGCGAAGGGCCGCTCGCGAGAGGCGCGTGGCGTCGCCGCCACCACCGGTAAGACCTGTCCCGTGGATCCTGCCGGCTTGTCCCTGCGACTTGCGTGCGACATCCAGGGACTGCCGGCCTACTTGTGGTCACGGAGGAAGGCCGGGATGTCGGCTCGGGCCGGGTAGTCGGGCAGCGGTGCGGGCCTGTCCTGGAGGAATGCGGTGATGACGGCTGCCGCGCGTTGGTCGTTGTCGCCCAGGCCGTTCCACATGTGGTGGCCGACGCCGGGCATGTACTGGGTGCGCTGGATGGCGGGGTTGTCCGCGAGGACGGTTGTCTGCCACTGCCGGACCTGGGAGGAGCACTCGGCGATCATCAGCATCGCGGGTGTCCGGGAATTCCTCAGCTGGGGGACGATGGAGGGGGAGTCCTTGATCGTTTGCTGGATGCGGAGGCTGGCGGCGGCGCTGAAGGAGAAGTTCCGCTCCGTGTCCTCGACCGGGATGCGGAGCGCGTCCCGCGCGCAGTAGGCGGACGCGGTGTCGCTGCCGAGATCGGCGGCGGTGAAGGCGTTGTCGCCTTCCGCCTGTCCGACCAGCCCGTTGTCCGGGCTGAGCAGTCCGAGCCGCATGAGGCCGAAGGCGACCGCGTACCGCGGGACGCGGGTGGAGCGTGGTCCGGTCATGGCCGGCGCGTTGTCGCGGGCCGATGGTCGACCCTTCTGCCCGGCCATCCGGGCGGTGGGGCCGTCCATCGGGCCCGGCTCGGCGATGACCGCCCGGCGCAGTTGGCCGGCGATGGCCGGGTCGGCCAGCGCGCGGGTGAGTACGACCGCGCCCGAGGAGAAACCCAGTACGTCGGCGCGGCCCTTGCCGAGTTCGCTGACGAAGGCGCCGAGGTCACGGACGGACCGGGTGATCGAGTACTGGTTCATGGGCAGCAGGTCGCTGCGTCCACCGCCGGCCTGTTCGTAGGCGTACACGTCGTAGCCCTGTCCCGCGAGCCGTTGCAGGAAGCGGTGGTCGAGCACCGAGATGCCGCGCACCGGGCCGCCGTTGAGGTAGACGAGCGGGACGCGTTGCCGGGGGCTGCCGCCGGCGGGCGGGTAGTGGTAGACCGCGACCCGGCTGCCGGTGGACAGGCGCCAGTGCTCGGTGGTCACGAATGACAGGGCGGGCGGGCTGTGACGCGTTGTGGGGACGGTGGGGACGCACACCGACAGGGTCAGGGCCGCCGCGACGAGGACGGGCAGGAACGGGACCGTCCGTCCCCGCCAGGAGCGGCCGCGGCCTCGCCACATCGCCGCGACAACCGCGATCCCGACAGCTGCGGACCACGCGGCTAAGCCCGACCCCGCACCATCGGTGGCGACGATCAGCGCCACGAAGACGACGACCAGCCCCACCACCGCGGCGGCGCCCGCCAGCAGGCGTCCGACGAGGCGCAAGGGACGTATGACGGACGGTGGCATGAAGAGCTCCCCAGGGTTTTGGAACGCTGTTTTGAAACGATGTTATCAGCATGGGTAAACTGCTTTTCATGGGAAGGCCGAGAACGAACGACGCCGCCGTCAGAGAACGGCTCGTCGCCTGCGCGACCGAGATGTTCGCCACCCGCCCCCGGGAGTCGGTCACGGTCCGCGCGCTGGCCGCCGCCGCCGGAACGTCGACGGCGGCGGTGTACACGTTGTTCCAGGGGAAGGACGGGCTGATCCGCGAGGTGCGCGACCAGGCGGTAGCGGGCCTGTTCCAGGAGCTGACGGCCGTTCCCGGCTCGGAGGCCGCCCTGAAGGATCTGTACGCGTTGGCCGTGGCGTATCGCCAGTGGGGACGCGAACACCGCCACCTGTACGCGGTGTTGTTCGGGGGCGCACAGTCCTTCGTACCGTCGGCCCGGGTCGGCGACCGGGACCCGGTGCGACCGCTTGTCGCGGCGATCGACCGTGCCGTGGCGGACCGGATCCTCGCGGGCGACACCACACTGATCGCCGTCTCGTTGTGGGTCGCCCTGCACGGGCTCGTGACCCTCGAACTCGCCGGCGGCCTCGACGGCACCGCAGCCGAGACCGCGTTCCGGTCAACGATTGAGGCCGTACTGCGCGGCTGGGCAACCCCCGCCGCCTTCCCCGGCCTTCGGCGCCCGGACCCGGCGCCGTGAGAGCGGTTGATCCGTAGCCGCACGAACACGGCCGGCAGGGCACCCGAGTCGCGCTCTACGCGGCCACCGGCTCCGTAGCCGCACGAACACGGCCGGCAGGGGGCCGGGCCTGGAGACTTCAGGCCGAAGCGGCCCAGCCACTCGCCGACGGGGCGGCGGGCGCTCCCGGTGCGGTACGGGGGCCGCGACCCACGGCCGTCTCCGCGGCTGCGGCCGGTTCGAGGCGGGATCCCATGTCCGGCCGGTCGCCGGTCGACTGCGTGGACTCGCCCGCCTCTGTTGCACCCTTCCGCCACTTCACCGAAGAGAAACGGCTTGCAGCCACACGAATTCCCGATCTACGGTGCTGCGCATGGGTTCCCTGTGATATTCTCCGTGCGGCCGCGTTGAGCTTGAGGCTTGGCTCCGCCGTCGCGCGTTCTCATCCGTGCTTCCGCCCCCCGTGATGACGTCTGTTCGGCGTGCCGTGGGGTGCTTCTGGCGTGCGGATGCGTCCATCCACCCGCGCCGATCGGCCCGGCCGAGAACAGGGGGGCTCCATGTCCACCGCACAGCTATCTCTTCAGAACGTCACCCGCCGCTACGACGACCATGTCGTGCTGGACGACGTGTCCTTCAGCATCAAGCCGGGCGAGCGGGTCGGGGTCATCGGCGACAACGGAGCGGGAAAATCCACCCTGTTGCGACTGATCGCCGGGCAGGACCGGTCCGACAACGGTGAACTGACCGTGATCGCACCAGGCGGCTCGGGGTTTCTGGCCCAGTCGTTGGCCCTGCCTCCCGACGCCACCGTCCAGGTCGCAGTGGATATCGCTCTTGCCGACCTCCGTGAACTCGAAGCGCGGATGCACCACGCCGAAGCCGGACTCACCGGCTTGGCGGGGGCAGAGCTCACCGCCGCGCTGGACACCTACGCCTACGTGGTCGCCCAGTACGAGGCGCGCGCCGGCTACGAAGCCGATGCCCGGGTGGACATCGCCCTGCACGGGCTCGGCCTGCCGGGTCTGGCTCGGGATCGGCCCCTGGGCACGCTGTCGGGCGGTGAGCGTTCAAGGCTGGCGCTGGCCGCGACCTTGGCGTCCCGGCCGGAGCTGTTGCTGCTGGACGAGCCGACCAACGATCTGGACGACCAGGCGGTGGGCTGGCTGGAGGCACACCTGCGGGCGCATCGCGGCACGGTGCTCGCGGTCACCCATGACCGGGTGTTCCTGGAACGGGTCACCACCGCGATCCTGGAGGTCGGCGAGGGCAAGGTGACGCGGCACGGCGACGGCTACAACGGCTACCTTGCCGCCAAGGCCGCTGAGCGGCGGCGCCGTCTGCAGGGGTACGCCGACTGGTGCACGGAGCTGGCCCGCAACCAGAAGCTGGCCGCCACGAACGGGGCACGGTTGGAGGCGATCCCTCGCAAGGCGCCGTTCGCCGTGTTCGGCCACGGCGGCTTCCGTGCCCGCGGCCGTGGTCACGGGGCGATGGTCCGTATCCGCAACGCGAAGGAGCGTGTCGAACGGCTGACGGGCGATCCTGTCGCGCCGCCGCCCGAACCACTGGTGTTCGCCGCCCGGATGACCACCGCCGACGCCCAGACGTCGCAGGCCGTGGCGGAACTCACCGGCATCCGTGTCGAGGGCCGGCTGCACGTACCTTCGCTGCGGATCGGCGGCGAGGAGCGGCTGTTGGTCACTGGGCCCAACGGGGCCGGCAAGACAACGCTCATGCGGGTGCTGGCCGGTGAGCTGCGGCCCGATGAGGGGACGGTGCGCACGCGGGGCCGAGTCGGGCACTTGAGACAGGAGGAGACCCCGTGGCCGCCCGGCCTGACAGTCCCACAGGCGTTCGCCCACGGCCGAGGGGGAGACCTGGACGAGCGTATCGACCAGTTGTTGTCCCTCGGCCTGTTCAGCCCTGCCGACCTGCTCCTGAAAGTGAGTGAACTGTCCTATGGACAAAGGCGCCGGATCGAACTGGCACGCCTTGTCAGCGAACCCGTCGACCTGTTGCTGCTGGACGAGCCCACCAACCACCTCGCCCCCGTCCTGGTCGAAGAACTGGAAGAAGCTCTGGTCCGCTACCAAGGCGCGGTCGTCGTCGTCACCCACGACCGCCGCATGCGAACCCGCTTCACCGGCAGGCACGTGGAACTGAACGCCGGCCACGTCGCACACTTCCAGGAGACCGCAGCGGGCTGAGGCCCCCCAGCGCGTCCTCACCGACACGCTGGGGCAGATCCCTGTGCCGGGACCATGCGTACCCCTCGACGGCAGATCACTTCTCGATCATCGAGGATCAGGCGGCAGAAACCGCCGCGCGCCTCCGGCGCCGACTCGATTCACTCGATGGCCATTCCAGCGGGCATTCCGATATGTGGAGCAGCCGAATGCATGACACGTAAATGTGGTCGGCCGTCATGGGCTCAGTCATGGGGGCATAGCCCCAACAGGCAAGTCAAGACTTACCTTTGGGGAGCCTCGTCCGTATGGTATGGCTCGAATCGAAGGAGCTTCTTGTTGTCGAAAAGGATTGACTCTTCTGTGCGTGCGGTTGAATCGGAGCAGGAGTATGTGTCCTCGTTGTACGAGTTGCTCACCGAGCGGCTTTCCGAGGCGCGAGCACACAGAGCGAGTGTGCTGAAGGCCCCGGCTGACAGTGCCGGTGAGACATACGAGAGGGAAATCGCCGCCGACCGTCTGGCCAAGGAAATACGCCGGCTGGAGGGCGCCGAAAAGGGGCTGGTCTTCGGACGCGTCGACTGGACGGACGGCACCGCACTGCGCATCGGACGGATCGGACTGCACACGGAGGAGGACGACCTTCCGCTGCTCGTGGACTGGCGCGCGAACGCGGCGCGGCCCTTCTACGAGGCGACACCGGTCCACCCGATGGGCCTGCGGCGCCGCAGACATCTGCGCATCGAGGACCGCACCGTCATCTCGGTGAGCGACGAACTGCTCGACGGGACCGCCCCGACCCACGAGGACAGCGTGGGGGACGGCCCGCTGACCGAGGCCCTGTCGGCCAGGCGCACGGGCAAGATGCACGCTGCCGTCGCGACGCTGCAGGCCGAGCAGGACGAGATCGTCCGCTCCCCCCACCGAGGGGTGACCGTGGTGCAGGGTGGCCCCGGCACCGGCAAGACGGTCGTCGCCCTGCACCGGGCGGCCTACGTTTTGTACGCCTTTCCGCGCGCCGCGGAAGAGGGAGTCCTGGTGGTGGGCCCGAACGCCCGGTTCCTCGACTACATCTCCCAGGTCCTGCCCTCACTGGGAGAGAACGACGTGGTTCTGGCGACATGCCAGGAACTGGCCGGAGTGTCCACGGAGGCGACGGACCCCGTCGGCACGGCACGCCTCAAGGGTGGCTCCGGCCTCGCCGACGCCCTGGCCGGCCTGCTGCGCGTCCATCAAGCCCCTGCCGGTGACTTCGCCGTGCGGGTCGGTCAGGAAGTGGTTCACCTGTCCGAGAAGGAAGTGGCCACGGCACGCGACGCCGCCCTGGCGGCCGCACCGGGGCACAACCCCGCGCGCCAGGTGTTCAAGGAGCTCCTGGCCGATGCCGTCACCGATGCGATGCAGCGGGACATGGGCGACATACTGGATCAGATCGACGCCGATGCCGAGAAAATGACGGGCCTGAACCTTGACCGGTTCACGGGAGCCGCCCAGCGCCGTACCGAGGGCGCGGCCGACCCGGATCCGGCCCACGAGCTGGACCTGGACGCCATCCGGGCCGACCTTGTCGAGGACGCCGGCGTTGACCGGGCGGTCGAGGCGCTGTGGCCGCGGCTCCTGCCGGGCGGCCTCGTGGAAGAGCTCCTGACGAACGCCGACGCTCTCGCCGAGCACCTGCCCGGCGTGACCGAGCAGGAGCGGTCCCTGTTGCTGCGAGGTCCGGACGACCCCTGGACCGGCGCCGATGTCCCGCTGCTGGACGAGGCGGCGAGCCTGGTAGAGGGTCCCCCCGAGCGGACGTACGGACACGTCGTCGTCGACGAGGCGCAGGAACTGACCGCCATGCAGTGGCGGATGATCGTCCGCCGTTGCCCGGCAAGAGCGATGACGCTGGTGGGCGACTTCGCCCAGGCAGGCCCGGTCGCGACAGCACGCGACTGGCGGGAAGCGCTGAGCCCCCACGTCGGACAGCGGTTCAAACTGCACAACCTGACCGTCAGTTACCGCACCACGCAGGAGATCCTGGAGGGCGTCCGGGATCTGCTCACGCGGATCGCTCCGGACCAGAAGCCCACCCGGTCACTGCGAAGCGGTGAGAGCCCTCGCTCCGTGACCACATCTCAGGACGGCTCGGTCACCGCCGTCGTCCAGGAACTCCGTGCGCAGAGCGCCGCGCACCCGGACGAGCTTCTGGGGGTGATCTGCGCGGACACGAGGGTGAGCGAGCTGACGGCCCGGGGCATCGGGCGCCACGCACGCATCGTGCCGGCGTCCGAAGCGCGTGGCCTGGAATTCGACGGGGTCGTCGTCATGAACCCCGAGGAGATCATCACGGCCCGCCCTGGCGGGGAGAGAGACCTGTACGTAGCCCTGACCCGGGCCACCAAGCGCCTCTGCTCCGTTACCGTCCGGCCCGCCTGACGACTCCGCGCCCGTGTTGCACCGAGGACGCATCCGGCGGTCACAGCAGCCGGTTGACGAGCCCGTCGACGTAGTCCGGGGTGAGTTCCATACCGAACAGGACGCGGATGTACATCGGGGCGAGGATGTGGTCCAGCACGTCGAGCGCGGCGGGGGCGCTCTCGCCGCGTTCGCCGGCACGGTCGAGCATGGACTGCAATTGCCGGGTGCGTTCGTCGCGGATGCTGTCACGTGCCTGCCGGCCTTGCTGGCCGGTGCTGGTGAGGGCGACGGCGAGGCGCACGAGTGCCAGGCCGTCGGGTCCGGTGATCTCGCGGGCGACGTTGGCCGCATAGGCGTGCAGGTCACCGGCGACGCTTCCGGTGTCGGGCATGGGTGCCGCCGCGGTGGCTCCAGGTGTGGCCACACCTCCTTCACCCAGCCGGCGACGGCTGCCTCGTCGCGCTCGACGGCACGACGGGCCGGAACCTGATGGCTCCAGCCACGGCGCCGCAGCATCTGGGAGATCCCCGACAGCGTCATGGACTTGTGGAACCGTCGGCCGATCAACGTCTAGTGCTGCTCCGCGGAAGTTCGGGGGGGGGGGGGTACCGGGTGTGATCAGCCGGTCTTGAGCGGGCTGCCGTCGTAGGTCCACTTGTACGGCTTCGCGGTTTCGTTGCGGCTGATGACGTAAGTGTCCAGCTTGTCGATGAGGTCGTCGCGGCTGGAGAAGTCACCGTGCCGTAGCACGCGGCGGGTCAGGACGGAGAAGAACAGCTCAACTTGGTTGAGCCAGGAGGCGTGCGGCGGAGTCCAGTGCACGGTCCAGTGCGGATGTGCGGCCAGCCACTTCTTGGTGTGCTTCGCGGTGTGCGAGGAACCGTTGTCCAGGACGGCGTGAATGTCCTGGCCTGGGGCGATGGCCGCGTCGAGTTGGTCGAGGAAGGCGGTGAAGGTCACCGCGTCGTTGCGGGCGATGATCTCGGTCAGGACCTCGCCGGTGCGCACGTCCAAGGCCGCGACCAGGGAGACGGTACCGTGGCGGCGGTACTCGAACTCCTCGCGAGCGGGCTCGCCCGGCCCGGCGGGACGGCCGGGGTGGCGCCTGGAGCGGGCGGCGATCGCGGTCTTCTCGTCGATGGACAGCACCACCGCTCTTTCGGGCAGATCGCGGTACAGGTCGCACACGTCCGCGACACGGTCCCAGAAGTCGGGGGTGTCGCGGCGAGTGAGCCAGCCGCGGACCCGGTGCGGCTTGAGTTCCAAGTCGGCAAGGATTCGGCCAACTTGGGAGGCCGAGATGTTGGCGAAGACGGTGCCAGCAACCTGGGCGGCGATCGTGCGGTGCGACCAGGTCGTCTCCGGGTGCGGGGGCGCACTGGTGGCAGCGGCCACGACCGCCACCCTCACCAGGGGCCCGTAGGTCCTGGGCCGACCGGAGCGAGCGGCGTCCTTCAGCCCTTCCAGGCCCTCGGCCGCGAACCGTCCGCGCCACTTGCGGACCGTGTTCACGCTGACCGCCAGATCCCGCGCGATGGCCCCGTTGCTCAGGCCGTCAGCCGTCGCGAGCACGATCCGCGCCCGCAGCACTGCCCGCACCTGTCCTTTCAATGAGACCGCGGTACGGATCAGACACTCGCGCACCGTCTCCTCCAACTCCACCACGACCGCCTCGTTCATCCCCGCCGCGCCCTCGCCCGCCCCGGCCAAAGTGGTGATCATGGAGTACGCGGTAATGGGGGACCCTGCAGGATGGACCCGTGCCGAAGAGTTCGCGAGTCCATGCAGGACCACCCGCGCCACCTTCTGAACGCTTGCGCCAAGGAGCGCTGGCCCCAGTGTGCCCGCGTCCAGGTGCACTTCCGCCCCGGATTCACCTACGTGGCGGGCAAGTTGCCGGGCGAGGAGGAATCGCTGCCGCTGTGCCGCCTGCGCTTCACGGGCGTCCAGCACACCTGGGGCTTCGCCCGCTACCTCACCAGCCGCGGCAAGTACGAGGACAACGTCCTGCCCACCAGACTACCCTGACCATCGGATCCTCCCGGTTCGCGCTGGACGCTGTCAACCGTAAGTCCAGTACGCCCGGTTCGACTACCAGGCAGTCGAACGGCCCGCAGGAATCGTGAGGCTCATGGGGGAACAGGAACGGATCTGGCGAGCACTGTGGCGAATTGAGAGAGTTCCGAGGCCGATCTCGTTAGCCTTCGGGGCCTGACGTCGCGAGCGCGACAACGGGGAGGGAATGACGACCATGTCTGATCTGATCGGGAACCTCGCTGGAGAAGGTGGCAGGGTTTTGGTCGGCGCGCTGGCTGCGGGGCTGGTGGACGCCGTGAAGAAGATCCCCACGCTTTGGCGGCGTGAGGGAACGGCCGCCGAGGAACGGATGGAAGTCGAACTGCATCGTTCTGCCGGCGAACTGGCAGCCTCCCAGGAGGGCGATTCCGGTGAGGTGAGGGCTCGGACGGCGATTGTCTGGGAGACTCGGCTGCGCGATCTGCTGGCCACGTACCCTGAGGCCGGTGCGGAGCTGACTGAGATCCTCGCCGAGATGCAACGGGAGCACTCGATACGGCCGAGCGCCGTCCAGCACGTCACCGCCAGTGGCCGACAGTCCCAGGCACAGGGCGTGATTGGCGGCAGCATCTACAACTACGGTTCCACTCGGCTGGACTCTCCGGCGGGGCACGCTCAGGACAAGGACGACGTCGACCCAGGGGACCGCGACAACGGACAGTCGGCATGACTGACCAGACTCCGGCGGGCGGTTCGGCGCGGGCCAGCATCGTCCAGAATGTCTACGCGTTCGGCGGCTTCGCCTATGGTGCGATCAACGCCGATGTCCACGTCCACGGCGACGGTCGTCCCGTGTATCTTCTGGAAGAACACACGCCCGCAACCGGCGATGCTGACCCCGCATGGACTGAACAGCCCAGTCGGCTACTCAACGCCCGCAATGCCGTTGTGCCGTTCACCGGCAGGGAGACCGAGCTGGGCGAATTACGGGACTGGCGCGGTGACGGAAGCGATGTCGGCTGGGCGGTGCGCTGGCTGCACGGTCCGGGGGGACGTGGCAAGACCCGCCTTGCCGATCACTTTGCCGCGACCTCCGCCCGGGAGGGATGGAAGGCGGTCGTCGTACGCCACGGAGGTGTCGTGGCGCCCGAGTCCCAGGGAAGCCATGACGCGGACCCCGGAGACCTCAAGGGGCTGCTGATCCTCGTGGACTACGCGGACCGCTGGCCTCTGAAGGACCTGACCTGGTTGTTCGCGAATAGCGCCTTCTCCACGGCGCAGGGCAGACGCACACCGGTACGGGTACTGTTGCTGGCGCGGACCGTGGACGCGTGGCCTGCGGTCGAGTCAATGCTCGGCGACCGCGCTGCCACCTCGGTCCGGGAACTGGAAGCACTGACCGATGAACTCCGCGTACGAAAACACGCGTTCACAGTCGCGCGGGCGCGGTTCAGCGACCTGTACGACCGCCACGACGCCCGTGCGGCCGTCCCACCCGTCCCCTTGGTCCTTCCCGACCTGGGCCTGACACTCTCGCTGCATGTCGCCGCCTTGGTCGCCGTAGATGCGCATGTGCATGGTCGCAGGGCGCCTGAGGATATGCCCGGGCTTTCGGTGTACCTCCTGGAGCGGGAGCGCGAGTACTGGACCCGTCTGTACGAGAACCGCGTGGCAGGGCTGGACTTTCACACCTCACCGGGCGACATGGCAAGCGTCGTGTTCGTCGCCGCGCTCACCGGGGCCGTACCGTGGGAGGGCGCTGCGGCCGCGCTGGAGCGCGCCCGGGTGGCAGCCTCACCTGAGACACTTCGTTCCTTGCTGCGCGATCACTCGCGCTGCTATCCGGCACTCGACCCCGAGACCGTGCTGGAACCGCCGTATCCCGACCGGCTGGCAGAGGACTTCGTGGCTCTCATGGTCCCCGGCCACGGCATCGCGGGCTTCCGTGCGGACGCATGGGCCACCGGAATCCCAAAGACCCTGCTGTCCTCGCCCGACACCGCTGCTTGCGGCCCTCGCGCCCTCCCGGTGCTGGCCGCGGCCGCCGACCGCTGGCCGCATCTGGCCGAGAGGATCCTCTACCCGTTGCTGCAGGAAGCCCCCGACCTTGCCGTCGACGCGGGCGGCGCCGCCCTGGCAGCGATTGCCGGGATCCACGACATCGCTCCCGCGCTCCTCGGCACTCTGAGGAACGCACTCGAAGCGAGGGTGGGTACGGAGCGGCACATTGCGCTGGACGTCGGGTTCGCAGCGATCGCCGTACGGCTCGCCGAGCTCGCCCCGTCCGGTGCCTCCGAGGCCGAACTGGCGCGTCTGTACGGCTCTGCGAGTACCAGGCTCGGGCACGCTGGGCGGTGGGCGGAAGCCATCGAGTTCTCGGAGAAGGCGGAGCGACACGGCAGGCGCCGATCGTTGACGGATAGGAGTGTGGTCTATCCGGAGAACGCACAGCACGTGAGGGTTCTGCGGCAAGCGGGACGCGGGAGAGAGGCTTCCTCCAAGGCGCTGGACGTCATCAATCGACTGCTTCTCGAGTCGGAGCTGTATCCCGATCGGCACCAGCCCGAATTAGCGATGGCTTCCGCCAATCACGCAGAACTGCTGCGGGAGAGCGGCAGGCCGGCCGAAGCGGTCGAGCATTCCCTGCGTGCCGTGGACATCTACAGCAAGCTGGCCGTCGCCGATCCCAACACCCATCGGCACGCGCTCGCCACTTCGCTGGGCACGCTCGCGAAGGCACTGGCGGAGGCCGGGAAACACGGTGAGGCCCTGGAATTCTCGGCGCATGCGGTTCGACTGGGCAACGAGCTGGTCGGGCTGAACCGGCCCGCCCATATCCCCGAACTCGCTGCGCTCCTGGACAGTCACGCGCAGCGCCTGGCGGAGTCCGGCAGGCACGGTGAGGCGCTTGAATTCTCCACACAAGCGGTCGAATTCTACGAGGAATCGGCAAGAGCCAACCCACATGCCCACAGGCTCGGCCTGGCATCGTCGTTGACAGGCCGCGCGGAACGTTTGGCGGAGGCCGGGAGATGTGAAGAGGCGCTGGAATTCTCCGCGCGTGCGGTTCAACTGCTCGGTGAACTGGGCGAGTCCGACATGGAGATCCACCAGCACGACCTGGCCAGGACGCTGCTCGTCCGCTCCGGCATCCTGTGGCGCGAGGGACAGCGGGCGGAGGCGCTGGACTGCTCCCGCCGTGCGACGGATCTCTGTGCCGCTCTGGCCCGCGGCTACCTGCGTTCCGGCGCGCCCGACGTGTTGCTGGGCGCGAGTGCCCTCGGGTGGACATACGCCCGCACCGACCTGTTGGCCCTGGCGCGGGCGCTCGCGAGTCATGCGAACTTGCTGGCCCTGGCCGGAGTGCAATCCGAGGCTCTCGACGCGTCCAGCCGGGCCGTCGAGCACGGCGACAGGCTGCACACCGCAGAGCCCGACACCTATCTGCCTGATCTGGCCAGAGCGAGCGTGACCTTCGCGAGCGTCCGGATCGAGCTGGGCACGGAACCGAACCAGGCGCTGTCCGCCGCCGACAGAGCCTTCCGCGCGTTTCAGGAGCTCTCCGTCGCTGAACCCGAGGCGTTCGGTGCAGACCTGGACGCTGCCGCCGGGAAGCTGTCGGATGCGCTGGACGCACTCGGCCGTACCGACGACGCCGAACGCATTCGCCGTGATCCGGCCCTGGAGCCCCGTACGGATCCCGATGCCAGCCGACCGTCCTCGGCTCAAGCGCCGGAAAACCTGCGCATAGCCGTTCTGAAAATGAATCAGCGCATGGCGGAGCGGTCCGGTGACCGTGCGCGCGCGGCGAAGGCGTGGGACGAGCTCGGCAGCGCGCTCGAAAGCATGGGGCGGGTCGACGAATCCATCGAGGCCTACGAACAGGCCGTCGTCGCCTATAGGGAAACGCAACATCTACGCCGTGCCGCCATCGTGCTGACCCGGCTCGCCGGCTTCCTCTGGGAAGCGGGCCGGTACGAGGAAGCCATCGAGGTGAGCGAGCGGGCCGTCGCTGACAACCGGGAGACCGGGGACCGACAGGCCGAGGCCACGGCCCTCTTCGTACTCGGCCTCGCCTACGAGAAGACAGGGCGCCACGAGGAGGCCGTCACCGTTCATAGCCAGAAGGCCGCCATCAATCGCGAACAGGGAGACCGGGTGGGCGAAGCCGCAGCCTTAAGCAACGTGGGCCACGCGCTGATGAACCTCGGCCGGTTCGAGGAGTCCGTCGAACCAAGCCGCCGTGCCGCCGAGCTCCTGCACGGTACCGACAACCTCCTGAACCAAGGCATCGCGCTGGAGGACGTGGGCAGTGCCCTGCTGAAGACAGGACGCGCCGCGGAGGCCGTCCCGGTCTTCGAGCAGGCGGCATCCGTCTTTGAGGAGGATGGAAACCGCCATTGCCAGGGCTGTGCGCTGAAAGATCTCGGCCACGCTCTGGTGACGACCGGGCGGTTCGAGGAAGCCGTTCCCGCCAGTCAGCAGGCGGTCGCGCTGCTGCACGAGGTGGGCGATCGCCCTCGTGAGAGCGCGGCGCTACTCGATCTCAGTCGTGCTCTCCAGGAGACGGGGCGTCTCCAGGACGCGGTCGCCGCCGCTCGGGCAGTCGATGAGATCGCCCGCGCCCTCGGCGACCGAGGAGCGGAAATCCAGGTCCTCCACCTTCTCGGAGGCATATTCCTGACCACAGAGCAGTTCGAAGAGTTCATCCCGGTGGGGCAGCGGTCCGCCGTCTTTCGGCGGGAACTCGGTGACCGCCAGGGAGAAGGCGTGGTGCTCTGCTGTCTCGGAGACGCCCTCATGGTCGTAGGGCGCTTCGAGGAAGCCAGCCACGCCCTGCTGCAGGCCGCTGCGATCTTTCGGGACATCGGCGATCGGGAAAAAGAGGCATGGGCGCTGAGCCAGCTACCCGGCCGCGGGGAGGGCGACGGCAAGCGGTGATCCTTCCCTGATTCTGGGCGCCGGTCACTGTGCCTGGTAGGCCAGGCGGCCCGACGGTCAGTGTTTACGGTCCCCTCGCACCGTAACCGCCGCTCCGGCCCCAACTCCCGAACCGGACCGGTGAGGTTCAGGCGCATTGTATGCCGTACGTCCGCGCTGGAGGTTGCCAACTTCACCTCCGGCATGCCCGGTTCGACGATCCGCCGCCCGGTCGGATCGTTGAACGCCGACTGATCTGCGTGGAACCGGAGGGCCACCCGGCTCGCCTCATCCGGCGCCAACTCCACTCGCTGGTAACGGATCAGGCGTACGTCGGGGCGGATCACGGAGGCCACCGGGTCGTGCAGGTACAGCTGGGAGACCTCCGTGCCCTCGCGGTCGCCGGTGCTACGGACGGTCAGGGCCACGTCATACGAGCCGTCCGTGCCGATGTCCGTCTCCGGGAGCTCGCTCGGGAGGTCCTCCACGCAAACGTTGTGTACGAGCGCCCGTGCCCGGACGCGTACAGCAGCGTCGGATCCAGGTTGCTGAGCTCGCCCGCCAGCCCCAGCGGCGGCTGGAGATACGTCCACGGCTGGTCGCCGGGTACGCGCGGCTCGCTCACCGGCAGGCGGCCCGATGGGTTGACGCGGCCCGACGGTACTCATCAACCGAAGACGCCCTGGACTGCGCCCGCGGCTTCTACCTCGGCGACCCGACGCCCTGATCAATACCCCTCCACGAACCTCCGCGGAGCAGCACTAGATCCGGGCGAGCGTCCACCGCTGGTCCGGCCGGCCGTGAGCAACCGGTCCCTTGGCCAACTCCTCCTCGAGTAACGCGAACAGTCGGTCATTCAGCTTCGGACGGGACACCGGGCCGCGGGAACGGACCGCGTCCTGGCCGGCCTCCCGCCAGGACCGCCGCCACCGTTGAACCGACCGGACGCTGACCCGTAACTCCTTCGCGATCTCCGTACTGCCACGTCCGTCTGCAAACATGGCGACCGCTTCCATCCGGACCCGCTCGCGGAACGCTTGCCTCTCCGCGGTCAGACCCCCACCCTGCGGATACCTCATACCTCCGGCATACCGCGACGATCACCAACCGTCAGTCCCTACGACAAGACGACTTCAAGGTCAGTAACGCACTGGCGACAGCGCTGCCGATCGTTCCTGTCGCTCCGATCACAAGTACCTTCGTGCCACCGATCATGTCAGGGCCGGAAGCTGCCTCTTGATCAGTCTCGGAGCAGGTGGAGCGAAGCCGGTGAGGTGCGTGGCGCCGTGGCGATAGCTGAGTATCTTGCCGAAGCCGTGGATGTGACCGGCGGCCGCGTCCCGTGCCGGGCATCGGGCCTCGGGCGTCGGGCCAGGATCTCCTTCAGACCGGCGCGCCTTCGCGGGCGTGGATCTATGCTGCGGCCACCGTCTCATCGTCAGTTCCCACCACGCACGATGACCAACGGTGGCCGCACCCGTTTGCGCACCGGCCCGGAAGCAGCCGCCCGACCAAGAAGGCTGATCATGATCGCAACTGTCCTTGCCGTCATCGGGACACTCCTCGGATCGATCGTCACCGGCACGTTCCAGCACCTGGCAGCCGGCCGAGCCGAGCGTGCAACCGCTGCTGAGCAGTTGCGCCGCGACCGGCTCGACGCGGTGACCACACTCGCCTCCGCCGGCTCCGATCACCGTCGGGCCCTGTGGATGCGTGGGGAGGCCCGGCTGCGTGGCGCCGGCGCCGTCGAGTTGGAAGAACTGCGAGCCAGGTCCCACATCACCCGCTCCGCCATCACCCACCCCCTGGTCGCGCTGCGGCTCCTCGTGCCCCACCCGGCTGTCCACGCCACCGCACAGGCGATGGTCGTCGCCACCTACGACATGGTCGATGCCGCCACGAGTGTCGAGGAGCTCACCGCGGCGCAGGACACCGCACGGGCCGCGCACGACCGCTTCATCGACGCTGCCGCCGCCTACTTCATCGCGAACACCTGACAGCGCCTGTGTCCAGCTGCCCGAGGCGACTTGGCCCTATGCCGATGGCAAGCAGGCGTGAAGGACGCGATCCACAGCTGGAGTACGTCGGCGATCCGCTCTACGGCATCCGCGGAGTGCTGCGCACCGGCGACGGCCTGCTCACCGGCCGCCAACACGCCTGACGTGGCTCCCTGTCCGGCGGCGTCCCTACGACGCGGTGTCATGCGGCATCGCCGTGTGGGAGTTGATCAGGTCCTTGGCGATGGCGCGGGCTTCGTCCACGGCGTTGCTGACGGTGCCCAGTGCCTGGGTCGTGGTGGCGCCCTCGAAAAGAAGCAGCAGCTGATTGACCAGCCGGGCGGGTGCGGGATGTCCGGTGGCTCGGGCGAGTGTGGTGACGCGGGCGCGAAGTGCCTGCTTGTGGTCGGTGACGACAGCGCGAGCCGGATGGCCGGGCGCGGTGAGTTCTGCGGCGGCGTTGGCGAAGGAGCAGCCGCGGAAGCGCGGGTCTCCGTGCCATAGACGCAGGGCATCGAAGACGGCGAGGAGTCGGGCGTCGGGGTCGTCGCCGGCGGCGCTGATGCACTCTTCCATCGTGGCCCGCCACCTGGTGTCGCGAGCTTGGAGGTATGCCGCTACGAGGGCGTCCTTCCCGCCGAAGTGCCGGTAGAAGGTCATGCGGGCCACCTGGGCCGCTTCGATGACGGCATCCACGCCTGTGGCGTTGATCCCGTGGGCGTAGAACAGCTGGTCGGCGGCGTCCAGAAGGCGACTGCGGGCCGAGCGCGCATCGATGGTCACGTTGTCCACGCCGACTATGATACCAATCGTTCTACATAGGAGAGTGACCGTTCTACCTCTTGGAGGTGAGGGTATGGCGACGCCATCGTCGATGGTGATACGCCCGTGGGGACTGACCGCCTCGGGGCTGGCCCTGATCGCGGTCTGCTACGGCCTCGCACGCTTCGCTTACGGGCTGTTCCTGCCCGCGTTCAAGGACACCTTCCACTTCGGCGGCACTCTGTCCGGGGTGATCGCCGGCGGCAGCTTCGCGGCGTACTGCGTCACCGTCGTTGCCGCGGCCGCGGCCGTCGCACGCTTCGGGCCGCGCCCAGTGGCTGCTGCCGCCGGAGTGACCGCAGCGGCGGGTATGGCGCTGGTCGCCGCTGCGACAGACGCGGGCATGCTGGCCATGGGCGTGCTGATAGCAGGAGCCAGCACCGGAGTGGCATCCCCGCCATTGGCCGAGGCGATAGGGCGCTGGGGTCCGCGTCACCATCACGACCGCGCCCAGGCCATCGTCAACGCCGGTCCCGCCGTCGGCATCGTGGCTTCCGGCTTCGTGGCGCTCTCGGCCCTTG
Source organism: Streptomyces sp. NPDC087428 (assembly GCF_044744085.1). Taxonomy (NCBI): domain Bacteria; kingdom Bacillati; phylum Actinomycetota; class Actinomycetes; order Kitasatosporales; family Streptomycetaceae; genus Streptomyces; species Streptomyces sp. NPDC087428. The sequence continues at coordinate 303,646 of NZ_JBIUXR010000011.1, forward strand.
GGCACTGGCGCCTCGCATGGGCGGCCTTCGCCGTAGTGGCTGTCGCGGTGACGTGTTGGGTCACCCTGTTGCTGCCGGGCCGAAGTGCCTCCGGTGCGGACACCCACGCCGTGCGTCCGCTCGGCGCACTGACAGCTGTGGCGCGTGACCGCAGGTCCTGGGCGGCGCTGGGCGCGGCAGCACTGTTCGGAGCGGCGAGCTCGGCCACCTGGAACTTCGGCCGTGAGCACGTCATGAACGCCGGAGGGATGAGTGCCACTGTTTCCGTGCTGCTATGGGTGGTCCTGGGCGCGGCTGAACTCGTCGGCCTGTCCGCCGGCGACCTGATCGCACGCCACGGACTCCGTCGCGTCTGGACCATCGCCCTCGCCCTGCTGGGCACAGCGAGCGCCGTGATCGGACTACTGCCCGGCCACCTCGTTGCCGCTTTCGCCGGGATCGCGGTCTTCGGGGCCGCGTACGTCACGCTCACCACCGTGATCTTCTTCTGGATCACCCGCATGCACCCCGAGACCACGGCTGCCGCGGTCGCACTGGGCTTCCTCATGATCTCTGCGGGACAGGCCGTGGCTTCCCCCGTCGTCGGCGCACTCGCCGACCACATGGGCGCCGCGTTCTCATTTCTTGCGTGCGCGGCGATCGGCGTCGTCGGTGCGAGAGCGGTGCGGCCACGAACAGGCGCCTGAGCCGCGGTCCTCTGGGTCTCAGCGGGCGGTGCGCCAGCGCACGGGTACTCCTTTCGTCGCCCGAACGTGTGGCGGTGCGGCATCCCGTCCGGTACGAGTGCGGGAGATCATCGACGCGCTGCTCTGCCAGGGGCGGACCGGGTCACCGGTGTACCGGGCGATGACCGCGGTGTTGCTGCGGCGGTTGACCCCGAGGTGGTCGAGCGTGTCGAGCACATCCGTCCAGGGGGCCACCGCACGGTCGGCGGGTACGAGTGCGTCGCCGTGGCCGGGCAGGTCCAGAGCGATGGCCCGCACGCCCGCGCCGTCGAGCATGGAGGCGGCTGTCATGTCCGTTCTCCTTCGTTCGCTGTGGTGGCCCGGTCGGTCAGGGCCGGGTCGTGTTCCGGCAGCCGGCCGAGCAGGACCAGGGCGTCGGCGTCGGTACTGCCGGGCTCCGCGCCGTAAACGGACAGGTGCTGTCCGGGGGCGCTGGTGACGGCGAGCGCCTCGAAGTGCAGGCGCAGCTCACCCACCCGTGGGTGCCGGAAGTGTTTGTCGTCGTGCGTGCGGGGGCGGACCTCGTAGCGCGCCCACAGGCACGTGAACGCGGGACTGGCGCACGCTCAGTTCGCCGACGATCCGCTCGATCCGCCCGTCCTGCGGGAACTGCGAGGAGGACGCCCGCAGGTTGCCCACCGCGATACGCGCCGCCTGCTCCCAGTCGGCGTGGAACTCGCGTGCGAAGGGATCAAGGAAGATCATCCGCAGTAGGTTGTCGTACCGGGCGAAACCGCGGTACAGCTCACGCGCCATCGCGTGGCCGCCAGTACGTCCTGCGCCGCCCCGACCACGAAGGCCGGCACATCACGCATGCCCTCCATCAGCCGCAGCAGCTCCGGAGCAACGGCCGTCGAGGCAGCCGCCGTCCCGAAGACGGACAGGCCCAACCGGAAGAGATGTGCGGCCGCCGCGTCGTCCAGCCGCAGTGCCCCGGCGATCGCCCTCAGTACCTGCTCGGACGGGTGCCGCTCGCGGCCCTGCGCCAGCCGGATGTAGTAGTCCGTGCTCATCCCGGCCAGCAGCGCCACTTCATCACGCCGCAGCCCTGGCACCCGCCGGGACCCGTCAGCTGGCACGTGGCCGACGTGCTGTTCAGCCTCGACGCCGCCGCTGACCGCCGTGAGTCAGCTGCTGTTGCTGTTGCGGGTGCGAGGTGCCTGGTACTGGGCGGCGGTGACGTGTTCCAGCCAGGTCGTCTCGGGGCGGTCGTCGTCCGGTGCGGTCGCGTCCCACAGGGCGAGGTGCTGCATGAAGCGGTCCTCGGTGGCGCCGTGCCAGTGCTCCTCGCCGGGCGGGCAGGTGACGGTCTCGCCCGGATCGGCGGCGTACACGGTGCCGTCGCGCGTGCCGATCAGGGCAATACCGGCGACGACGTGGAGGGTCTGGCCGACGGCGTGACGGTGCCAGGCGGTGCGGGCGCCGGGGGCGAAGCGCACCATGTTGGCGCGGATACGGGAAGGCTCCCGGCCGGCGTGGATGACGTCGAACCAGACGTCTCCGTTGAACCAGTTCTCGGGGCCCTTGCCGGTGGGCTGCGGCTTGACGAATTCCATGACGTGCTCCTTGGTGCGGATCCGGTGCCCGGGGATAACGGACGTCAGGCGGCGTCGGCGTGGGCGAGGTCGCTGCCCAGGGTGCGGGAGGCGGTCGCCTGCCGGGTGATCTCCTGTCCCTTGGCTTCGGCGGTGGGAATGGCGTCATCGCCGGCGACGAACCTCAGCGGCGGCTCGTCCAGGCCGGTGACCTCCAACAGGGCGTCGGCGAGCTTGACCGGATCGCCGGCCTGCTGACCGTTCATTGACTGCCACATCGCCCTGGTGGTCCTGGTGCGCTCGGCGTAGTCGTCGATCGAGAGCTCCGCCCAGCTGGTCGAGGCGTCCACGAGCAGTTCGGTGCGGAAGAAGCCGGGCTCGACGATGGTGGTGCGGATACCGAAAGGCTCGACGTCGTGGCGGAGGGACTCCATCCAGCCCTCGACGCCGAACTTGGAGGCGGCGTAGGCGACGCAGAACTCCTGGCCGACCAGCCCGGCGATCGAGGAGATCGTGACGATGTGCCCGGAGCGCTGAGCGCGCATGACGGGCAGGACGGCGCGGGTGACGTTCATGGGCCCGAACAGGTTCGTCTCGATCTGGGCCCGCATCTGGGCGTCCGAGATCTCCTCGAAGTAGCCGGCCTGGAAGGCGGCGGCGTTGTTGATCAGTACGTCGATGCGGCCGAACCGGGTGACGGCGGCGTCGACCGCCACCTGAGCCGCGTCGGTGCTGGTGATGTCCAGCGCGGTGACCAGCAGGTCGTCCTGCTCGCCGCCGAGCGCCCGAAGGACCGTCCCGGGGCGGCGGCCGGTGGCGACGACCTGGTGGCCGGCGGCCAGGGCGCGGCGGGCGATGTCGGTGCCCAGGCCGCGGCCGGCACCGGTAACGAGGATGACCTTGCTCATGAGAAGTGGGGCTCCCGCGTAGAAGGAAGAAGAGGGCTCAGTGGCTCCGGGGGAGGCGTCGCCGATGGCGTTCCGCGGCACTGCGGGTTCCGTTTCCGGCACGATGCGCACGATGCTCTTTCCTCCCGATTCCCTGCCCGGCGTCATTCCAGGTTCGCACTTGTGCGCGCGACCGTGCAGAGGAGAATCTGTTCCTGGGAAAGAACATCCTGGGAAGAATCCTTCCCCCTCACCGCCGGCGCTTCCGCTGCCACACTGGGGGTATGAGTCCGACACCGCACCTGAACGAGCTGGGTGAGTTCCTCAAGGCCCGCCGAGCCGAGCTGAGCCCCCGTGCCGTGGGGCTGCCCAGCAGCGCGAGCCCGCGCCGGGTCGCCGGGCTGCGCCGGGAAGAGGTCGCCCACCTCGCGTCGATCTCCACGGACTACTACACACGCCTGGAGCAGGGGCGGCTGCCCCCCTCCGCGCCGGTGCTGGAGTCCGTGGCCCAGGCCCTGCATCTGGACGACGACCAGCGACGCTACCTGTTCGGCCTGGCCGGGAAAGAGACCGCGAAGCCGCGCCGCAGGGCCCGGCAGAAGGTCCAGCCGCAGCTGCGCAGGGTCCTGGACGACCTCACCTCCACGCCCGCCGTCGTGATGGGGCGCCGGATGGACGTCATCGCCTGGAATCCGCTCGCAGCGGCCCTCGTCACCGATTTCGCCGCCGTCCCGGAAAAGCACCGCAATTACGTGCGCATTCTTTTCACCGACCCGGCGATGCGCACCCTGTACGCGGACTGGAAAGGCGTTGCCCGTACCGCGGTCGCGCAATTGCGCATGGAGGCGGCGAAGTATCCCGACGACCCCCGTCTGACCGCTCTGGTCGGCGAGTTGTGCGTTCAGGACGAGGACTTCCGCCAATGGTGGGCCGCGCACCACGTCGCCGCTCTCAGCGTGGGGACGAAGGTCCTCAGCCACCCGGTCGCCGGCGAACTCACCCTCGACTGGGACACCCTGACCGCCAGCACCGACCCCGACCAGCAGCTCGTCGTATGGACCGCCGAAGTCGGCTCCCCCACCCACGACGGCCTGCGCATCCTCGCCTCCTGGGCCGCCGACCAGCACCGGACCACCGCGTGACCCGCCGGATGAGTGCCACGCCCGGCCATGTGATGAGTCCTGCGGCGGCCGACGACCGGCGGGTCGTAGTGTCGAAACCCGCTCCCGAGGAGGACTTCCGATGCGCAGCGTGACTTACTCGATGGGCGTCTCCCTCGACGGCTACATCGTCGGGCCGGACGGCGACTTCCAATGGACGGCGCCCGACGAGGAGATCTTCCGCTTCGTCACAGACGAGATCCGGGAGATCGGCGTCCACCTGCTGGGACGACGGCTGTACGAGACGATGCTGTACTGGGAGACCGCGGACCAGGACCCGTCGCTCGACGACTCGATGCGTGAGTGGGCCGCGATCTGGAACCCGCTCCCCAAGGTGGTGTTCTCCACCACGCTGTCGACGGTGCAGGGCAATGCCCGACTGGCCTCCGGCAGCCTGGCGGAGGAGATCGAGCGGTTGCGAGCCGAGCCGGACGTGGGCGACATCGCGATCGGCGGCGCGGCTCTCGCCGCCGAGGCAGCCGCGCTGGGTCTGATCGACGAGTACCGGGCCAGGGTCTACCCGGTACTGGTGGGCGGCGGTATTCCCTTCTTCCCCCAGCACGAGCGCCGGGTGGACCTCGAACTCGTCGAGACCCGCACCATCGGCTCAGGAGTCGTCTACCTGCGCCACCGCGTGGCGCGCCCGTCCCCGCTTCAGCGGTAGCCGACGGTCCCCACCGCGGGGGCTTCACAGCCTGGTGCAGCCCGTCGCGGTCCTCCGGCGGAGCCGCACCACGTACTGCACGGGAGCAGCCCCGGGCTCCTTGTTCGTCACCCGCTTTGCTCTCCCGCACTGCCCTGCGGCTAGTTTGTGTCCAGGACAGGCACGCAGGCCCGTGGCGGCAGAGGCGCACGGGGGACAGGAGGTCGGGAAGAGTGTCGCTGCGCGGAGGTGATCCGGTCGAGATCGGCGGTTATCCGCTTGAGGCTCGGCTCGGCTCGGGTGGCATGGGCACGGTCTTTCTGGCCCGTACGAGTTCGGGGCGGCCTGTCGCGATCAAGCTGATCCACCAGCAGTACGCGGGGGACGACGAGTTCCGCATTCGCTTCCGGCAGGAGGTGGCGGCCGCGCGGCGGGTGAGCGGCGCGTTCACCGCCGCCGTGGTCGACGCCGCCCCCGAGGCCGAGCAGCCGTGGATGGCGACGACCTATATCGAGGGGCACACGCTCGCCCAGCGCATCGCCATGAAGGGCCCGCTGAACGGAGCGGAGCTGAGGCGGCTCGCCATCGGGCTGGCCGAGGCGCTGCGCGACATCCACCGGGTGGGGGTCGTCCACCGTGACCTGAAGCCCTCGAACGTCGTGCTCTCGCCCGAGGGCCCACGCGTCATCGACTTCGGTATTTCGCGTGCCGTGGACCAGCAGACGCTGACGATGACGGGGCGGGTCATCGGTACGCCGCCCTTCATGTCGCCGGAGCAGTTGCAGGCGCCGCGTGGTGTGGGGCCGCGGTCCGATGTCTTCTCGCTGGGGACGCTGCTGGTGTACTCGGCGACCGGCCACGGGCCCTTCGACGCGGACAGCCCGTACATGACGGCGTATCAGGTGGTGCACGAGGAACCGTCGCTGGGCGCCGTGCCGGTGGCTCTGCGGGCTGTCGTCGAATCGTGCCTGGACAAGGAGCCCGAGGGGCGCCCCTCGGCGGACGAACTCCTCGTCCTGCTGCGGGACCTGCCGGCCGACCTCGGTGGGACCGAAGCGAACGGGGCCGGCACCGGCCGCACCCGCGACATGATCACCCAGCATCACCTCTCGACGCGCGCCACCCCGGCGCCGAACGCCCCGGCCACCTCCCCGGACGGTCCCGGTACGGGGAGCACCGGCACCCCCGTCGGCCGCCGTCTGCGTCGCCGATGGCGTCCCGTGCTCGCGGCCGCCGTCGCGGTGGCGGCGATCGGCGGGGGCGTCGCCGTGCTCCAGGCCGGCGGCCTCGGCGGGAACGGCGGCGGGACCGTCAGCGCCGACAAGGGCAGCAGTGTCGCGGCGCCGGGCGCCACGCTTCCGGCCGGCTTCCGGCCGTGGCGCAAGACCGTGCCGGGCGGTCGCGCGGACATCCCCGACGAACTGCGCTGCGTCGCGCGCGGCGACGCGATTTTCTGCGGGGGCGGCGGTGTAGTCGCGACCCGGATCAGGGCCACGGACGGCTCTCGGGTGTGGACGGCGAAGAGTCCGGGCGTCCCCGTCCAGGGCTCGCACCTGGTGGGCGCCACCGACGACACGGTGCTCGGATACCGCTTCGCCGCCCAGGACGCCCCGCAGGGCCCTCCCAGCGAGGTGGTGGCCATCGACGCGAACAACGGCCGTGAGCTGTGGTCCGTGCCGTCCGGCGCCCAGTCGACAGCCGTCACGGGGCGGAGTCAGGACGCCGTCGTGCTCGGCTCCACCGTTGTGACGGTCGACGCCTCCGACTCCCGCTTCGAGGCCCGTGACGCGCACAGCGGCGACCTCACCTGGACGACGCCGTTCCCCGGGGGCACGCTGTGCGCCCCCGTTCCGTTGGGCCCACAGCTCCTCGCGATGTGCGCGACGCACGCGGAGGTGGACGGCTCAGAGGTGCGCCACTCCACCCTGTACACGCTCGACCGCGTCTCGGGGAAGCTGGGCAGGCCCCTCGCGGTCGACGGCCCCGCCGTGCCGACAGGCGTCGCCGACGGCAGGCTCGTCCTCCTCCATGAGCACATGGAGGGCACGGCGTCGACCGGCTACGACGGGGTGGCGCGGGTCGACCCGGCCGCGCGGAAGGTCACGTACTCCCGACTGGCCAAGACGTACACGGGGACGCCCGGCATGGCGGACGGCACCGTCTACGTGAGCAGCCAGACCGGTCTCGTCACGGCGCTCGACCCCGCGACCGGCAGGAAGCAGTGGTCGCGGCAGATGGGCGTGGAGGGTGCGTCGGGTCCCGTCGAGGGAGCCGGTGCGCTGTATTTCAGCTCGGCCACCGGCCGGGTGGTCGCGCTGTCGCCGCGTGACGGCAAAACCCTGTGGACGACGGACCCGCAGGCCGATGGCCTGACGGGCGAGCAGGGCGCCAGCCCGCGCGTGACCGTCGCGGGGCGTGCGGTCATCGTGGCCGCGGACAACAACACCCTCTTCGCCTTCGACACGCAGAAGCCGCCGAAGTCGGGCTGACCCAGACGGCACCCGCCCACCGCCCGCCCCCCGACTGACACTTGGCGCACGGCCGGCGGTGGCGGGGCGGAGCGTCGGCCCTGGCCGGTGCCCGGCAGGGGCACGTGATCCGTACGGTCGAACGATGTGATCACTCGATCGTGAGTTTTTCCGCTTTCGGGCCGGGTATGGCGCGATGCTCGGATGGACGGCGTGCGACCGGCGCCGTCTGGATGTACACCGGGCGGGGGACACGGCATGACGCGGGAAGCGGAACAGCGCAGGGGCCCGGACGGCCAGGCGGTACTGCTGATGGCAGGGCTGGCCGATCTGGCCGTGAGCACGCTGGGCTCTGCCCTGGGGACGGTGCGGGGACTGCTGCGTCGCTCGGACGCCGCGGAGCTGGTCGCGGAGGCCGAGCGCGACCTCACGGCACGCGGGCGTCTGGTGCTCGACCGGTACGCGGCCGTCCCGCCGGCCCACCTGGAGACCCTGGCCCGGCGCGCCCTGGACCGGCAGGCAGGCCGGTGACGTCCGACCGGTGGGAGCAGGCCGCGTTCAAGACCCGCGTCGACGGGACACTGCACCGCTTCGTCGCCCAGGAGGCGGACCGCTTCGCGGAGATTGACCCGCTTCTGGCCCCGGTGGCCGAGCAACTCGAAGCGGTGGTCGCGGACGGCAAACGGCTGCGGGCGGCGTTCTGCTACTGGGGCTGGCGCGCGGTGGGGCAGCCGGACAACGACGCACTGGTGCGGGCGGCGGCCTCCCTGGAACTCGTCCATGCCGCAGCGGTCGTCCACGACGACCTCATCGACGACAGCCCGTTGCGGCACGGGCGGCCCACCGCGCACATCGCCCTGCGCGGTGCCGTACGCCGACGCCCGCGCGCCGACGCTGCCGCCAGGTCGCTGGCGATGCTGGTGGGAGACCTGCTGATGGCGCTGGCCGGGCAGCTCTTCACCGAGAGCGGGCTGCCCGCCGCGTATCTGGCCCGAGCCCGCCCGTTGTGGTCGGTGATGGCCCGCGAGCTGATCGCGGGCGAGTGCCTGGAGATCCTGCGCACCGGAGCCGGTCCGGACACCGCGGCGTCGCTGAAGGTCATCCGCTACAAGACAGCCAAGTACACCGTCGAGCAGCCCCTGCTCATCGGCGGGGCTCTGGCAGGGGCCGGGACGCGCCTGAGCGAGGGCTACCGCGCGTACGGGCTGCCGCTGGGCGAAGCATTCCAGCTGCGGGACGACCTGCTCGGCCTGTTCGGCGACCCGGAACTGACCGGAAAGGCCAACGCCGACGATGTGCGCGGACACCGGCCCACGGCCTTGCTGGCAGAGACCTGGCGCCTCGCCGACGACGACGAGCGGGAACGGCTGCGTGACCTCGTCGGCCGGCGCAACCCGGGCGCGCAGGAGGTGGAGGCGGTCCGCGCGGTGATGCGCAGGCTCGGGGCGCCCGCCCGCATCGAGGGCATGATCAACGCACGGGTCGAGGAAGCGCTCGGCGCCCTCGACGAGTTGAACGTGCCGCCGCCCGCCGCCGCTGCCCTGACCGCACTGACGCAGTCGGCGGCGCTCCGCCTGTCCTGACGCTCCTACCTGGGTGGCGCACACCCGTGGCTCCCTCCGCCGCCGGCGCTCCCGCCGGCCGTGGACGATTCCGTGGAAAGCAAGGAACCCCGCCATGACCTGTACCGAGGCATCGATGGACGCCCTGCGCCGGGGCGGTGACGAACTCGCCGACGCCACCGTCGCCGCACTCTTCGAACGCGGTGAGGTGGGCACGTTCAACACCCTGATGCGCTACGTCTCCACCGCCGGTGCCCCGCTGCCGGACGGGCTGCCCGACGTCGCACGCGAGTACCTCGAGGCCACCCGTGTCCCACCGGCCTGGGTGGACTGGGAGGAGATGGAGAAGGCCCGGCTGTTCTTCATCGACAACAACGTGCACATCTCCACCGCACTGTCCTTCGCCTCCATGCCCGCCTGCTACGTCGTCCCGCATGTGGCGAAGCTGCTGTCGGCCAGTCACGGGCTGAAGTACCCCTCCAAACGGATGGCGGAGACCGGGCAGTTCACCGTCTACCTGATGCAGCCCGACGCCTTCGAGGCCGGCAGCCGCTTCATCCCGGCAGCCCAGAAGGTCCGCCTCCTGCACGCCTCCATCCGCCACCACCTCACACGCGAGGACCGGTGGGACACCGAGGCACTCGGAACGCCGATCTGTCAGGAGGACATGATCGGCGGGCAGATGTTCTTCTCGCTGCTCGTGCTGGACAGCCTGCACCGCCTGGGCATCCACATGTCGGTGGAGGGCGCGGAAGCGTACTACTACGCCTGGCGCGTCGTCGGTGCCATGCTCGGCATCGACCAGGACGCCGTCCCCGAGACCCTGGACGAGGCCCGCCAGTTCCTCGACCTGTACATGGTCCGGCACATGGGGCCTTCCGAGGAGGGCGCGGTCCTGACCGGGCAGCTCATCGACCTCTACGAGGAGGTGGTGCCCGGGACCCTGCTCGATCCGATCGTCTCCGCTCTCATCCGCTACCTCGTCGGAGACACCTGCGCCGACTGGCTCGCGGTGCCCCGCACGCCGTGGAGCACCGTCGTCAAGACGCTCCCGCACCTCCTCGGCCTGCTGGAGACCATCGAGGACCGCTCCCCGCTCGGCGCCTGGGCGCTGGACCGCCTCGGCCACCTCACCTCCGTCCTCGAACTGTCCTCCCTCACCCGCGGACGCGTCATGCACTACGCCATCCCGGAACAGCTCAAGAAGGACTACGGAGTCTCCGGCACGGTGCCCCGCACCCGCCGGTGGACCCCGCCGCCCGCCACGGTCGGTTGATGACCGACGCGCTCGCGCTCGGCGATACCTTCGGGCCAGGGGAAGCGGTCGTGTAACTCGACCCGGAAGCGGGACAACAGGCGGAACGCCTCACCTGTGGACGTCGACGGGAATCTCATAGGCGGCAGCGGCCGTTCTCTCGTGCTTCGTTCATCGGCATCTCGAAGCGTGGAGAACGGCCGCGTCGCGTTTCTCCCGGATCCGGGAGATATCAGCAGGTCTAGAGACCTGCGAGGTTAAACATCAAGCTGCGGGCAGGTGGAGGGGCTTCAAAGTAGGCGCTGTGCGAAGCCCCCGGCATCCGATGTGAATCAGCCGCAGTGGGAGGCTCCCCCTGAGCTGCCATAGGCAGTCGCGCCATTCCAGGTATCCGCGCCGTTGGCCTGGATACACCTGCCGGCAGCTGAGACCGAAACCGGCCCTGCGTAATTCAAGTAATTGCCGACATCCTGCTTAAACGATTGGGTGGTGCATGTACTGCCCGGACTCGTCTGGGCGCACACGTAAAGGAATACTCCCATTTCCTTTGAACTTCCGTTGCCTCCAGCAGAGTTGGCGACGGTTACGGCGCAGTTCTTCCCCGTTCCTGAGTCGTAGTACAGGTAGATGGTTGCATATTGCGACCCACTGCTGGTCTTGACCGGATAGGAATCGATCTGGTTGCCGGAGCACCCGTATCCGGCGGCACTGGCCGCGGGCGCACCGAGAACGCCGATTCCGAGAATTACTGCTATCGACGCCAGAATGGCGGCAATCTTTCTTTTCATGCTTCCTCCCCTAAATTATCAACGCGAAGATATCAGTCGGTCATTTACGTGTCAACGTTTTGACAAGCGTATTTGCGGACCCTGCCCGATCGTTCGCGGTTGCCGCCATTGTCTGATTTGTTCACCGTCCGTGCGGGGGCTATTCGCCGGTTTCTCGTGATTGTGACGCTCCGTCAACCGGGTGGTACGTGACCGGCGTGCGGCCTGAAGGCTACGAATTCGGTGTCGACACGCAAACTTTCCAAATGTGTCTGTCCGCGACGCCAAAGACAAGAAACGCAGCGCACGGGGCCGGACTCCGGTTCATACACTTCACGGGAGTAGAAGCCGGTGCTGACGCCGGGTTGGTTGACCAGCAGGAGCTGGACCGCGAGCGGGAAGCCGCGTATCTCACGCCACGTCCTCATGCGCCACGACCTCCTGAACGCCCAGTCCTGGCAGGCCACTTGTGCGTACGATGCCGTTCTCGCCGCCGATACCGGTCCACGGGTCGCGGGCGAGCAGCAGATGTCCGTCGAGGTCGGTCCAGCGGGCCCGGCCGGCCAGGTGCACGGCCGGCGCGAGGCCGAGGGTGCTGGCGGTGAGGCAGCCCAGCATCAGTTCCGTTCCGCTGCCGTCGACCGCCGCCGCGATGCGCAGGGCGGCACGCACCCCGCCGCACTTGGCGAGCTTCACGTTGACGCCCTGGACGCGTCCGGCCAGCCGGCGTACGTCCTCCAGGCCGACGGCGTCCTCGTCGGCGATGACCGGCAGCGGCGAGCGTTCCGCCAGCGCGCCCAGTGCCTCGGGGTCGCCGGGCGCGAGGGGCTGTTCCACTGCCTCGACACCGAGGCCGGCGAACCGGGGCAGCAGGGCCTCCGCCTGAGCCGTCGTCCAGGCGCCGTTGGGGTCCAGCAGGATGCGGGCCCGGGGAGCGATGTCGCGGATGACGCGCACCCGCTCCACATCGTCCTCCGGGTCGGTGCTGCCCGCCTTGACCTTGATGACCTCGAAGCCGCACACCGCGAGACGGCGGGCCTGAGCCGCCGCGTCCATGAGGGAGGTGATGCCGATGGTGCGGGCGGTGGCGGCGATCGGAGAACCCCCGGCACCGAGCAGACGGTGGACGGGGCTGTCCGCCCGTTTTCCGGCGAGATCGAGCAGCGCGGCCTCGACGGCGGCGGTCACGGCCGGGGGAGTGCCGGCGCCGGCCAGCTCACCCGCCCACAGCGCCTCCAGGGCGCTCTCGGGATCGGGGAAGCGGACGAGGTCCCTGCCGACGGCGGTGAGCAGGCGCCCCAGCGTCGCGGTGTCGAGCCGGTAGAAGACGCTGGTGACAGCCTCGCCGTGGCCGACGGCGCCGTCGTGTTCGACGGCCAGCCACAGGGCGTCGCGGGCGGACATGGTGGAGCGGGAGATGCGCAGCGGCTCGGTGAGTTCGAGCCGCACGGTGCGCAGGCCGGTCTTCACGGCTTCCTTTCCGGGCGGGGTGCGGCCTTCAGCGGGTCGGAGACGCGGGTGCAGCGCGTCCAGCCCGTCGCCTCGGCCGCTCGGGCGTGCGGGATCTGGACGGGGCGGGTGGCCGCCGTGGCGGGGTCGAGGCCGTGGGCCGTGGTGAAGCCGTCGTCGTAGACCGTGCCGAGGTAGCGGTGCGGGCCGTCCGGGAAGACGGTGGCGACAGCGGCGCCGGGGTGGACGCGGGCGGCCCACGCGGCGACGCGTGCGGCGGCCCCGGTGCTCCAGCCGCCGCTGACGAAACTGCCGCGGGCCAGCCGGCGGCAGCTGTCCACGGCCTCGGCGGGGCCGACCCAGTGGACCTCGTCGAAGGCGTCGTAGGCGACGTTGCGCGGGTGGATGCTGCTGCCCAGTCCGCGCATCAGCCTCGGCCGGGCGGGCTGGCCGAAGATGGTGGAACCGGTCGCGTCGACCCCGATCAGCCGCAGTGCGGGCCAGTGCCGGCGCAGCGGACCGATGATGCCGGCGCTGTGGCCGCCGGTGCCGACGCTGCACACCAGGACGTCCAGGTGGTCGAGGCGGGCGATGAGTTCGGTGGCCAGCGAGGCGTAACCGGCCTTGCTGTCGGGGTTGTTGTACTGGTCGGGCCAGTACGCTCCGGGCAGGACGGCGAGCAGTTCCCGTACCCGGTCCAGCCGCGCGGCCTGCCAGCCGCCCCGGGGCGCCGGACGGTCCACGATCTCCAGCCGTACCCCGTGAGCCCGTAGCAACTGCCGCATCGAAGGCTCCAGTTCGCTGTCACCGACCAGGGTGACGGGGTGGCCGAGGGCCTGCCCCGCGAAGGCGAGTCCGATGCCGAGCGTCCCTGAGGTGGACTCCACCACCGGTGCGCCGGGCGGCAGTTCGCCGCGTTCGTGGGCGCCCAGCAGCATCGACACGGCGGCCCGCGCCTTCATGCCGCCCGCCGCGAGGCCTTCGAGCTTGGCCCAGAAGCCGGGGTGCGGGCCGGGCAGATCGGTGGTGACGCGGACCAGCGGGGTGCGGCCGAGCAGGGTGAGCAGTTCCGGGCGGGCCGTGGGGCGTACCGCTGTCGTGGTCATCGGCCGTCCTGCGGAAGCGGACCGTAGCGGTGCACGGTGCCGGGGCCGCCGTCGAGCCAGAAGAAGGGATACGGCTCGGCGCACACCGCGCTCACTCCGCGGCCCAGGAACCGGGGCAGGACGGCGCTGCCGGTCTGGGCGAACATCACCAACTGCTTCCCGTGCGCAGAAGCGTGCTGCCGCAGTGGCTCGAAGGCCCCGTTGCCCAGCGTCATTCCGGACACGAGCAGGGCGTCACAGCGGCCGGCCGCGGCGAGCGCGTCGGTGACGACCGCATCGCCCCACTCGGTCAGTCCGCCCTTCAGGTCGCACGGCACATAGCGCAGTCCGCGCGAACGCAGCTGCTCCAGGAGGGAGTTGACGACACCGACCACCAGCACGGTCGCCCCCGGCGGCAGATCGAGCAGCTCGACGACGGCGTTCGCCCGGCGCCGGGACTTCTCCAGCGACGTGCCGGCGGGCAGCGGTGCGGGCCGCGCCCCGTTCTGCGGAGTGTGCGGGGTGACGTGCATCAGATAGGCGTCCAGCGCGGCCACACGCACCGGGAGCAGGGGATGGTCCAGCAGCCGGGCCACGTCCGCGCCCACGCAGTCCTCGACCGCACCGTCGGGCAGTGCCCCGGGCTCGACCGCGCACGATCCGACGGCCCCGGCCAGCCGCAGGCTGAGGACCTCATTGCGGTATCCGGTGCCCCGGCCCGCGTGCCGTACGGCCTGCCGCGTGGTGAAGGCGACGGAGACGCGCTCAGAGGCCGGATCCGGCCCCAGCCCGCCGGCGCGGGCGTGCGCCACGAGCTCGTCGTACGACGCGTACGTCACGGACGCCGCCGTGCGGGTCGCCGCGGTCATCGGATCACCATCGCGGAGCGCAGCTCGTCGAGGAGCGCCTCGGCACGGTCGCGGGCGCCAAGTCCCTCGGTGTCGCCCGTCATGATGTGTCCGAGGTAGTCGTTGTTGCTGCCCGCCGCCGTCACTTGCGCGCCCGGCTCCGCGAGCCGTACCTCCAGGACACCCGGCGCGGCCCGGAGCCCGCCACCGTCCAGCGAGGTGAGCGTGCCCGAGGTCTCCGGCACGAGGAAGCCGATGGCCGCGCTGCGCAGCCCGGTGCGGCCGCCCCGCACATCGGGCTCACGGCCGAGGGACACCTCCACGAAGCACGCGGTCAGGTCGATGCCGGTCACGTGGCGGACCAGCTCGGTGATGCGGTTCCCGGCGGGCCGGGGGTTCACCTCGACGACCCGCGGACCGGCGGAGGTCAGCTTGACCTCGGTGTGCGCCACGACGCCGTCGATGAGGCCGAGGGCCGTGACCGCGGCGAGCGCGGTCTGCTCGGCGGCCTCGGTGTCCGCGGCCACCAGGGCGGCCGGGAACATGTGCCCGGTCTCGACGAACGCGGGCGAGCCGCCGATGCTCTTGTCGGTCACCCCCACCACCTGGACCGCGCCTCGGTGCGACACCGTCTCGACGCTCACCTCGGGGCCGTCCAGCAGCTCCTCCAGCAGGACGGCGGGATCCCGCCGCTGCCCGCGGGCGTTGACCGGGAACGCGGTCAGCGCCCCCACGGCGGCCGCCAGTTGCGCCTCGTCGTCCACGCGGCGCACGAACATCCCCGCGCACAGGTCGACGGGCTTGACGACCAGCGGGTAGCCGATCCCCCGCGCGGCCCGCGCGAGGGCGGCCCACTCCTCGTGCACGGCGAAGCGCGGCCCTGGAACTCCGGCGGCGGCGAGGACCCGGCGGGTGGCGTCCTTGCGGCAGGCGTTCGCGACCGCGTCCGGCGCCGGGCCCGGCAGGCCCAGACGCCCGGCGATCCGGGCCGCTGCCGGCAGGTAGTAGTCGCAGGACGTGAGTACGCCGTCGAAGCGGAGCACCTCGTGCAGCCGCTCGATCAGGGGAAGCAGGGTGTCCAGGCCGTTCGTGTCCGCGGTGATGACATGGCGGGCGCCGAGCAGCGGGTGCGCCGCCCCCTCGGGCGCCGAGCGGAGGTAGTGGCGCAGGTCCCGGGTGAGGAAGGTGAACGTGTGCCCGCCCTCCCGGATCGCCCGTGGCAGCAGCCTGCTCATTGACCCGACCCAGCTCTCGACCATCAGCAGATGAGCCACAACTCCCCTTTTCACGCACTTGGTTCAGACGGCAGAGCGGTAGCCCGGAGCACCCCCGGAGGGAAGTGCCGGACACCGTGCACCACATACGGTATCGATAATCATTTTCATTTACCACTTCCGTGCCGCCTTCGGTCCACTGCGCGCAGAGCATGATCGGGTACGTTGACGGTGGTCCTCGCGGAGATGTACGGACTCCGGCAGGGCAGTCCCGGCCGCCGGATCCGGCCGAGGAAGCCGCGACACCCGGGGCGGGATCGGAGCACGATGAAGGCAGTACGTTTCAGCCGGTTCGGAGGCCCTGAGGTCCTTGAGGTCGTCGATCTCCCCGATCCGCGTCCGGGCCCCGGCCAGGTCCGGATCGCGGTGTGCGCGGCAGGCGTCAACCCGAGCGACTGGAAGAAGCGCCAGGGCCTGATGGACCAGGAACTCCCGCAGACCATGGGGTACGAGGCGGCGGGCCGCGTCGACGAGCTCGGTGAGGGCGTCACCGACGTGGCCGTCGGCGATCGCGTGTTCGGCTTCTCCGCCGACGGGGTGGCCCAGGCCGAACTGGCGGTGCTGTCCACCTACGCGCCGGTCCCGCCGTCGCTCGACTTCCCCGGCGCCGCCGCGCTGCCGGCCGCGGTCGAGACGGCCACGCGCGCGCTCGACCAGCTCGGCGTCGGGAGCGGCGGCACGCTGCTCATCAGCGGCGCCTCCGGAAGCGTCGGCAGCGCAGCCGTACAGCTCGCCGTGGTGCGCGGTGCGCGCGTGATCGGCACCGCCAGTGCGGCGAACCACGCGTACCTGCGTTCGCTGGGCGCCGAGCCCGTCGCGTACGGCGAGGGACTTGTCGAGCGGGTCCGCGCCCTCGCGCCCGGCGGCGTCGACCTCGCGCTCGACGTCGCCGGGAGCGGTGTCCTGCCCGAGCTCATCGGGCTCGCCGGCGGCCCCGGGCACGTCGTGACGATCGCGGACTTCGCCGGCGCGCGTGAGCACGGGGTGCGGTTCAGCAGCGGGGACGCCGGCCGCGCGGTCCACGCGCTCGGCGGAATCGGCGAGTTGATCGAGTCCGGGCGCTTCTCGCTCCCGGTCGCGCGGACCTTCCCGCTCACCGAGGTCGCGGAGGCGCACCGGGCCGGCGAGGACGGCCGGGTGCGCGGGAAGCTCGTGCTGGTGGTCGGCGCTCCGGCCTGATCCGCACGAGCGGCCCCGGGGCCGCCGAGGTCAGCTCCCTTCGAAGACGGCCCGGGTGCTGGTGACGACGGCGCACTTGCCGGCTGCCCAGCGCAGTGCCATCGCATGGTCCCCGGCGGAGAAGTCGGCCACCGCGTCGGCCACCACGAAGGCCTGGATGTCCTGCATCCACGCGTCGCACGCCGTCATGAGGACGCCGATGTGGGCGTAGACACCGGTGATGACGATCTGG
This sequence comes from Streptomyces sp. NPDC087428, assembly GCF_044744085.1. NCBI lineage: Bacteria > Bacillati > Actinomycetota > Actinomycetes > Kitasatosporales > Streptomycetaceae > Streptomyces > Streptomyces sp. NPDC087428. Next base: position 320,715 of record NZ_JBIUXR010000011.1, read on the forward strand.
TCCCGGCCCTGTTCGCGCAGCCGCTCCAGGAGATCGGTGCGCACGAAGCCGCTGTACTTCCACTTGGTGAGCACCGTGTCGGACCCGGTGGGCGCGACGTCATCCGCGATGGCGGCGGCGTGCGGGTCGTCCGGCAGGCCCGGCCCCCAGAAGTCCTGCTGCAGGCCGCGCTCGTCCGGACTCTGGCCGCCGGGCTGCGCGGTATAGAGCACCGGTACGCCGATTCGAGCCGCCTCCTTCTTCAACTGGGCCACGTTCGACAGCAGTTCGGGGATCGGTGAGGACCGGCGGTCGTAGGCCGAGAGGAAGTAGTTCTGCAGATCGTGGACGAGGAGCACCGCACGCGCGGGGTCGACGGTCCACTCGACCCGGTTGGCGGGCAGTTCGCCGGCGATCGGCATGGGGTACGGGGCAACGGCGGGCAGGGCCATGGTGCTGGAGTTCCGTTCAGGGTTGGGGGAGGGCCGGTGCGGCGGCGGGCCAGGGAGGGTTCAGGCGGTCGTGCCGCGGGCCGCGGCGGTGCGCAGGTCCTTCTTGGAGATCTTCCCGACGCCGGTCTGCGGGAAGGTCTCCACGAACTCGACCCGGTCCGGCACCTTGTACGCGGCCAGACCCCGTTCCCGTACGAACCGTTTGATGTCCACCGGCTTCAGCGGGGCCGCGCCCGGGTGCGGGATCACGTAGGCGCAGACGCGTTCGCCCAGATACGGGTCGGGCTCGGCCACCACGTTGGCGTCGTGCACGGAGGGGTGGGCGAGGATGTGGTTCTCCACCTCCTCCGCGGCGATCTTCTCGCCGCCCCGGTTGATCTGGTCCTTGGCGCGCCCCTCGACGACGATGTGCCCGCTCCCGGTGACGCGGACGATGTCGCCCGTGCGGTAGAAGCCGTCCTCGGTGAACGAGCGGGCGTTGTGCTCCGGGGCCCGCCAGTAGCCGCGGATCGTGTAGGGCCCCCGCGTCAGCAGGTGGCCCGTCCCGCCCGGCGCGACCTCGCGGTCCTCGTCGTCGACGACCAGGATCTCGTCGTCCGGCGAGATGGGCCGTCCCTGGGTGGTGACGATCGTCTCGACGGGGTCGTCCAGCCGGGTGTAGTTGACCAGCCCCTCGGCCATCCCGAAGACCTGCTGCAGGGTGCAGCCGAGCGCCGGCCGGACTCGCCGCGCCGCCTCCTCGCTGAACTTGGCGCCACCCACCAGCAGGACGTCCAGGCTGCTGAGGTCGTGCGCGGTGGTGGTGGTCGCCCGGGTCCACAGCAGGGCCAGCGGCGGGACAAGCCCGGTGAGGGTGACCCCCTCCCGCTCGATCAGCGGGAAGGCGGTCTCCGGGGAGGGCTGCGGGCACAGCACCACGCGCCCGCCGGCGTAGAGCGTGCCGAGCGAACCGGGCGAGGAGAGCGGGAAGTTGTGGGCCGCGGGCAGGGCGCAGAGGTAGACGCTCCCGTCGTCGACCCCGCAGATCTCGTTGGAGCCGCGCAGCGAGTAGATGTAGTCGTCGTGGGTGCGGGGGATCAGCTTCGGTACGCCGGTGCTGCCGCCGGAGAGCTGGAGGAAGGCGAGATCGTCGGGGCGCGGGGTGTCGTGGCCGACCGGATCCCGCGCCACGTCGTGGAGTGCCTCGAACTCGCCCGGGTGCCCGGTCGCGACGAACACGTGCCGCAGTGAGCCCGCACCGGCGCGGGCCTTCGCCGCCAGCTCGCGGTAGTCGAAGCCGTCGTGCTCCGCCGCGATGACGTACGCGACCGCCTCGGTGAACTCGCAGAAGTACGAGATCTCCGTCTCGCGGTGGGCAGGCAGCGCGAAGACGGGCAGTGCGCCGATCCGGAACAGGGCGAAGACGACCTCGAAGAACTGCGCGATATTGGGCAGTTGCACCACCACCCGGTCGCCCTTGGTGATGTTCCGGGCGAGGAGGCCCGCGGCGAGCCGGTCGGCGCGCCGGTCCAGCTCCGCGTAGCTCCACCGCGTTCCCGCGACCGGATCGACCACGGCGATCCGGTCCGGATGTGCCTCTGCGCGCTCGCGGAGCACGGAGCCGAACGTCTCTCCGCGCCACCAGCCCGCACGCCGGTACCGTTCGGCGAAATCGGACGGCCAGGTGGGTGCGTCGTCCGGGCTCACAGCTCGGCCCCCACGGCGCTGAGGAAGGTACGGAACTTGGCCGCCGTCTCGGCGGTCTCCGCCTCGGGCTCTGACGCCGCCACGATGCCGGCGCCCGCGTAGAGGCGCAGTGTGCGCTCCTCGGCCTCGGCGCAGCGGATCGTGACGACCCATTCGCCGTCGCCCCGGTCGTCGCCCCAGCCCACCACTCCGGTGAAGAAGCCGCGGTCGAACGGCTCGGTCTCCGCGATGACCTGACGTGCCGTCGTGGTGGGGGTGCCGCACACGGCGGGGGTCGGATGCAGGGCGCAGGCGAGGGCCAGGGCCGAGATGCCGGGGGAGGCGAGGGTGCCGGTCACCGTGGTGGACAGGTGCCACATGGTGGCGGTGCGGATCAGCGTCGGCCGGGCGGGGACGGTCAGCTCGGAGCAGTGCGGGGCCAGGGCCTGGTGGACGGCGTCCACCACGACGGCGTGCTCGTGCAGGTCCTTCACGGACTCCAGCAGAGTGGCGGCACGGCGGACGTCCTCGGCGAGGTCGCTGCTGCGCGGGGTGGACCCGGCGAGCGGATTGGCGACCACCCGCTGTCCCTGCCGGGAGACCAGCAGTTCGGGGCTGGCGCCGATGAGGGTGCGGCCGGCACCGGTCGGCAGCGCGAAGGTGTGGCCGACGGGGTCGCGGCGGGCCAGGCGCTGGAGCATCGCGGGCAGGTCCAGCGGTGCGGAGGAGGTGAGTTCGAGGGTGCGGGCGAGCACCACCTTGCTGAACTCCCCGCGCCACATGCGCTCCACCGCGGAGGCGACGCCCGCTCCGTAGACCTCGGGTCCGGGCACCGGGCGTATCCGCCAGTCCGCGGTGCCGGACACGCGGACGGGCAGCGCGATCAGTGGATCGGTGGCGAGCGGTGGCGCGATGCGCAGCGCCGCCGGCACGCTCAGGGCGGCCGGTGCCTTGTGGTCGAACGGGATGGCGCCGATGACCACGGGCGATTCCTGCCCGGCCGTGCGGGCCTCGGCCAGGGTGGCGGTCACCCGCTCGTCCAGGGGCCGCGCGTCGTGCGGTACGGGGCGTGCCGCACCGTGGGCCAGCAGGGTGCGGCCCGGAGTGGCGAGGAAGCGGTCGCCGGGTCTGTAGCCGTCCAGCAGCGAGGTGGCCGCGCCTACGGCCGGGTGGGCCGGAGGGGCCGGGGGTACGTGCGTGGCGACCTTGGATGCCGTCGGCACAGGGACTCCATTCTCGGTGTTCCGTCAGTGGGGGTGTACGGAAGGGCTGGGCGCGGTTCAGCGCAGGGTCGCGCCGCCGTCGACGTACAGCTCCTGCATGGTGATGTGGCGGGCGCGGTCGGAGGCGAGGAACGCGACGGCGTCCGCGATGTCCTCGGGGGCGGCGATCCGGCCCAGCGGTATGCCGGTCCGGTAGGTCGCCGGGTCCCCGTCGATGACACGCTGTTCGGCGCCGGAGTCGGTCCACAGGGCGCGTTGCATCGCCGTGTCGGTGGACCCGGGTGCGACGACATTGCAGCGGACGCCGCTGCGGGCGAGTTCGAGGCCCAGACATTTGGTGAACATGACGGCCGCCGCCTTCGACGCCGCGTAGGCGGCCATGCCGGTGCGGGGGATCCCGGCGGCGTTGGAACCGACGGTGATGACGCAGCCGTTGCCCCGGCCGGCCATCAGGGGTGCGACGGTCTGCGAGACATGGAACACGCCGTCCGTGTTCACGGAGAAGGTCTCCGACCATTCCTCGGCGGAGAGTTCGGCGGCGGGGCCGGTGCGCAGGACGCCCGCGACGTTCACGAGTACGTCCACGGGGCCGAGTTCGCGCTCGACCCGCGCCACGGTGCGCTGTACCGAGAGCCGTTGGGTGACGTCCATGACGTACGGCTCCAGTCGGCCCGCCGAGCGTTCGCTCCCCGGGCTCTTCGTCTGCCCTTGATTCCACTGGGCGGCCAGGGCGTCCACGCCGTCCTGTGCACGGTCGGTGACGGCCACCCGGGCGCCCAGGTCGGCGAGCAGTTCGGCGACGGCCGCTCCGATGCCTTGTGCGGCACCGGTCACCAGGGCGGTACGGCCGTCGAACTCACCACTTCTGCCCGGTATGTGCTCATGCATGAGCAGCCTCCTGCGGGTTGCTTAGGTAAGGGTAACCTAACTTAAGTGGTCGATCGATGCGAGTGGGGTCGACGCGTCTGTGCGCGTGGCGATGTGACGGACAGTCACTTATGGGGGTGCGGGTTCGAGGGGGCGTGTGGGGTCGAAGTCGCGTTCACGCGTTCGGCGCTTGTGGGTTAGGTTAGCCTTGCCTGACCTTAAGGTCGACGGGGTCGCTGAATTCCCCCGTGAACGCCATGACCGGGTGCGCGCGTGCGCCGCCCGTCGCGTCGTAACCATCGCCGCCGACGCGCTCACCGCGCTGTCGGCGCCCGTCCCGCAGGAGCCGTCCGATGAACCAGACCATGTCGCCCGAACGGGTCCGCACCGATGTCGCGGAGATGCTCGACTGCGACCCCGCCGAGATCGCGCCCGGGGAGAACCTGGTCGACCTCGGCCTGGACTCCATGCGGATCATGGTCCTGGTCGAGCGCTGGCGGGCCGCCGGAGCGGCCACGCTGGAGTTCCCCGACCTTGCCGAACAGCCCGAACTGGCCCACTGGACAACGCTGCTGACGGGTCGTGCCGCATGAGCGGGGCCGATCACCGACACCGGCACCTGGACCGGATCGCGGAGGTCCGGACGGGGTCGCACGCCGAGAAGGTCGGCTACCCGATCGGTATCCGGGCGACCGAGGTCGTACGCACCGCCATGGTCGGCACCGGCCTGCTGCGGGTGACCCTGGGCGGGGCGGGCACCGAGGGGTTCGAGGCCCACTCACCGGACGAGCACGTGAAGCTGATCTTCCCGGATCCCGACGGGACACTGCGGCTGCCAGAGCCGAACGGGGCGATGCTGCGCTGGCCGCGCCCGGCGCTCGTCTCGCGCGAGTACACCGTGCGGCGCTACGACCGGGTCGCGGGCGAGATCGACATCGACATCGCCCCGCACGACGGCGGCCTCGCCTCGGACTGGGCGCACGCGGCCCGGCCGGGCGACGTCATGCATGTCGCGGGGCCGCCCGGCGGGCTGATCGTCCCGGACTCCTACGACCGGTATCTGCTCGCCGGTGACATCACGGCGCTGCCCGCGATCGCGCGCCGGCTGGAGGAGTTCCCGAGGGGTGCGAAGGGCTGGGCGTTCATCGAAGTCGCCGATGCCGCACAGGAGATCGAGCTGTCGGCGCCCGAGGGCTTCGAGGTGCGCTGGCTGCACCGCGGCGACCTGCCGGCGGGGGCCGGTGACGCGCTGGCGCGGGCCGTGACCGCGGTGACCGTACCCGATGGCGAACGGGTGTACGTGTGGGTCGCGGGGGAAGCGGGCCAGATCAAACCGCTGCGCCGCTGGGTCCGCGACGAACTGCGGCTGGAGAAGGCGGACCACGACATCACCGGCTACTGGAAGTGCGGCGTCGCCGACTTCGACGAGGACGAGCACTGACTGACCGGCCGGAGGGGGCAGGCGTGACGCCGGCCGCTGGTTGCCCTGCCGAAAGATCATCAAATAAGGTAAGCCTTACCTAAGTAACAAGGAGTTTCGCATGTCCATACGCAGATCGTCCGTCCTCGTCGGCGCGGTGTCGCTGACCCTCCTCCTGGCCGCGTGCGGGTCGTCCTCCGAGGGCGGGTCGGACGCGTCGGGGGAGGCCGGGACCCGGGTGTTCGCCGCGGACAACGGCAAGATCACCATCCCGGCCGACCCGAAGCGGGTCGTCGCCACCGGCTACGCCGTGCCCGCCATGATCGAGGCCGACGCACCGCTGGTCGGAATCTCGTCGTGGCAGCGCGGCGAGCCGATGATGACCAAGGACGACCTGGCCACGTACAAGAAGCTCCCCAAGGTGGCGGGCGAGCAGGCGGCAGAGACCAACTACGAGGCCGTCGCCGAGGCCGAGCCCGATCTGATCATCATCGGGGTCCCCGCCCCGGTGCTGGGCGACATCGACATCAAGCGCCTGGAGTCCATCGCCCCGGTCGTGGCGATCGGCCCGACCGTGCCGTCCGCCTGGCGCGAACTGTCCCGCAAGCAGTCCGACGCCGCGGGCGCGCTCAAGCAGTTCGACGTCGCGAAGAACGCGTACGAGGAAAAGGCCGCCGCGCTCACCAAGAAGTACAAGGACGTGCTGCCCCAGCTCAAACTGGGCCACGTCGGCGCGTACGGTGACGCCGCCAAGGGCACCTTCCAGCGCGAGTTCGACGGTTCGTGGGGCACCAACATCGCCGTCGACATCGGCGCGAAGTACTACGGCAAGGTAAAGAAGTCCGGCCCCGGCTCGCAGTCGGTCAGCGAGTACCCGTCCATCGAGGAACTCCCGGCCGCCTTCCGTGAGGCCGACGCCATCACCTACTCGGTCAACGCCGACGGCAGCGTCCCCAAGCCCGTCAGGTACGTCCTGGACTCGAAGCTCTGGAAGAACCTGCCCGCCGTCAAGGCCGGGAAGGTCTTCCCGTTCCGCTACACAGAGGCCGCGACCTACGGGGAGGCCGTGAAGACCCTGGACGCGATCGACACGTCGCTCGCTCCGCTGCTGAACCGGTGACCGTCGCGGGCCGCGCGTCCGGGGCGGCGAGATCCGGGCGGGCCGTGCCACGGATCGGCCTGCTCGCCGGCGGACTGGTGCTGCTGGCCCTGGTCGCCGTACTCAGTATGGGCATCGGGGCCCGCCACGTTCCGCCCGGCGAAGTCGTGCGGGCACTGTTCGACTTCCGGGGCGCCGACGACGACCACGTGATCGTGCGGGACATCCGGGCGCCGCGCGCACTGCTGGCCGTCGCGGTCGGCGCCGCGCTCGCGGTGGCCGGCGCACTGATCCAGACACTGGCCCGCAACCCGTTGGCCGAGCCCGGCATCCTCGGGGTCACCGCGGGCGCCGGGTTCGCCGTCACCGTCGGCTCGGCGCTCGGCCTGGCCACCGGCCAGACCGGCGAACTCGGCTTCGCGATCACCGGCTCCGTCCTCGCGGCGCTGCTCGTCGCCGCGGTCGGGCAGCGCTCACCGCTGCGCCTGGTGCTCACCGGCGTGGCCCTGACCGCGGTACTGGGCGGTGTCGCGCTGGGCATGCGGCTGATGCTCCCGGACATCTTCGACAGCTACCGGTTCTGGTCGGTCGGGTCACTGGCCGGACGCGAACAGGCGCCCCTGGCGCTGCCGTTGGCTGCGATCGGAGTGTCCCTGTTCGGCGCGCTGCTGCTGAGCCGGGCCCTCAACGCCCTGATGCTCGGCGAGAACGTGGCGCACACGCTGGGCGCCGGCGTGGGCCGGGTACGGGCCGCGGCCCTGGTGCTGATCACCGTGCTCAGCGGGGCGGCGACAGCGGTGGCCGGCCCGATCCTGTTCGTCGGGCTGATCGTGCCGCACCTGGCCCGCAGGCCGGCGGCCGGCTCGGTGCCATGGCTGATTCTCTACACGATGGTGCTGGGCCCGGTCCTGCTGCTGGTCGCCGACATCGCCTCGCGGGTACTGCTGCCCACCGGCGAGGTGCCGGTGGCCATCGTGACCGCCTTCCTCGGCGGCCCCATGCTGATCTGGGCCGTCCGCCGACACGGGGCGGGATCGCTGTGAACGCGCTCGGACCGAGGGCCGAACGCCGCACGGTGGTGCTCGTCGCCGCGATGGTGACCCTGATGCTCGCCCTGGGCCTGCTCGGACTGTGCTACGGGGCGTCATGGTCCTCCCCGGGCAAGGTGTTCGCCGTGCTGACCGGGGCGGACCACTCCGTGGTCATCCGGGACTGGCGGCTGCCCCGGGTACTGGCCGGGCTGGTCTTCGGCGCCGCACTCGGTGTGGCGGGGGCGATCTTCCAGAACCTCACCCGCAACCCGATGGGCAGCCCGGACGTCATCGGCCTCGACGCGGGCGCCTACACCGGCGCCCTGGTCGCCATGACCGTACTGTCGGGCACCTCCGCCCAACTGGCCACCGGCTCGGTGCTCGGCGGGCTGCTCGTCGCGGCCGCCATCTACCTGCTTTCGATTCGGAGCGGCTTCTCCGGACTGCGGTTGGTGGTCATCGGAATCGCGTTCAACGCGATGGTGACCGCGATCAACTCCTGGATCGTCCTGCGCGCCGAGCTGGAGGTGGCGATCGCCGCCGTCGGCTGGAGCGCGGGCTCGCTCAACGGCGTCGGCTGGTCCGACCTGGGAATTCCGTTCACGCTGATCGCCGTGCTGCTGGCCCTGATGACCGCACGGTCGCACGCCATGCACCAGGCCTCGCTCGGCGACGCGATCGCGGTCACCACCGGGGTCGGGCTCGGCCGGCTGCGCCTGCTGATGGTGCTGGTCGGCGTCGGCTGTACCGCCACCGTGACCGCGGTGGCCGGGCCCATCGCGTTCATCGCCCTGGCCGCCCCGCAGATCGGCCGCAGGCTCGCGGGCGCCGCCGGAGTACCGCTGCTCCCGGCCGCGCTCACCGGGGCGGTGCTCCTCCAGGGCGCCGACCTGATCGCCCAGATGCTGCTGGCGCCCGTCGCGCTGCCCGTCGGCGTGGTGAGCACCGCGATCGGCGGCTGCTATCTGATCTGGCTGCTGACCAAGGAGGTGAGGCGCGCGTGACCGCACGCCTGACGGCGCGGGAGATCACCCTGCGCTACGGAGACCGCGTCGTGTCCACACGGCTGAGCCTCGACATCCCCGACGGCGCGTTCACCGCCATCGTGGGACCCAACGCCTGTGGAAAATCAACCCTGTTGAGCGCACTGGTCCGGCTGCTGCGCCCGGACTCCGGCCAGGTGGAACTCGACGGCCGCGACATCGGCGGCTACGCGACCAAGGCCCTGGCCAGACAGCTCGGCTTCCTGCCGCAGGACCCGCTGGCACCCGACGACATCACGGTCCGCCGGCTCGTGGGCCGGGGACGGTTCCCGCACCAGTCGATGCTGGCCCTGTGGTCCGCGGACGACGAGGAGGCCGTCACCGTGGCGATGGCCGCCGCCGGCGTCGCGGACCTGGCCGACCGGCCGGTGCAGGAGCTGTCCGGCGGACAGCGGCAACGGGTCTGGATGGCCATGGTGCTCGCCCAGCAGACGTCCTGGCTGCTGCTCGACGAGCCGACCTCGTTCCTCGACATCACCCACCAGTACCAACTGCTCGCCCTGCTCGCCCGGCTGCGCAACGAGGGCCGCACGGTGGTCGCCGTCCTGCACGACATCAACCAGGCCTGCCGGTTCGCCGACCACCTGGTCGCGATGAAGGACGGCCGGGTGGTCGCGGAGGGCGACCCCGGGGACATCGTGGACGCCGCGCTGATCAAGGACGTGTTCGACCTGCCGAGCGTCATCATCCCCGACCCCGTGACCGGCACGCCGATGGTCGTACCCACACTTCAAGGAGAGTAAGTTGAGCACCGCAAGCGCGCCCTCGGACGGTCTTCTCGCCCTGACCAGTGCCCAGTTGGGCATCTGGAACGCGCAACGCCTGGAGCCCGACTCGCCGTACTACGTGGTCGGCGACGTGGTGGAGATATCCGGCACGGAGCCGGTCGACGCGGACGCGCTGGCCGAGGCGGTCCGGGCGACCACCGAGGAGGCCGAGACCCTGCGGCTGCGGGTCCGCGACACCCCGGACGGACCCCGCCAGGCAGTGAGCGAGGAACCGGTCGCGCTGCCCGAGATCCTCGACGTCAGCGGCGCGGCCGACCCCGCGGCCGCGGCCCAGGCGCTCGTCGACGCCGAGCGGGCACGGGCGGGCGAGGCCTGCCGGGGGATGGTGGACCGGGTCCTGTACGCCCGTACCGTCATCAGGCTGTCCGACCGCGAGGTCTGGTACACCCAGCTCGGCCACCACCTGGTCTTCGACGGCTACACCGCCGCGATGCTCGCCCGCCGCACGGCCGCCCACTACACCGCCCTGGTACGGGGGACCGAGCTGCCGCGATCGACCTTCGGCGGGTTCGCGGACCTCGTCACCGCGGACCGGGCCTACCGGGAGAGCGACCGGTTCGCCGAGGACCGCGCCTACTGGGTCGAGCGGTTCACCCCGCTGCCCGAACTCGGTCACCTCGACGGCCCCGGCACCGCCGCCGGCGCCCCCGACCGCACCCTGACCGCCCGCGCCGTCGTCACACCCGAGGAGACGGCCCGGCTGCGCGCGTTCGCCGGGCGGGAGGGCGTCGCGTGGGGCGAGGCGCTGATCGCCTGTTACGCCGCCTTCCTGCACCGCATGCTGGGCCGCACCGACGTGGTGTTCGCGCTGCCGCTGATGTGCCGGGCGGGCTCGGCCGAGCTGCGCACCCCCGCCATGGCCGTCAACGTACTGCCGCTGCGGGTGACCGTGCACGGCGGAGACGGGCTCGGGGAGCTGAGCCGGCGGGTCGCCTCCGCGATGCGCGAGATGCGCGACCACCAGCGCTACCGGGGCGAGGACCTCCCCCGGGACCTCGCAGCGCCCGGCGCGGGCGCGCTGCTGCACGGACGCGGGATCAACCTCAAGGCGTTCGACCTGGCGATCGACTTCGCCGGGGCCGGCGGTGTGATGCGCAACGTCGCGGGCGGACCGCCGGAGGACATGGGCCTGAGCGTCCTGCCCACCCGCGACGGCGGGCTGCTGCTGGGCTTCGAGGTCGACGCCCGGTCCAAGGACCAGGCCGCGGTCGACAGTCTGCTGACCGGGCTCCTGGCCCTGCTGTCCGCACTGACCGACGGCCTGCCCGTCGGCCGGATCGCCCTGACCGACGACGTGGACGGGCTGCTGGCCCAGTGGTCCCCGCCCGCCCTGCCCGGCACTCCGGTGGACCTGCCGGCCGCGTTCGACGCGATGACCGCCGCCGGACCCGGGCATACCGCCCTGGTCTGCGGTGACGACCGGCTGACCGCGGCGGACCTGGCGGACCGGGTGCACCGGCTGGCCCGTGCGCTGCGGGCCCGCGGGATCGGACCCGACGACGTCGTGGCCCTCGCGCTGCCGCGCTCCGCCGACTCGGTGGTCGCCCTGCTGGCCGTCCTGGACGCGGGCGCCGCGTTCCTGCCGCTGGACGCCGCACACCCGCCGGAGCGGCTGCGCGAACTGATCGACGACGCCCGCCCCGCGCTGGTACTGACCGCCGGCGCGACCGACGGACTGCCGTGGACCACGCTCCTCGCCGAGGCCGCCCCACTGCCCGGCGCCCCGCTGGCAGCCGACGAACTGGCCGCGCCCCGGCACCCCGAGCACCTCGCCTACGTCATCCACACCTCCGGCTCGACAGGACGCCCCAAGGGCGTCCTCGGCCGGTCCGGCGGCCTGGCCGCACTCCTGCACCACCAGCGGTCGACGGTCGTCGCCGAGGCCGAACGGGCCTCGGGCAGGCGGCTGCGCGCCGCGCACACCTACTCGTTCGCCTTCGACTCCGCGTTCGACCACCTGGTGTGGCTGCTGTGCGGGCACGAACTGCACGTCTACGACACCGAGACCGCCCGCGACGCGGACGCCCTGCTCGCCGCGTACGCGCGCGACGGCATCGACATCGTGGACACCACGCCGTCGATGGCGGCGCCGCTCGTCGACGCGGGCCTCCTGGACCGGCGGCCCACGCTGCTGGTCCTCGGCGGCGAGGCCACCCCGCCCGCGCTGTGGCGGCGGATCGCCGGGTCGGGCGTCACCGCACGCAACATCTACGGGCCGACCGAGGCGACCGTCGACAGCACCACCGCACGGATCGAGGGCGACGAGCCGATGATCGGCCACCCGCTCGCGGGCACCCGGATCTACGTGCTGGACAGCGCGCTGCAACCGGTGCCGCACGGCACGGCGGGCGAACTGTACCTGGCCGGACCGCACGTGGCCCGCGGCTACCTCGGCATGCCCGGGGCCACGGCCGAACGCTTCGTCGCCGACCCGTTCGGCCCGCCGGGCGAGCGCATGTACCGCACCGGCGACCTGGCCCGGTGGGTGCCCGGCCACGGACTGGAGTACCACGGACGGGGCGACGGCCAGGTCAAGATCCGCGGCCACCGGGTGGAGACCGGCGAGGTTGAGGCGGCGCTCGCCGCACTGCCCGGGGTCACCGCGGCGGCCGCCGGGGTGCGGTCGTCCCGGCTGGTCGGCTACATCGTGTCCGCCTCGCTCACCGGGGACCAGGCACGTGCCCGGCTGGCCGGGCGGCTCCCCGAGCACATGGTGCCCGCGGCGCTGGTGGTGCTGGACCGGCTGCCGGTCACCCCCAACGGCAAGCTCGACCGCGCCGCACTGCCCGCACCCGCACTGCCCGGCGGCGCGGGCCGGGAACCGGGCACCGCGCGGGAACGGCTGCTGTGCGCGGTCCTCGCCGAGGTACTGGAGGTCGAACAGGTCGGCGTGGACGACGACTTCTTCGCCCTCGGCGGGGACAGCATCACCGCGATCACCGTCAGCAGCAGACTGCGAACGGCAGGCCTCTCCCTGCGCCCCCGGGACCTGCTGGCACGCCGTAGCTTCGCCGCGCTGGCGGCCTCCGCCGAACTGCCGGCACAGACAACGGAGACGGCGGACGAGCCGGTCGGGCCGGTCCCCGCGCCGCCCATCGCCCGCGGCCTGCTCGACCCCCATCCGGACATCGGCGTCGTCGCCGGATACGCGCAGTGGACCGCCCTGCGCGTCGGTGAACTCGACCACGGCGACCTGGTCACCGGCGTACAGACCGTGCTCGACCACCACGACGCACTGCGGCTGCGGGTGGCCGACGGCCTGGAGATCCTGCCCCGCGGCACGGTGCGGGCCGTCGTCGGCGAGGCAAGCGGCGAGGACGTGACCGCCCTGGCCCGGCGGCTGGCCGGCGAACTCGACCCGGGATCGGGCGACCTGCTGCGGACGGCCCTGCTCCGTACCGGCGACGGCACGCCGGACCGGCTGGTCGTCGTCGTGCACCACCTCGCCATGGACGGTGTGTCCTGGCGCATCCTGCTCCCCGACCTCCACACGGCCTGCACGGGCGGCGCTCTCGAACCGGTCGGGGCGTCCTGGCGACGGCACGCGCTGCTCCTCGCCGGCCAGGGGGAATCCGGCGAGCGGCGCGGCGAACTCGACTACTGGCGGACCGCGCTCGGCTCCGCGTCCCGGCTCGGCGCCCGGCCACTGGACCGGACACGGGACACCGTCTCCACCGCCCACCGGTCCGTCACCGTGGCCTCCGCGGAGGCCACGGAGGCGCTCCTGACCACCCTGCCCGCGGCGTACCGCGCCGGTGTCGACGAGGTGCTGCTCGCCGCACTCGTGCTCGCCCTGCGCGGCTGGGGTCTGACGGGCGACGCGCTGACCGTCTCGATGGAGGGCCACGGCCGCGAACACCTCGACCTGGCCCGCACCATCGGCTGGTTCACCAGCGAGTACCCGGTACGCGTACCCGCCTCCGACGACGTGGGGCAGGCGCTGCGCGCCGCCAAGGAGGCCCGGCGCGGCGTCCCCGACAGCGGGATCGGCTACGGCGTCCTGCGCCACCTCGACCCGGAGACAGGGCCCGAACTCGCCGCCACCCCGCCGCCGGACGTGCTCCTCAACTACCTGGGCCGGTTCTCCCCGTTGTCCGGAACCGGCTGGCGCCTGCCGGAGCACGACGCCTTCTCGGTGATCGAGCCCGGTGCCAAGGCCCTGGAACAGATCCTGGCCCTCAACTGCTTCGTCCACGAGGAGGGCGCACCCCGGCTCGCCGTCGAGTGGACCGCCGCGACCGGCGTACTCGGCGCCGACGCCGTGACGGCGCTCCAGCAGTCCTGGGCCGCCGCCCTGGACGCGCTGACCGCGCACGCGCTCCACACCGCGGGCGGGCTCACCCCGTCGGACCTGCCGCTGGTCGACCTCGACCAGCCCGCCATCGACGCGCTCGAACGCACCGGCCGCATCACCGACGTCCTGCCCGCCACCCCCCTTCAGGTCGGGCTCTCCTTCCACACCCTGGTCCGCGACGACCAGGACACCGATGTCTACGTCGTCCAGGCCGTGACCACCCTGGCCGGTGAGCTGCGGCCGGACCGGATGGCCGAGGCCGCCCGCGAACTGCTGCGCCGCCACCCCGCCCTGCGCGTGTACCTGGGCACGGCGGGCGACGACGTGGTCCAGGTGATCCCCGCCGAAGTCGCCCTGGAATGGCGGCAGGACGACCGGTTCCCCGAAGCGGCCCGCGCCGATCTGGAACGCCCCTTCGACCCGTCCCGGCCGCCGCTGATCCGCTTCCTGCTGTCCCGTGCCGGGCCCGCCGAGCACAAGCTGGTGATCACCAACCACCACGCCCTGCTCGACGGCTGGTCGATGCCGCTGGTCGGCCGTACCCTGCTCGCCGTCTACGCCGAGCTGAGCGGCGGACCCGCCGCACCCGCCGCCCCACCGCTCTCGGAGTACTTCCGCTGGTTGGCGGGCCGGGACCGCGAGGCGTCCCTCGACGCCTGGCGGGACGCGCTGGCCGGCGTCGACGACGCGACACGGCTGGCACCCGCGAACATCGGGACCGGCGTCGAGCGGCCCGGCCGCGAGACCATCGGGCTGGGTTCCGAATTCAGCGACCGGCTGCGCGCGTTCGCCCGCGAACAGGGCGTCACCCTGACGACCGTGCTCCAGACGGCGTGGGGCCTGCTGCTGGGCCGGCTCACCGGCCGCCGCGACGTCGTGTTCGGCTGCCCGGTGTCCGGGCGGCCCGCCGAGGTCGACGGTGTCGAGTCGATGATCGGCCAGCTCGGCACCACGATCCCGGTACGCGTCAGGCACACCCAGGACCAGACCGCGACGGACCTCATGGCACAGGTGCACGCCGAGAGCGTCGCCCTCGCCGAGCACCACCACGTCGGCCTGCCCGCCGTCCAGCGGGCCGTGGGCGTCGGCGACCTGTTCGACACGATGCTGGTCATGGAGAACTTCCCGCTCTCCAGCCGGAAGCGCACTGCGCTCACCCCCGGCCTCGACCTGGCCGGGGTGGACATCACCGACGCCACGCACTACGCCCTGACCGTCATCGTGATCCCGGACGAGGAGATCACGATCGGCCTCGGCTACCAGCCGCGCGCCTTCGCCGCGGAGACCGTGCGCGACTACGGCCGCTGGCTCCGCAACCTCCTGCGGGAGATCGTCGACGACCCGGCACGGCCCGCGCTCCGGCTGCCCGCACTCGACGCCGACGAGCGGGCGGTGATGCTGCGTACCGGCACCGAGACCGCCGCCGCCGGGGCCCGCGGCCACTGGCTGGACGAGTTCGCCGCCTGGGTACGCCGCAAGCCCGGCGCGGAGGCCCTGGTCTGCCGCGACCGCAGCCTGAGTTACGACGCGCTGGACCGGCAG
Organism: Streptomyces sp. NPDC087428; assembly: GCF_044744085.1. Classification (NCBI taxonomy): domain Bacteria; kingdom Bacillati; phylum Actinomycetota; class Actinomycetes; order Kitasatosporales; family Streptomycetaceae; genus Streptomyces; species Streptomyces sp. NPDC087428. The sequence goes on from NZ_JBIUXR010000011.1 coordinate 336,118, forward strand.
GCCAACCGCCTCGCCCAGGCATTGATCGCCCGCGGGGTACGGCCCCAGGACCCGGTTGCCGTTCTGCTCGGACGCGACATCGAGATGACCGTGGCGCTCTTCGGCGTGGCCAAGGCCGGCGCGGTGTACGTACCGATGGACGCGAGCTACCCGCGCGAGCGCCTCGCCTACATGTTCGACGACATCGCCCCGGCAGCGGTTGTGACCACCGGCGCCGAACTGCCCGTCGACCGCGACGTCCCGGTCCTGCGGCTGGACGACCCGGCCACCCTCGCGTCCGTCCCCGACACCGACCCGGCCGACGCACGCGCCCGGCTCACCGAGGACGCGCTCGCCTACGTCATCTACACCTCCGGAACCACCGGGCGCCCCAAGGGCGTCGGGGTGACCCACCGAGGCGTGCCCGACCTGATCGCGCTCCAGGAGGAGGTCGTCGGGGTCACCGAGCACGACCGCTACCTGCACTTCGCCTCGACGAGCTTCGACGTCGCGTTCTGGCAGACCATGGTGCCGCTGCTCTCCGGCGGTACGTCCGTGATCGCCCCCGAGGAGGTGCGCGTCCCCGGCGACGAACTGCTCGACTACATCACCGAGCACCGGGTGACCGGCGTCAACCTGCTGCCGTCGTTCCTCGCCGCGATGCCCGACGACCGCACGGTCGGCCCCGACGTGTTCTTCGTCGTCGGCGCCGAGCGCCTCGACCCCGAACTGGCGCGGCGCTGGGGCGAAGGACGCAGGGCACTGTTCAACGCCTACGGTCCGACCGAGGTCACCATCAACTCCGTCACATGGCGGTACGACCCGGACGACACCGGACCGCTGCCCATCGGCCGCCCCGACCCCAACGTCCGCGCCTACGTCCTCGACGGCGGACTCCAGCCGGCCGGCACCGGTGTGACGGGCGAGCTGTACCTCGCCGGACCGAGCCTGGCCCGCGGCTACCTCGGCAGGCCCGGCCTGACCGCCGCCACGTTCGTGGCCGACCCGTTCGGCCCGCCCGGCGAACGGATGTACCGCACCGGCGACCTGGTGCGGTGGCGGCCCGACGGACAACTGGTGTTCCTCGGCCGCGCCGACCACCAGATCAAGATCCGCGGCTTCCGCGTCGAACTGGGCGAGATCGAGTCCACTCTGACCGGCCACCCCGACGTGCGCGCCTGCGCCGTCATCGTGCGGGAGGACAGGCTCATCGGCTACGTCATCCCGACCGACGACGCCGACCTCGACACCGCACGGGTCCGCGCGTACCTGGCCGGGGAACTGCCCGACCACATGGTGCCGACGGTGCTCGTGCCGATCGACCGGCTGCCGCTGAGCCCCAGCGGCAAGCTCGACTCCGCCGCGCTGCCTGCGCCCGAGACCGCCACCGCCGCCCGGCGCGAACCCGCCACCGGCGCCGAAGCCGTCCTGCTCGGCGTGTTCCGCGATGTCCTCGGCACCGACGACGTGGGCCCCGACGACAACTTCTTCGCCATCGGCGGGGACAGCATCGTGTCGCTGCAAGTGGTCTCGCGGGCCCGGCGCCAAGGACTCGGCCTGACCGCGAAGGACGTCTTCGAGGGAGAGACGGTCGCCGGTATCGCCGCACGGGCCCGCACCCTCGACGACGGTGACGCACCCGCCACCGGCGACGCCCCGCTGACCCCCGTCATGCGGGACCTGCTGCGCCGCGCGGGGACGGCCGCCGACGGATTCTGCCAGTGGGTGGAGATCTGCGTCCCGCCGGGCGGCGACCAGACAACCTGGCGGTCCGCCCTCGACGCGCTGCTGGCCCGTCACGACGTACTGCGGGCCCACTTGGCCGGCGACACCCTGCACATCCCGCCGGCCGGCGCGGTGACCGCCGCCGACGTCCTGACCCGCGTACGGGCCTCCGGCGACCTGCGGGCCCAGGCCGACTCCGCGACCGCCGAGGCCCGGGAGTCGATGGACCCGCGCACCGGCCCACTGCTGCGCGCGGTGTGGGTGGACGCCGGACCGGTCCGGCCCGGCCGGCTCGTCCTGATCGCCCACCACCTGATCGTCGACGGGGTGTCCTGGCGCGTCCTGCTGGACGACCTGGAGCACGCCCACTCCGGCGGCTCGCTGGCCCGGCACGGCCAGTCCTTCCTCGGCTGGGCGCGTTCGCTGCGCGAGGCCGACCGGCGGGCCGAACTCCCGCACTGGCAGCGGATGAACGCCACCCCGGCGCTCACCCGCCCGCTCGACCCCGCACGCGACACCGTGGCCACCGCGAGGCACCACGAGATCCGGCTCGACCCCGAATCGACCCGCGCCCTGATCACGACCCTGCCGGCCGCCCACCGCACCACACCGGACGCCGTCCTGCTGACGGCGCTCGCCCGTGCGGTACGCGACTGGCGCGGGACACCGGAGGTACTGGTCGCGCTGGAGAGCCACGGCCGCCCGCGACAGGTCGACCTGTCGCAGACCGTCGGCTGGTTCACCGCCGTCCACCCCGTCAGGCTCGACGCGGACGACGACGTGAGGGCGGTCGGGGAGCGGCTGCGCGCCCAGGGCGACGGCCTCGGCCACGGCATCCTCACCACGGCAGGTCTGCTGGACCCCGTGGAACCGGAGATCGCCTGGAACTACCTCGGCCAGTACCCGGGCGCCCCGGACCGCGAGACACCGTGGCAGGCACCCCCTGACGCCGGCCCGCTCGGCTCGAACGGTTCCGACGCGATGCCCCTGCCGTACGGCCTGATGGTCAACGCCCTGGTACGCGACGACGCGCTCGGGGTCCGGATCACCTGGCCGGCCGCGCTCTTCACCGCCGCCGAGGCCGAGGAACTGGGGGAGTGCCTGCGGACCGAGCTCCTGCGCGTCGCGGCCGCCCCGGAGATCAGCGGACTCGACCACGACAGTCCGGTCGCGGACATACAGCCGCTGACCCCGTTGCAGGAGGTGATGCTCCGGCACTCGCGCACCGAACGCCCCGACCCCTACACCGTGCAGTCGGCGTTCTCCCTCGCCGGCCCGCTCGACGTCGACGCCCTGCGCGCCGCCGGCACCGACCTGCTGAACCGCCACCCGAACCTGGGCGCCAGGTTCCCCACGGACCTGGCCGTGATCCCCGTATCGCCCCGGCCGGACTTCCGTGTGAGCGACGGACCGGTCGAGGAGGCGCTCGCGGCCGACCTGGCCGAGCCGTTCGACCTCGCTCGCGGCCCGCTCCTGCGGCTGACCGTGATCCGGTGCGGCCCCGAACGCGCCGACCTGGTTCTGACCAGCCATCACGTACTGTCCGACGGCTGGTCGGCCCCGCGTGTCCTCACCGAACTGTTCGCGCTGTACACGGCGAGGGTGCGCGGCGAGGCCCCGGAGCTGCCCGACCCCGTACCGTTCACCGGCTACCTGACCTGGTGCACCGAGCACACACCCGACCTCGGCGCCTGGGCGACGGAATTGAACGGTCTGCCCGAGGGCGACTACCTGGGAGGCGGCCGGCCCGGCCCGGCCTGGCAGGAACCCGAGGTCATCGAGTTCGACGCGGGACTGGTGGCGGACCTCACCGGCCTCGCCGCCCGGCGCGGTCTGACCCCGAACACACTGGTGCAGGGCGCCTGGTCGGTGCTGCTCGCGCGGCGCTCCGGTCACCGGGACGTCTGCTTCGGCGCCATGGTGTCCTGCCGTCCCCCGGAGCTGGAGGGCGTCGAGGAGATCATCGGCCTGCTGGCCAACACCGTGCCCGTACGCGCACGGCTCACGGGCACGCTCGCCGACACCCTCGCCCGGCTCCAGTCCGGGCAGCGGGCGTTGATCGAGCACCACCACGTCCCCCTGGCCGACCTGGAACGGCTGACCGGGCTGCGCGGCCTGTTCGACAGCCTGGTGGTGTTCGAGAACTACCCGGTCGACCCGGACCGGCTCCGCGAACCGGCCCCCGGGCTCACGGTCGTCGGAACCCGCTTCCGCGAGGCCACCCACCACCCGGTGACCCTGACCGTCATGCCGGACGGCGACGGCTGGACAGGCGTGCTCGCCCACCGGATCGGCCCGGCCGCCGACGGACTCGCAGAGGAACTGCTCGACCTGCTCCGCACCCTGGACAAGCACCTCGACAACGACGTGCTCGACCTCCTGGAGGGCCGATGAGCGCGAACGCCGCTCCGCCGGACGAGCGGGTCGACCGGGACCTGCTGCGGATCGCGTTCATCCTGGTGCTCGGCACCTTCATGGCCACCCTGGACGCCACGATCGTCAGCGTCGGAATCGACACACTGACCGACGAGTTCGACGTCTCCGTCGCCGAGGTCCAGTGGGTCACCACCGCCTACCTGCTGGCCGTGGTCGCCGCCGTGCCCGCGTCCGGCTGGCTGGCCGACCGCTTCGGCGGCCGGCGGACGTGGCTCGCCGCCGTGGGCGTGTTCCTGCTCGGCTCGGTGCTGTGCGCGTCGGCCTGGTCGGTGACCGGCCTCATCGTGTTCCGGGTGATCCAGGGCCTCGGCGGCGGACTGCTGCCCGCGACCGGTCAGGCACTGCTGGCCCGCGTCGCGGGCCCCGGCCGCACCGGGCGGGTGATCAGTGTCGTCGCGGTCGTGCCGCTGCTGTCACCGGTGTTCGGCCCACTGGCCGGCGGCTCCATCCTCTCCGTGGCGCCCTGGCCGTGGCTGTTCCTGGTCAACCTGCCGATCGGCGTGGTCGCCGCACTCCTCGCCCGCCGCCATGTGCCGGTGATACCCCCGTCGGACCGGCGGACCCCGTTCGACCTGCGCGGCGCCCTGCTGCTCTCACCCGGCCTGGCCGTGCTGGTGTTCGGCCTGACCGAGGTCGCCCACGGCCGCACCGTCCCGGCCACCGCCGGAGTGTCCGTGGGGCTGGCGATGCTCGCCGCCTTCACCGTGCACGGCCTGCGCACCAGCCGCACACCACTGGTCGACCCCCGGCTGTTCGCCCGGCCCCCCTTCGGGGCCGCCGCCGTCGCCCTGCTCGTCCTGGGCGCGTCGGTGTTCGGCACGATGTTCCTGCTGCCGCTGTACCTCCAGACCGGCCGCGGGATGTCGGCCTGGGAGGCGGGGCTGCTCCTCGCACCCCAGGGGGTCGGCGCGGCGGCCGGATCGGTACTGGTCAACCGCACCATCAACAAGGTCGCGCCGAGAACCCTGGTGGTCACCGGCATCGTGCTGATCCTCATCGGCACGGCCCCGTTCACCCAGCTCGGCCACGGCCTCCCGGACACCGTGATCGCCGCGTCGCTCGCGCTCCGCGGCGTCGGCATGGCCATGGTCGGCGCGCCCGTGATGAACATCGTCTACAGCCGCATCGAACCCGAGCGACTCCCGCGCGCGTCCGGGGCGCTCAACCTCCTCAACACGGTGGGCGGCTCGGTCGGCACCGCCGCCCTCGCCGTGGTCCTGCAGAACCGGTTGTCCGCCCGCGGCCCGGACATCCCCGCGGCCTTCGGCGACACCTTCTGGTGGGTCCTGGGCTTCTGCCTGTTCGCCGCCGCGGGAGCCACGAGACTGCCGCGGACGCGGGCGAGGGGGGCGTGACGGGCGCCTGCCGATCGGGTGGAGGCCTCGGGGGAGGGCCACCGTTCGTGATGCCGACGGGACAGCGGCTGTTCACAGCGAAGTCCTCTGTTCACCGGTCCTGATCCCGCGGAGTGTCCAGAGCCCGTACAGAGCCAGCAGTGGTTTGGCGAGAACCCACTCGCCGGGGCGGTAGTCGTCCGCGCGCACCAGCTTCTCGGCCAGATCAGGGCGCTGCCGCCGCAAGTACACCCGGGCCTTGAACGCGTGCGCCGGCTGGGAGGCGATCTTGATGCGATCGACGTCCTCGATCAAGGGGATCACATTCGTGATGTTCTCCCATGTCGTCGCACTTCGGTCTTCGAGGAGAACGGCGCCGTCGAACTTGAGCACCGACTTCGCGTACTCAGCCATCAACTGGGCCTCCGCGGCACGCCTGCCGGTGGGACCACCGCTGAAAATCACGCGAGTGCCCCGCACGTTGTCAGCGGCAACGGAGCGAACTCCGGCGCGGACTCGCCAGCGGTTGATGAGGTTGGCCGTCGGTTGGGGGTTCCGGTAGCCCAACACGACCACGGCTTCGGACGCGCCCCCACCGCTGCCCACGAGGGCTCTGGACCAGCGCCAGTTCAACCACTCGCCCCAGGCCAGGGCCGCGACCCCAGCCATTGCGAATCCTGCCCTTCGTCGCATCCGGCGACTTTAGGGCACCGCGCCCCCGGACGGCATGCCCGCGACGTTCGGCCCCGCCGACCTGCGCTCCGCGGAGCCCGTCGCAACATTGAGTAAGTCTTTGCCCGTGGCCGGAACGTGTCGCTCCGTCCGGTCCCGCACCCCCGCCCGCGCGGGTGGGGTGCGGCGTGGCCCGTGGCGACGTGGCCCCGCGCGGTGCGGCGGGCGGCCGAAAGGCTGCGGGTCACGGGCCCCGTCGTGTTACGGCCACATTGACCGTATGCAATGAAAGGACGCACCCTCGATACGTAACTGCGCAGTACATCTAGTTCGGCCAGGAGTGGCGCAGACCTCGAATCCGCTGTTCAGCTGTGGTTCCCGGGCCCCGGCCGACGACAGCACGCAGGAGGTAGCGCATGTGTGGCATCACCGGCTGGGTCTCCTTCGAACGCGACTTGCACAGCGCGTCCGCGACCGTGGACGCGATGACGGAGACGATGTCCTGCCGCGGCCCTGACGACCGCGGCACATGGATCAACGGTCCGGCCGCCCTCGGGCACCGTCGGCTGGCGATCATCGACCTGCCCGGCGGGCGCCAGCCGATGACGGCCGACACACCGCAGGGCACGGTGGCCCTCGTCTACTCGGGCGAGACGTACAACTTCACCGAGCTGCGCCGTGAACTGACGGGGCGCGGCCACCGGTTCACCACGGACTCCGACACCGAGGTCGTGCTGCGCGGCTATCTGGAGTGGGGCGAGGCGGTGGCCGAGCGGCTCAACGGCATGTACGCGTTCGCCCTGTGGGACGGGCGCCACGACAAGCTCGTCATGATCCGCGACCGGATGGGCATCAAGCCCTTCTACTACTACGAGACCCCGGACGGCGTCCTGTTCGGCTCCGAGCCCAAGGCGATCCTGGCCAACCCGCTGGCCCGCGCCCGCGTCGGTCTCGACGGGCTGCGCGAACTCTTCGCGTTCGTCAAGACGCCCGGCCACGCCGTGTGGGACGGGATGCGCGAGGTCGAGCCCGGCACGGTCGTCACGGTCGACCGCAACGGCCTGCGCCGTCACGTCTACTGGCAGCTGGAGACCCGCCCGCACACGGACAGCAAGGACGACTCCATCGCCCATGTGCGGTCACTCCTCGACGACATCGTCCGGCGCCAGCTGGTCGCGGACGTACCGCGCTGCACACTGCTCTCCGGCGGTCTCGACTCCTCCGCCATGACGGCGATCGCCGCCCGTCAGCTCGCCGCGAACGGTGAGACGGTGCGCAGCTTCGCGGTCGACTTCGTGGGCCAGGCCGACAACTTCGTCGCCGACGAGCTGCGCACCACCCCGGACACGCCGTACGTCCACGACGTGGCACGGGCATCGGGCACCGACCACCGTGACATCGTGCTGGACTCGCACGCGCTGGCCGACCCCGAGGTGCGGGCCCAGGTGATCAGGGCCCGGGACATCCCGATGGGCTTCGGAGACATGGACGCCTCGCTGTACCTCCTGTTCCGGTCCATCCGCGAGCACTCGACCGTCGCGCTCTCGGGGGAGTCGGCCGACGAGGTCTTCGGCGGGTACCTGCAGTTCTTCGACGAGGAGGCGCGGCGTGCCAACACGTTCCCGTGGCTCGTGCGCTTCGCTCAGCACTTCGGGGACGACTCCGATGTGCTGAGGCCCGATCTGACGGCCGCCCTCGATCTCCCGTCGTACATCCAGGACAGCTACGACACCGCGGTCGCCGGGGTCCAACGGCTGGACGGCGAGAGCGATTTCGAGTTCAGGATGCGCAAGATCTGCAATCTGCACCTGACGCGCTTCGTACGCGTCCTGCTCGACCGCAAGGACCGCGCGAGCATGGCGGTCGGGCTCGAGGTGCGCGTGCCCTTCTGTGACCACCGCCTCGTCGAGTACGTGTACAACACGCCCTGGTCGCTGAAGTCCTTCGACGGCCGGGAGAAGTCCCTGCTGCGCGAGGCGACGGCGGACGTGCTGCCGAAGTCGGTCTACGACCGGGTCAAGAGCCCCTACCCCTCCACCCAGGACCCCAAGTACGCGCTCGCCCTGCAGGGTCACGCCAAGGACCTGCTGGCGCAGCCCTCACATCCGGTCTTCGACCTCGTCGACCGCGACCGGGTCGCGCGCGCGGCGCGGCACGACGCACCGCAGATCACCCAGGCGTCCCGGCGCGGCCTGGAGCGCACGCTGGACCTGGCGCTGTGGCTCGACCTCTACAAGCCGGAGATCTCGCTCCCCTGAGCGGCTCCGCACCGACGCGGCGCCGGTGAACGCGTCGAGGGACCTCCGGGGCACGAACGCCTCGGAGGTCCCGGGCTGTCCGGATCACCCGCCGGCGCAGTCGGGGCACAGACCCCGGTAGGTCACCTCGACCTCGGAGACGGTGAAGCCGAACCGTTCGGAGGGCGGCAGCCCGGCCAGCGGGTCGGTGTCGGGGTGGACGTCCCGGATGGTGCCGCACACGGAGCACACCAGGTGCTGGTGCGGGTGGTGCGCGTTCGGGTCGTAGCGTCTGGCCCGGCCGTCGGTGCCCACCTCGATCACCTCGCCGAGCGAGACCAGCTCGCCGAGCGTGTTGTACACGGTGGCGCGGGAGATCTCCGGCAGCAGGGCGGTGGCGCGTTCGAGTACCTCGTCCGCCGTGAAGTGGACGTGCTCGCCGGCGAGGACCTCGGCAACCACCCGGCGCTGCGCGGTCATGCGCCAGCCGCGTCCACGAAGCCGTTCCAGCAGGTCACTCATGCCCACCAGCCTAACTGTGCGTTGTCCGACGAATGATGTGTGCAGAACCGTCTGCCGTATTGACTTGGACTAGGTCCATCGTAGGATCGGTTCCGGCTGACAGCCAAGGGACAGGTCGACAGCAGGAGAAATTGAGTGGCTTCAGGAGACGGGTGCGCTCACGCGGGCATCCGGTCCGCGATGCCACCGTCCTGGGCTGCACGCCCCCGAGCCGCATCCCCCTGACCTTCACCAACTTCAGCTCCCTCAAACTCAGTTCCATCGTTCTCAGTTCCACCACCTCAGTTCCACCACCCTCAGTTCCACAGCAACGTGATCCGCCCCGTTCGGAAGGATTTCCATGACTGAGAACCACGACGCGATCGTCACCGACCCGAAGGCGGAGGAGGCCTCCGGCTGCCCGGTGGCGCACGGTCGTGCGCCGCACCCGACCCAGGGCGGCGGAAACCGCCAGTGGTGGCCGGAGCGGCTCAACCTGAAGATCCTCGCCAAGAACCCCGCCGTGGCCAATCCTCTCGGCGAGGAGTTCGACTATGCAGAGGCCTTCAAGACCCTCGACCTGCCCGCCGTCAAGCGGGACATCGCCGAGGTGCTCACCACCTCGCAGGACTGGTGGCCCGCCGACTTCGGCAACTACGGCCCCTTCATGGTCCGGATGGCCTGGCACAGCGCCGGCACCTACCGGATCAGTGACGGCCGCGGCGGTGCCGGAGCGGGCCAGCAGCGCTTCGCCCCGCTCAACAGCTGGCCGGACAACGCGAGCCTCGACAAGGCCCGCCGGCTGCTGTGGCCGGTCAAGAAGAAGTACGGCAAGAGCCTCTCGTGGGCCGACCTCATCGTCCTCACCGGCAATGTCGCCCTGGAGTCGATGGGCTTCAAGACGTTCGGCTTCGGCGGTGGCCGCGCGGACGTGTGGGAGCCCGACGAGGACGTCTACTGGGGCCCCGAGACCACCTGGCTCGGCGACGACCGCTACACCGGTGACCGGGAGCTGGAGAACCCTCTCGGCGCGGTCCAGATGGGCCTCATCTACGTCAACCCCGAAGGCCCCAACGGCACTCCGGACCCGATCGCCGCGGCCCGCGACATCCGTGAGACGTTCCGCCGCATGGCGATGAACGACGAGGAGACCGTCGCGCTGATCGCCGGCGGCCACACCTTCGGCAAGACCCACGGCGCCGGTCCGGCGGACAACGTCGGCCCGGACCCGGAGGCCGCCCCGCTGGAGCAGCAGGGCCTCGGCTGGCAGAGCACGTACGGCACCGGCAAGGGTGCCGACGCGATCACCAGCGGGCTCGAGGGCATCTGGACGGACACCCCGACCACGTGGGACAACAGCTTCTTCGACATCCTCTTCGGCTACGAGTGGGAGCTGTTCAAGAGCCCCGCGGGCGCACAGCAGTGGCGGCCGAAGGACGGCGCCGGTGCGGACACCGTTCCCGACGCCTTCGACGCGTCGAAGACCCACGCACCGACCATGCTGACGACGGACCTCTCGCTCCGGTTCGACCCGGCGTACGAGGAGATCTCGCGCCGCTTCCACCAGGACCCCGACGCGTTCGCGGACGCCTTCGCCCGCGCCTGGTTCAAGCTGACCCACCGCGACATGGGCCCCGTCGTGCGCTACCTCGGTTCCGAGGTCCCCGCCGAGACGCTGGTGTGGCAGGACCCGCTCCCGGAGCGGACGTACGAGACGGTCGACGCCGCGGACGTCGCCTCCCTCAAGGCCCGCATCCTCGAATCGGGCCTGTCGGTCTCCGAGCTCGTCTCCACCGCGTGGGCGTCGGCCTCCTCCTTCCGCGGCAGTGACAAGCGCGGCGGTGCCAACGGCGCCCGCCTCCGCCTGGAGCCGCAGAACGCGTGGGAGGTCAACGACCCGGACCGGCTGGCGACGACGCTGCGTACCCTCCGGGGCATCCAGGAGTCCTTCAACACCGACCGGTCCGGCGGCAAGCAGGTCTCGCTCGCCGACCTCATCGTGCTCGCCGGTGCCGCGGGTGTCGAGAAGGCGGCCAAGGACGCCGGCTTCGACGTCGAGGTGCCCTTCGCGGCGGGACGCGTCGACGCGTCGCAGGAACAGACCGACGTGGAGTCGTTCGTCGAACTGGAGCCGGCCGCCGACGGGTTCCGCAACTACCTCGGCAAGGCCGGCCGGCTGCCGGCCGAGTACCTGCTGATCGACCGGGCGAACCTGCTGACCCTGAGCGCCCCCGAGCTGACGGTTCTCGTCGGCGGGCTGCGGGTGCTCGGCGCGAACCACCAGCAGTCCTCGCTCGGTGTCCTCACCGACACCCCCGGCGTGCTGACCAACGACTTCTTCGTCAACCTGCTCGACCTGGGTACGGCGTGGAAGGCGACCTCCGCGGACGCCACCACCTTCGAGGCCCGCGATGCCTCCGGCACGGTGAAGTGGACCGGCAGCCGCGCCGACCTCGTCTTCGGGTCGAACTCGGAGCTGCGCGCGGTCGCGGAGGTCTACGCGAGCGACGACGCCAAGGAGAAGTTCGTGAAGGACTTCGTCGCGGCGTGGGACAAGGTCATGAACCTGGACCGGTTCGACCTCGTCTGATCACCGCGAACGGGCCGTCGCGGCAGGGCAACCCCCTTGCCGCGACGGCCCGTTCCGTTCCGGTGGCTCAGGCCGTGGCCGCCGCGAAGATGTGGATCACACCGCCGTCCGTGGTGGACGGCAGGGTCACGCTCGCGAGCTGCTTTCCCGCCCGGAGCGCGATCGGTGCGGTGGCGAAGACCTCGGTACCCACCGGGTCCGTACCGCCGCCCTGGACATCGCGGTACGTGGTGTGGACGGCGACCGTGTTGCCGAAGGACGGCTGCTGCGCGCCGCCGCCCAGCGTCCAGTCGCTGAAGCCGATCTCCGCCTGCTGCGTGGTGCCGTCGGTGTACGTCAGCGTGGCCCGACCGGAGGCCTCGCCCTCGGCCGCGCTGCCCAGCAGGCTGAGCCGGGTGTCCCCGGAGGCGGACGGAACCTTCAGCACCTGCGGTTCGGTCCCGGCCACCTCGATGTTGTCCGGGTCGCCCGCTCCCACCTCGGGCCAGTCGAAGTCGAAGCCGCCGGACGAGACCGTCCCACCCGGTGCCGCGCCCGCCGCGGCGAGTGCCTTGGCCGAGTAACTCCAGCCCTCACCGTCGAAGTTGGCCTGCGGGTTGTCGTCGTCGGTGGAGACGCCGGTGCTGTTGCGGTTCCACAGCATGCTGTTCCGCTCGGCGACGGTCAGCGCGGCCGATGTCTTCGGCAGCTCCTCTCCCGTGGACGACTTCAGGGCCACCGGGACCGTGTAGTGGCCCTCGGCCGTGTCCGCCGCGGCCGACACGGTGAGCTCCGCACTCACCGAACCGCGGGCCGGGACCGTGAAGTCGCCCTCGGACGGGGTGACGGTGACCCCGGCCGGGGCCTTGGCCGACCAGTGCACGGTGGTGGCCTTCGTCTGGATGCTCTGCACCTTGACGGTCGTCCCCGCACTGCCGGAACCCGGCTCGACCTTCAACTGCTCGGGGGTGGCACCGGTGAAGTACTTCAGACCGCCGCCGGGGAAGGACGGCGGTGCGTCGGCCTTCGCGGTGCCCCAGGTCTTGTCCGCCGTCGAGCCGAGGGTGTAGTCGAGCCTGCCGCCGCGGGTGACGAGCGAGGCGGGGACCCACGGCTTCGTGGACGTCCGGCCGTTGACCTTCAGCCCGTGGATGTAGGAGTTGTCCGCCGAGGCGGCGGGTGCGTCGACCGTGATCGTCTTCCCGTGCCCGGTGTGCACCACGGCGTGCGGGAACAGGGGAGCGGAGAGGGTGAGATCGGCCCGGCTCGGGTTCTGCGGGTACATGCCCAGCGCCGAGAAGACGTACCAGGACGACATGGTCCCCGCGTCGTCGTTGCCGGGGATACCGCCCGGAGTGTCGGTCCACAGCTGGTCCAGCTCCGCGCGGACCGTCTCCTGCGTCTTGTACGGCGCCCCCAGGTAGTCGTACAGGTAAGGGGCGTTGATGTCCGGCTCGTTGGTCGCGTCGTAGCGCGTGTCGTCCTTCGCCGAGAAGTCGAACTTCCCGTCCGGCGTGCGGAAGAAGGCGTCCAGCCGCTTCATCGCCCGGTCGTCACCGCCCATCGCGCCGGCCAGGCCCGCCACGTCCGAGTACACCATCCAGGTGTACCGCGCGCTGGACCCCTCGACGAAGCCGCTGCCGGTTCCCGGCGTGAAGGTGCCCGCCCAGGTGCCGTCGGCCTTGCGGTCGCGTATGTAGCCGCCCTGCGGGGTGGCGTTGGCGTCGAAGACATTCGTCCAGTTGCCCGAGCGGTCCAGGAACCTCTTCGCGTCGGCGGTCCGCCCGGTCTGCCGGGACAGCTCGGACAGGCCGTAGTCGGCCGCCGCGTCCTCCAGGGTCTCGGCCGCGCCTCCCCAGCAGTGGCAGTTGTCCGCCGGCACGTAACCGAGCTCCAGATACTTGTCGAGCGCGGGCCGCTGGCCCACGCACTCGACGTTGCAGCCGGAGCTGTCCGAGTCGTTCGCCGTGGGCACCGTCGCCGCCCGTACCAGGGACTTCAGCGCCCCCTTGACGTCGAAGTCATGGCCGCCGAAGGCGTAGATCCCGGCGAGAGCCGCATCCGAGGGGTCACCCGACATCACGCTCGTCTTGCCGTTCTCCAGCAGCCAGCGGTCCCACTCGCCGCCGCGCTGCCCCGCATAGTTGTACAGCGACTGCGCGTAGTCGCTGCCGGCCCGCGGATTGAGCAGCGTCATGAGCTGCACCTGCGCGCGGTACTGGTCCCAGCCGGAGAAGGTGCCGTACTGGGCCTTCTGGCCCCTGGCGAGCCGGTGCGGCTCGCGGTCGGCGCCGAGATAGCGGCCGTCCACGTCGCTGGTCAGGGTGGGCTCCAGCATGGAGTGGTAGAGCGCGGTGTAGAAGGTGGCGCGCTGGGCGTCGGTGCCGCCGCCCACCTCGACCGACCTCAGCGTCCTGTTCCAGACGTCGGCGGCCCGGTTCCTGACGGAGTCGAAGGTCGCGCGGGGCCCGTTCTCGGCCCGGAGGTTGGCCTCGGCGTTCTGCGGGCTGACGTAGGAGACGGCGACCTTGGCCCCGGCCTCGGTGGTTCCGTCGGCGAAGGTGATGTACGCGCCCGAGCCCTTGCCCTCCACGGCGTTGCCGGACGAGCTGTACCCCGTACCGCCGGAGGCCGTGGTGGCGCCGGACCTGACCGTGCCGTCCGTCCAGGTGCCGGTCTTCGCGAACGCCTTGTCGAAGTGCGCGGTGAAGTAGAGCGTGTAGAGGTCCTTGCGGTTGTTCGCGCTCTGCGGACCGCAGAAGTTGCCCGCCGTGACGGAACCCGTCACGGTCCGGGCCGCCTTGTCGATCTTCACGGTGGCGTCGGTGCTGCCGCTCTCCGAGTTCGAGGTGCGGAAGAGCATGCTCGCGGGCTTGCCCGCCGGGAAGCCGAACTTCCCGGAGCCGGTGCGGGCGGTGGTGGTGAGCGCGGCGGACGCGCCGCTTGCCAGGCCGACCTTGTAGTAGCCGGGCGACGCCGTCTCGTCGCTGTGCGAGAAGGTGTCGGCGTACTTCGCGTCGGTGGTGTCCGCGCTGGGCGAGGAGTCGACGTCACCCACGTACGGCATGATCGGGATGTCACCATTGGCGCCCGAGCATCCGACACCGTTGAGATGGGTGAGGCTGAAGCCGCGGATCTTCGTGGCGTCGTACTGGTAGCCGCCGGGAGCGGGCGTCGAGACCTGCTTCCCCCTCGAGTTCTGCGGACTCCAGGCCAGCATGCCGAACGGCTGCACCGCGCCCGGATAGGTGTTGCCCGCGTTGGACGTGCCGATCAGCGGATTGACGTACGACACGGGGTTCTTGACGGTGCCGTGCGGCGATGCCGCGGAGGCGGGGGCGGCCGTGGTGGCGGTCCCCAGCGCGGCCATGGCGGCGACCGCGACGGAGCTGATGACTCTGAGCCCGGTGTGCGTCCGATGGTTGTGCGTGTCTGACACCGTTCCTGCCCTTCGTGTGTGACGAGCGGTCAACGCGGCGGGAGCGGGCCCGCCGTGACCAGTCCGGAACGGCGTCGCTCCGACAACGTTGTCAACGACGTGAGGATGCTCCTCCTGCCGATCCGGGGTGTCAAGGATTCCCGGAATCCCGCCGTCCGTACCGGCCGGGCCGCGGCGGAGGGGGTACTCGGACGAACGGTGCATACCCCACACGCGGCGGCCGTGAGCTGGGCGGTCTCGCGGACGGCGCCGGTTTACGGGACGGGGGATCAGTGACTACCGTGCGGGGAATGTTCCGCAGCCACTCCCTTCCCGTAAACCCTCTAAGACGAGCGATGGTGCGCGCAGGTTCCACCGTTGAGAGGGGAGAAATACGTGAGTGAGCCACGGCCGTCCGGGCATCGGGCGGCGGCGCTCCTGCCCGCACCGGAGACGCCGGGACGGGACGAGCGGTCGCCGCGATCCGCCTCCCCGGAGCCGGTGGCACCCGCCGGGACCGGTGGCGCCGGGGCGCGCGACGCGTTCTTCGACAACGCCAAGTACCTGGCGATCGTGCTGGTCGCGATGGCACACGCGTGGGAGCCGCTGCGGGGTGACAGCCGCGCCGCGGCCGCCCTGTACATCACGGTCTACACGTTCCACATGCCGGCGTTCATCGTGATCTCCGGCTACTTCTCGCGCAGCTTCGACGCGAGCCCGAACCGGGTCAGGCGGCTGGTCACGGGTGTGGCCGTGCCCTACATGATCTTCGAGGTCGCGTACACCGTCTTCAAGTGGATCGCCGACGACGACCCGGGCTACCCGATCAGCCTGCTGGATCCGTGGTACCTGACGTGGTTCCTCGTCGCGCTGTTCATCTGGCGGCTGACCACACCGCTGTGGAAGAACGTCCGGTGGCCGCTGTCGCTGTCCCTCGCGATCGCGATCCTGGCGGCGGTGTCGCCCGACATCGGGGACGACCTCGACCTGCAACGCGTGCTGCAGTTCCTGCCGTTCTTCGTACTCGGGCTGGTCCTGGGGCCCGAGCACTTCCGGCTCGTCCGCCGCCGGGAGGCCCGGATCCTGGCGGTGCCGGTCCTCGCCGCCGCGCTGGCCTTCGCCTACTGGGCGGCTCCCCGTATGAACGCCGCCTGGTTCTACCGCCGCGACAGCGCCCAGGAGCTGGGGGCGCCGGGCTGGACCGGCGCCGTCATGACGCTTGCCATGTTCGGCTGCTCGGTGGTCCTGGTCGCCTGCTTCCTCGCGTGGGTGCCGCGCCGCAGGACGTGGTTCACGGTCCTCGGCGCGGGCACGCTGTACGGCTACCTCCTGCACGGGTTCCTCGCCAAGGGCTCCCGCTTCTGGGGCTGGTACGACGCGCGGTGGCTCGGCACACCGCTCGGTGAGATCGCGGTGACCCTGATCGGCGCCGCGGTGATCACCGTGCTCTGTACGCCACCGGTGCGGCGGATCTTCCGGTTCGCGATGGAACCGGAGATGGCGTGGGCCTTCAAGGCGCCACGGCCGGACGCCGAGGCGTCGCGCCCCGGATCGTCCCGGGGGAACGGACGGTAGGTCCCGGCCGCGCCCCGCGGGCTCGTCGGGGCGGGAGCCGAGTGGGCGTGCCGCGTACGGACGGCGGCACGCCCGGGACCCTGAGGCCTACAGGTCGAATTCGTTCGGCGTGATGCCGGCCGCGAAGCAGGCTTCGCGGACCACGGCGCGCTCGGTGTTGTCGAAGTTGCCGTCGGCGCCGCCGATGACGATGCCGATCTGGATGACCGCGCGGGCCTCGGTGGGCTTCTTGCCGACCTTGCCGATGGTCTGGAGGAGGCTGACCTTCCCGAACTCGAAGTCGGAGGTCAGCTGCTGGCAGTAGTCGTTGAACCGGCGGTGCAGATCCTCGGCGGGGAAGTTCTGAAGAACCTCGTTCCCCGCGATCAGAGCGGCCACCCGCTGCCGCTCCGAGGGGTCGATGGAGCCGTCGGCAGCGGCCACGAGGGCGCACATCGCCATGCTCGCGTCGCGGAAGCCACCGCTCTTCAGGTCGTTCTTCTTGGCGTTGAGCTGCGTCTGCATCGTCGAGGCCGATTCCTTGATGCGGTCCCACAGTGCCATGCGAAATACTCCAGGGTCGGTCGTAGTGGTGAGTGCCGGCGGGCAGGTCCTACAGGTGCGCGGCGACGGCCGGCATCAGGTCCTGGAAGGTGCGCCCCTCGGCCGGGCTGCCGATGGCCGTCATCTGCCATCCCGCGCCCGCCCGCTGGACCTTGGCCATGATCTGCGCGGTGTGGCGCCCGCCGCCGGTCAGCGTGTACCGCGCCAGTTCCTGCCCGGTCGTCTCGTCGACCAGACGGCAGAAGGCGTTGTCGACCTCCTCGAAGGTCTGGCCGGTGAACGAGTTCACGGTGAAGACGATCTGGTCGACATGGGCCGGGACGCGCTCCAGGTCGACGACGATCGACTCGTCGTCGCCGCCCTCGCCCGCGCCGCCGACCCGGTTGTCACCGGTGTGCCGCACCGATCCGTCGTCGCTCGTCAGGTGCTGGAAGAAGACGACGTCCTGCGGGGCCTGGCCGGCGAAGAGCACGGCAGAGGCGTCGAGGTCGATCTCACGGGCGGTCAGCCGGGCGAGGAACCCCCTGCGTGGCGCGGACTTCCAGCCCAGCCCCATGCGGACGACGGTGAGTTCCCCGCCGCCGGACTTGGTGAGGCTGATCTGCTGGCCCTTGGTCAGATTGACGGTCATGGCTCCACTTTCGGCAGGGGGCGGTACGAGGGTGACCCGGAACGGGTCAGAGGCTGACTCCGAAGTCGGCGACGATGCCGCTGAGTCCGGTGGCGTAGCCCTGTCCGACGGCGCGGAACTTCCACTCGGCGCCGTTGCGGTACAGCTCGCCGAAGACCATGGCGGTCTCGGTGGAGGCGTCCTCGCTGAGGTCGTAGCGGGCGATCTCGGCCCCGCCCGCCTGGTTGACCACGCGGATGTACGCGTTGCGGACCTGCCCGAAGCTCTGGCCCCGGCCCTCCGCGTCGTGGATCGAGACGGGGAACACGATCTTGGCGACGTCGGCCGGTACGGCGGCGAGGTCGACCTTGACGATCTCGTCGTCGCCCTCGCCCTCGCCGGTGAGGTTGTCGCCGGTGTGCTCGACCGAACCGTCGGGGCTCTTCAGGTTGTTGTAGAAGACGAACCGGTCGTTCGAGGGGACCTTCCCGGCCTCGTCGCACAGCAGGGCGCTGGCGTCCAGGTCGTAGTCCGTGCCCGTGGTCGTGCGGACGTCCCAGCCCAGTCCGACGAGGACCGCCGTGAGTCCCGGCGCCTCCTTGGTCAGCGAGACGTTTCCGCCCTTGGCGAGGCTCACACCCATGTCTTCTCCCTTTACGCATCGTTGCGCCCACGCGTGACCGAGCGGGCACCGAATGACAGCACCTGAAATCTACAGCACTGTAGAGTTTGCGTGCGGGGGTGCGGCACCGGGCTCCGCCGGGCCCACGAGACGTCCGGGCGGCCGGGTAATATGCCCCGGCGCCCGGCACGTGCACGAGCTGCCGGGCAGTCGCGTGAAAGGGGCTGCGTCGTGGGCGTGGAGAAGGACGGCCGGCCGGGGGAGCCGCGGGCCCGCCGGCGCGGGCAGGGCGAACTGGAGACCCAGGTGCTGACCGTGCTGGGCGGGGCGAGCGAGCCCGTCACCGCGGCATGGGTGCAGGAACGTCTCGACGGTGGCCTGTCGTACAGCACGGTCATCACGATCCTGACCCGACTGCTCGACAAGCAGGCAGTCACCCGTACGGGTTCGGGGCGTCCGGTGCTGTGGCAGTCCACGGCGAACGGGGCGGGTCTCACCGCCTTCCGGATGCGCCGGCTCCTCGACCAGCGGGACGACCGGGACGCCGTGCTCTCCAGCTTCGTCTCCGCGCTGTCGCCGGACGACGAGGATCTGCTGCGGTCGCTGCTCGGCGAGAGCGGCCCCGGCCCGGCCGCCAGGCCCACGGACGAATCGGAGAGTTGACCGATGGGTGTCTTCGTCTGTCTGCCCCTGGTCCTGCCACTCACGGCGCTGCCCATCGCACGCCTGGCGGAGCAGCACCTGCACCCGCGAAGCGCCGCCCGTCTGCTCGCGACCATCGCCGTGATCCTGGCGTCGTGCAGCACCCTGTGCCTCGGTCTGCTGGTGGTGGTCGGCACGGCCCAGCTGCCCGGCAACCCGCTTCCTGACGGCTGGTCCGACGACGAGGTCAGGAAGGCCGTTCCGCACGACAGGTTCGTCGGCAAGACGGCGATCGCCGCACTCACGGCGGTGGCCGTGGCGTGCGCGGCCACCGTATGGCGCCACTGCCGATTCCGTTCCCGCGCGCACCGGACACTGGCCGGGCTGTCGACGACGGCCGAAGTCGCCGTGCTGCCCGACTCCGTGCCCTACGCGTACGCCCTGCCGGGCTCGCCCGGCAGGATCATGGTCTCCTCCGCGATGCTCGACTGTCTGACGCCGGCCGAGCAACGGGCGCTCCTCGCGCACGAGCGGGCCCATCTCGCCGGCCGGCACCACCGCTTGCTGCTCGCCGTTCAGCTGGCCGGGTGCGCGAACCCGCTGCTGCGGCCGCTGCGTGCGGCCATCACCTACAGCACGGAGCGCTGGGCCGACGAGGAGGCCGCCGTCACCACCGGGGACCGGCGGCTCACGGCCCGTACGGTCGGCAAGGCTGCGATCATCTCGCACCGGGCCGCCACCGAGACCGTCCCGGCGTTCGCCGCGGCCGGCCCCGTCCCCCGGCGGGTCGCCGCGCTGCTGGGCCCGGTGCCGCCGGAGCAGGGCTGGCCACCGGTTCACACCCCGACGGGGATCGCGGCGTCCGTCGCCGCGGTGGGAACAGCCCTGTCCACGCTCTCCTCGCTGAACGCGGCCTTCGCGCTCTTCGTCGCCCTCGAAGCGGCGACGCCGCTGTAGCCACCGGGGCGCCCGGATCGCAGGCCCCGGCGGCCGGCACTCCGCCCCGGCCCGCCGTCAGCGCAGCGACTCGGGCAGCTTCTCCCGGTGGACGATGCCCAGGCGCTGCGTGGCACGGGTCAGCGCCACGTAAAGATCGCTGGTCCCGAACCGGGCGGGCTCCACGACCAGCACATGGTCGAATTCGAGCCCCTTGGCCTGCCGCGGGCCGAGCAGCACCACCGGGCGCGCCAGATCGGGTTCGGCGCCGGCCGTGACTCCGTCCAGCGGAGCCGCGATCTCCTCGTGGAGCGCCGCCGGCGCGATCACCGCGAGGCGCCCCTCGTCGGGCGTCAGCTCGGAGACCGCCCGCGCCACCGCACCCGCCAGATCCTCCCCGGACTCCCTCATCCACGGCACCTCGCCGGTGGACCGTACAGAGCCCGGCGGCTCGAAGGAGGGGTCCTCGGCCCGGACGACCCCGGCGGCCAGCTCCATGATCTCGGCAGGCGTGCGGTAGTTGACCTTGAGCGTGGCGTGTTCGAAGCGGTCACCGACGTACGGCGCCAGGATCTTCTCCCACGAGCCGACGCCGGCCTCCTCCGAGGTCTGCGCGGGGTCCCCGACCAGGGTCATCGCGCGGGTCGGCGAACGGCGCATCAGCAGCCGCCACGCCATGGGCGACAACTCCTGCGCCTCGTCGACGATGATGTGGCCGAACGCCCAGGTCCGGTCGGCGGCGGCGCGTTCCGCCGCGCTGCGGTGATCGGCCTCCTCCTGCCGCTCCGCCATCCGCTCGGCGTCGATGATGTCGTGCGCGGCGAGCGTCTCGGACTCCTCGTCCTCGAACTCGTACGACTCCGACCCCCTCGACAGCTCCAGAACGCCCTGCGCGTACGCGATCCGCTCCTGGCGCTCGGCCTCGGCGGCGGCCCGCTCGGCGCTGTCGTCGACCCCGAGGAGTTCGGCCACCTCGTCGAGCAGCGGGACGTCGGCCGGCGTCCAGGTCCCTTCGCCGGGCGTACGCCGGATCGCTTCGGCGTCCTCGGCCGGTACGTACACGGGACCGGCCAGATAGTCGGTGAGGAACCGCTCCGGGGTGAGCGGCGGCCACAGTTCGTCGACGGCGGCGTGCACCTCCTTGCTGAGGGCGACGTTCCTGCCGAGCTGGGCGATGTCGTCGGGACCGAGGAAGTTGGGACCGCCGTGCGGGTCGGCGCCGATGCGCTCGGTGAGCTGCGAGGTGAGGGCGTCGATGATCCGGAACGCGAAGTGCGGGCGGGCGAGGTTGTGGGGCAGGCGGGTGTCGCGGGCCGCCTGCCGGGCCTCGTACGCGATCTCCCAGTCGAGGACGAGGTCGCCGTCGTCGTGCGCGATGACCAGCGGGGCGCCGGGCTCGGGCAGTTGCTGCCGGTCGCGGACGGCGAGGGCGAGCGCCTCCGCCATCGCTTCACCGCCCTTGACGGCTGCGGCGCGGCCGGTGTCGGTGCCGTCGGCGTGGACGCCGGGGAAGAGCTCGGCCTGAGTGGCGAGCAGGACACCGGTCTCACCGAGCGCGGGCAGCACCTCGCCGATGTAGCGCAGGAAGGCCGGGTTGGGCCCCACGATCAGGACGGCGCGCTTGGCGAGCAGCTCGCGGTGCTCGTACAGCAGGAAGGCCGCCCGGTGCAGCGCCACCGCTGTCTTGCCGGTGCCGGGTCCGCCCTCGACGACGAGAACACCGCGGTGCGGGGCGCGGATGATGCGGTCCTGCTCCGCCTGGATGGTCCGCACGATGTCGCCCATGCGGCCGGTGCGGGCGGAGTTCACGGCGGCGAGCAGCACGGCGTCGCCGCTCGGGTCCTCGAAGCCGGTGCGCTCCCGGTCCCCGACGTCGAGGATCTCGTCGTGCAGCTCGGTGACGACGCGGCCCTCGGTGGTGATGTGCCGGCGCCGGCGCAGGCCCATGGTCGTGTGACCGGTGGCGAGATAGAAGGGGCGGGCCACGGGTGCGCGCCAGTCGATCAGCAGAGGTGTGTGCGCGCTGTCGTCCTCGCGGATTCCGACCCGGCCGATATGGTGCGCCGTGCCGCTGGAGAGATCGATCCGGCCGAAACACAGCGAGCCGTCCACGGCATTCAGGGCAGCCAGCAGACCTGAGCGTTCAGCGACGAGCACATCGCGTTCTAGACGGGCCTGCAGACCGGTTCCGACCGGCGTCAGCGCGTCCTGGACGTGCTGGGCGGCTACTCCGCGCAGCACGTCGACACGGTCGTAGAGCCGGTCGATGAATTCCTGCTCCCCCTGCAATTCGGAGCGTTCCCGAGTTGACAAAATGGCTCCCTGCCGGATAAGGTTTTGCTTAGTGGCCCCCAGTGAGGGGCCTTTTCTGTGGGCGCACAGAAACACTCAATATACTCGGGAGAATCCCCGGTCCGCAATTGCGGACCGGGGATTCCTTGTGCCGCCGGACAGTCGTTCCTCCTGCTCCGGGCGGCTCCGCGGGGGGTGTGGTGTGGGTCAGTTCCAGCGGTCCTGGTTGATGAAGTGGCTGAAGCCGCGCCAGGAGTTGGGGCCCATCTCGCCGTCGATCGGGCCGGTGTAGCCGTTCTGGGCGGCCAGTCGCTGGAGAGCGGCCCAGGTATTCGTGCCGGGATCCCCGTCGATGGGTCCGGTGTAGCCCCAGTTCCGCAGGTTCTGCTGGAGCGCGGCATAGGTATGGGTCCCGGGGACCCCGTCGATCGGGCCGGTGTAACCCGACTCGATCCGCAGCCAGTTCTGCGTCCGCTGCCACATCACCGGACCGGGAACACCGTCCTCCTCCGTCGACGTCTTCGGCAGCCCACCACCTGACGGCGGGTCGGTCGGCTCGGTGGGGTCGAACGCCCAGGAGCGGGCGCGGCTGATGTCGACGGGGGACACGCCGCCGGCGGAGCCCACGGACGCGTACTGGTGGGCGGCCCAGTCGGGGTAGTGGCCGCCGAGGTCGGGTGCGCCGGGCCAGGTGCCGTCGTTGGCCCCCCAGGAGGCCGCCCACAGGTGGGCGCCGGCGGCGATGGTGGCGGTCCAGGTGCTCGCGCGCAGTGCGCCCGTGCTGATGTAGAACCAGGGCACGTAGCTTCCGACGCGTGCGCGCACCCGGTTGAACCAGGCGGACACATCGGCGTCGTTCCACAGGCGGGTGGAGTCGTCGAGTACCTCGACGTCCAGTGCGAGCACGTCACCGACGCGGTAGTCGTGCAGGTGGTCCACGAAGTAGTCGGCCGCGGCGACGGGGCTGAGGAAGTCTCCCGACATCCAGTAGTGGCCCACCCGCAGTCCCGCGGCGCGGGCGCCGTCGATGTGGCCGGGGTACGAGGACGAGGTGTAGGGGCCCTCGGCGAGCTGGCATCCGCCGGCCTTGACGATGACGAACTGCCGCCCTTCCGCGGCGACGCGGGTGTAGTCGATGCCGACCTGGTTGTTCGAGACGTCCAGGCCCTCCAGGTCGGCCGCCCGGGTGCGGGGCTGGCCGGCGGCGGTCGCGGTCCCGGCGGCGGTCGCGGTCCCGGCGGCCGTGAGCAGCCCGGCCGGGGCCAGGGCTGTTGCCACGGCGGCGCGAATCAGGTCTCTCCTGCGCATGTTTCCTCCGGTGTGGGGGTGGGGCTCCCGGCAGTGGGTGTGCCGTGCGCCCGTCGGGGATGTGTCATGTGCTTATCAAAATCTATGCGCGTAGGTTACCGTGGCTCCGCCTCGCTCTGGCAAGTCAAGTCGTAGTAATGACAAGGGAGTTGACGTGCGCAAGAATCATGGGACCGATGACGGCCAGGGGGTTCGGCCGCGGATCGAGATGAGCCGGCGCACATTGCTGCGGGGCTCGGTCACCACGCTGGGCCTGGCGGCCGGCGGGGTGCTGTTCTCGGGGAACTCCGCACAGGCGCTGGACATCTACAACCCGTTCAGCGGATACCGGATCACGGGTACCTGGCAGGACCACCTCAACGACGGCTCGCTGGGCGGACTCGACTACGGGATGGGCGTCGGCACCGCGCTGCCCGCGGCGGGTGCCGGTGTCGTCACGAACATCCCGGACAACGGTACCGGTGGGCACACGGTGACCATCACCCACAGCGACGGGTACCGGACGCAGTACATGCACCTGTCCCAGTTCCTGCTGGCCAACGGCACCTCGGTCGGCAAGGGAGGGATCGTCGGGTACTCCGGGGGTGCCGTCGGGGCCCCCGGCTCGGGCAGTTCCACCGGACCGCACGTGCACTGGCACCTGATCACCCCGGGCGGCACCCGGGTCAACCCGCTGGACTACCTGGGAGGCGGCGGCGGTGGTGGGCTGCCGAAGACGTCGACGGAGGAGGACGGTGTTCCCGGTCCGGTGATGTGGCAGCGGACGCAGAACTGGCTGCGGATCGAGTCGGGTTACACCGGCCCGATCGACGGGGTCCCCGGGACCCATACCTATGCCGCGCTCCAGCAGAACCTGCGGAACTGGGGCTACACCGGACCCATCGACGGGGATCCCGGCACGAATACCTGGGCCGCTCTCCAGCGACTGGCCGCCCAGAACGGCTACACCGGCCCGATCGACGGCGAGATGGGCCCCAACTCCTGGCGCGGCTTCAGCCACTTCATCAACCAGGACCGCTGGAACTGACCCACACTCCCGCAGGGCATCCGCAGGTATCCGTGGGCCAAGGATGCCCTGCGGGGCTCGGGGCTCGCTAGGCTGCCGGTCATGAACACGGCTTCGACCAGCGGCGGAACCCTTGAGCCGGTCATCCTGGACGCGATGGAGCTGACGTCCGATCCGGACCTCCGGGCCCGCTTCGCGGCATCGGCCCATCGCATCCTGGCGGACCTGGTCCGCGAAGGGGCGGCGCTGGGGTGGACCGATCCCCCCTCGCGCGACGAGGTGTCGGAACTCCTCGACCACGTCTTCGCCGCGGTGCACGCGGGCGACGCCGCCCTGCGTGCCGCATACCTGGACGGCCGGCTCGTCGGGCTGGGGTACTGGCTGCGCCATACACGGCCCACTCATCGTCCGCACGCCGATCTCGAAAAGGTCGCGGTGGCCGCCTCGGTCCACGGCCGCGGCATCGGCCGGGCACTGACCACCGCGCTGATCGCGGATGCCGGACGGGTGGGGATCGAGGTCCTCACGCTGGACGCCCGTGGCGACAACAGCGGTGCCCTGCACCTCTACCGGTCGCTGGGCTTCACCGAGTACGGACGGCTGCCCGACTTCGTCGCCGTTGGCGAACGCCGCTACGACAAGGTGTTCTGCATGTTGGACTTCCGCCAGGAGAGATGACAAGGCGCATTGACGTCAGGCCGTCAGGCCGTCAGATCGTACGGTGTGGAGGCGTTGGAGCGACGCACTCGCGTTCCGTGGGCCTAAGGGCTGTCCCGCAGTCCCTGGCGGGCGCGCGACGACAGCTACGACACCTCGCCGCGTTGTCGGAACATCCGCATACATCCAGTGTGCGAACGTCCCTCCGCCTTGCGATGCACCGCATCTGACGACGCGCGCTGATCCGCCAGGAATTGCGGGACAGCCCTTACGAGCTCGTGCATGGTTAGCGGTGACGTTGGCCCTGCCGGTTCGTTAGGCCGTTCGTGGTGGGGATACAGGCACGTGGGTTGATCATGTCG
>NZ_JBIUXR010000012.1:0-328042 GCF_044744085.1 Streptomyces sp. NPDC087428
GCGGGACGGCCGGGTTCGGGGCCGTGCAGGGGAGTCCCCGCAGGACGACGAACACAGACCCGGGTCCGTCCGCGTACCCGCCGCACGTTCGTCGTCCGAGGAGACGCCCCGGAGGGGCACCGGACCCCCACCCGCAGGCCAGGCGCCACCCTGCGGGGCACCCGCACAAAACCAGCCCGTCCGGCGATTGAGGACGGAAGCCCTGGCCCGGACCGGGGCAGGAACCGTTCCCGGGGGCGCGTTTTGACCCGTCCGGGGCGTGACGGGTACTGTCGGGGATTGTTATACGTATTGGCTTCGTCGTTCTCACGCGAAGGGCCCTTACGTAGGTTCTCTGGAGCAGTTACCAGTGGCTCGCATACGGGCAGCGTCCCGGCATTGTGGGCCCCAGCTGCATGGTCGCTTCAGAGGTGCCGTGTGTCTGGACCCCATCCACTGAAGAAGCGAAGGCTACGAAGTGCGTACGTACAGCCCCAAGCCCGGCGATGTCACTCGCCAGTGGCACATCATTGACGCGGAGGACATCGTCCTCGGCCGTCTGGCCACCACGGCTGCGAACCTCCTCCGAGGCAAGCACAAGGCGATTTACGCCCCCCACATGGACATGGGCGACTTCGTCATCATCATCAACGCCGAGAAGGTTCACCTCTCCGGCAACAAGAAGACCCAGAAGATGGCCTACCGCCACTCCGGGTTCCCGGGCGGCCTGCGCTCCGTGCGCTACGACGAGCTTCTCGCGAAGAACCCCGAGAAGGCTGTCGAGAAGGCCATCAAGGGCATGATCCCCAAGAACACTCTGGGTCGCCAGATGATCTCGAAGCTCAAGGTCTACGCGGGTGACCAGCACCCGCACGCTGCGCAGCAGCCGGTCCCGTTCGAGATCACCCAGGTCGCGCAGTAGTTCCGGCCTCCCCCTAAGACGTACAGAAAGATCTGAGGAGAATCGTGGCCGAGACCACTGCAGAGACGCCCGTCGAGGGCACCGAGGTCACCGAGGGCGAAGAGACCTTCGCCGAGGTGACCACCTTCGAGTCCGAGGTGCCCGTCGAGGGCGAGTACACCTCGGAGTCGCTCGTGGGCCGCTTCGGCGACCCGCAGCCCGCGGCCGGCCTTGGCCGTCGCAAGAACGCCATCGCCCGCGTCCGGATCGTCCCGGGCACCGGCAAGTGGAAGATCAACGGTCGCACCCTTGAGGACTACTTCCCCAACAAGGTGCACCAGCAGGAAGTCAACGAGCCCTTCAAGGTGCTCGAGCTCGACAACCGCTACGACGTCATCGCCCGCATCTCGGGTGGCGGCGTCTCGGGTCAGGCCGGTGCCCTGCGCCTCGGCGTCGCCCGCTCGCTCAACGAGGCGGACGAGGACAACAACCGCGCCACGCTGAAGAAGGCCGGCTTCCTCTCCCGCGACGACCGTGCGGTCGAGCGCAAGAAGGCCGGTCTCAAGAAGGCCCGTAAGGCCCCGCAGTACAGCAAGCGCTAAACCGCCTGCTCATTCGCGTTACCCGTTCGCCCCGGCGGCACACCTCGTGCTGCCGGGGCGTTCGTTTATTGACAGCCTCGGGCATATAACGGCATAAGACGTTCATACGCCCGTGGATTGTCTGGTCTGTTTTTTGCGTTTCGGAGCACCTTCGGAGGACACCAGTGGGACGACTCTTCGGCACGGACGGCGTGCGCGGTGTCGCCAATGCGGACCTGACGGCTGAGCTCGCGCTCGGCCTCTCGGTCGCTGCGGCGCACGTGCTGGGCGAAGTGGGCACCTTCGAGGGCCACCGGCCGACGGCCGTGGTCGGCCGGGATCCCCGCGCCTCCGGAGAGTTCCTGGAGGCCGCCGTGGTGGCGGGCCTCGCCAGCGCGGGCGTCGACGTCCTGCGCGTCGGCGTGCTGCCGACCCCGGCAGTGGCCTACCTCACCGGTGCGCTGGGCGCGGACATCGGCGTGATGCTCTCCGCCAGCCACAACGCGATGCCGGACAACGGGGTCAAGTTCTTCGCCCGCGGCGGCCACAAGCTCGCCGACGAGCTGGAGGACCGCATCGAGACGGTCTACGAGCAGCACCGCACCGGCGCGCCGTGGGCCCGTCCCACCGGGGCCGGAGTGGGCCGGATCAGCGACTACGCCGAGGGCTTCGACCGCTACGTCGCTCACCTCATCGGCGTACTGCCCAACCGGCTCGACGGCCTGAAGGTCGTCCTCGACGAGGCGCACGGCGCCGCCGCCCGTGTCTCGCCCGAGGCGTTCGCCCGCGCCGGGGCCGAGATCGTCACGATCGGCGCGGACCCGGACGGCCTGAACATCAACGACGGCTGCGGCTCCACGCACCTGGAACTGCTCCGCGCCGCCGTCGTCGAGAACGGCGCCGACCTCGGCATCGCGCACGACGGCGACGCCGACCGCTGCCTGGCCGTGGACAGCGCCGGCGAGGAGATCGACGGCGACCAGATCCTGGCCGTCCTCGCCCTCGCCATGCGGGACGCCGGACAGCTCCGCAAGGGCACCGTGGTCGGCACCGTGATGTCGAACCTCGGCTTCAAGATCGCCATGGAGCGGGAGGGCATCCAGCTCGTCCAGACCGCGGTCGGTGACCGTTACGTACTGGAGTCGATGAAGGCCGAGGGCTACGCCCTGGGCGGCGAGCAGTCCGGCCACGTCATCGTCCTGGACCACGCCACGACCGGCGACGGCACACTGACCGGCCTGATGCTGGCGGCACGGGTCGCCGCCACCGGCCGTACGCTCGCCGAGCTGGCCGGTGTGATGGAGCGCCTCCCGCAGGTGCTCATCAACGTGCCGGACGTCGACAAGTCCCGGGTGGCCACCTCCCCGGAGCTGGCCACGGCCGTCGCCGAGGCCGAACGCGAGCTGGGCGCCACCGGACGGGTGCTGCTGCGCCAGTCGGGCACGGAGCCGCTGGTACGGGTCATGGTCGAGGCCGCCGACATCGAGCAGGCGCGCGCGGTGGCCGGCCGGCTGGCCGACGTGGTGAAGTCCGCGCTGGGTTAGCGGCGAGAGCCATGAGGGGCCGCCCGCTCACCGCACGCCTGCCTACGCCTGCGTGCGGGGAGCGGGAGGCTTCATGTGGGCCCGCTGGTGGCGCGTCGCCGTCCGCCACAGGGCCTTCTGCGCCAGCAGCGTCAGCGTCCCCGCGAGCACGATGCCGCCGAGGTTCGCCGCCAGCTGCTGCGTGGAGCCGGTCATCTGCTGGTAGTCGCTGTAACTGAACGCCACCGCGGCATTGGCGGCGGCCGGCACGGTCGTCACCGAGATCGCGACCCCGATCAGCGCCCCGGACTTCGCCGAGGTCAGGGAGAGCGTCCCGGCGATGCCCGCCAGGAACGCCACCACGAACGACAGCCAGTCCGGCTGCCAGACGAACGCCGTATTGGGCCGCTTCGCCTCGATCATCGCGGCGTCGAACAGCCCGAAGGCGTCCATCAGCCAGGCGAAGCCCGCCGTCAGCACCATCGCGACGGCGAAGCCGCCGACCAGCGCCCACAGCGAGCGCCACACCAGGCGCGGGGCGCGCTGCACCAGCGCCGTGGAGATCCCGGCCAGCGGGCCGAACTCCGGGCCCACCGCCATCGCGCCCACGATCAGGATCGCGTTGTCGAGCATCACACCGCAGGCGGCGAGCATCGTCGCGACCGCGAGGAACGACACATAGGTGACGCTGAACGTCGACTCCTCGTGGGTCGCCTCCGTCAGCTCCTCCCACAGCACCGCGTCCGCGCCCTCGCCCGGTGCCTCCTCCTCGGCCCGGTCGGCGCGCGCCGAGAGCGTCAGGTCCATGTTCTCCAGGGTGATCGACCCGTACCTGTCGACCCCGAGCCGCCGCAGCTCCGCGATCAGCTCGTCGCCCGCCTCGCGCGCCACGTCGCACAGCACCATGTCACCGACCGGATCACGCGCGGCCCCCGGCAGCACCACGAGGTGGGCGGTGCCGACGGTCCGCTCCAGCAGGTCCGTCACCTCGTCGGTTCGCGCGGCGGGGACGAGCAGACGCAGATGCAGCACAACGGGCTCCTCAGGTGATTCCCGCGCCTCACAGCTTGCGCAGGGACAGCCGCTGGACCTTGTGGTCGGGGCCCTTGCGGAGCACCAGGGTGGCACGGCCCCGGGTCGGCGCGACGTTCTCCACCAGATTGGGCTTGTTGATGGTCCGCCACATCGTCGCCGCGTACTCCATCGCCTCCGCCTCGGAGACCTGGGTGTACTTGCGGAAGTACGACGACGGGTCCTGGAACGCCGTCGCGCGCAGCTTGCGGAAGCGGTTGAGGTACCAGGTCTCGATGTCCTCGGGCCGCGCGTCCACGTACACGCTGAAGTCGAAGTAGTCGGCGAGCCCGACCCTGGTCCGGCCGTCCTTGCCGGGCAGTGCGGGCTGGAGCACGTTCAGCCCCTCGACGATGAGGATGTCGGGGCGCCGCACGGTGAGCCGCTCGCCGGGCACGATGTCGTAGATCAGGTGCGAGTAGACGGGGGCCGTCACCTCGTCCTTGCCCGCCTTGATGTCGGCGACGAAACGGGTGAGGGCGCGCCGGTCGTAGGACTCCGGGAAGCCCTTGCGCGACATCAGCCCGCGCGCGTGGAGCTCCTTCATCGGCAGCAGGAACCCGTCCGTCGTCACCAGCTCCACCCGCGGGTGCTCCGGCCAGCGGGCCAGCAGCGCCTGGAGGATACGGGCGCTGGTCGACTTCCCCACGGCGACACTGCCCGCGACGCCTATGACGAACGGGGTGCCGCGCTGCGCGCCCTGCCCGTTGCCCGCGTCCCCGAGGAAGGTGTTCAGCGCGCCACGCAGCTCGGAGGTGGCCTGCACGTACAGGTTGAGGAGCCGGGAGAGCGGCAGATAGACGTCCCGCACCTCGTCCAGGTCGATGACGTCCCCGAGCCCGCGCAGCCGCTCCACCTCCTCTGCGGTCAGCGGCAGCGGCGTCTTGTCCCGCAGCGCGCTCCACTCCGCTCGGGAGAGGTCGACGTACGGCGTCGCGGCGTGCTCGGCGCGTCGGTTCGTGCTCCGTGCGGGCGAAGTGATCACGGGGCCATTGTTACGGGAGTTCGAACGGAGTGGGGGGTGGAGTCGGTCACGTGGGGGACGGCCGGGCCCCCGGCCGACGCGGCTGCCGGGCCCGGAGGATTTCCATGATCACCCTGCCGGGAACGCCCGGCCGGCCCGCTGGTAGCCTGCCGCTCCGCCGGTCGACGGGTCGTCGGCCGGCCGGCTGGTCATTCGGCCGGTCGGCCGGTGACGGTCGGGCCGGGCGGGTCCTCAGTTCTTCAGGCAGCGAGCCCAGCGAGGTATGAATGAAGACAGGCAGCAGAACCGGGGCCGTGACCGTACTCGCGGGGGCCCTCGTCCTCTCGGCGTTCACGGCTCCGACGGCGCAGGCCGCCGGCACCGGGATCACGGTGACGGGGATCGTCGTGAACGGCGGCAAGCCCGTCGTGGTGGGAACGTCGGACGTGAAGGAGCCGCGGATCACCTTCCGGGTCCACCTTCCCGCCGGGTACAGCACGGCCGATTTCAGTGCGTGGGACGCGGAGCCCTACCTCTACCACGGCACCACCGCCGAGAAGGGTGCGCTGAACGGCAGCCTCCAGGCGAGCTACACCTGCTACGAGACGGCCGCCCGGATCTCGGACTGCGAAGGCACGCTGTACATCGAGCCGCGCTACCGCCTGGACTCGAACAACGACGCGACGACCTGGAAGATCGGCGTCGCGACGAAGCTCTGGGGCGCCAACGGGCAGCCCAAGAAGGAGCAGTACACGACCGCCCCCGGCGGTGTGCAGATCAGGCGGTGGGCCAAGGCCACGGTCAACGCCTCGCCGGAGCCGGTGAAGAAGGGCGGGACGCTCACCGTGACGGGCAGCCTCAAGCGCGCCGACTGGGTGAAGCACACGTACACCGGCGTCGCCGCCGCGACGGTCAAGCTCCAGTTCCGCAAGAAGGGCGGCTCCGCCTACACCACGGTCAAGACGGCGAAGTCGAGCTCCTCGGGCGCACTGAAGACCACTGTCAAGGCGTCCGCCGACGGGTACTGGCGCTGGAGCTTCGGCGGCTGGTCCACCACCGGCGCCGCCACCTCCGCCGTCGACTTCGTCGACGTGCGCTGAGGGAAACCGCCGGGCGGGCGGGTCAGGCCAGGATCGGAACGAGCCCCAGGCCGAAGGCGGCGTAGAAGAGCGCCGCCACCGCCAGCCGCCCCGGGGTGAGCCGGTGGGCGCGCATCGTCAGCAGGAGATAGACGATCGCGGCCATGGTGATCAGCCCCGCCCAGAGCAGGGCCCCGTCGAACCTCCAGCTGGTGAAGATCAGCCCCAGGCCGCTGGGGACGGTCGCCTGGATCATCATGGCGCCGGAGATGTTCGCCAGGGCGAGCTGCGTCTTGCCCTGGCGGACCCAGATGATCGCGTTCATGATCTCGGGCAGCTCCGTCGCGATCGGAGACAGGAGCAGCGCGGTGACCGCGGCCGAGAGCCCGAGCATCGGGCCGATCGCGTCGAGCTGCCTCACGAACAGCTGGGACGCGAGGAAGATGACGGCGAGGGTGGCCAGGGTCTGGACCACGACGGCCCACGTCTCCGGGGCGGCGGCCCTCGGCCGGAGCTTCAGGGGCTCCAGCTCCTCGGCCTCCCCGACGTCGTCGTCACTGCGGATCTCGCGCCAGAAGTAGACGGCGTAGGCGGCGAAGAAGAGCGCGCCGAGTACGGGCTTGAAGGCGAAGGCGACCAGGCCGAGCGCGACCTTGACCACGAAGATCGGCAGGAACCACTTCTGGTCCTTGGCCAGCCGCCTCATGTCCTTCGCGTCCCCCAGCGCGGTGGCGCGCCCGCCGCCGCTGCCGTCCGGCTCCGTACCGCGCTCCCTGCGGCGCTTGAGGAGCAGCATCCCGCCGGTCACGCCGTAGGCGACCGTGGACAGCGCCAGCGGTCCGCCCATCGCCGCACCGACACCGATGTTCTTGGCCTCCTCGTCGGCGCCCGTGGTCACCGCGACCAGCGTCACCACCGACTCCGGCAGTGCCGTGCCGAACGCGGCCAGGATCGTGCCGACCGCCATCTTCCCCACGTCGAGGCGCTGCCCCAGCCACTCCACCGCGTTGACGAACCACTCGCACGAGAGGTAGATCGCGACCGCGCACACGATGAGCAGAACGAAATGGATCACACCGACCGCCAGGCCTTCCCGTAGCGCGGGCCCCTGGGCGGTACGCGGCAGCAGTCCCGGCGTACGGCCTCGGCCCCGCGACATACGTACGTCGTCGACGTCGACGAAGAGCCGAAGATCTCGTCCACCCGGAAGATTCTGCACGGGCCCGGCCGCCGGGAACCGTAAGGACTCCCGCATGTCGGCGACCGGTCTACGGGCGTGCGCGACGCGGTACTCCGCGGCACGACTGACCTGGTCCGCTCATGGTCGCGGAGTGAAAGGCCACGTCGTGGGCCCGTTTTGGGCCTCCGGGTGGGCCCGCAGACCCTTCGGATTGGGTCTTGCGCGTACATAACGTGGCGTCATACGCGTCACGGCTGGATCGGGGGGGCCGGGCTTCATCAGTAGTGGGTGGAAGGGTTTTCCCGTTGTCCGACACGAAGGGCCTGGAGTTCCGGGCCGGCACACCCACACATCGTTGGGAGTTGCCTCGCTCACTTGCCGTCACGCGTGTTCTGCTCCATCTGATGTTCGGCCTGACACTGCTGGGCGCTGTCGGTGTCCTCGATTCGCTGCTGGACCTGGGCAGGCACATCACGCCGACCCTCAGCCTGATGGCGCTGTACGCGATGGCGCCGGGGATCGTCGCGCTGATCCTGGCGCGGAATCTGTGGACCGGTGGAAAAGCGGTCTGGTTCACGTTGATCGCCCTCCAGGCATGGCTGTTGATCGGCGGCATCGTCAACCTGTACGGGGGATCGACCCGCGGACTCACCCAACTGCTCCTGCCGGGTGTTCTGTTGGCGATGGCGAGCGCGGGTGTCAGCCGGTCCTGGTTCGAACTTCCTTCGGAGCAGCGGGCCGTGAGGCCGCGCCGGACGCGCACGCGTCTTCGACGTGACGCACTCCCGTCGATCCCGCACCTGATCACGTGGCGCCGGAACCGCGGCCAGACGTCGGTCGAGTACCTCGGCCTGATCTGCCTGGTCGTGGCGATCATCGGCGCGCTCACGCTCAGCGGTGTCGGGGGCCAGGTCACGGGCCGCCTCCAGGAAGCCGTCTGCACCCTCGGCGGGGGCGACAACTGCTCCAGCCACACGGTCGCCGGGGACGACGGCGGTCCGGGCAAGGGTGCTTCCGGTGGCGGCAACGGTGGCAGCGGCGGCAGCAGTGGCAGTGGTGGCAGTGGCAGTGGCAGTGGCGGTGACTCGGGTGGCGACAGCAGCGGTGGCAGCGGTGGTGACTGGGGCGGCAGCTCGGGTGACGATTCCGGTAGTCAAGGCGGGGTCGTTTCCGGCAGCAGCTCCGGTGGTGACAGCGGCGGTCACTCGGGCGGAGGCTCGGGTGACGACGGCGGTGACGACTCGGGTGGCAACAGCGGCAGCTCCGGTGGGAGTGACTCCGGCGGTGACGATTCCGGCGGTGACGACTCCGGCGGTGACGACTCCGGCGGTGACGACTCCGGTGGTGGAGCCGTCGGTGGCAGCAGTGGTGGGAAGTCCGGGGGGAACAACTCCGGTGGCAGTGATTCCGCTGGTGGTTCCCACAGTGGTGGGAACAACGGTGGTGACTCCGGCGGCAGCAGCGGTGGGAAGTCGGGCGGCAACAACTCCGGCGGCAGCCACTCCGGCGGTAGCGGGAACAGCGGTGGGAGTGACTCCGGTGGAGACGACTCCAGTGGTGGCTCCGCCGGTGGCAGTAGCGGCGGTAGCGATTCCGGTGGTAGCGACTCCGCTGGTGGTTCCGACAGCGGTGGTTCCGACAGTGGTGGTTCTGACGGTGGGAGCAGCGGCGGGAAGTCCGGTGGCAACAACTCGGGTGGAAGCGACTCCGGCGGTAGCGACTCCAGTGGTGGTTCCGACAGCGGTGGTTCCGACGGCGGGAAGTCCGGCGGCAACAACTCTGGTGGTAGCGATTCCGGTGGCAGTGACTCCGGCGGTAGCGACTCTGGGGGCAGCGACTCGGGTGGCAGTGACTCCGGCGGTAGCGACTCCGGGGGCAGCGACAGCGGCGGGAAGTCCGGTGGCAACAACTCCGGTGGTAGCGCCTCCGGCGGGAATTCCATTGGCGGTTTGCTCAGTGGAGGTTTGCTCAGTGGCGGTCTGATCGGTGGTCTCATCGGCGGCGGTTCGTCCGGTGGCAGCAGTGGCGGTTCGTCCGGCGGCAGCAGCGGCGGGAAGTCCGGGGGGAACAACTCCGGTGGCAGCGACTCCGGTGGAGCAGCCTCCGGTGGCAGCGACTCCGGTGGCGATGACGGGGACTGCGAGGACAACGGATCCTCGTCCGGCGGTTCGTCCGACGACGGCGGTTCGTCCGATTCCGGTGGCGCGGCGACCTCCGGTGGCTCCGCGGTCAGCGGCGGTCACAGCAGTATCGGCGGTGCGGGCCCCCGTCTGATCTCGCTCTGCAACGACGATGACGACGACGATGACGATGACGACAAGGACGACGACGACTGCGAGGACGAGGACAAGGGCTCCTCGTCCGGCGGTGCGGCGGCCACTGGTGGCTCCGCGGTCAGCGGCGGTCACAGCAGTATCGGCGGTGCGGGCCCCCGTCTGATCTCGCTCTGCAACGACGATGACGACGACGATGATGACGATGACGACGAAGACGACTGCCGGGACGACAACGCCGCCCTCCGCGGCAGGGTGACCACCGGTGGTCCGGGCAGCGGGCGCTACACGCTCGCCTCGGCCGGTACCCGTACGCGAGTGACCGTCAGCGGCACCACGCTCGCGGCCGGCTCGGGGGCGCCCTCGCCGATTGGCCTGATGGCGAGCGTTTCCGGATCCTCCCTCGCCGGTTTCGACACGTACCAGGAGGCGGAGGGCAGGGTCAGCAATGCCCTTGGGCTCACGGACCCGCCGCCCCCGCCGATCGAGGACGACCCGGACCCCGAGCCCGAGCCCGAGCCGAAGGCGGACGGGTGCGACCGTCCGAATGCCAACCCGCACCCCGAGGTCGCGGTCACGGACGTCGACACGACGGGCATCAAGCCCAAGCTGGACTGGCGTGACACGGACGAGCCCCTGTACCGCTTCGACGACCGTCCGCCGGAGGACATCTTCGTCGACGACTTCGAGCCGAAGGACCCGAAGAACACGGATCTGTACGACTACGTCAAGAACAACAAGGACTCCGCGTTCGTCTCGACGACAACGGAGAAGAACCCGAAGCCCTTCTACGGTCAGGACTGGGTCTACGAGATCGACGCCCCGGGCGGAATCGATGTCAACGGGACCTTCGGGGCCAACAGTCCCCATGCCAACGAGAAGGAGATCGCCTTCCCCGGCGGGATCGACTCGAAGTACATCAAGGGTGCCTGGAAGCTCAATCCGGACGGCAGCAGGACCGGCGACTTCATAGAGAACGAGTACTACGAGCCGCCGGAGGAGCGGGACTGACAGCCGTCGGCCGCGCGGCACGGGCTACTGCCGACTGATCACCGGGCCGTGGGGTTTCCCACGGCCCGGTGCTCATGTTCCGGGCCCGGACCACCGCGCAAGACGGGGGAGACGTCAGAGCCACCGCCCTCAGCCCCGGAACGGCCGGTACGTCAGCTGTTTGACGTGGCGCAGGAACGGCATCGATTCCACGTGCTCGACGCCCTCCAGCCGGCCCAGGCTCTCGTTCAGGTAGCGGTACAGATGGCCGGTGTCGCGGGTGATGGTGACCGCCATCAGGTTGGACGAGCCCGTCGTCGCCGCCGCGTACGCGATCTCCGGGTGGGCGGCCAGGGCCTCGCCCACGGTGTGGAGGGCGCGGGGGGCGGCGGTGATGCAGAACATGGTGTGGTTGCGGAAGCCGAAGTAGCCGGAGTCGAACTCGACGTCGATGTACAGCGCGCCCGAGGCGACGAGTTGGGCCAGCCGGCGCCTGACCGCCGATTCGGAGCGGCCCGTCGCCTTCTGGAGTTCGGGGTACGTGGCCCGGCCGTCCTCCTCCAGCGCGGCGACCAGCGGCTCGTCCTCGGCGGAGATGACGGCCGGGCCCGGGGGACCGGGAAGGGGCGTGACGGTGAGGGCGGCGGCCTGTTCGGTGGTGAGCGCGCCGCTCTTGTGGAGCCAGCCGGAGGGGCCGCCGTAGAAGCGGTGCAGCAACTGGTGGGCGCGGATGTCGACGATGTGCGGGGTGCGCGGCAGCCTGCCGAGGAGCAGGTCGTCGGCGTGGCCCCGGGTGCGCGCGTTGGCCATGCACATCACTTCCGTACCGCCGGAGGTGAGGCCGATCCAGGCCGTGTCGGGGCGCTTCGCCAGGGCTTCCGCGATGGCCATCGCGCCCTCGGGGGCGCAGCGCACGCGCAGCAGCCAGTGGTCGAGGGAGTCCTCGGCCGCCGCGCAGCGGACCGCGACGATCCGCAGCCCCGCCTCGGCGCGCAGCCTGCGCAGACGCCGCGCCACGGTCTGGTCGGAGACGCCGAGGACGGTGGCGATCCGGCTGAAGGGCGCGCGGGCGTCCAGCTCCAGCGCGTGCAGGAGACGGAGGTCGATGACGTCGTACCCGGCGTTGGATTCCATACCAGTAGGCCCCCCTCGTGTCGGATTCCGTCGCTCTCGGGTTCCTGGCTGGGGATTCCGGTCGCGGCCGTCCGATCGTACGGGAGTGGTCGCCGACCACAGGGAAGCTGTACAGGGGGAATCTCATGCGTAAGTGGGGACCGCTCACCGCGGTCTGTCTCGGGACGTTCATGCTGCTGCTCGACGTCACGATCGTCATCGTGGCGCTGCCGGACATGGCACGGGCGCTGGATGCGTCGCTCTCCGATCTCCAGTGGGTCATCGACGGGTACGCGCTCGCGCTCGCGGCGCTGCTGCTCGGCATCGGTGCCGCAGCCGATCTGCTCGGGCGGCGGCGGGTCCATGTCGCGGGCGTCGTGCTCTTCGCCGCCGCTTCGCTGGCCTGCGGGCTGGCCTCCTCGCCGACCGCGCTGGTGGCCGCGCGCGGGGTCCAAGGGGTGGGCGCCGCCGCGATGTTCGCGACCACGCTGCCGCTGCTCGCCTCGGTGTACCGGGGCAAGGAGCGGTCCGTCGCGCTCGGGCTGTGGGGCGCGGTGAGCGGCGCCGCCGCCGCGATCGGTCCGGTGGCCGGCGGGCTGCTGACCGAGGGGCCGGGATGGCGCTGGATCTTCTTCGTGAACCTGCCGGTCAGCGTGGCCGCGATCTGGCTGACGGCCCGGACCGTGCCCGAGTCGCGCGCCGAGCGGGGCCGGCGGATCGACTGGGCGGGGACCGCGGCCTTCGCGGTGTTCGCGGGGGCGGCCACGTACGCCGTCGTACGGGCGGGCAGTCAGGGCTGGACGTCGGTGAGCACGCTCTCCACGTTCGGGATCGCGGCACTCGCCCTGTTCTGCTTCGTGCTCGTCGAGCGGCGCGTCGCACACCCGCTGCTGGAGATGTCGTTGTTCCGTGAGCCCGGCTTCGTCGGGGTGATGGCCGGGGCGCTCGCGTTCAACGCGTCCGCCTTCGCCGTCCTGCCGTACACCTCGATCTGGTTGCAGACCGTGCTCGGACTCAGCCCGGTGCAGGGCGGTCTGGCGGTGCTTCCGCTGGCCGCGACGGCGTTCGTGGTGGCGGCCGTCGGCGGGCGGCTGCTGCACGGGGTGAGGCCGGGGGCGGCCATCGGCGTCGGGCTCGCACTGATCGGCGTCGGCACGCTCGGCCAGGCGGTGCTGGGCGCGGGCTCCTCGTGGCCGGCGCTGCTGCCGGGGCTGATCGTCGCGGGCATCGGCACGGGCCTGGTCTCCCCGGCCCTCGCGGGCGCCGCACTCGCCTCCGTACCGCCGGAGCGGGCGGGCATGGCGGGCGGCGCGGTCAACACGTTCCGGCAGCTCGGGTACGCCTTCGGGGTGGCCGTGTTCGGGACGGTGCTGACCTCGCGGATGGGCGGGACGCTGGGCGCGGGGCGGTCCCACACGCTCGCGGGCGGCGGTGCGCCGGGGCTGCGCGCGGCCGGGGTGCCGGAACACGCGCTGCGGGCGGCGTTCGCCTCGGGGCTGAACACGGCGGCCGTGGTGGCCGGTGCGGTGGGAGTCGTCGCGGGAGTGGCGGTGCTCGTGCTGGTGCGGGGGGACAGGAAGGCGCCGCAGGCGGCACCCGTGGGACAGGCGGGACAGCCGGGGGCCGGTGGCGGGGTGGGCGTGGTGTGATGGCGGGGTGAGCCGCGCCGCAGAGGAGTCGAACCGCCGGATGCTCCGGGCCAGGGACGCGATGGACCGCGCGTACGCGCAGCCGCTGGACGTGGCCGCCCTGGCCCGGATCGCCCATGTCTCCCCGGCGCACTTCTCGCGCACCTTCCGCGCCACGTTCGGCGAGACGCCCCACCGCTACCTGCAACGCCGCCGGGTGGAGCGCGCGATGTTCCTCCTGCGGGAGACCGGCCGCAGCGTGACGGACATCTGCTTCGAGGTCGGCTTCGGCAGCACGGGCACCTTCAGCCGTACCTTCAGCGACATCGTCGGCCGCTCACCGAGGACGTACCGCAAGGAATCCGTACCCACGGGCGTCCCCACGTGCTTCACGATGGCGTGGACGCGGCCGAGCGCCGCTGCGACCGATCGACGGGACGCCGCGGAGGCGGGGCGACCGAGCAGTTCCGGATAAGTTTTCCCGGGGCCCGCCCACTAGCGTTGAGCACATGTTCACAGCAATCACGCACTCGCAGCTCTACGTCCTCGACCAGGACCAGGCCCTCGACTTCTACGTCGGCAAGCTCGGCCTGGAGGTCGCCGCCGATGTCGACATGGGCTTCATGCGCTGGCTCGCCGTCAGCGTCCCCGGCCACCCGGAGCGCCAGATCCTGCTGGAGCGGCCGGGCGCCCCCGCCATGTCGGAGGAGACGGCGGAGCAGGTACGCGAACTGGTGACCAAGGGCGCGATGGGCGGCTGGCTCATCCTCACCACGGACGACTGCCGCAAGACGTACGAGACGCTGCTCGCCCAGGGCGTCGAGTTCACCGAGGAGCCCACCGACCGTGACTACGGAATCGACTGCGGCCTCCGCGACCCGTT
Source organism: Streptomyces sp. NPDC087428 (assembly GCF_044744085.1). Taxonomy (NCBI): domain Bacteria; kingdom Bacillati; phylum Actinomycetota; class Actinomycetes; order Kitasatosporales; family Streptomycetaceae; genus Streptomyces; species Streptomyces sp. NPDC087428. The sequence continues at coordinate 14,166 of NZ_JBIUXR010000012.1, forward strand.
CGGCAACCGCCTCCGCTTCACCCAGCTGAAGGCCGCCTAACCGATCGTCGTGCCGGTTCCCGCCGGTCAGTGTGACGGCGAGCGGAACGCCGTGGCGATCGACGATCAGGTGGTGCTTGCTGTTGTTCGGGCCGATGAACACCGTCATCCCGTCGGCGGGCGGCCTCACCACCGTGCCGTCCGTGGCCCTCGGCCGGACCTTGGGGCCCCTGCTGCACCTGCGCCACGGCCTGACCGGTCTCGGGATGCCGAGACTTTCAGCCGGGGTTGTCATCGGCGGCCGAAGGCCGTGCCGCCTGATCGGACGGCGGCACGGCCTTCGGTTGCGGGTCGGTGACGGTCAGCGTCGGAAGGACTTCAGGAAGAGGGAGTCCCCGCTGTCCTGGTAGTTGTTGTTGACGCCCAGTCCTGAGGTGAAGCTGTCGTTCTCGTAGCCGGCCCAGTCCTGGATGGGGTTGGTGTCGATGGGCGGCAAGCTGCCGGTTCCGTAGTCGAGGTGTTTGAAGGAGCGCGGGGAGTCCTCGGCGGAGCCGAACTGGTAGGCACGGCCGCGGGTGGAGTAGGGCTGGTAGAGCGCGTAGGGGCCGTTCTTGGTGGTCTGTTTGGTCAGGCCGTTGTTGAAGAAGACGTTCTGGGGGCCGCTGGAGCCGGACCACTTGACGGCCTTGTTGCCGGCGCTCCAGTAGATCGGCCACCAGGTGCCCTTGTCGCCGACGCCTCCTTCACCGCCGCAGTTGGCGCTGCAGCTGCTGGAGGAGTGGTTGTAGGGGACGTGGACGGTGTTGTTGTCGAAGAGGTTGCGGCGTTCCCAGCCGCCGTGCAGGTTGAGGTCGGAGTCGAAGTCGTTGGCGAAGGCTACGTTCCCGGAGGAGGACCACTGGAAGGTGAAGTGGCGTAGGTCGCGGGTGGTGTTGAAGGCGTAGAGAGAGTCCCAGACGCGGGAGCCGCGCAGGTATCCGTTGCCTCCCTTGCCCTTGTTCCAGGCGCCGTCGAAGTAGTTGTTCTCGATCTGGAGGTTCTTGGCGACCTCAGTGACGACGGGGTGGGAGCCGGTCATCTCGCCCCTGATTCCGCGGACCCAGCTGTTGGCGGCCCATTTGAAGACGATGCCGTGCATGGCGGCGTCGGGGGCGAGGTTGCCGTAGTTGTGGGTGGCGCAGTTGGGGGTCAGGTCGACGCACTTGGCGGTCAGGCCGTCCATCTGCTGGGTGAAGGTGAAGTCCTCGAACCCGACGTCCGTGATCATCTTGAGCGGGGTGACCTTGCTGGAGTAGGCGGGACCCCCTGGGGTTATGGGCGCGGAGCCGTCGGAGACGGAGTTGACGGGGACGTCGAACTCCAGCGGCTTGTCGATGGTGACGGTGCGTCGGGTGCTGTCGACGGAGGAGATGGTGAAGACCTGCTGGCGCATGTGCAGGTCCTCCAGGCTGCCCAGTTGCCCGGCGGTGTCGATTTGCTGGCTCTGGTAGAACTTCATGCTGTTGGCCGCCCCGACCCACAGGTAGCCGCCCGGCTTGAAGACGGACATGTCGGCGGCGCCGTTGAGTTGGATGGTGCTGTCGCCCTCCCGTGCGGCGTATCCGGGAGTGGATGTGTTCTCGGCGAGGGTGACGCCCGATTCCCAGTGCTGGTTGACCGATCCCTCGAACAGGTCCCGGCGGTTCTCCGGGATCGCGGAGATGCTGCCGCACATGCGCTGGTGCTTGGCCGACACCTCGCGGGTCTGCACGCGGAACAGGCCGCGTCCGGGCCAGATCCAGCCGCCGGTGCCGGTGATGGAGCCGATCGTGCCCTGGCATACGTAGCGCATCGAGTCCTGGTCCCAGCGGCTGCCCTGGTAGAGGGTGTCGTACCTGGTCGCGCTGTCCGGCCGGAACACGATCTTGGTGCCGCTGTCGGCTTTCGTGCCCTGGCCGCGGATGACGAGGTAGGAGGCGTCGACGGCCAGTTGCTTGCTGACCTCCAGGGTGCCCTTGGGCAGTTCGATCGAGGAGAGTTTGGTGGGCGAGGCGTTGGGGGTGCAGGTGGTGCGGATGTCGTCGATGGCCTTTTGGATGCCGGCGGTGTCGTCCTGGCCGTCGTCGGCCTTCACGTTGTAATGGTCGGCCAGGACCTGGGGAGTGATCTCGCAGCGCGGGTCGTTGGAGCGCTCCGCGGGGCCGGGCAGCCGTTGCCCGCCCCGGTAGCCGGCCTTGCTCCAGTCCGGCAGGTCACCGCCCAGACCGGTGCGGCGGTTGCCCTTGGCGAGGACCTGGCTGGTGTCGTCCAGGCCGCCGGGGGAGGAGCCCGAACCGCCGGTGCAGCGTGAGGTGACCGGTCCGGTGTCGGGGTCGGCGAGGATCTTGGTGAGGCAGGCGGAGAGGGCCTGCTGGCCGTAGTAGTTGGGGTGGATCGCCTCCTGCTGGTGGCCTTGGGCCGTCCACGGGATGTCCGTGTCGATCAGGTAGGGGACCCAGCGGATCCATTCGGCCTGTGCGGCGTCCAGGGGCGCGGTCGAGTTGTTGGCCGAGGTGGCCTGCTGGGTGGAGGTGGAGCACAACTCGTGCCCGGCGAAGGCATCCTGGAGGTCCAGGAACGAGACTTTTGCCCGTGTGGCGGCGCGGCTCAGCATCGCGGTGATGTTCGCCATCACGTGGTCGCGGGCCCAGTCGTTGTCCTTGTCGAGGAACGGGCAGCCGCCCTTGGTGTAACGCCCGTACTTCTCGAACGGGTTGGAGGAGTTCTCCGGGTAGCGGTACTCGGAGCTCTTGGGCAGCGGGTTCGGGTAGGACTGGAGCACGATGCGGTAGCTGTCGTCGGACTGCCCGGAGTCGCGCAGGACGTCACGGATCCCGGTCATGCTCTTGACCACGTCCTCCTCGACCGCGCCCAACGCCGCGTCGAAGTAGGCCTGCTTGACGGCCCGGCAGCCGTTGTTGTTCACGGCCGGGGCGAGGTAGGCCTTGACGCACTCCTTCACGATGTCGGAGAACTGGAGGTCGTTGCCGCCTATGGACAGCACCACGGTGGAGACGTCACGTGTGGCGGTGAGGTCGCGCAGCTGCTCGATCTGCGGGCGCTCCCCCTTGAACGCGGTGGTCAGGACGTCGGCCGTGGTCGCTCCGGAACAGGCCAGGTTGACCCGGTCGACGGTTTTCGCGCCGGGCACGGCCACACCGTTGATCTCGGCGGAGTCCGACCGGTCGCACGCCGCGTCGGGCTTGGCTGCGTAGGAGGTGTCGCCGTACACCCGCGTGAGGTCGTGGGTGCAGCTGCTCTCGCCGGCGTTGCAGCCCACGGCGGAGCGGTCGGTGCCCCACACCGAGCCGTCGGCAGAGGCGTCCGCGTTGCCGGCCCACCGGCCGGCCTCGCCGGAGATGTAGCTGTCACCCATCGACACCACTGTCGGTACCGCTGTGCAGGGATCGGGCTCCGGGCCAGGCAAGGGCGTCTGCCCGTCGGACAGGACGGGAACGTTCAGCGCCGAGGCCACCGTCGCGTTGCCGGCCGAGGACGGTGGGCAACCCTTGAACAACCTCGTCTTCCACTTCCAGGTGGGAGTCGTGCCCTGAGACACCGCGAGAAGTCCCGAACCGACTCGCTGATTCTCCGGGGCGATCGTGAATCCCTCGGGGTTGACCAACTGCCCGGAATCACTGTCGAAACGCCAGAGCTGGCTCTCCTTCTGACCCGTCTGGCAATTCTTGTGAACGATCTTTCCGGTGCCGTCGGGAGCGATAGTGAGACATTTCAGGGATCTCGCGAGCAGGAGCAGTGAGTATTTCTTCCCGCTGATGTCGATCGCTCCGAACGGTGACAGGACCTGGCTCCCGTTCTTCGCGCGGATGTTCTGCAGGACGAACGGGGCGTCCTCGCCGATGCTGTCGTCCTCCAGCCGGGCCTGGTCGACGCCGATCGTCCAGGAGGCGGAGTTCTCCGAGGTCCCACCCGTCAGCCAGTACGGAACTCCCGGATCGGCTCCGGCCTGAAGGCCGCCGAAGAACACCGGATAGTGGTCGCTGTCGTGAGTGGTGTCGGCCCGACCGACGATGTTCCAGTCGCTGAACAGCTGTGAGGCGACCATGTAGTCGTACCGCCCGCCGGCCCGGAAGGTGCGGACATCGGGGGCGGTGGAGTGCGTCAGGCTGTTCGCGGGGAGATCGTCCATGGTTCCCGGCTCGCGGTTGTAGTCACCCAGGACCGCCCATCGCCCTGCACTCAGGGCTCCCGCCCGCCCTGCGACCGCGTTGACGAACTCGCTCCCGTTGGCCCCGCCGGGGGAGATCGCATGAATGGAGCCGAAGGTCATGGCATCGGCGCCGGTGCCGTCGACAATGACGAGCCCCGGGCGCGTATTGGCGAATTGCGTCTCTACGATTTCTACGCTTTCCGGCCGACGGTGCGTCATGAATCCGAGACGGTACATCTGCGGCCGGAGACTGTCCTCGACATAGGTGAGGTAAATGTCCGAACGGTAGCCCAGTCGGGAAGTCAGCCTCTTCCTTTCGATCCGGTAGCTGGTGCCGGGGACCAGAATTTCTCCGTCGTTCACCACGTTTGCGGCCGAGATCGCGGACATCGGCATTTCCTGCAACGCCACGATGTCGTACATGAGGGCGTAGTTGTAGGCGTTCTGCCAGGCCTTCGGCGTATGGGCCATGTTCCAGGTCATCACCCGCTGCTCTCCGGGAACAACCGCATGCGCGGGCTGGGCCAGGCCCACCAGGAAGCCGCCCATCAAGGCTGTGACGAGACCCAGTGACAGGAGTCGCCACAGGGTCAGAAATGGGACAACGGGAGGTCTTTGACGGAGCATTCGAATGTCATCCTAGGTTTTCGAATTTTCTGGGCCCCCGATCTGGCCCCGCCCTTCCTGCCGGCCCTGTCTGAACACGTCGGAGCTCCGGTGCCTTGATCGCGGGAGCCGCAACCTATCGGGAGCCGGTTGCGTCCTGGTTGCGTCCGACTAACGCGCCCGCCGCGCAGGCCCGCCGTTACTCCGGAACAGCCCACCGTCCCCGCAGGAACATCGCGCCACGCGACACCCGTCCGCAACACGTACATGACGCCGGCGAGCGCCGCCTGGTCGGGATCACGCAGCCGCCCGGGATAGCGGCGGCGCCGTTCGGGAGCGGGGGCAACAGCGGGGCCACCCACTCCCACAGGTCGTCAGGAACAAGATCAGCAGGCACCCCGGAAACCTGCCGCCCAAGACAGCCGAGCACGAGACCCACGACTCGACTCAACCGAAACGATCAGTAAGGCATGCCCCGCGGTGTGTGCCGGATGATCTCGCGCGCTGCACGGACGAGGGCGGCGTTGCCCGGGGCGAGGGTGCCGTCGGGGAGGTGGAGCACGTCTTCCAGGCCGGTCCGGGTATCCAGGCGGCGGGAGGCCGCAAGGCGCAGGACGGGCCATGCGGCGGCGTCCTCGCCGTGCAGGAGGATCGGCGTGGCAGCCGATTCGAGTGCGTCCAGCAGGCCGGCCGCGGCGAGGAGCGCGTCCTGCGGGGTGGTCTCGGTGACCTCGGCGAGGACGCGCAGGACCCGGCCGGATCCGGGCCGGTCCAGAAAGCGCTGTGCCGCGGGAGTTCCGGAGCAGATGCCGGCTTCGACGCCGATTCCCCGGTCCAGCAGGGCCGCGGCGACATCGGTGGCGCCGTCCTCGTGCCAGTTCACGGAGGCGTGGTCGGGCAGCACGGTCCAGGCCCGGACCTGCGCGGCCCGTGCCACTCGGCGCGGCGTCGAGCACCGTTGAGACACCTGCAGCATGACGTCATCCTCGCAGGCCGCACCTGGGAGGTCTCGGCTGTCAGCCGACCGCGCCCCGGCGCCCGTCCGGAGCCGTGATCGCGTGCCGGGAAAATGAGTGGGCGGGATCGGAGGGGGCTGGTAGCTTGCAGGTGACCGCGACACCGTCCGAGGAGGTGAGACCCATGAACGTATCGATGTGGGTGCTCCCCCTTGCCGTCACGGTCGGGCGATTGACGTAGGTGTCGCCGGGAGCGCCTCGACAACAAGGCACTCCGGAAAGGCAACACCTATGTACTCTCTGCAATTCACCGCCGAGTCGACGACGAACGGCATCGTCGAGCGCGATTTCACCGTGGGTGACATCCCCGGGGTTCTCTGGTCGCCGGCCGCCGGCGCCGATCGCGCGCCCCTGGTCCTGATCGGCCACGACGGCGCCAAGCACAAGAAGCACCCGGCGATGACGGGCCGCGCCCACCGTCTCGTGAACCACTGCGGCTTTCATGTCGCCGTCATCGACGCGCCCGGTCACGGCGACCGGCCGCGCACCGCGCACGACGAGCAGGAACGGGCCGCCCTCTCCGAGGCGTGGGCGACGGGCGAGCCGGTGAGCCCGATCGTCGTGCGCTACAACGAGCACCTGGCGGAGCTCTCCCTGCCCGAGTGGCGGGCGACCCTGGACGCGCTCCAGGAGCTTCCGGAGATCGGCACCGGCGGCCCGGTCGGCTACTTCGGCGTCAGGATGGGCACCGCGACCGGGGTGCCGCTCGTGGCGGCCGAGCCCAGGATCACGGCTGCGGCCTTCGGCCTGTACTGGTCCGAGGCCGTGGCCGCGAAGGCGAAGGAGATCACCGTTCCGATCGAGTTCGCCATGCAGTGGGATGACGAGCACATCCCGCGCGAGGCCGGCCTCGCGCTGTTCGACGCCTTCGCCTCGACGGAGAAGACGTTGCACGCCAACGCGGGCAAGCAGGGGGAGATGCCGAGGTTCGAGGCCGACAGCGCGGTCCGGTTCTTCGCCCGGCACCTCGGCGGCGCGGTGACCTCACCGGCCTGAGGACGTGCGGCGGCGGCGCCCGGTGTGCTCATCGGGCGCCGCTACCGCGGCCCGGGGTGAGGCTGCGCGCTCCGAGTATTCCGCCGGAATTCGCGCGCAAGGAATCCACCTGACGGCCCCTGCTTCGTACCCCTGATGGGGACCGAATTTGCCATGTGCAGTGCCGCGCCAGAACGTAGCCCTCTCCGCTTCAGACGCCTCGGTGATGTCCAGGTGACACATCTCCCGCTCGGTCGTGAACCATTCATCTCCACGACTGTTGTGGTGGCTGGCTCATCCTCGCCACGGACGACTGCCGCAAGACGTACGAGACGCGGCTCTCCCGGGGCTTCGAGTTCACCGAAGAGCTCACCGGCCCCTGGTCCCCGCTCCCGCTCCAAGGGCTGCTGTGAATGGCGCGAAGCGGGTGCGTGGGAAGCGTAATATATTCTGATTTCTCTCGTCTAAATGAAACCCAGCGCGACCTGATTTTGCACGCAAACTCTTAGTACAACGATAAGATTGTTGAGCTGTGTGGTCAGATTGCGGACCTCGGGGCCGGTATCCGAAGTCGGCATCAAATCGGACAGCAGGCCCTCAAGGCGCGGCAGGATAAGACTGCATTCTTCGAATGAAATGCTCCTCCCGTGATCATCCGGGTGGTTGAGGAGCGGTTCAAGGACGGTGGTGAAATCGTCCCACGACGAGTCGCCACCGAACCCCTGCATTGCGTCCAGGGCGATACCTTCTGCTGAAGCCAGGTGTCTGCGGAACGAGGAGAATTCATGGTACGAAAAACATGCGTCCGGCCCGTCCGTGTTCCCATCCTCGGGAAACAAGCAAAGTCCCATCGAAATAATCTCCTAAAAGATGCTCCGGTTCACGGAGGGGTGCCTATTGCTGCACTGTAATAAGGAATGCAGTGGGTCAGAATGGTCTCGACTGCATCCTAGGAACGTCGGGTCACCATCCATGGAATTCCCTTCTTTTCGAACCAGGACGTGAATTCGACAGGGATCGGCTTCTCTGAAATGATCCTGTAGTCGATCCCCTTTGCCTGGGCTATCGCAATCTTTTCTCCCTCTATGCCCTTGAACTTCGCCAAGCGCTTGGGGTTGGCCAGTGTGTCCTCCCAGAATCTACCTGACTTCGCCTCGTACCAGGTCCCGCGCCCGGTGGTACGGTCAATGAATGCGCCATCGAATTGACGAGTGTTTCCGCCGGATGGCAATCGCTCGAAGAACCCTCTTCCGCCACCGAGATGGCCCACGAGGAATTCCTCATAAGAGTCTCCGGATTCCTGAGCCAGGCGGCCTCCGTTTGCTCCACCGCCTGCCGGGCATCCGGGCGCGAGCCCCAGCGGATCGGCCCAAGTGTGCGGGTTGTGTACGTATGCGACCGGGTTGGGTGCTGGTGTCAGGCCCAGTGGGTCCGGGGTGAGGTAGCGGGCTGTTTCGGGGTCGTAGTGGCGGTGGAGGTTGTAGTGGTGGCCGGTTTCCAGGTCGTGGTACTGGCCGGGGAAGCGGAGAGGGGTGTAGGCGGTGGCATCGGGGTTCCAGGTGGTGGTGCCCCAGAGGGTGGCGTGGGCGTGCCAGGCGATGTGGCCGGATTCGTCCACGAGGTGGGTGGGGGTGCCGATGAGGTCGGTGATGATCGCGTGGAAGCGGGTGTCGATCTCGGACTGGGGGGTGTCTGCTGCGGAGGTGTAGTGGGTGGTCTGGGTGAGGGGGGTGAGGCCCGAGGTGTCGTGCTCCCAGGTGAGAGTTTCGCGGCCGGGCCAGTCCGTGGATGTGGTGGTCTGTTCGATGAGCGTGTTGCCGTGCCAGGTGAATACTGTTTCGTCGGCGACCGCCGCGTCGTGGGCCAGGCGTTGTTTGGAGGTGCGGCGGCCCAGGGCGTCATAGGTGTAGCGCCAGGTGGTGCCGTCAGGGGTGGTGACGTGGGTGAGATGGTCCTCGGTGTCCCAGGTGTAGTGCCAGGTGTCGGGTTTCTTGGAGAGACGGGTCTTCTGGCGGAGCGTGGTGCGCCCGGCGGCGTCGTACTCGTAGCGGACGCTGCCCGCGCTGTCGATGCGCGTGCCGGTGTAGGCGCGGGTACCGGTGGCTTCGGAGTGGGGAAATGCCTCGGGCCAGGCGGCCCGGGTCTGGTTGCCCGCCTGGTCGTAGGCGTAGGACTCCTGCCAGGTGGTGGCCTGGACGCGGGTGACGCGACCGGCGGTGTCGAGGGTGTAGCGGGTGTCGTCGGTGGCGGTGAGACTGCCGTCGTTGCGCCAGGTGTAGGAGTGGTGCAGGAGTGGGGCTGTGGTCGCGTATGTCTGGCTGGTGATACGCCCGGCGCTGTCCCGGTCCTGGACCAGAGAGAGCGCACCGTGCCAGGAGCGCGCGGTTTCACGGCCGGTCGGGTCGAGCCGGTGGGTGAGGGTGCGGCCGGCCGTGGTCAGGGCCGTGCGCTGTCCCGCGAGGTCGTGCGTGTACACGGAACGGGTTCCGGCAGGTGTCTCCCTGCGTGTCAGGTTGCCGGCGGGGTCGTAGCTCATGCGCAGCGTGAGGCCGTTGACCGTTTCTGAGAGCAATCGGCCCGTCCGGTCGTAGGCGCGGATCAGGTCCGTCCCCGCTCCAGTCGCCTGGAGGAGGTCGCCGGTGGGCGTCCAGCGGTAGGTGGTGAGCTGCCCGGCGGCCTCCTTGGTGAGGACGCGGCCGAGCGGGTCGTGGGTGTAGTGAGTGACCTGGCCGAGAGGGTCGGTTTGTGCGGTGAGTTGGTCTGCCTGGTCGTGGACGTAGGTCAGCGTGCGGTCGTCGAAGTCGGTCTCGGACCGCAGACGGCCGGCGGGGTCGTACGCGTAGTTCCACGTCAGCCCCTGGGAGTTGGTGACCTGGGTGAGGCGGGCCTCGGCGTCGTGGGCGAAGGTGTGGCGGGCGCCGTCGGGATCGGTGCGCGCGCTGAGCAGGTCGAAGTGGGTGTACTCGTACTGGGTCACCCTGCCGAGTTCGTCGGTGCGGGTGGTGCGGTTGCCCTCCCCGTCGTACGTCCACGACTCCGTCGCCCCGTCCGGGCCACTGCGGTGCAGGAGGTGGCCCTCCACCGACCAGGTGAACGCGGTAGCGGCGCCCAGGGGGTCGATGACGGTGGCCACGCGGCCGAAGAGGTCGCGTCGGTAGTAGGTCGTGGCGCCCAGCGCGTCGGTGACCTCGGTGGGGAGCCCGGCCGCATCGCAGCGGATGCGTGTGGTGGCGCCCAACGGGTCGGTGACGGCGATCAGGGCGGCGTTCGCGGTGTACGTGTAACGGGTGACGTGGCCCAGCGGGTCGGTGAGGCTGGTGCGAAGGCCCGTCGGGTCGAAGCTCTGGTGCCAGACGGCACCGGCCGGGTCGGTGATCCGGAGCGGGTTGCCGCGTTCGTCGAGCGTGGCCGTGATCTCGGTACCGTCCGGGCGGAGCACCCCGGTCAGGTGCCCGTATCCATCATGGCGGAAGCCGGTGGTACGGCCGAGCCCGTCGGTCTGCGCGATCGTGCGCCCCGCGTCGTCGTACGCGGTGCGGGTCACCGTGCCGTTCGGGTCGATCTCGCCGACGACCTGATGACGGTCGTCGATCAGATACCGGCTGACGGCTCCTTCCGGCGAGGTCAGTGTGGTGATGCGCAGGCCTGGAAATTCGGGATCGGCCCCCTCGTAGGTGAAGCGGAAGGTGTAGTGCCCGCCCCCTCCGCCTTCGGAGGTCACTCGGTCTCGGTCGTCGTAGGCGTAGGAGTACGAGCGGTTGTTCGTGTCGGTCCATGAGGTGATCCGGCCCTCGTCGTCGTGCGCGAACCGAAGGGGCAGACCTGAGGAGTTGACCGTCTCGGTGAGGTGGCCGCCGGTGTAGCCGTACGCCATCAGCTCGGTCCCGGCCAGATGCAGGGCGGTGATCCGGCCGTCGGCGGTGGTGAGGCGGAGCCGGTAGCCACCGCTGTGCTGGATTTCGAGCGGGGTGCCGTCGGGGGCGTAGGTGAACGTGATGCGGTTGCCGTTGCGGTCGGTCAGGTCCGTCAGCAGTGCCGGGCCTTGGTCGTGCGGGGTGAACCTGCGGACGTGACCGGTGTCCGGGTCGGTGACCGTGTAGGTGCCGTCGGAGGCCTGAAGCAAAGGCAGGCGTGGGCCGTCCTCGGGCAGTACCTCAATACCTGCGGCGGAGTGCGGGTAGGTGAGGAGCAGCCCGTCCTCGGTGAAGAAGACGACACCCTGCTCGTCGAACTCAAGACGTTGGTCGGCCGTGGAGGACCAGCCGGGCCCGAACCAGCGACCGCCTCGGTAGCCGGAGTCGGCGCGCCTCGTGAACACCAGGGGCAGTACTCCTGGCAGTTCGATGTCGGTCAGCGGGAGGAACATCCGCCCGGTGGCCAGGTCCACGGGGTCGGTGCGGCCGTGGCGTATTCGGTCCCGGGCGCGTGTGAACAGTCCTCGCCCGCGCCCGGCCGCATTGCGTGCCCATGCCATCGCTTCACGTTCGGCCACCCTGACCGCGATCCGTTCTGCCACTGGGGCAAGCAGGCGCGAGCCCGCCATCATCAGCAGGTCGCCGGCGATCGACTCGCCCAGCAGGAGTTCCAACGGCATGCCGAAGGGGCCGGCGAACATCAGTAACGCCATCAACAGGGCGGGGGCCAGCTGGACAATCTTTTCCAGGAGGAAGGTGGCTGTCTCGTACTGGTCGAATACGCCTCCCTCCGGACCGAAATTGCTTGAGAGCGACCAGAGCAGGCCACCGGCGACAAGGGCTCCCGTCAGTGTCATCACGCGCAGTACGGACGCCACCTGCGGCTCGGCCAGTGTCTCCAGGCGTGCGGCACGTAGCCCGCGGATCGCGAGGACCAGACGGATCAGTCCGAGAAGCAGTCCGGCCAGGGCTGTGGCGACCAGCAGATGCCAGCCGGTGCTCGTGGCGAAGGAGTCCTCCCAGCCCTGTGCCCAAGGGAAAGCCCGCACCGCCATCAGTACACCGGCAGGGACAAGCAGGAGCGCGCCGACGACCAGCAGAAGCTTCTCCCACCATGGCCAGCGCCCCGACCGGGCACGAATCCATTGCCAGACCTGCCGGACGCCGATGCCTCTCCAAGTGGCCTCACCCGAAGCGGCATCCATGCGTCCCGTCTGAACGGTGACCAGCTCACGCAGAGCCGACAGGTGTGCGGAGTGGGTTCGTGGGTGGCTTGCGGAGTACAGCAGCGCACGTCGTTGGCGGGCGTAACCCAGCGCGACCACCGGAGTCCAGGGCAGGCGCAGCAGTGCGAAGGTCAGCAGCGTGACACCGGCCGAACCTCCATTCCGTTCCATCGCGAGCCGGACACTCGGCTCCAGCTGTTTGCCCCGCCGTCCCGCACGGATGTCCCAGGTGACGGCCAGAGCGATGCAGATCAGCACGGTCCACCAGCCGGCCGCCTCCAGCCGGTCGTACCATTCCCGCGGCCAGCCGGCCTCCCCCTGCCGGGCGGCCGCGTAATTGACCACCATGTGCTGCCCGATCGCCACCACGACCGGCACGAGTCCGATCAGCCGCGCCCACCACGAGCGCCCGAGCAGGAGCAGCCCCACCCCAAGGCCTCCGAGCGCCGACCACACCACGTGATGCCCGGCTGTGATGCTCATGTCGAAACTGCCGAGTGCGACTGTGCCCACCGGAGAGGGGAACCAATGTCCGAGGAACTCTGGGAAGCCTGCGACGAACGGCGCCGAGAAGCCGCTTCCCACCATCCAGCCGCCATCGATGCCACGCACCACCGCGTCCGGTGCCAGCGCGTACTGAGCAACCGCCTCCAACAGCCCGAAGCCGGCACCGATAGCGCCACCCAGTACGACGAAGTCCGACATGCCCCACTGCATTCGCCGACGCAAAGTCCAGGCTGCAAGCGCGAGCGGTGCCAGCTTCAACAGCTCCTCGGACGCCGGGGCCGTAGTCCACATCACTGTGTCCAGTACGTTGTGGAGCGAACTCTCCCGGGAGCCCGCCAGACGCCGTGCGACGAAGACTTCGACCAACACCGATGCGAAGCCGCTGCCGTATGCGCCCACTCCAAAGGCCAGGAAAACGGTGGGCCATCGAATCGCACGCACCGGCCAGGTGAGCAGGAGTAACTGCAGCACGCACCACACGGATGCCGCCGCCATCCAGAACGCCACGCACCAACCCCCGCTATTAATTTGCATACGCACATTTATGTGTGGGCAGGTTAGGTCGAGGAGGTCGGTGGGTTCAAGACCCGGCGGGAAATGCGACGCAAAACCGCATCTCAAACGTCCAGTTCACGTAGCGGATGACCAGCTTTGTGTTGAGCAGGCGCGTGCTGAGGTGGGTCGGTACGGGGTCGTGCGGTTCCGCGGCGGCGCCGGGGGAGGGGAGGGTGGTGTGGGTGGGACGGAGGCCGGGCACTTCAGCGGGACGGGCAGGCCCCGTTTTGTCGGGTCCCGGACGGTCGTTGCCGGGGGTGGCGGCGGGCCCTGGCCCCTTCAGGACGGCGCCAGGACATGGCGGTCGCGGCTCGCGCCGAAGGCCGCGGCGGTCTGCGCGACGAGTACGGCGAGCAGCGCGGCGACCGGCAGTGACCATCCCCCGCTCGCGGAGTGCAGCAGGCCGAGGCCGAGCGGGCCGAGGCAGGCGATGAGGTAGCCGATCCCCTGGGCCATCGTCGAGAGCCGGCCGGTGTGGTGCGCGTCGGGCGAGCGGGCGACGATGTAGCCGATGGCGAGGCCCTGGCCCAGTCCGAGGGCGGTCAACCAGAGGTAGGCGCCCGACACGGGGGACGTGAGCAGGCCGACGAAGCCGGTCGCGCACAGCAAGGAGGCCGCCAGGGGCGCGACGAAGGCCGGGCGCAGACGCTGCTGGAGCCAGGGTGCCGCGAAGGATGCGGCCATGCCGGGGAAGCTGGAGAAGGAGAGCATCCATCCGGCCTGGCTGTCGCTCATGCCGTGGTCCTGGAGAAGCGTCGGCAGCCAGGAGAGGATCGCGTAGTAGCCGAGGGACTGAAGCCCCATGAACAGGGTCACCGCCCGGGCGGTGCGGTCGCGCCACAGCGCCCTGGGCGCGGGTGCGGCGGCATCGGCTCCTTCTCGCTTCACCGGTTCCTGTCGTCGGCCGTTCCGGGAACGCCGGTCCGGCGCGAGCAGTTCGGGAAGCCAGGCGAGGGCGGCGACGAGGGACGGGATCGCCCACAGTGCGAGCACCTGCCGCCAGCCCCAGCCGGTGGCCGACTTCCAGCGGGACGACCAGGCCCGCGGCGAGCGCGGCTCCGCCGGACAGGGCCAGGGAGTAGCAGCCGAGTATCAGCCCGGCGCGGCCGGCGAAGTCGTGCTTGATGAGCTGCGGCATGAGGACGTTGCCGACCGCGATGGCCGCACCGGCGATCAGGGTGCCGCCGAACAGGGCGAACACTCCTGGGACCGAACGCAGCACGATGCCGCCGCTCAGCGCGAGCAGCGCGTACCACAGCAGGTGGTGGGCGCAGGAACTCCGGATGAGTTTTCATCAGTGGCGCACTCAGCTACGCGTCCACCACGCGCTCACCCGGCTCGCCGCCGGGAAGTCCGTCACGGACACCGCTCTCGCCTGCGGCTGGTCCAACCCGACGAGCTTCATCGAGGCTTTTGCCGCTCTCGTCGGCGAGACGCCCGGCCGCTACCGCAACCGTTGACTCCCTACCGGGGACGGCTGGGGCCCGGTCCTCCCTCCAGGGCTCCTTGAGCTTCACGACCTGCTTGCGCGGGCGCAGTTCCTTTCGTCCTACCGCCCGCCGAGCCGGAGGACGACCGCCATGTAGAGGCTCGCGGACACCGTCAGAACCAAAAAGGCGAGAACCGTGTGGCCGACCAGCCCCCGCCCTGGGGCAAGGCCCAGATGTGCCCGAGCCGCGCGGCTCACACGGGGCCCGGCGGAGCCTCGCGCGGCGTTCGCGTCGGCCTTCTCGATCGCTCGGCGCAGCTTTCCGCGGCTTCTCTCGGTGGTGATGCCCAGCCCCACCCCGTCGGCGTCGCGCACCAGCAGGGTCCGGTACGCGCTGCCGTACGAGAAGGTCGTTAGCAGCCGGACGGTAGTGATCCGGTTGAGGTCGACGGACCGTTCGCCGGTCAGGGTGCGCGCGATCAGGTGCGACGAGGAGTGCCGGAACGGGGCCCGCTCCTCACACAGGGCGGGCAGAAGGACGCCACCGGCGATCAGCGACAGCAGACCGAGCGCGATCGGCGTTCCGTCCGGGACCAGCCCTGCCCTGGCCAGCCCGTAGCCGCCGAAAGGCAGCAGAAGGACCGTCACCGCCAGGAACGATCCCCTGCGCGCACGCGTCACGGCGCGGATTGTGTTCGCTGCCACTGATGGCCCCCGTCTCTGTCGGCAGGCATCAGCATGCAGGTGCGGCAAGCCTCCGCACACTGCCTGGGTCCGGCAGTCTTCGGCGTGGGAGCAGGCAGCCATCGCCTCTACGTGGTGACGGACGACTCCGCGACGCACGCGCCGCACCTGCCCGGCTCGGGCGCTCTGAACGCGCGGTCGCAGTCGTCGCAGTTCTGGAGCGGCACCGGGGGAGGGGAGGACCGTGCGGGCGGTACGGCGGCCGGGAGCAGGGTGCTCAGCCGGTGCGCGAGCAGCTTGGCCGGGTACTTCAGGGGGACGGGCAGGTCCGTCGTCAGGGCCCGGGTGATCGTCGCGGGGGCGGCGTCGCGTTCGAGCCAGGTCGCGACGGCCGGGGTGAGGCTGCGGATGTCGTTCTCGGAGAGCACGAGTACGGGGGCCTCGCGCCGCAGCCCGCGCAGGACCGCCGAGGCGGCCCGGCGCGGGTCCGGGGTGAGTGTCTGCGGAAGCGGGAGGGCGGGTGCGGGGGCTGGTGGGGCAACCGGGACCCGAACCGGAACAGGAGCCCGAGCCGGAGCCCGAACCCGAGCCGGAGTCGGAACAGGGGCGGGAGTGGGTGCGGAGGCCGGTGGGGCAACTGGGACCCGAACCAGGGTCCGAACCGGAGCCGGAGCCGGAGCCGGAGCCGGAGCCGGAACAGGAACAGGAACAGGGGCGGGAGTCGGAACAGAGGCGGGAGTGGGTGCGGGGGCCGGTGAGGCAACTGGCACCCGAACCAGGACCGGAGCCGGAGCCCGAACCGGAGCTGTGGCCTGAGCCTGAGCCGGAACAGGAGCCCGAACCGGAGCCCGAACCGGAACCGGAGCCCGAACCGGAACAGGAGCCCGAACCGGAGCCGAAGTCCGAACCGGAGCCCGAACCCGAGCCCGAGCCGGTGCGGGCGGATCCATCGCCTGCGTACACGGCTGGTTGTACGACGTCGTGCGCGTGATCACGCGGCCGCTGGTCAGGCGTTCGCGGTCGCGCCTCAGGTAGCCGTTCTCTTCGAGTTCCCGCAGTGCACCGGCGATGCGGGCCTCGCTCTCCGGGAAGCGCTCGACCAGGAACTTGATGCCGACCTTCGCCCCGGCGGGCAGCGACTGGATGTGGGTGGCGAGCCCGATCGCGACGAGCGAGAGATCCTGGTGCTGGGCCAGGTGGTTGCCCACGACCGTGAAGTGGCTGGTGTGGCGCACGTTGACGTGTAAGACACCACCGGACCGGGCGTCGGGCCGGGCATCGGACCGGGCGCCGGGCCGAGCCCGGGGCGGGGCGCCTGACGGGGTGCCTGACGAGGCGCGCGAGGGCGCGATAATCTGCTGGCTATCCATCGGGAAGGTTTTGCTTCCTTGCTGGTCAGGCCCTCGCTCGGGATGTCAGTCCCGGCGGGGGCCGTCTCATGTCTGAAGTTGGTTTCGCGAGCATATGTCAGGCAACCCGGGCGAAATCCAGCTCAGTTGGCCAACCTCACCCGTGTGAGTGACGGGCGCCCGCGTGAGCGCGCGGGGGGCCTGCTGAGGTCCACCGGGGTGGGTTGGGTGGGGTTTGGTTGGAGAGTTTCTTCTTCCCAAAGGACTTAAAAGCCTTTTACGTCGTGGGCCGCCGCGTCGCGGTCGGCCGGGACGCGGCCCACCGGGTCGTGGCCGACCGCGTCGTGCTCCTTACGATCCGGTGAGGGCGATCTCCGCCCAGACCGTTTTCCGGGGGAACGGCCCGTGCCGGACGCCCCAGCGCGTGGCCAGCGCCTCGACGAGGAGGAGCCCCCGCCCGGACTCGTACGCCTCGGACTGCTCCAGTACGCGGGGCAGCCGCTCCCCGCGTGCGTCAGCCACCTCGATGCGGAGCGTGTCCCCGGTGACCGTCAGCAGGATGCGGAAGTCCCGCCCCGGTACGTAACCGTGCAGCATCGCGTTCGACGCCAGCTCGGCGATGATCTGGCTCGCGTCGTCCGACGGCAGCCCCCAGGAACGGAGCTGTTCCGTCGCCAGGAGCCGGGCGAGCCGGGCGCCCCGGCGGGTCGCGGAGAGCTGCACGGCGAACATGCCGCTGCGTGCACGCGGTTGGGTGATTTCTCGGTTCACGTCACTCAGCGTGGCCGTCCGTCGCTACGCTGAAAAGCAGTGACACGTATACGGACGGTGACTGTCCAGCGGTCGTACGGGCCTGTCCACGCCGTACAGCGCCGGTGCGCCGCGAACGGGTGGAGGCGGATGCCGCATGAGTGACAACGACGTGGTGGACGGACCGGATTGGGCTGTCGACCCCGAGGACGAGTCGGGTGCCGTGATGGCCGTGGTCGGCCGGCAGATCAGGCTCTGGCGGGAGGCGGCGGGCCTGCGCGCCGCGGAACTGGGCGAGGCGATCGGGTACGGCGAGAACCTGGTCTACAAGGTGGAGACCGGCACCCGGATTCCCAAGCCGGAGTTCCTCGACCGGGCGGACGAGGCCCTGGGCGCGAACGGCAAGATCGCCGCGATGAAGCGGGATGTGGCGGAGGCGCGGTATCCGAAGAAGGTCCGCGATCTGGCCAAGTTGGAGGCCGACGCGGTCGAGTTGGGCTCGTATGCGTCCGGTGTGATCGACGGGCTGCTCCAGACGGAGGCGTATGCCCGCGCCCTGTACGGGGAGCGGCGCCCGGCGTTCACCGAGGAACACGTCGACCGGCTGGTGGCCGCACGCATGGCCCGGCAGGCGATCTTCGATCGTCGGCCCGCCCCGCTGCTGACCTTCGTACAGGAAGAAGCCACGCTCAGGCGCCCCACGGGTGGGAAAATGGTGTTGCGGCAGCAGCTCGAACACCTTCTGGAACTGAGCATGTTGAGGCATGTGGAGATCCAGGTGATGCCGACCGAGACCGAGGAGCACGCGGGCTTGGGCGGCCCTCACCGGGTGTTTAAGCTGACTGACGGTACGGCTGTGGGGCACAACGAGGTCCAGCTCACCAGTCGGCTGATCAGCGATCCCAGGGAAGTCCAGATCCTTGAGATGCGGTACGGCTTGATCCGGGCCCAGGCGCTCACGCCTCGGCTCTCACGAATCTTCATCGAAAAACTGCTGGGAGAGACATGAGTGCGAAGCCCTCGGCCGGAAGTGCTTCCGGCCTGACCTGGTTCAAGAGCAGCTACAGCACCAACGATGGCCCCTCGTGCGTCGAGGTCGCCGCCGCCCCCACCACCGTCCACGTCCGCGACTCGAAGAACATCCCCGGCCCCGAACTCGGCTTCGCCCCGGCAGCCTGGGCGGACTTCGTCTCGTACGCGTCGGCCAACTGAAGGCAGCGCCCGGCGTCACCGCCAGGCGGCGATCACGGCCTCCGGCCCCCAGTGCGCGGCCAGCCCCTCGGCCGCCGC
Organism: Streptomyces sp. NPDC087428; assembly: GCF_044744085.1. Lineage (NCBI taxonomy): Bacteria > Bacillati > Actinomycetota > Actinomycetes > Kitasatosporales > Streptomycetaceae > Streptomyces > Streptomyces sp. NPDC087428. Next base: position 32,635 of record NZ_JBIUXR010000012.1, read on the forward strand.
TCGCGTCGGGGGCCGGCGGCTGACCGCGACCAGGGCCGCGTCCTGCGCGCCCGGCACCTGCTGTGCCGACGCGACGAGTTCGGCCAGGTCCGTTGCCCCGAACGGGGTCTCGTCGCGCCACTTCACCGAGCCCACGAAGGCGACGCGGCGTGCCACCGACTGGGTGTCGGCGCCGATGAGGCCGGCCTCCGGGTTGTTCTGACGTTTCCACCAGCCGCCGACCTCGGTCGCCTCGGGGAAGAGGCCGTCCGGTACCCGGCGGGCGAGTGACTCCCGGACACCGTTCAGGCCCACTGCCGGTGTCTCAGACGGCCGGTCCCTGCGCGGAGGCCGTCTTCGACCGAGTGGCGAGCAACGCGGTGATCTCATCGGCGACGTGCGGGCCCAGCTCGCCCCAGCCGTCCTTGTAGCCGTAGACACCGGACAGGGTGCGGGCGTCGTAGTCGCCGTTCAGGATCTCGATGTCGTCGGCCGTGATGAACGCCGGGTGGGCGACGCCGACGGCCGCGGAGACCTTCATCAGCTCCATCCGCAGGGTGCGCAGATAGGCGGCGGCGCGGGTGGCCTTCGAGGTCGGGTCGAGGCCGCGGGCCAGGCGTGGGTTCTGGGTGGCGACACCGGTGGGGCACTTGTCGGTGTGGCACTTCTGCGACTGGATGCAGCCGATCGACAGCATCGCCTCACGCGCCACGTTGATCATGTCGGCGCCCAGGGCGAAGGCGACCACGGCGTTCTCGGGGAGGCCGAGCTTGCCGGAGGCGATGAAGGTCAGGTCGTCGGTCAGCCCCAGCTCGGCGAAGGTGCCGTAGACCCGGGAGAAGCCCATCCGGAACGGCAGCGACACCGAGTCGGCGAAGATCAACGGCGCTGCCCCGGTGCCGCCCTCGCCGCCGTCGACGGTCACGAAGTCGACGCCGCGGTCGCCACGCGCCATCAGGGTGGCCAGCTCCTGCCAGAACGCCATCTCTCCGACCGCGCTCTTGATCCCGACCGGCAGACCGGTCTCGGTGGCGAGCAGTTCGACGAAGTCGAGCATCGAGTCGACGTCGCTGAACGCGGTGTGCCGTGACGGGGAGGCGCAGTCCTCGCCGAGCGGGATGCCACGTATCTCGGCGATCTCGGGTGTCACCTTCGCGCCCGGCAGCAGCCCGCCCAGCCCCGGCTTGGCGCCCTGGGAGAGCTTGATCTCTATCGCCTTGACCGGGGCGCCGGCGACCACGTCCATGAGCTTGTCGATGTTGAAGCTGCCGTCCTCGTCGCGGCAGCCGAAGTAGCTCGTACCGATCTGAAGAACGAGGTCCCCGCCATTGCGGTGGTACGGCGAGAGGCCGCCCTCACCGGTGTTGTGCATCGTGCCCGCGAGCGCCGCCCCCTTGTTGAGGGCCGTGATCGCCGCACCGGAGAGCGATCCGAAGCTCATCGCCGATATGTTCACCACGCTCGCCGGGCGGAACGCCTTGGCGCGTCCGCGCGGCCCGCCCAGCACCTTGGCCGACGGCAGCAGGGCCTGCGGGTCGTGCACGTCCGGGAGCAGCTCTCCGGCGAACGTGCGCTGCTTCACGTACGCGTGCCCCTGCACGTGCTCGATGTCGTTGTCGGTTCCGAACCCGAAGTAGTTGTTCTCGCCCTTCGCCGACGCGTAGATCCAGGTGCGCTGGTCACGACTGAACGGGCGCTCCTCGTCGTTGGAGGTCACGATGTACTGCCGCAGCTCGGGCCCGATCGTCTCCAGCAGGTACCGGGCGTGCCCGACCACCGGGAAGTTCCGGAGCAGTGCGTGCTTCTTCTGGACGAGATCGCGGGCGCCCACCAGCGCCAGTGCTGTCGCGGTGGCGGCAACGATATTCCGGGCACGCATGAACGTTCCTCTCCTCGATGCTCCACGCCGACGCCATGGGGTGGCCGTCGTCGTGTCGTGTCGCTGTTGGGCGGCGGGGCACGACCGAGCGGGCGTCGGCGTCCGCCGGAGAACACCGGAATCGATAGTAGAAGCCCGCGCGGGTGGGCCCGTGATCAGGGTCATCGGGCGGGGGGCGGCCCGGCGCGGTCCTCCCCGACACCCCACGCCCCTTCTGCGAATATGCGAAGAACATGGGCAGGTGACCACGAAGGGACCGATATGTGCGGAATCGTCGGATACGTCGGTAGGCAGTCGGCGCATGACGTCGTCGTCGCGGGCCTCAAGCGGCTGGAGTACCGGGGGTACGACTCCGCCGGGATCGCCGTTCTCGCGGACGGGGGGCTGGCCGCCGCGAAGAAGGCCGGGAAGCTCGTCAACCTGGAGAAGCTGCTGGTCGAGCAGCCCCTGCCGGCCGGGAACGCCGGGATCGGCCACACCCGCTGGGCCACCCACGGCGGACCCACCGACGCCAACGCCCACCCGCACCTCGACAACGCCGGACGCGTCGCCGTCGTCCACAACGGGATCATCGAGAACTTCGCCGCCCTGCGGGAGGAACTGGGCGGGCGCGGCCACGACCTGATCTCCGAGACCGACACCGAGGTCGTCGCCCACCTCCTCGCCGAGGCGTACTCCGGCGGCGCGGACCCGGCAGAGGCGATGCGGCAGGTCTGCCGGCGGCTCGAAGGGGCGTTCACCCTCGTCGCCGTGTTCGCGGACGCGCCCGACGTGGTGGTCGGTGCCCGGCGGAACTCGCCGCTCGTGGTGGGCGTGGGGGAGGGCGAGGCGTTCCTCGCCTCCGACGTCGCCGCGTTCATCGCGCACACCCGGTCCGCGATCGAGCTGGGCCAGGACCAGGTGGTGGAGCTGCGCCGGGAGGGGGTGCGCGTCACCGGGTTCGACGGGCGGGCCGCCGAGGTGCTTCCGTACCACGTGGACTGGGACGTGTCCGCCGCCGAGAAGGGCGGCTACCCCTCCTTCATGCTCAAGGAGATCGCCGAGCAGCCGAAGGCCGTCACCGACACCCTCCTCGGCCGGATCGACCCGGAGGGGACGCTCCACCTCGACGAGGTGCGGATCACCCGGGCGGAGCTCCGCGAGGTCGACAAGGTGGTGATCGTCGCCTGCGGGACCGCGTTCCACGCCGGGATGATCGCCAAGTACGCCATCGAGCACTGGACCCGGATCCCCTGCGAGACCGAGCTGGCCAGCGAGTTCCGCTACCGGGACCCGATCCTGGACCAGCGCACCCTGGTCATCGCGATCTCGCAGTCCGGCGAGACGATGGACACCCTGATGGCGCTGCGGCACGCCCGCGAGCAGGGCGCGAAGGTCCTCGCCATCTGCAACACCAACGGGTCCACCATTCCGCGCGAGTCCGACGCCGTCCTCTACACGCACGCCGGTCCCGAGGTCGCCGTCGCCTCGACGAAGGCGTTCCTCACCCAGCTCGTCGCCTGCTACCTCGTCGCCCTGTACCTCGGTCAGGTCCGCGGGACCAAGTGGGGCGACGAGATCCGTACCGTCATCCGCCAGCTCTCCGAGATCTCCTGCGAGGTCCAGCGGGTCCTGGAGACCATGGAGCCCGTGCGCGAGCTGGCCCGTTCGCTGGCGGGCCACGACACCGTGCTCTTCGTCGGCCGGCACGTCGGCTACCCGGTGGCCCTGGAGGGCGCGTTGAAGCTCAAGGAACTCGCGTACATGCACGCGGAGGGGTTCGCCGCCGGTGAGCTCAAGCACGGGCCGATCGCCCTGATCGAGGACGGCCTCCCGGTCGTCGTGTTGGTGCCGTCGCCGCGCGGGCGCTCCGTGCTGCACGGCAAGGTGGTGTCGAACATCCAGGAGATCCGGGCCCGCGGCGCGCTCACCGTCGTCATCGCCGAGGAGGGCGACGAGGCGGTCGTCCCGTACGCCGACCACCTCATCCGGATTCCCGCGACGCCCACGCTGCTTCAGCCGCTGGTCGCGACCGTGCCCCTACAGGTCTTCGCCTGCGAGCTGGCCACGGCCCGCGGCAACGAGGTGGATCAGCCGCGCAACCTGGCGAAGTCCGTCACCGTGGAATGAAACAGGGGGACGGGCGGAGAGAGACGAGCAGCGGGATGAACAATGGAACGGACCGCGGAACGGACCGCGGGGCGAAGTGAGCGGGCAGTCGTGAGGGGACGTACGTGATCATCGGGGTCGGGATCGACGTGGCGGAGATCGAGCGGTTCGACGCGGCGCTGGAACGCACGCCGCAACTGGCCCAACGCCTCTTCCTGGAGAGCGAGTTGCTGCTCCCTGGCGGTGATCGGCGCGGGATCGCCTCACTGGCCGCCCGGTTCGCCGCCAAGGAGGCCCTCGCCAAGGCGCTCGGCGCGCCCGGCGGACTGCTCTGGACGGACGCCGAGGTGTACGTCGAGGAGACCGGGCAGCCCCGCCTGCGGGTGAGCGGCACCGTCGCCGCCCGCGCCGCCGAACTGGGCGTGCGGCAGTGGCACGTGTCGCTCAGCCATGACGCGGGGATCGCGTCGGCCGTGGTGATCGCGGAGGGCTGATCGCGGAGGGCTGCGCGCGGGGCCCGATCCGGCCCCCGGCGCGCCCGTCCGCGTGCCGAGGACGGGCACCTCTGCGTACGTTGGAGCCATGCGTACCGCCTACAGCGTCTCGACCGTACGGGCTGCCGAACAGGCCCTCATGGCACGGCTCCCGGAGGGTGCGCTGATGCAGCGCGCCGCCGCAGGGCTCGCCGCCGTCTGCACCGATCTGCTGCGGCGCGGCGGCCGGGTCTACGGGTCCCGCGTCGTCCTCCTCGTCGGCAGCGGCGACAACGGCGGCGACGCGCTGTACGCGGGCGCCCGGCTCGCCCGGCGCGGGGCCGGTGTGCTGGCCGTGCGGGTCGCGCCCGGCCGGGCCCACGAGGGCGGCAGCGCGGCGCTGCGCGCGGCGGGCGGACGGGTGGTGGACGCCGACGCGGGCCCGGCGGAGGGCCGGCACCGCGACTGGGGGCGCCGGGTCGACCTCGTCGTCGACGGGATCACCGGCATCGGCGGGCGCGGCGGACTGCGCCCGGCGGCCGCCGCACTGGTGGAGCAGTACACGGCCCACGGGGCACCCGTCGTCGCCGTCGACCTGCCGAGCGGTGTCGAGGCCGACACCGGTGAGGTGCGGGGGGACGCGGTCCGCGCCGACGCGACCGTCACCTTCGGGGCGTACAAGCCGGGGCTGCTCGTCGACCCGGCCGCGGAACGGGCCGGGGCGCTGCACCTCGTCGACATCGGGCTGGGCGCCGAACTGCCGGACGTGCCGGAGCTGGAGGCGCTCCAGTACGCGGACGTGGCCGCGCTGCTCCCCGTGCCGGGCGCCGAGAGCGACAAGTACCGGCGCGGCGTCGTCGGCATCGTCGCCGGGTCGGCGCGCTACCCGGGCGCGGCGGTGCTGGCCGTCTCCGGGGCGCTGCGCGGCGGCGCCGGTGCGGTGCGGTACGTCGGTCCGGGGGCGGACGCGGTCATCGCGCGGCATCCGGAGACCCTGGTCCACGCGGGCCCGCCGTCGAAGGCCGGACGCGTGCAGGCCTGGGTCGTCGGGCCGGGGCTCGGCGACGGCACGGACGCCGTCGAGGCGGTCTCCGACGTGCTGGCCGCGGACGTCCCGGTGCTGGTCGACGCGGACGGGCTGAGGCTCCTGGACGCCGCCGCCGTACGGGCGCGCACCGCCCCCACCGTCCTCACCCCGCACGCCGGGGAGGCCGCCGCGCTGCTCGGCGTCCCCCGCGAGGAGGTCGAGGCGGGGCGGCTCGACGCCGTACGCGCACTCGCCTCCCGGTTCCGTGCGACGGTCCTGCTCAAGGGCTCGACGACGCTGGTCGCCACCGACGCTCCGCACACCCCCGTGCGGGTCAACCCGACCGGCACCTCCTGGCTGGCCACCGCGGGCAGCGGCGATGTCCTCTCCGGGCTGACCGGCTCGCTGCTCGCCGCCGGTCTCGCCCCGCGCGACGCCGCGTCCGTCGGCGCCCACCTCCACGGCCTCGCGGCCCGGCACGCCTCGGACGGCTCCCCGGTCGCCGCGCAGGACGTCGCGGAGGCGATCCGGGCGGCCTGGCGGGACGTACGGGCCTGAGCGATGCTGGGAGCGGAGGCGGGGACGGCGGCAGCGAGGGAGTGAGCGGTCGTGGGCGGCAGCGGTGACGGTGACGGTGACCTGCGCGTACGGCGGGTGTACGACCCGCGGGAGGACGGCGACGGCATCCGCGTCCTGGTCGACCGGCTCTGGCCGCGCGGTGTCGCCAAGGAGCGCGCCGCGATCGACAAGTGGCTCAAGGACCTCACCCCGTCGAGCGAGCTGCGCTCCTGGTACCACGAGGACCGCACCGGCACCCGCTACGACGACTTCGTCGACCGCTACCGCGCCGAACTGACCGACCCCGCGCACACCGCCGCCGTCGGCGAACTCGTCGCCCTGGTCCGCGACGGCGGCCCGGTGACGCTGGTCACGGCGGTCAAGGACGTCCCGCACAGCCACGTACCGGTGCTCGTCGACCACCTGGAACACGAGCTGCGCCACGGCTGACGGAAGCGGCGGCGCGCACCCTGCCGCCACCGGTGCCCGCGGGCCGGGCCGTACGGCTCTGAGACACTGGGCGCGATGAACGAGACCGCGTCCTTGAGAGCCCGTGCCGAGATCGACCTCGCCGCACTCCGCGCCAACGTGCGCGCGCTGCGTGCCCGAGCGTCCGGCGCGCAGCTCATGGCCGTCGTCAAATCCGACGCGTACGGACACGGCGCGGTGCCCTGCGCCCGTGCCGCGCTGGAGGCGGGCGCCACCTGGCTGGGCACCGCCACCCCGCAGGAGGCGCTCGCCCTGCGCGCGGCGGGGCTCGGCGGCCGGGTGATGTGCTGGCTGTGGACGCCCGGCGGGCCCTGGCGCGAGGCGATCGAGGCCGATGTCGACGTCTCGGTGAGCGGGATGTGGGCGCTGCGCGAGGTCACCGCCGCGGCCGCGGAGGCGGGCCGCCCCGCCCGTATCCAGCTCAAGGCCGACACGGGCCTCGGGCGCAACGGCTGCCAGCCCGCCGACTGGCCCGGACTCGTCGCCGCCGCCCGCACCGCCGAGGAGGCGGGCACCGTCCGGATCACCGGCCTCTGGTCCCACTTCGCCTGCGCGGACGAGCCCGGACACCCCTCCATCGCCGCCCAGCTTGACCTGTTCCGCGACATGGTGGCGCACGCGGAGAAGGCCGGTGCCGAACCCGAGGTCCGGCACATCGCCAACTCCCCGGCGACACTGACCGTCCCCGAGTCGCACTTCGACCTGGTGCGGACCGGGATCGCCATGTACGGCATCTCGCCCAGCCCGGAGCTGGGCACCCCGGCCGACTTCGGACTGCGTCCGGTGATGACGCTCGCCGCGTCCGTCGCCCTGGTCAAGCAGGTGCCGGCCGGGCACGGCATCAGCTACGGGCACCACTACACGACGTCCGGGGAGACCACGCTCGGCCTGGTGCCGGTGGGGTACGCGGACGGCATCCCGCGCCACGCCTCCGGCCGGGGCCCGGTCCTGGTCGGCGGCGTCCGGCGGACGGTCGCGGGCCGGGTCGCCATGGACCAGTTCGTCGTCGACCTCGACGGGGACGTGGTCGAGGAGGGCAGCGACGCCGTGCTGTTCGGCCCCGGGGACCGGGGCGAGCCGAGCGCGGAGGACTGGGCGCGGGCGGCGGACACCATCGCGTACGAGATCGTCACCCGGATCGGCGGCCGGGTGCCGCGCGTCTACCGGGACGGGACGGCGGACGGCAAGTCGGCCGGGTCCTGAACGCGGAAGCGTTTCCGACCGGGCACGATCTGAGCATGATCGGAAGACCGGAACGGACCGGATCGGATCCGCTCCGACCAGCCCTGACCTGACGGACACGACCCACGAGGAGCGCGGCACGGTGAGCGAGATCAGCGCGGGGGACGCGATGGCGACGGCCGCTTCGACGGTCGGCTGGCGCCGGGCGGGGATCGCCGGGGCCGCCATAGGCGTGATCGCGGCGGGTGCGGCCGCCGGTGTCGCGGTCGAGCGGCTGACGGTCGGCCGCGGGATGCGGAAACGGGCCAGGCTGGCGCTGGACGCCACCGGGCCGTACGGCTCGCTGCGCGGCCTGCCGGGCCGGGCCACGGCCGACGACGGCACCGAGCTGTACTACGAGACCGACGAGATCGAACCCGGCGGCGGCACCGGCACGGGCGGTACGCCCCCCGGCACCGGGGCCGGTCCGCGCCGGCGCCGGCTCTTCGGGCGCAAGGCCCCCGCCCCCGTCACGGTCGTCTTCAGCCACGGCTACTGCCTCAGCCAGGACTCCTGGCACTTCCAGCGTGCCGCCCTGCGCGGCCTCGTGCGCACGGTCCACTGGGACCAGCGCAGCCACGGCCGCTCGGAACGCGGCCGGGCCCAGGCGCAGGGCGTCCACGTCGGCATCGACCAGCTCGGCCGCGACCTCAAGGCCGTGATCGACGCGGCCGCGCCCGAGGGCCCGCTGGTGCTGGTCGGGCACTCCATGGGCGGCATGACGATGATGGCGCTCGCCGACCAGTACCCGGCCCTGTTCCGCGACCGGGTCGTCGCCGTCGCCTTCGTCGGCACGTCGAGCGGGAAGCTCGGCGAGGTCAGCTTCGGGCTGCCGGTGGCGGGCGTGAACGCGGTACGGCGCGTGCTGCCCGGGGTACTGAAGGCGCTCGGCTCGCAGACGGAGCTGGTGGAGCGGGGGAGGCGGGCGACCGCAGACCTGTTCGCGGGGCTGATCAAGCGGTACTCGTTCGGTTCGCGGGACGTGGACCCGGCGGTCGAGCGGTTCGCCGAGCGGCTCATCGAGTCCACGCCGATCGATGTGGTCGCGGAGTTCTACCCGGCCTTCACCGAGTACGACAAGAGCGGCGCGCTGCCCCTGTTCCGCGAGGTCCCGGTGCTGATCCTGGCGGGCGACAAGGACCTGGTGACGCCCAGCTCGCACAGCGAGGCGATGGCGGACCAGCTGCCCGACGCGGAGCTGGTCATCGTCCCGGACGCCGGGCACCTGGTGATGCTGGAGCACCCCGAGACGGTGACGGACCGGCTGGCCGACCTGCTGGTGAGGGTGGGGGCTGTGCCGGAGTCATCTAACGTTGGCGGGCATGGAAGCACCGCACAACAGCCCGGCGGCTGAGGTCGCCGAGGGCACCGGGCCGGGCACCGTCACCGTGAACCTGGCCGTCGAGTCCCCCGAACAGATGCAGGCCCTGGGCCGCCGGCTCGCCGGCGTGCTGCGCCCCGGCGACCTCGTGATGCTCACCGGCGAGCTCGGCGCCGGGAAGACGACCCTGACCCGCGGCCTCGGCGAGGGCCTGGGGGTGCGCGGCGCCGTGACGTCCCCCACGTTCGTGATCGCCCGCGTCCACCCGGCGCTCGGTGACGGCCCGGCGCTCGTCCATGTCGACGCCTACCGCCTGGGTGGCGGGCTCGACGAGATGGAGGACCTGGACCTTGATGTGTCGCTGCCGGATTCGGTGGTGGTCGTCGAGTGGGGCGACGGCAAGGTCGAGGAGCTGGCGGAGGACCGGCTGCGGGTGCTCATCCACCGCGCGGTCGGTGACACGGACGACGAGCGGCGCGCGGTGACACTGGTGGGCGTGGGCGCACGCTGGTCGGTACTGCGGCTCGCGCCGTGGGCCCCGTGGGTGGTGGACGGGGACAACGGGCCTGGTGAGGCCTGAGAGACCGTCGGGTGCCCGCTGGGCGCAGACGCTTTCCGACACGGTGTCGGTAAATTGTTGCGCGCGGCGGGGCGGGCGTGGTGACATGGAGGGCGAGAGCAGGTTAGGTCTGCCTAACGTGCCTTCCACCGGAGCCCCAGGAGGCGTCCATGCCGACATCCGAGCACGAAGTGCGGCAGCCGCCGCGGGCGGTATCGATGCGGGATCTGCTGGCCGCGGGGGCGGCGGCGATCGCGGTGTCCACCCCGCCGGGTGCGGTGCGGCCGGGGGCCGCCGTGGCCGCCGCGCCACCAGAGGGCGCGCCCTCTGCCCCTGACCGGGCCTGACGCTCATCGAGCCGGTCCGGCACCTTCAGCCCGTCCGGCGTGTGAGGACGTCTTCGAGCTCGGGCCGATCGGGCCGGGCTCGGACTGAAGGTGCCCGGCTCGGTCCTACGGGACCACGACCACCTTCGCGCCGACCGTGGCGAACGTCCACACCGCGTTGCCGTCCGCACGGGACATCCGTACCCCGCCCGCCTTCAGCGTCGGGTCCGGGCTCTCCATCGAGCCGTCCTGCGCGGCGCTGAAGCCGATGGCCACGTCGTCGGTCGTCGCGAACCGCACCACGTGCTCGATCGGGACCCCGTCGGAGCCGGTGACGGTGCCGGAGCGCGAGGTGACCTGGTACGTCCCCGGAAGCGCGCTGACCGCGCTCGGCATGACCTTGAAGGTCCGCGTCGACTTGTCCTTCGCGTCGACCAGCCACACCCGCCGGTCGCCCAGCGCGTACACCACCCGCATCCCCGTGCCCGAGGAGGCCGGAACCGCGAGCGGGTCCTTCTTGGGCTTCGGCTTGGCGTGGCCCGTCCCGGCGGACGCGCTGCTGGACGCCTTCGGCTTGGGGGCGACGGTGTCGGGGGCGTTCGCCGATGCCTGGTAGGCGAGGAGGCCGACGACGACTACGGCCGCCGCGGTGAGCGCGGCCACGATTCCTGAGCTGCCCCTTGCCACCGTGCGCGCCTCTTTCGCCATTGGGTTGTCGTACAAGCGTTTACACGTACTCCGCGTATACCCGGTGACGGTAGCAGCCGGGGCCCCCGGTGCCGGGACGCCGTACGGGGCGCGGTCGCCGCCCGCGCGGGAGCCGTAGGCTGTTTGCGTGCTCTTGCTCGCTATGGATACCGCCACCCCTGCCGTCACCGTCGCCCTGTACGACGGGACCCGTGTCGTCGCCGAGTCCGGTCAGGTCGACGCCCGGAGGCACGGGGAGCTGCTGCTGCCCGCCGTCGACCGGGTCCTCGCCGCCGCCGGGGTGAAACTCGACGCCGTGACGGACGTGGTCGTGGGCGTCGGCCCCGGCCCGTACACCGGGCTGCGGGTCGGCCTGGTGACGGCCGCGACGTTCGGGTCGGCGCTGTCCGTGCCCGTGCACGGACTGTGCACCCTGGACGGCCTCGCGTACGCCGCCGGACAGGCCGGCCTGGAGGGACCGTTCGCCGTCGCCACGGACGCCCGCCGCAAGGAGGTCTACTGGGCGCGGTACGAGGACCCCCGCACCCGGACCGGTGAACCCGCCGTCGACCGGCCCGCCGACATCGCCGAGCGGCTCGCCGGGGTCCCCGTGGTCGGCGCGGGCGCGGTGCTCTATCCCGACGCGTTCCCGGACGCGCGCGGCCCCGAGCACGTCGCGGCCGGTGCGCTCGCCGCCCTCGCCGCCGAACGCCTCGCCGCGGGCGCCGAGCTGCTGCCGCCGCGGCCGCTCTACCTCCGCAGGCCCGACGCGCAGGTCCCGAAGAACTACAAGGTGGTCACGCCGAAGTGACCACCGCGACCGCTGTACTGCGCGAGATGCGCTGGTGGGACATCGACCCGGTGCTCGGCCTCGAACACGAGCTGTTCCCGGAGGACGCCTGGTCACCCGGCATGTTCTGGTCCGAGCTGGCGCACGCCCGCGGCCCGCGGGCCACCCGCCGCTACGTGGTCGCCGAGGACCCGGTCACCGGCCGGATCGTCGGGTACGCGGGACTGGCGGCGGCCGGCGACCTCGCCGACGTACAGACGATCGCCGTCTCCCGCGACCACTGGGGCGGCGGCCTCGGCTCCGAGCTGCTGACCGATCTGCTGAAGCACGCCACGGCCTTCGAGTGCGCCGAGGTGCTCCTTGAGGTCCGGGTCGACAACACCCGGGCGCAGAAGCTGTACGAGCGCTTCGGCTTCGAACCGATCGGCTTCCGCCGCGGCTACTACCAGCCGGGCAACATCGACGCGCTCGTCATGCGCCTGCACGTACACGAAGAGGACGTACAGGCGCCCGTACAAGAGACAGAGACTGACTGATGGCTGACGAACCGCTCGTACTCGGCATCGAGACCTCCTGCGACGAGACCGGCGTCGGCATCGTCCGCGGCACGACGCTGCTCGCCGACGCCGTCGCGTCGAGCGTCGACACGCACGCGCGCTTCGGCGGCGTCGTCCCGGAGATCGCCTCCCGCGCCCACCTGGAGGCGATGGTCCCGACCATCGAGCGCGCCCTGAAGGAGGCCGGGGTCAGCGGCCGCGACCTCGACGGCATCTCCGTCACCGCCGGTCCGGGGCTCGCGGGCGCCCTGCTCGTCGGCGTCTCGGCGGCCAAGGCCTACGCGTACGCGCTGAACAAGCCGCTGTACGGGGTGAACCACCTGGCCTCGCACATCTGCGTCGACCAGCTGGAGCACGGCCCGCTGCCCGAGCCGACGATGGCGCTGCTGGTCAGCGGCGGCCACTCCTCGCTGCTGCTGGCGCCGGACATCACCAACGACGTACGGCCGCTGGGCGCGACCATCGACGACGCGGCGGGCGAGGCCTTCGACAAGATCGCCCGGGTGCTGCACCTCGGCTTCCCCGGCGGCCCGGTCATCGACCGTCTCGCGAAGGAGGGCGACCCGAAGGCCATCGCGTTCCCGCGCGGTCTCAGCGGCTCGCGCGACCCCGCGTACGACTTCTCCTTCTCCGGCCTGAAGACCTCCGTCGCCCGCTGGATCGAGGCGAAGCGCGCGGCCGGCGAGGAGGTGCCGGTACGGGACGTGGCGGCGTCCTTCCAGGAGGCCGTGGTGGACGTCCTCACCCGCAAGGCCGTCCGCGCCTGCAAGGACGAGGGCGTCGACCACCTGATGATCGGCGGCGGAGTCGCGGCCAACTCGCGGCTGCGGGCCCTCGCCCAGGAGCGGTGCGAACGGGCCGGCATCCGGCTGCGGGTGCCGCGCCCCGGACTGTGCACCGACAACGGCGCGATGGTCGCGGCCCTGGGCGCGGAGATGGTGGCCCGCAACCGGCCGGCCTCCGACCTGGAGCTGTCGGCCGACTCCTCGCTGCCGGTGACCGAGACCCACGTACCGGGCGCCCACGCCCACACGCACGATCACGTGCACGAGATCAGCAAGGACAACCTCTACTCATGAGCGGTACGGCGGTCGCCCTGATGTGGGAGGCCCGCGCCACCGACGGCCGGGGCGCGGAGCTGCTGGCGTGGGCGCGGGCCCGTGCGGCCGAGCTGGCGCGGCCGCCGCTGCGCAGCGAGCTGCTGCGCGCCCCGCAGGACCGGGTGCTGGTCATCACCTGGTGGGAGGGCGCGTACGGCGACGAGCTGCCGGAGCTGCCCGAGCCGGACGCGGGGATCGTCACCCGGCCGGTGCACCGCTGGCGCTTCGAGTCCCTCGGGCCAGCAGACCGGTGACGATCGCGTCCAGCTCGTCCACCACGTCGTAGTCGGCGGCGTACGCGCGCCAGTCGTCCTTGATCGCGGTGAGGCGGGGCAGCTCCGCCGCGTCCGCCTCGGTGACCATGTCGGGGAAGTACCGCGTGGACGGCGGGTGTGCGGCGCGGCGGTCGGCAGCCCTGCGGAAGACCAGGTCGCCGTAGACGTAGCTCCAGATCGTCCGGTAGGCGCGTACCGCCTGCCCGGGGGAGAGGCCGCAGGCGAGGGCGCAGTCGATGATCTCCTCGACCATCCACAGCGCGTTCCGGTCGGTCAGCTCGCCCAGCGCCAGGATGTCGAGCACCCAGGGGAGCTGCCCGAGGATCCCGTGCATGTGCGCGGCGACGGCGGTCAGCCGCTCGCGCGGGTCTTCGGGCAGTTCCGGGCGCGGGAAGGCGGCCGCGGTCCCGGACAGGGTGAGCATCAGCAGCTCGTCCTTGTCCTGGACGTAGTGGTAGAGCGCCATCGGGGTGGAGCCGAGCTCCTTCGCCACCCGCCGCATACTCAGGGCGTCCAGGCCCTCTTCCTCGATGATGCGGCGCGCGGTGGCGACCATGGCGTCCGGGTCGAGCCTGCGCGGGCGCCCCACGGACCGCTTCGACCCCGGCGGTTTCTTCTCTGTCCCTGACACCCGGTCATTGTCCCCTCCCGTTCCGCCGCGTTTCGGCCGGGCTTCTCGCCCTCTATTTTCTATACGCGTATAGTAATCCTCGACCGAGTGACCGCGAAGGAAGGGGAAGACCGTGAACGACCAGTCACGGCAGATGCGTTGGCTACTGCTGGTAGCCCTCGTCGTGCAGTTCATGGTGGCGCTGGACATGTCGGTGGTGAACGTCGCGCTGCCCGACATGCGCGCCGGTCTCGGCTTCTCGGCCGAGGGGCTCCTGTGGGTCGTGAACGCCTACGCGCTCGCCTTCGGCGGGCTGCTGATGCTCGGCGGACGCCTCGCGGACCTGCTCGGCAGCCGGCCGGTGCTGACGGGCGGCCTGGCGCTGTTCGGCGCGGCGAGCCTGGCCGGGGGCCTCGCCCAGTCGCCCGGGGCGCTGATCGCCGCGAGGGCGGTGCAGGGCGTGGGCGCCGCCGCGCTCGCCCCGGTGGCCTTCGCGCTGATCGCCATCGCCTTCCCGGCCGGACCGGAGCGCTCCCGCGCCCTGGGGCTCTGGGGCATGGCGGGCGCGGCGGGCGGCGCGGTCGGGGTGCTGGCCGGCGGGGTGCTCACGGACGCGGCGGGCTGGCGTGCGGTGATGCTCGTCAACGTGCCGATCGTGGCCTTCGCGCTGATCGCCTCCCTGCGCACCGGCCCGGTCTCCGGCCCGGCCCGGACCGGCGCCCGGCTCGATGTGGCCGGGGCGCTGCTGGCCACCGGCGGCACGACACTGCTGGTCCTCGGCCTGGTCGGGACCTCGTCGCACCCCTGGGGCTCGGCCAGGACCCTCACCACGCTCGGGGGCGCGGCCCTGCTGCTGGCCGCCTTCGTCGCCGTCGAGCTGCGGACCGCGTCACCGCTGCTGCGGCCCGGCCTGCTGAAGGGGCGGCCGGTCCTGACGGCGAACCTGTTCTGCCTGCTGCTCAGCTCGGGGCAGTTCGCCGCGTTCTACTTCGTCTCGCTCTGCCTCCAGCAGGTGTTCGGCTACGGACCGACCGCCGCCGGAGCCGCCTTCCTGCCGTTCTGCGTCGGCGTCGTCATCGGCTCGGTGATCGCCACCCGTACGGTCGCCCGGCTCGGCACCCGGCGGCTGCTGGCGACCGGGGGCGTCCTCGCCGCGCTCGGCATCGCGGGTTTCGCGGCCACCGCGCGGGCGGACGGCACCTTCCTCACGTCGATCCTGGGCCCGTCGCTGGTCGCGGCCATCGGCATCGGGATGTGCTTCGTACCGCTCGGCACCGCGGCCACGACCGATGTCGTGCCCGGGGAGACCGGCATGGCCTCCGGTCTGCTGAACAGTTCCCGTCAGGTGGGCGGCTCACTCGGACTCGCGGTCCTGGTGACGGTCGCCGCGCGGGTCACCGGGGGAGCGACGGGCCGGGACGAGCTGGTCCAGGGCTACGCGGCCGCGTTCTGGGTCGCCGCCGGGCTGCTCGCGGCGGCGGCCCTGGCGGCGCTGGTGCTGCTCCCGCGCGAGCGGGGAGCCGGGACGGCGGCCACTCCCGGAACCGGCTCGGCGGGCGTCCCGGTGGCCGGTCCGGAGAATTCCCAGAAGAATTCCGCGGGAGGTGTCGATCCGGCCGTGGCCCGTTCGACGCAGGGGTGAGAGCCGGGGAGAGCCCCCGCCCTCCCGACCCGAGGAGTCACCATGCCGCGCTTCATGTCACTCATCCGCATCGACGAGCGGGCCGCCGCCGACTTCGAGCCCGATCCCGACCTGGAGAAGCGGATGGGCGCCCTGTTCGAGGAGATCAGCAACGCCGGGGTGATGCTGGAGACGGCCGGTCTCGCCCCGACCTCCCAGGCCACCCGCGTCCACTGGTCCGGGGGCAGGATCAGCTGCACCGACGGCCCCTTCACGGAGACCAAGGAGGTCGTCGGCGGGTACGCCATCCTCCAGTGCAAGGACAAGGAGGAGGCGCTGGAGTGGACCAGGCGCTTCCTCCAGGTCCACCCGGAGTCCTGGAGCGTCACCTCCGAGGTCCGCGCCATCGACGAAGGCTGAGCAGCAGCCGAAGCCGTACCCGGGGAACCGGCCCGGCGCGCTTGCCGGGGCCCTGAGCGGCTGCTCTGATGGGTGGCCGTGACGGCAGCGAGCGCGGTTGAGGCGGTTTTCAGGATCGAGTCCGCGCGGATCATCGCCGGTGTCGCCCGGATCGTCCGGGACGTGGGCATCGCCGAGGAACTCGCGCAGGACGCGCTGGTCGCCGCGCTGGAACAGTGGCCGGAGTCGGGTGTCCCGGACAACCCGGGAGCCTGGCTCATGGCCACCGCCAAGCACCGCGCCATCGACCTCGTGCGCCGCCGCGAGACGTACGCCCGCAAGCTGGCCGAGATGGGCCGCGACCTCGACGGGGCGGCCCGGGGCCCGGAGCCCGGCCCGGCCGATCCGGACGACATCGACGACGACCTGCTGCGGCTGATCTTCACCTCCTGCCATCCGGTGCTCTCCACCGAGGCACGGATCGCCCTCACCCTGCGGCTGCTGGGCGGCCTCACCACCGAGGAGATCGCCCGCGCCTTCCTCACCTCGGAGCCCACCGTCGCCCAGCGGATCGTCCGGGCCAAGCGGACGCTCGGCCGGGCCGGCGTCCCCTTCGAGGTGCCGTACGGACCCGAGCGCGCCGCCCGGCTCCGGTCCGTGCTCGAAGTCATCTACCTCGTCTTCAACGAGGGCTACGCCGCGACCACCGGGGACGACTGGCTGCGCCCGGCGCTCTGCGAGGACGCCCTGCGGCTGGCCCGGGTGCTGACCGGCCTGATGCCGCGGGAGCCGGAGGCGCACGGACTGGCCGCGCTGCTGGAGCTCCAGGCCTCGCGCACCGCCGCCAGGACCGGACCCGACGGCGCGCCGGTGCTGCTCGCCGACCAGAACCGGGCCCGCTGGGACCGGCTGCTGATCCGCCGCGGCTTCGCCGCCCTGCTCCGGTCGAGCGAGACGGCGGGGGCGGCGGGGCAGGCCCTGGGCCCGTACGCGCTCCAGGCCGCGATCGTCGCCTGCCACGCACGGGCGGCACGGTACGAGGACACCGACTGGGCCGCCATCGCGGCGCTCTACGACCGCCTCGCCGCCCTGACCCCGTCCCCGGTCGTCGAGCTCAACCGCGCCGTCGCCGTCTCCATGGCCGAGGGCCCGGCGGCCGGTCTGGTCCTGGTCGACGCGCTGGCCGAGGACCCCGCCCTCAAGGCGTACCACTTGCTGCCGAGCGTCCGCGGGGATCTCCTGGTCAGGATGGGGCGTACGGACGAGGCGCGCGCCGAGTTCGTACGCGCGGCGGAGCTGACCCGCAACGAGCGGGAACGGGCGATGCTCCTGGACCGGGCGACGCTGCTCGACCGGGCCGGCCGATGAGTTCCCGGCCCGCGACCGGTCTACCCTGCACGACCGTCCGCACCACCGCGTGAGGAGAACGACCATGCAGAAGATCACCACGTTCCTGTGGTTCGACCACAACCAGGCCGAGGAGGCCGCGGACCACTACATCTCGGTCATCGGCGGCGACTCCCACGTCGTGGACGTGACCCGCTGGGGCCCGTCGTCACCCGGCGAGGCGGGCGCCGTGATGACCGTACGGTTCCGGCTGGCGGGCACCGAGTACATCGCCTTCAACGGCGGCCCCGAGTTCCCGTTCAACGAGGCCGTCTCGCTCTCCGTGGACTGCGAGTCGCAGGAGGAGGCGGACGCGCTCTGGGACAAGCTCACCGCGGACGGCGGACAGGAGAGCCAGTGCGGCTGGCTCAAGGACAAATTCGGCGTCTCCTGGCAGATCATCCCGCCCGGCCTCGGCGAGGCCCTGACCGACCCGGACCCGGACAAGGCGGCCCGCGCCATGAAGGCGATGCTCGGCATGAAGCGGCTCGACGTCGAGGCCCTGCGCAACGTCTGAGCTCCCGCCCCGGCGAACGGTGGCGCAGGGCCGTGCCCGCCCACTCGGTAGGGTCGCGCGCATGTCCCGCCGTTCAGCGCTGCCCCCGCCACCGCCGCCCGTGGAGATACGCACCTGGCCCGACCGGGGAGCACTGCTCGCCGACCGGGCCCTGATCCTGGGCGAGTTGGTGAAGGCGCACCTGGGGCCGGCCCGGCTCGGAATGCTGTGGCTCTGGGGCGGGCTCGGGGCGCTCGGGTGGTCGCTGGTCGGCACGGCGCTCATCACCTTCGAGGAGTCGTACGACATCTTCAGCGCGTTCTTCGGCGTGGTCTTCCTCGTCCTGGGCGTGTGCTGCCTGGTGCCGGCCGTCGTCCTCGTCGCCGTCGGGCTGCGCCGCGACCGCAGGGTCCGCCGACTGCTCACGCAGTGGGGCGAGTTGGACCGAGACACGGTGGGCGACCGGGTGCTCAGGCTGCCCGGCACGAGCCTGGTCTGGCTGCTGGGCTCCTTCCTCCTGTGCGCGTTCGGGCTGTACGCCTGCGTCGCGGTTCCGGCCGGCGCGGTCCGGGGCGACGACACCTACGGCCTGGTGGCCCTCGTCATGGGCCTCGGGTTCATCGGCTGGCTCATCGGGCTCATCGGTGCCACCAAGGCCTTCCTGCACCGGCGTTGGGTGCTCCGGGTACTGATCGGGACGCCCGCGCCCACGCCGCTGATCTCCTCCGGCGGCGGGGTGCGCCGCTGACTCCGGCCCTATCCTTGGCGCGTACACGAAGGACTCAGGGGGAGGACTGCTCATGGAGTGGTACTGGTGGTTGCTCATCATCTTCTGGACGGGCGGATTCGGCTGGCTGGTCGACAACGGCCGTACCGCGCTGCGCAATCGGCACACGCGCAAGCTGGAGCTGCTGGAGGCCGACCGGCAGGAACGGCTTGCCGTCGAGGCGGCGCACAAACCGCCGGAGCCGGTCTGCGGCTGCACGCACCACCTCGCCAAGCACGACAAGCAGGGCAAGTGCCATGAGCGGGTCGAGGTGCCGACCGCCTGGGACGAGCAGAAGAAGCCGGTCCGCTTCGAGTCGGGGCAGTGCAACTGCCAGCAGTACGTGGGCCCGCAGCCGCTCTCCCAGGTGTACGCCGACGACCTGACCGACCTCGCGTAGACCCCGGCCCCGGCCTTCGGCTCCCGTCCTCAGCCCCGGTCTTCGGCCCCGGTCTTCGGCTCCCGTCCTCAACCTCGTTCTTCGGCTCCGGACTTCGGCTCCCGTCCTCAGCCCCGGCCGGCCTCCGGGCCGGTCACGGGGTGGCCGATCAGCATCGTCGGCGCGTCCGCGACGCGGGTCAGGAAGACGGTGGCCCGGTTCGGGCCCTGGAGCTTCATCTTCCGTCGCAGCTCCTCCGGTTCGACCGGTGAGCCGCGCTTCTTGACCGTCAGGACGCCGACCTTCCGCTCCCGCAGCAGCGCCTTCAGCCGCTTCATGTTGAACGGGAGCTGATCGGTGATCTCGTACCCGGCGGTGTACGGGGAGTCGTACAGCTCGTCGCTCGTGACGTACGCGATCATCTCGTCGATCAGCCGGCCGCCGCACCGGCTCACGATGTCGGCGACCAGATGGGCCCGGATCACCGCGCCGTCCGGCTCGTACAGATAGCGGCCGACCGGTCCGACCGGCGGGGCGGGCAGCACGGCCGGGGCCGCCAGGGTGGCGCCGGACGGGAGCAGCGTGGCGCGGTACGAGCCGGCCTCGAAGCCCTCGCCGAACCAGAGCACCGCCTCCTTCACGTCGCCGCCGTCCGAGATCCACTCGGCCTCCGCCTGCGGGCCGATCGCCTCGTGCGGGACTCCCGGGGCGATCTTCAGCGCCGCCCTGGGGGCCTTCAGCGCGGCGGCGGTCGCCCAGGAGAGGGGCGGGGAGTAGGCCTCCGGGTCGAAGATCCGGCCGCGGCCGCCCCGGCGGGCCGGGTCGACGAACACCGCGTCGTAGGGCGAGGTGTCGATCTCCGTGACATCGGCGCACCGCACCTCGATCAGCGCGTCCAGGCCGAGCGCGGCGGCGTTGGCCCTGGCCACCTCGGCGGTCAGCGGGTCGCGGTCCACGGCGAGGACGGAGATCCCGGCGCGGGCCAGCGCGATGGCGTCCCCGCCGATGCCGCAGCACAGGTCGGCGACGCTGCGCACCCCGGTGCCCGCGAACCGTCCGGCGCGGTGGGCCGCCACCGAGGTGCGGGTCGCCTGCTCCACCCCGTTCGGCGTGAAGAACATCCGGTGCGCGTCCCGCGCGCCGAACTTGGCCACCGCCCGCTGCCGCAGCCGGGCCTGCCCGAGCGCCGCGGAGACGAGGCCGGCCGGGTGGGTGCGGCGCAGCCGGGTGGCGGTGGCGAGTTCCGTGGCGGGGTCGTACGACCGCAGCTCGGCCAGCAGCCCGGCGCCCTCCGGGGTGCGCAGAGCCAGGAAGCCGGCGAGGGGGTCGGGGGCGTCGGGCGGGCCGGTCGGGGCGAGAGCGTTCACCTGCCCCATTGTGAGCCAGCCGGGGGACCGTGCGGGCCCGGTGGCGGTGTCGGCCCGGGAGCCCGATCACGTGCTGGCAGTATGCGGCGCCATGCAGCTTGTACGACAAAAGGAAGAATCCACCATGAAGAGCCGCAAACCGGGACAGGCGGAGCAGGCGGGGGCGGAGCAGGCGCGGACGCAGGCGGAACCGGTGCCGGGCGGGCCGGTGCGGAGCGGGACGGGACGCGGGCGGGGATACCTGCGGCGCCGGCCCGGTTACGCGGTCCTGGCCGCGCTCCTGGTCGCCGCGGTCGGCTCCGGCTGCGCGGCCGGGACCGACAGCCGCACCACGACCGGGGCCGGGCCGGGAGCCGGGGCCCTCGCCGGGCAGCCGGGCGGCCCGGCCGGGAACGCGGGGGCGGCGGGCACCCGCGCCGCACAGGCCGAGAAGGCGCGCCTCGCCCAGGCCGCCCGCGCGGTCGCCGCCAAGAAGTGGGGCCTGGCGAGCACGCCGCTGGCCGCCCCCGTCCCGCCCGCCGTGAAGCCGCACATCACCACCCGCAAGGGCTTCGAGGTCGAGGGCGGTGACGACTCGCTGCCGCCGGTCTTCACCACGGTCCCGACCGACAAGAAGATCGTCTTCCTGACGATGGACGACGGGGACGACAAGGACCCCGAACTGCTGAAGATGATGTCGGACCTGAACATCCCGTACAGCGCGTTCCTCAGCGACTACCTGGTGAGCGACGACTACGGGTACTTCAAGGACGCGCAGTCCCGCGGTGTCACCCTCAACAACCACACGCTCAACCACCGCTATCTGCCCGGTCTCTCCTACGGCGAGCAGAAGCAGGAGATCTGCGACCAGCAGGACATCATCGAGAAGCAGTACGGCGAGCGCCCCCGGCTCTTCCGGCCGCCCTACGGCAACTACAACGGCGACACCCTCCGGATCGCCAAGTCCTGCGGCATCACCGCCGTGCCCCTGTGGTCGGAGGAGGCCTTCCCCGACCACATGGAGTGGCGGGAGGAGGACCAGGACCTGCACCCCGGAGACATCATCCTCACGCACTTCCGCGGCAAGAAGGACTGGAAGGGCTCCATGCCCGACCTGGTCCGGGCCGTCATGAAGGTCATCACGGACAAGGGATACGCCGTGGCCCGGCTGGAGGACTACGTATGAGAAGGGCGCACCGGCTGCTGGCCGGACTGCTGGCCGCCGGTGCGCTCCTGACCGCCACCACCGGCTGCGCGCAGTCGGTGGACCCGATCGAACGGCTGGGCCGCAAGGCCGCGCAGCGGGTGAACCGGCCGCCGGGTCCGGCGGCGGCGCGGCCGGCGGCGGTGCACGGTGACCACGGGGCGCCGGGTTCGGTGGTCGTCGTCGCCTGCGGCCGGCCGCAGGGGTCCGGAACGGTCGGGAGGGGCCGGGCGTTCTCCCTGTGGCAGGGCCGGTTCGAGCCGGGTCCGGGCCTCGACGTCGAACGGCACGGACGCCACGAGGGGCGTGAATTGGCACTCCGCTTGACCGAGTGCTAATCGCGGTCATAGTCTCAGTGCTGGCACTCCCCACTGGAGAGTGCCAGCAGTACTGTGCGACCGGCAGGTCCGGCACCCGCGACGACGGGCCCACCTGGTCGCCCACCAAAGACTGTTAACCCCGTGAGATCTCCGAAGGGGGAGACCGGATCGTGTCGACCAGCTCCAAGGTTGCGATCAAGCCGCTCGAGGACCGCATTGTGGTCCAGCCGCTCGACGCCGAGCAGACCACGGCCTCCGGCCTGGTTATTCCGGACACTGCCAAGGAGAAGCCCCAGGAGGGCGTCGTCCTGGCCGTTGGACCGGGCCGCTTCGAGAACGGCGAGCGCCTTCCGCTCGACGTCAAGACCGGCGATGTCGTGCTGTACAGCAAGTACGGCGGCACCGAGGTGAAGTACAACGGCGAGGAGTACCTCGTTCTCTCGGCTCGCGACGTGCTCGCGATCATCGAGAAGTAATTCACCCACGTTTGCTTCTGTTCTGCGCCCCTGGCCCCCTGCGAAATAACTAGCCGGGCGGCGAGGGGCGCAGTTCTTGTTTTGAGAGGACAGTTCAGCTCCATGGCGAAGATCCTGAAGTTCGACGAGGACGCCCGTCGCGCCCTCGAGCGCGGCGTCAACAAGCTTGCCGACACGGTGAAGGTGACGATCGGCCCCAAGGGCCGCAACGTCGTCATCGACAAGAAGTTCGGTGCGCCCACCATCACCAACGACGGTGTCACCATCGCGCGCGAGGTCGAGCTGGACGACCCGTACGAGAACCTCGGTGCCCAGCTGGTGAAGGAGGTGGCGACCAAGACCAACGACGTGGCGGGTGACGGTACGACCACCGCCACCGTGCTCGCTCAGGCGCTCGTCCGCGAGGGCCTGCGCAACGTGGCCGCGGGTGCGTCCCCGGCCGCCCTGAAGAAGGGCATCGACGCCGCGGTCAAGGCCGTGTCCGAGGAGCTCCTCGCGACCGCCCGTCCGATCGACGACAAGTCCGACATCGCCGCCGTGGCCGCGCTCTCCGCGCAGGACAGCCAGGTCGGCGACCTCATCGCGGACGCGATGGACAAGGTCGGCAAGGACGGTGTCATCACCGTCGAGGAGTCCAACACCTTCGGTCTGGACCTTGAGTTCACCGAGGGCATGGCCTTCGACAAGGGCTACCTGTCCCCGTACATGGTGACCGACCAGGAGCGTATGGAGGCCGTCCTCGACGACCCGTACATCCTGATCCACCAGGGCAAGATCGGCTCCATCCAGGAGCTGCTGCCGCTCCTGGAGAAGGTCATCCAGGCCGGTGCCTCCAAGCCGCTGCTGATCATCGCCGAGGACGTCGAGGGCGAGGCCCTGTCGACCCTGGTCGTCAACAAGATCCGTGGCACCTTCAACGCCGTCGCGGTGAAGGCCCCGGGCTTCGGTGACCGCCGCAAGGCCATGCTCGGCGACATCGCCACCCTCACCGGTGCGACCGTCATCGCCGAGGAGGTCGGCCTCAAGCTCGACGGCGCCGGTCTCGACGTGCTGGGCACCGCCCGTCGCGTCACCGTCTCCAAGGACGACACCACCATCGTCGACGGCGGCGGCAAGTCCGACGAGGTCAAGGGCCGGGTCAACCAGATCAAGGCCGAGATCGAGGCCACGGACTCCGACTGGGACCGCGAGAAGCTCCAGGAGCGCCTGGCGAAGCTGGCCGGCGGTGTCTGCGTGATCCGCGTCGGTGCGGCCACCGAGGTGGAGCTCAAGGAGAAGAAGCACCGTCTGGAGGACGCCATCTCCGCGACCCGCGCCGCGGTCGAGGAGGGCATCGTCTCCGGTGGTGGCTCCGCTCTGGTCCACGCCGTCAAGGTCCTTGAGGGCAACCTCGGCAAGACCGGCGACGAGGCCACCGGTGTCGCGGTCGTGCGCCGCGCCGCCGTCGAGCCGCTCCGCTGGATCGCGGAGAACGCGGGCCTCGAGGGCTACGTCATCACCTCGAAGGTCTCCGAGCTCGACAAGGGTCAGGGCTTCAACGCCGCGACCGGCGAGTACGGCGACCTGGTGAAGGCCGGCGTCATCGACCCGGTCAAGGTCACCCGCTCCGCGCTGGAGAACGCCGCGTCCATCGCGTCGCTGCTGCTCACGACCGAGACCCTGGTCGTCGAGAAGCCGGCCGAGGAAGAGGCCGAGGCCGGTCACGGCCACGGCCACTCGCACTAGCGGGTAGCTCTCCGCGCAAGCGGTGAGGCCCGGTACCCCGAGAGGGGTACCGGGCCTTTCGCGTGGCCGGCCTTGCCGTTCGAGCCCCTGCGGCGCTTGAACGGAGGTCCCCGGCGCCCGGGTTACGCCGAGCGGGACAGCGCGTCCCCGTGGACCGGGTCCGCGAACGGGCGGCCGGCCGCGAACCGTTCCAGCTCGTCCAGCGCCTGGTCCGCCATCCGGTGCAGCTCATTGCCGAGCGAGCCCGCGACATGCGGAGTCAGCAGCACGTTCGGCAGGTCGTAGAACGGCGAGGACGCACGAGGCGGATCGGGGTGCGTCACATCCAGCACCGCGTGCAGCCGGCCGCTCGTCAGCTCGGGAAGCAGCGCGTCCTCGTCGACCAGCGAGCCCCGCGCGGTGTTGATCAGCGTCGCGCCCGCCGGCATCGCCGCCAGCTGGGCGGCACCGATGAGATGGTGTGTCTCCGGAAGCTGCGGGGCGTGCACCGAGACCACGGAACTGCTCGCGCACAGCTCGTCGAGCGTGCTGAGACGGGCACCGAGCGCCGAGGCCCGTTCCGCTCCGACGTACGGGTCGTACAGCAGGACGTCCAGGTCGAAGGGGCGCAGCAGCTCGATCACCCGGCGCCCGATGCGGGAGGCCCCGACGATGCCGACCGTACGGCGGTAGTTGCCGGAGCCGTCCAGCTCCGCGAGCCAGTCGTGGTCGGCGCGCAGGGCGCGGTAGCGGTCCGCGGAGTGCAGGACGCGCTTGCCCGCGAAGAGGATCGCCGCGAGGGTGAACTCGGCGACCGGCAGGGCGTTGGCCCCGGCCGCGGAGGTGACGGCGATGCCGCGTTCCCAGCAGGCGTCGGTGATGTGGTGCTTGACCGAACCCGCCGCGTGCACCACCGCGCGCAGCCGCGGCGCGGCGGCCAGCACCGGTGCGGTGAGCGGCGTCGCGCCCCAGCAGGTGAACAGCACCTCGGCCTCGGCGAGCGCGGCGGCCACCTCGGGCGTCGGCTCGGCCAGGTCGTGGGCGACGAGACGGGTGTCCGTACGGGTGAGGGCGGCCAGCCGGGTGTGGTGGCGTTCGGCGAGGAGGCGCCCGGCGATGCCGGGGCCCATCGCGAGCAGGGCCCTGGGCCGGTTGTCAGTGGCGTGCGGCATGGTGGAACTCGTACTCCTCGGGGCTCGCGTGGACGGTCACTTGACGCTTCCGGCGGTCAGTCCCGCCTTCCAGTGCCGCTGCAGGGAGACGAAGGCGACGATCAGGGGGATGACGGCGAGGAGGGACCCGGTGACGACGAGGGGGTAGAAGCTCGGCTCGCCGTGGGTGTTGGTGTTCCACGAGTACAGCCCGAGGCTGAGCGGGAACAGCTTGCGGTCCGAGAGCATCACGAGGGGGAGGAAGAAGTTGTTCCAGATCGCGGTGAACTGGAAGAGGAAGACGGTCACGAAGCCCGGCATGACCATGGGCAGACCGACGGACCAGAAGGTGCGCAGCTCGCCCGCCCCGTCGATACGGGCCGCCTCCAGGGCCTCGTTGGGTATGTACCCCGAGCAGAACACCCGGGCGAGATACACGCCGAACGGGTTGACCAGCACCGGGATCAGCACCGACCAGTAGGTGTTCACCAGACCGACCTTGGACGCCAGCAGGTACATCGGCAGCGCCAGCGCGGTGGTGGGGACCAGCACGCCCATCAGCACCAGGCCGAACAGCTGGTCCTTGCCGCGGAACGTGTACTTGTCGAAGGCGTACCCCGCGGCGACGCAGATCAGCGAGCAGACGAGCGCGCCACCGCCCGCGTAGCCGAGGCTGTTGAGGTACCAGCGGAAGTAGATGCCGTCGCCGTAGGAAGCCAGGTTCGACAGGTTCTCGCCGAGGTTGAACCCGTCGAAGGAGAACGCGTTGCCGGCGAGCAGCCCACCGGTGTCCTTGGTGGCGGCGGTGACCAGCCAGACGAGCGGGAAGAGCATGTAGACGACGGCGAGCAGCAGGAAACCGTTGACCGCGGTCTTCGACATCCAGCGGCCGCGGGAGGCGGGGGAACTCATGCTTTCTTGCCCTTCCGGCCGGTGAAGCGGGTGACGACGAAGGACAGCAGCGCGGCGGTGAGCGCCAGCAGGATGGAGGCGGCCGCGGCGAGGCCGTAGTCGTTGCGTTCGAAGGCCGCGGTGTACGCGTACATGTTCGGCGTCCAGGTGGAGGAGACGGCGGAGCCCGTCCCCTTGTTGAGGATCAGTGGTTCGGTGAAGAGCTGGAGCGAGCCGATGACGGTGAACAGCGCGACCATCACGACCGAGGCGCGGATCAGCGGGACCTTGATGGCGATCGCGACGCGCCAGGCGCCCGCGCCGTCGACCGTGGCCGCTTCGAGCACGGAGCGGTCGATGGCCTGCAACGCGGCGTAGAAGATCACCATGTTGTAGCCGAGCCACTCCCACAGCGCGATGTTGACGATGGAGGGGAGTGCCCCGTCGGGCGAGAAGAAGTCGAAGCCGATCCCGCCGGACTCCATGGCGCTGACCACCGGGCTGAGCTGGGGTGTGTAGAGGTACACCCAGATCAGCGCGGCGATGATGCCGGGCACGGCGTGCGGCAGGAACAGCGCGAGCTGGAAGAACCGGCGGGCGCGGGCCAGTGTGGAGTCCAGCAGCAGGGCGAGGGCGAGGGCTCCGACGAGCAGCAGCGGAATGTAGAACAGGCAGTATCCGAGGAGTACGCCGAAGCCCTCGCGGAACGCCCGGTCACCCAGGGCCGCCGTGTAGTTGTCGAGCCCGCTGAAGACGGTCTCGGTGCCGCCGAAGCCCAGGCCGGACTGCTTCTCGGTGAACAGGCTGAGCCAGACCGCGTATCCGATCGGCAGCACCATGGCCAAGGTGAACAGTACGAAGAAGGGCCCCAGCAGGATGGCGGCGGCTCTGGTTGTCCGGGCGTGCCGCATCAGCCTGCGTCCTCGACCTTCAGACCGCGCTTCTTCAGCTCGGCGACCGTGGCGTCGTGTCCGGCCTTCACCGCGTCCTTGACGGTGGTGCCGCCGCTGGCGACCTTGCCGAACTCGTCCTTCATCGTGGTGTTCGTGGTGCCGGTCGTCGGGCCCCAGCTCCAGTCCGGGCCGATGGACGTCGCGGCCTCGTCGAACACCTGGTAGATGTCCTCGCCGCCGTAGAAGCCGGCGTCGAACGCCTTCTTCGCGACCGGGCGCAGGGACGCGGCGGCCGGGAACGCGCTCGACGTGCCGGACTCGATCCGGGCCTTGATGCCGTCCTCCGTGGTCGACATCCAGGTGGCGAACTCGACCGCCGCCCCGGCCTTCTTGCTGGTCTTCGTCACCGCGAAGGTGGAGCCGCCGAGCATCCCGCTGGCCGGCTTCCCGTCCCAGCTGGGCATCGGGGCGACGGCCCACTTGCCGCTCTGCTCGGGCAGGGTCCCCTTGAGGACGCCCGCGCCCCAGGCCGCGCCGACGTAGCCGATGGTGCCGCCGTTCTTGAGGGAGTTGGTCCACTCGGGGCTGAACGAGGCGTTGGCGCGGATCAGGTCGTCGTCGAGCAGACCCTGCCAGTAGTCGGCGACCTTGTCGGTGGCCGCGTCGGTCGTGTTGACCTTCCAGGTGTCGCCCTCGGGCTTGTACCACTGGGCGCCGGCCTGCCAGGCCATCGCCTGGAACGTGGTCGGGTCATCGGGGAAGAACGTGCCTATGCGGGCCTTCTTGTCGGCCTTCTTGACCTTCTCGGCGGCCTTGCGGAAGTCGGCCCAGGTCCTGGGGACCTCGACGCCGTACTTCTTGAACAGGTCCTTGCGGTAGTAGAAGGACTGGGGCGAGGCGTCGAAGGGGACGGCCCAGTTCTTGCCGCCGAGCGTCGTCAGCTCCACCGCCTGGGGCAGCAGCTTCTTCCTGATGTCCTCGGTGAAGTACTGGCCGATGTCCTGGAGCGCGCCCTGACTGACGTACTCCGGGAGCTGCGGGTACTCGATGGAGACCAGGTCGGGGGCGTTGCCCGCCTTCACGGCGTTGGAGATCTTGGCGTAGCCGCCGGCGTTGCCGGACGGGATCTCCTCGTACACCACCTTGATGTTCTTGTGCGAGGCGTTGAACGCGTCAACGACTTCCTTGGACCCCTTGGTCCAGCCCCAGAAGGTGATGCTGACGGGTTTGCCGTCGCTTCCGGCGGCGGACGTGTCGTCACCGCTGCCGCCGCAGGCCGTGAGAACGGCGAGGGCGGTGGCGGCGCCGACTACGGCGAGGGACGTTCTGCTCGAACTGCGGCTCACAGCGAGGCTCCTGAACAGGCGGCGACATTGGCGTTGGCCGTGATCCTTGGACCAGCCGTGACCGAAGTCAAGAGCGAAAGAGCGATTGATCGAAAAAAGATCAAACGTGTTGTGCGTGGAGCCGGTACGAAGGCATGCGGGGGCAGCCCTCCCGACGCGCTCGGGAGCGCCTGCGCAAGTACCTGCGGAGCCCCTAGGGGAGCGGCGCTCCGCAGGAGTCCCTGACCCGGAGCTGCGGAAGCAGCGTCAGGTGCCGGCGGGGTGCGCCGGCCTCCTGGCCGAGCCGTTCCACCAGGAGTTCCGTCGCGTGGCGGCCCACCTCGCGCTTGGGCGGTGCCACGGCGGTGAGCGGGGTGTCCGCGAGCGCCGCCACCTCGTCGTCGTACGCGATCAGCGCCAGGTCCTGCGGCACGCGCACACCCAGCTCGGCCAGGCGCTGCACCACCTGGATGGCGTCCACGTCGTTGTGGATCAGCGCGGCCGTCGCCACCCCCGAGCCGACGGCCTCGCGGAGCGCCTGCACGGCCTCCTCGAACGCCTCCGGGGCCTGCTCCGCGGGAACGGACTCGATCACGTCCTGGGGCACGCGCAGCCCGAGCGCGGCCAGTGCCTCCGCGTAGCCGGAGCGCACCGCGAGGGCGGTCGGGGAGTCCGCGCGGGCCATCAGCAGCGGCGCCCCGTGCCCGAGGCGCACCAGGTGGCGCACGGCCAGCAGCACCCCGTGCGCATGGTCCGAGCAGACCCGGTCCAGGCCGTCCAGCGGGGAGCCCGCGGTGGGCCTGCGCTCCAGCAGCACGGTCGGCACGGGCAGCGAGCTGATCCAGTCGCCGAACGCGGAGGGGTCGCCCGGATGCTGCCAGCCCGGCGCGACCAGCAGCCCTTCCGCGCCCGCGGAGAGCAGCCCCTGGGTGCGGGCGTGGTCCTCCTGCGGCCGGTAGTCGGAGATCCGCAGGATCAGCCTGGCCCCCGCCCGCGCGGCGGCCTCGTGGGCGCCGCGGATCACCTCGGCGAAGTAGTACGTCGCGGAGGGCGCGAGCATCCCGAGGACCAGGCCGCCGCCCGTGCCGGCCGGCCCCGCCGCGGGTCCGGCGTCCCGCGGCCAGGACACCGAGCCGTGGACCCGGTCGAGCAGGCCGCGGCCGGCCAGTTCCTCGACGTCCCGGCGCACCGTGACGGGTGAGACCCCCAGCTGCGAGGCCAGGTCCGACACCCGGGCGGAGCCCCGGTCCCGTACCAGCCCGAGCAGGCGGTCATGACGTTCAGCAGCACTCTCGCGCACGGCGGCAGTCCCCTCGCAGTGTGTGGCCCGGCCGGAGTCGGAGCCAGTGCCGGAGCCGGTGTCCGACCCTAGACCAATGTGATCGAACGATGGGAGTTTCGATCATTCAAACGTAATCCATTGACGTTCGATCAATCCGAGTCCAGGATTCCCGGCGATGCCGATCGGGCCGTTCGCGGCCCGCCCCGTCCCTGACTGTTCGTACGGAGGAATTGTGAGACATCGCGTCACCGCCGCGGCGCTCGCGGCACTGACCGCCGCCGCCGGTCTGACCCTCGCAGGACCGAGCGCCGCGCAGACGGCACCCGCCGGCCGCACCTTCCACGTCGACTGCGCCGCGTCGCCCCAGGGCGCGACCGGCAGCAGGCAGCACCCCTGGACCACCCTCGCCGAGGCCAACGCGCACCCCTACGGCCCCGGCGACCGGCTGCTCTTCAAGCGCGGCGCCACCTGCACCGGCACCCTCGCGCCCACGGGCAGCGGCTCCCCACGCGCACCGTTCACCATCGCGGACTACGGCAGAGGGCCGGACCGCGCCAGGCTCGACGGTGCGGGCGCCCATGACACCGTCCTGCTCGCCAACACGCAGTACGTGCACCTCAGGGCCCTGGAGATCACCAACGCCGACAACCCCGGCAGCGAGCGCAACGGCGTTCGCCTCCTCCTCACCGACTACGGGGTGGCCCGCGGCCTCGACATCTCCGGCCTGTACATCCACGACGTGCGCGGCGGCGATTACAAGACCCTGTCCGGCTCCAGCGCGATCCACCTCGCGGTCGAGGGCACCGCGAAGGCCAGTCGGTACGACGGCCTGGACATCGGGAACAACCGCATCGAGGACGTCGACCGCGAGGGCATCTACTTCAAGTCGACCTTCTCCAGGCGCGATCTGGTCGGCGGGCAGCAGGACCCGGACGTCTACCCGGGCGAGTGGACCCCCAGCACCGGAGTCCGCATCCACCACAACACGCTGAAGTCGCTGGCCGGTGACGGCATGAAGCTCGACACCACCAGCGGCGCCCGGGTCGACCACAACCGGGTCGACGGCTTCCAGCTCCGCTCGCCCTCCGCCAACGCGGGCATCTGGACCTTCAACACCGACGACACCACCGTCGAGCACAACGAGGTCTCGGGCGGCGGCAACACCCACGACGGCATGTCCTTCGACGCCGACGGCGCCTCGCGGAACACCGTCTTCCAGTACAACCACAGCCACGACAACAAGGGCGGCTTCCTGCTGATCTGCCCGTACGACGGCGCGAAGACCGTCGGCACGGTCGCCCGGTACAACGTCAGCCGCGACGACGGGGCCCGCCTCATCCAGAACTGCTGGGGCCCGATCCTCGGCACCGAGATCTACAACAACACCTTCCGCAACAAGGACCAGATCCCCGGATACCTCGTCCAGGACGACGCGGGCAGCCCCGCCACCACCCAGCACGAACTGTCCATCCGCAACAACGTCTTCGTCAGCGAGGGCACCGGCGGCTACGCCTTCAAGAACCCGACCCCCGGGCTCTCCTTCGACCACAACGCCTTCCACGGCATCGACATGACCCGCCCCGACCCCGGCGGCATCACCGCCGACCCGAAGCTCAGGACCGACTTCCGGCTCGGCGCGGGCTCGCCCGCCCTCGCCGCCGGAGCCGTCGTCGAGAACAACGGCGGCCAGGACTACTTCGGCAACGGGCTGAAGCCCGGCGCCCCCAACATCGGCGCCTACGCGGGCCGCGGCGTGCGGTAACCGACCGCTCACTGAGGTCCGTACTTGCGGCCTGTCCTGGAGGTGACCCCTCCGAGCAGGCCGCGCGGCGTCACCTTGACCAGCCCCATTAGCGCCTTGTACCGGGGGTCGGGGACCGAGACCGACTTGCCGCGCGCCAGATCCGCCAGGGCCGCGGACACCAGCTTGTCGGCGTCGAGCCACATCCAGCCCGGGATGTTGCCGGTGCCCATGCCGGCCCGCTGGTGGAACTCCGTACGGACGAAGCCGGGGCAGAGCGCCATCAGCCGCACGCCCGACCCCGCCAGGTCCTTGGCCGCGCCCTGGGTGAACTGCACGACCCACGCCTTGGACGCCCCGTACGTGCCGCGCGGCACGAACGCCGCCACCGAGGCCACGTTCACGACGCCGCCCCTGCCGCGCTCCTTCATCCCGGCCGCGGCCGCGGAGGTCAGCCGCAGCACCGCCTCGCAGTGCACCTTCAGCATGGCCAGCTCATCGGCCATCGGGACGTCCAGATAACGCCCCTTGTTGCCGAACCCGGCGTTGTTGACCAGGAGATCGACGGACTGGAGGCGGTCGCCCAGCCGCGCCTCGACCGCGGCGATCCCGTCGTCCGTGGACAGGTCCGCGGGCAGCACCTCGGCCTCGATGCCGTGCCGGTCGTGCAACTCGGTGGCCTGCTCCCGCAGCCGCTCGGTGTCGCGGGCCACCAGGACCAGGTTGTGCCCCTCGGCCGCGAGCCGCCGCGCGAAGGCGGCCCCGATGCCCGCGGTCGCGCCCGTAATCAGTGCAGTCGTCATACGCGGCACGTTAGTGCCCCGCACGAGCCCCCTGCCGACCCGCCCGGCGCTCCCCGCTCACTCCTGCCGCGCCACGTACTCCCGCGCCCTCCGCAGCGGCTCGGGGTGCAGCGCGTCCCCGGCCGCGAGCAGGAGCGGCAGCAGCTCCTTCCGGGTCGTCACGGCCCGGAACTGGAGCTCCACCGTGACGTCGTGGTCCGGCCGGTGCACGATCTCCACCGGGTCACCGGACCGGATCGCACCCGGCGTGATCACCCGCAGGTACGCGCCGGGGGCGGCGGCCCGCGTGTACCGCTTGACCCACTGCTTCTCGTCGAGGTGGCCCGCGAACGTACGGCACGGGATGCGGCCCGAAGTGATCTCCAGGACCAGATCGGGACCGACCCGCCAGCGCTCTCCGATCAGCGCGCCCCTGACGTCCACCCCGCCCGTGGTCAGGTTCTCGCCGAAGCAGCCATTGGGCAGCGCGCGCCCCAGCGCCCGCTCCCACCGGTCCAGTTCCTCGCGGGCGAAGGCGTACACCGCCTGGTTCGAGCCGCCGTGAAAACGCAGGTCGCAGACCGCGTCCCCGGCCAGACCGCTGCCGCCGGAGCCGTCCGGACCGGGGTCGGTGACCTGCACGGGACCCTCGACCGAGTGCTTGTCGATCCCGGTCACGCCGCCGGGGGAATCGGTGTACGGCACCGGCACGGGGCGGCCCGCGTTCACCGTCAGCACTCTCATCGCGTTCATCCCCGCACGCTAACGACTGCCGGCTCAAAGTCACACGCGAATAATTCGTACCTTCCCCAAGAGTCCCTTATAGTCGAAGGGTGATCGAAGCCCGTCATCTCCGCGTCCTGCGAGCCGTGTCCACCACCGGCTCCTTCTCCGCCGCCGCCCGCGAACTGGGCTGCACACAGCCCGCGGTCAGCCAGCAGATGAAGGCCCTGGAGTCCTCCGCCGGCACCACGCTGCTCATCCGGACCGGCCGCGAGATGCGGCTGACGCAGGCGGGCGAGGCGCTCGTACGGCACGCCTCCGGCATCCTCGCCGGGCTCACCGCCGCAGAGGAGGAGGTCGCCGCGATCGCCGGTCTGCGGGCCGGCCGGGTCCGGCTGGTGTCCTTCCCGAGCGGCAGCTCCACCCTCGTCCCGGGCGCCCTCGCGGCGCTGCGGGCCGCGCACCCCGGCACCCGGGTCTCCCTGGTCGAGGCAGAACCGCCCCACTCGGTGGACATGCTGCGCGACGGCGACTGCGACATCGCCCTGGCCTTCCGGTACGGCACCCAGGGCGCCGAGTGGGACGACCTGGTGGTGCGCCCGCTGCTCACCGACCGCCTGATCGGCCTGCTGCCCGAAGGGCACCACCTGGCGGACCGGCCGGAGGTGGGCATCGCCGAACTCGCCGGTGAACCGTGGATCGCCGGCTGCCCGCGCTGCCGTCGGCAGCTGGTGGAGGTCTGCGAGGAGTCCGGCTTCACCCCCCGGATCGACTTCGCCACCGACGACTACCCGGCGGTGATCGGGCTGGTCGGCGCCGGCCTCGGAGTGGCCGTGCTGCCGGCGCTGGCGATCGAGTCGGTACGCCCCCGGGGCGCCCGGACCGTCACGGTGGAGCCGGCCATCGAGCGCGAGATCGTCGCGCTGACCCTGCCCGATCTGGCGCAGGTTCCGGCGGTGGCGGCCACGCTGGACCAGCTGTCGCTGGCGGCCGCCCGCTGAGCGGGGCGCGGTACGGGGTGCGCGGTGCGCGGTGCGCGGTGCGCGGTGCGCGGGAATGGTCCGCGGGCGTGGTCGGCGTCCGCGGGGCGTGCGTGGGTCGCGTGGTGTCCGTGGTGTGCGTGGTGTGCGTGGTGTGCGTGGTGTGTGCAGAAACGTTTCTGCCACGCGGCAGAGGTCAGCCGTGCCCAGGAGGCGACGCGGGGCCCGAGGGCGCCGTCGCCGCGATCAGCCGGTTGCGGGCCCGTCCCATGAGCTCCTCGCGCTCGTCCTCGGTCAGGCCGCCCCACACTCCGTAGGGCTCCCGTACCGCCAGCGCGTGGGCCGCGCACTCGGCGCGCACCGGGCACCGCATGCAGACCTCTTTCGCGGAGTTCTCGCGGGCGCTCCGGGCTGCGCCGCGTTCCCCCTCGGGGTGGAAGAACAGTGAGCTGTCGACGCCGCGGCAGGCTGCCAGCAGCTGCCAGTCCCACAGATCGGCGTTGGGTCCGGGAAGGCGGGAGAAATCTGCCATTGTTTGTCCCCTCGAAACCGTACTGAGTCGGAAACGTCGCGCTCGTCAGTCTTTGTCCGTGTTCATGACGGTACATCCACGGTGTTAGTAGATGTAAATATGACTGATTGCGAATCTAGTCTCAGACACCAGCAAAAGGGAAGAAAACCCGCTAAATGGGGCATAAGTCCCCGTGAAGGTTCAGTTGACGGCTGGACGACCCGTGGCGCTCTGCTCCGTGTCCGCCCCCTCACGTAGAGTGCCGAACTCGGTTGTCCGACCCGTAACTCTTTCGAGTGACCATCGTTGAGAGTGCGGAGGCGGTTGACAGAGAAAGTGATCGGGCAGATGTCCGAGAGCGTCAACCGCACAGGTGACGACTTGTAACAGCCTGGAGGCTCAAGGTGACGCGCATCAGCTTCGGAGGGCGGTCATGACATCCGTCCTCGTCTGCGACGACTCCCCGCTTGCCCGAGAGGCGCTCCGTCGCGCGGTCGCGACCGTGCCCGGCGTCGAGCGTGTGACGACGGCGGCCAACGGCGAGGAAGTCCTCCGCCGCTGGGGTGCCGACCGTTCGGATCTGATTCTGATGGACGTACGCATGCCCGGTCTGGGAGGTGTGGAGACCGTCCGCCGGCTGCTCTCCGCCGACCCCGGGGCGCGGATCATCATGCTGACCGTCGCCGAGGATCTGGACGGCGTCGCGCTCGCGGTCGCCGCCGGGGCCCGCGGGTATCTGCACAAGGACGCCTCCCGGGCGGAGCTCCGGGCGACCGTCACCCAGGCGCTGGCCGATCCGACGTGGCGGTTGGCCCCGCGCCGGCTGCGGTCGGCCGAGATGGGCGCGGCGCCCACGCTCACGGCGCGTGAGATCCAGGTGCTCGAAGGAATGAGTCACGGCCGCTCCAACGCGGAGATCGGCCGTGAGCTGTTCCTCTCGGAGGACACGGTGAAGACACACGCCAGGCGTCTGTTCAAGAAGCTCGGCGCCTCCGACCGGGCGCACGCCGTCGCGCTCGGCTTCCGGTGGGGCCTCGTCCGCTAGGGCCTGTAATCGGGTTGTCACGCGGAAGAAGGAGCGGGGCTGGATGCGTGCGATCGCAAGGCGCCGAAACGCTCTCGTGGCGGAGCTGCCAGCGCGTTTCGACAACGCTGCGAGCGTGCGCACCCAGCCTCGTGACGCCGCGGGACAACCCCATACAGGCCCCAGGGCCTTTCGCCTGGATCATGCTGGGCTCGCGGCGGGCGGGGCGGTCCGGGCCAGAGTGCACCCAGGGTCTGTTCCGAGGCCCCGCCGACCGTGCGGCGACCGGGGCGCACGCCCGCGATCCCGTCGAATTCCCGGTGGGCCCTTCCCGGTATGTGACGCTTCCCGGCGGATGACGCATCCTTGAGATGTGGAGTTCCTCGGGAACGATTCGGTCGAGCGGAAGGGGAGGGCGCAGGACATGACTTCCGGCGCACCCGCTCATAACGCTTCGGTGCACAACTACGGACGCGGTGCCGCGGATGACGCGGCACCGGGGCACCATGGTCCGATGCGCGACGACGGAACGACGGTGATCGGTGCCCTGGTGCACCGGGCCGTCGAGGGCGACGCGCAGGCCACCCACGATCTGCTGGCCCATGTCCACCCCCTCGCGCTGCGCTACTGCAGGTCCCGGCTGAACCGGCTGCCCGGTGATGCCCGCCACTTCGTGGAGGACCTGGCGCAGGAGGTCTGTGTCGCGGTACTGATGGCGCTGCCGCGGTACAAGGACACCGGCAGGCCCTTCGAAGCCTTCGTCTTCGCCATCGCCGGCCACAAGGTGGCCGATCTCCAGCGGGCCGCGATGCGGCATCCGGGATCGACCGCGGTGCCCTCCGACGAGATGCCGGAGCGGCCGGACGATTCACTGGGGCCCGAGGAGCGCGCGCTGCTCAGCAGCGATGCGGCCTGGGCCAAGAGGCTCCTCGCCAACCTTCCGGAGAACCAGCGTGAGCTGCTGGTTCTGCGCGTCGCGGTCGGGCTGACCGCAGAGGAGACCGGACAGCTGCTGGGCATGTCCCCGGGCGCGGTCCGGGTCGCCCAGCACCGTGCGCTGAGCCGGCTGAGGGCCCTCGCCGAGCAGTGAACCGGGGATCGCCGCGGTCCCGTACGAAGCTACAGAACCTCCAGGTGATCTTGCTCGTGGAATGAGACACCCACGGAGGCCGTTAGCATGGACATCCGCACCGATCAAGGCCATTTGGGGAAGGTGTCATGACTGCAAACGTCGACGGAGTGCCCGAGAAATTCGCGACGCTCGGGCTGACATACGACGACGTGCTGCTGCTGCCGGGCGCATCTGACGTGCTGCCCAACGCGGTCGACACCTCGTCGCTCATCTCGCGGAACGTCCGGGTGAACATCCCGCTGCTCTCCGCCGCCATGGACAAGGTGACCGAGGCCCGTATGGCGATCGCCATGGCCCGTCAGGGCGGCGTCGGCGTACTGCACCGCAATCTCTCGATCGAGGACCAGGTCAACCAGGTGGACCTGGTGAAGCGGTCCGAGTCCGGCATGGTCACCGACCCGATCACGGTCAGCCCGGACGCCACGCTCGGCGAGGCCGACGCGCTGTGCGCCAAGTTCCGCATCAGCGGCGTCCCGGTCACCGACCCGGCGGGCAAGCTGCTCGGCATCGTCACCAACCGCGACATGGCCTTCGAGTCGGACCGCTCGCGCCAGGTGCGCGAAGTCATGACGCCGATGCCGCTGGTCACCGGCCGGGTCGGCATCTCCGGCGTGGACGCCATGGAGCTGCTGCGCCGTCACAAGATCGAGAAGCTTCCGCTGGTCGACGAGTCGGGCATCCTCAAGGGCCTGATCACGGTCAAGGACTTCAAGAAGGCCGAGCAGTACCCGAACGCGGCCAAGGACGCCGAGGGCCGCCTGCTCGTCGGCGCGGCCGTCGGCGCCAGCCCGGAGGCGCTGGACCGCGCCCAGGCGCTGGCCGGTGCCGGGGTGGACTTCCTGATCGTCGACACCTCGCACGGCCACAACAGCAACGCCCTCAACTGGATGGCGAAGATCAAGTCGGCCGTGAACGTGGACGTCATCGGCGGCAACGTCGCGACCCGCGACGGCGCCCAGGCCCTGATCGACGCCGGCGTGGACGGCGTCAAGGTGGGCGTCGGACCCGGCTCCATCTGTACGACCCGGGTGGTCGCCGGCATCGGCGTCCCGCAGGTCACCGCGATCTACGAGGCCGCCCTGGCGGCCCGTGCGGCGGGCGTCCCGGTCATCGGGGACGGCGGCCTGCAGTACTCCGGCGACATCGGCAAGGCCCTGGTCGCCGGCGCGGACGCGGTGATGCTCGGCTCGCTGCTCGCGGGCTGCGAGGAGTCCCCGGGCGAGCTGCTCTTCATCAACGGCAAGCAGTTCAAGTCGTACCGAGGCATGGGTTCGCTGGGCGCGATGCAGTCCCGCGGCCAGGGCCGCTCCTACTCGAAGGACCGCTACTTCCAGGCCGAGGTGTCCTCCGACGACAAGCTCGTCCCCGAGGGCATCGAGGGCCAGGTGCCCTACCGCGGCCCGCTGGGCAACGTGCTGCACCAGCTCGTCGGCGGTCTCCGCCAGACGATGGGCTACGTGGGCGCGGCCTCGGTCGACGAGATGGAGAGCAAGGGCCGCTTCGTGCGGATCACCTCGGCGGGTCTCAAGGAGAGCCACCCGCACGACATCCAGATGACGGTCGAGGCACCGAACTACAGCAGGAAGTAACGCAACAACGCAGGTGAGGGGCGGACCGGGGTTCCCGGGACCGCCCCTCATGTGTGTGTCGGGGATACTGGACAGCGCAGACGTAGAGGGAAAGGCCACACCATCGTGACTGAGATCGAGATCGGGCGCGGCAAGCGCGGCCGCCGGGCATACGCATTCGACGACATCGCCGTCGTCCCGAGCCGCCGGACCCGCGACCCGAAGGAGGTCTCGATCGCCTGGCAGATCGATGCCTACCGCTTCGAGCTGCCGTTCCTGGCCGCTCCCATGGACTCCGTGGTCTCCCCGCAGCACGCCATCCGCATCGGTGAGCTCGGCGGCCTCGGCGTGCTCAACCTGGAAGGGCTGTGGACCCGGCACGCCGACCCGCAGCCGCTGCTGGACGAGATCGCCCAGATGCCCGTCGAGTCGGCCACCCGCCGGCTCCAGGAGATCTACGCCGCCCCCATCCAGGAGGAGCTGATCGGGCAGCGCATCAAGGAGGTGCGCGACTCCGGTGTCGTCACCGCCGCCGCGCTCTCCCCGCAGCGCACCGCCCAGTTCTCGAAGGCCGTCGTCGACGCGGGTGTGGACATCTTCGTCATCCGCGGTACGACGGTCTCCGCCGAGCACGTCTCGGGCGCGGCCGAGCCGCTCAACCTGAAGCAGTTCATCTACGAGCTGGACGTCCCGGTGATCGTCGGCGGCTGTGCCACGTACACCGCCGCCCTGCACCTGATGCGCACCGGCGCGGCCGGTGTCCTCGTCGGCTTCGGCGGCGGCGCCGCGCACACCACGCGCAACGTCTTCGGCATCCAGGTCCCGATGGCGACCGCGGTCGCGGACGTGGCCGGTGCCCGCCGCGACTACATGGACGAGTCGGGCGGCCGGTACGTGCACGTGATCGCCGACGGCGGCGTCGGCTGGTCCGGCGACCTGCCGAAGGCCATCGCCTGCGGTGCGGACGCCGTGATGATGGGCTCCCCGCTCGCCCGCGCGACGGACGCGCCGGGCCGCGGCCGGCACTGGGGCATGGAGGCCGTCCACGAGGACGTGCCGCGCGGCAAGCTGGTCGACCTCGGCTCGGTCGGGACGACGGAGGAGGTCCTCACCGGCCCCTCGCACACCCCCGACGGCTCGATGAACATCTTCGGCGCCCTGCGCCGGGCGATGGCGACCACGGGCTACAGCGACCTGAAGGAGTTCCAGCGCGTCGAGGTCACGGTGGCGGACTCGCAGCACCGCCGCTGAGCGTTTTCCGCACACACGGGAGGTCCCGGACCGCGAGCGCGGTCCGGGACCTCCCGTGTGTGCGGCGTGCGGTCCTGACTAGTCCGCGGCCTTCTTGGCGCCGGAGAACGCGGCGACCGCCGCGACGGCGAAGAAGAGGTACGAGATGAAGTCCGAGTCGGCCTTCCACATCTCGTTCAGCACGCTGAAGTGGTCGAAGAACATCTCGGAGACCGTGACGGGGAGCTGCTTGGCGGCGATCATCGCCTCGCCGAGGAGCTGGCCGAAGTAGACGGCGATCAGCGCGAAGACCGCGCTGAGGACCGGCAGCGCGGGGTTGCGGCCGCCGACCTTGCCGGAGGCGAAGCCGACGAGGAAGCCGACACCCACGGCCGCGTAGCCGATCTCGTGCTTGGTGGCGCCGATGATCGCACCGTAGACCGCTCCCGCGACCACGGCCGCGACGACGGCGGCGAGGATGCCGAGCCCGACGTTGTCCCGCGCCGGTGCCACCGGGGCGAACGGGGCGCCGCCGCCGAACGGGGCGCCGGGCTGGCCGTACGGGCCCGGCTGCTCGGCGAACGGGTTACCGGTCGGGGCGCCGGGCTGGGGCTGGCCCGGCTGCTGGCCGGCGTACGGGTTGCCGTCCTGGGGCGGGCCGCCGTACGGCTGCTGAGGCTGGTTCGGCGGTGGTACGGGCTGGCTCATTCGGGTTCCCCCCTGGACGGATCCGCACGACTGTGCGAGAAGTGACGCCGCAGGCTAGCAGCCGGGTCGGACATCGGCCCAGAAGATTCCTTGGGGGGACTGCGATCAGAGCCGGTGAGCGGCTCCGGCGGGCGTCGCGCCCCGGGTGTCGAGGAGTAGTTGCGCCTTCACGGCGAGGCCCTGGAGGTCGTACGTGCGGTGGTGCTGGAGCAGCACCGTGAGGTCGGCGCTGGAGGCCGCTTCGTACAGCGAATCGGCGCGGGGGACCGGGAGTTCACGTACGCGCCAGTCCAGGACGTGCGGGTCGTGGTAGCCGATCTGGGCCCCCATGTCCATCAGCCTGGTGGCGATCTCGCGGGCGGGGGAGGCCTCCTGGTCGGCGAGGTCCGGCTTGTAGGTGACGCCGAGCAGCAGCACCCGGGCGCCGCGCACGGACTTTCCGTGCTCGTTGAGGAGGGTGGCGCAGCGCTGGATCACGTACTGCGGCATCCGGTCGTTGATCTCCTGGGCGAGCGAG
Source organism: Streptomyces sp. NPDC087428 (assembly GCF_044744085.1). Taxonomy (NCBI): domain Bacteria; kingdom Bacillati; phylum Actinomycetota; class Actinomycetes; order Kitasatosporales; family Streptomycetaceae; genus Streptomyces; species Streptomyces sp. NPDC087428. The sequence continues at coordinate 73,129 of NZ_JBIUXR010000012.1, forward strand.
ACCATCCGCAGCGGGTGGCCTGGGGTACGGCTGCTGTAGGGGAGGTAGCCCGGGTCGACCGGCGCTCCGTGGCCGCCGACGCCGGGGCCGGGGCGGAAGGGCTGGAAACCGAAGGGCTTGGTCTCGGCGCACCTGATGACGTCCCACAGGTCGACGCCGAGGTCGTGGCAGAGCACGGCCATCTCGTTGACCAGGGCGATGTTGACGTGCCGGAAGTTGGTCTCCAGGACCTTCGTCATCTCGGCCTCGCGCGTGCCGCGGGCCCGTACGACCTTGTCGGTGAGCCGGCCGTAGAAGGCCGCGGCCGATTCGGTGCAGGCGGGGGTGAGGCCGCCGATGACCTTGGGGGTGTTGGCGTAGACGTGGGTGCGGTTGCCGGGGTCGAGCCGGGTCGGGGAGTAGGCGAGGTGGAAGTCGCGTCCGCCGCGCAGCCCCGAGCCGTTTTCGAGGAGGGGGAGCAGGAAGTTCTCTGTGGTGCCGGGCGGCACGGCCGATTCCAGCAGCACCGTGGTGTGCGGTCGCAGCCGGGCGGCCAGGGCGCGGGCCGCGTCGCCGACGGCGCCGAGGTCCAGGGTGCGGTCGGGGCCGAGCGGGGTGGGCGCGCAGATCACGGCGGTGCGGACCCGGCCCAGCTCGGCCTCGTTGGTGGTGGGGCGGAAGCCCCCGGAGAGCATGCGGCGGACGTCGGACGCGGTGAGCGGACCCTCGACGGGGGTGCGGCCCGCCGAGAGCTCCGCGAAGGCGCGGGGGTCGGTGTCGTAGCCGACGGTCTGGATGCCGGCTGCGACGGCGGCTTGGGCGAGGGGCAGGCCGAGGTGACCGAGTCCGATGACGGCGAGGTCTGCAGGCACGTGGGTGGCCGTCCTTCCCTAAGACCATGAGGGCAGAAAGTGCAACTGCTGGGGACAGCGCAATGTCAGACTAGGCGTAAATATGACCTATATGTCGCATTGTGCTGTCCTGGTTGTCCGGGTGTTGTCCACAGGCGGTGGCTGAAGTCGCGGAGCCCGGACAGAATCGAGGGGTGGGCACGGGCGCCCGACCCCACGGTCGGACCGCACCCCCGTGCCCGGACCACCCCGATCTACCGGGAGGCAGCAGTGAGGACAGCGACACTGGGACCCGCGGAGCGCGGCGAGGCGCTCGCAGCGATGGCCGAGCGCGAACTGGACGTGCTGGTCGTGGGGGCGGGCGTGGTCGGCGCCGGGACGGCGCTCGACGCGGTCACGAGAGGGCTCACGACCGGTCTGGTCGAGGCGCGCGACTGGGCGTCCGGCACGTCGAGCCGGTCGAGCAAGCTGATCCACGGCGGGCTGCGCTATCTGGAGATGCTCGACTTCGCGCTCGTCCGGGAGGCGCTGAAGGAGCGCGGGCTGCTGCTGGAGCGGCTGGCCCCGCACCTGGTGAAGCCGGTGCCGTTCCTCTATCCGTTGCAGCACAAGGGCTGGGAGCGGCTGTACGCGGGCTCGGGCGTCGCGCTGTACGACGCGATGTCGGTGTCGTCCGGGCACGGCCGCGGGCTGCCCGTGCACCGCCACCTCTCCCGCCGCCAGGCCCTGCGGGTCGCGCCCGCGCTGAAGCGGGACGCCCTGGTGGGGGCCCTTCAGTACTACGACGCCCAGATGGACGACGCCCGCTATGTGGCGACGCTGGTGCGGACCGCCGCCGGGTACGGCGCGCACGTGGCGAACCGGGCCCGGGTGGCCGGGTTCCTCCGGGAGGGCGAGCGGGTCGTCGGCGTCCGCGTGGAGGACGTCGAGGCGGGCGGTGAGTACGAGGTCAGGGCCAAACAGGTGGTCAACGCCACCGGCGTCTGGACGGATGACACCCAGGCGCTGATCGGCGAGCGCGGCCAGTTCCACGTCCGGGCGTCCAAGGGCATCCACCTGGTCGTCCCGAAGGACCGCATCCACTCCTCCACCGGCCTGATCCTGCGCACCGAGAAGTCCGTGCTCTTCGTCATCCCGTGGGGGCGGCACTGGATCGTCGGCACGACGGACACCGACTGGGATCTGGACAAGGCGCATCCGGCCGCGTCCAGCGCGGATATCGACTATCTGCTGGAACACGTCAATTCGGTGCTGGCCACCCCGCTGACCAGGGACGACGTCCAGGGTGTCTATGCGGGGCTACGGCCGCTGCTGGCCGGCGAGTCGGACGCGACGAGCAAGCTCTCGCGCGAGCACACCGTGGCGCATCCGCTGCCCGGCCTCGTCGTCGTCGCGGGCGGGAAGTACACCACGTACCGGGTGATGGCCAAGGACGCCGTCGACGAGGCGGTGCACGGCCTCGACCAGCGGGTGGCCGAATGCGTCACCGAGGACATCCCGCTGCTGGGCGCCGAGGGCTACCGCGCCCTGTGGAACGCGCGGGCCAGGATCGCCGCCCGGACCGGACTGCACGTCGCCCGGGTGGAGCATCTGCTGAACCGGTACGGCTCCATGACGGAGGAGATCCTGGAGCTGATCGTCGCCGATCCGGTGATGGGTGAACCGCTGCCGTCCGCCGACGACTACCTGAAGGCCGAGATCGTCTACGCCGCCTCGCACGAGGGGGCCCGCCACCTCGACGACGTGCTGACCCGGCGGACCCGGATCTCCATCGAGACCTTCGACCGGGGCACGCGCTCCGCGCAGCTCTGCGCGGAACTGATGGCTCCGGTGCTCGGCTGGGACAAGAGCCAGATCGGGCGGGAGGTCGCGCACTACGAGAAGCGGGTGGAGGCGGAGCGCGAGTCGCAGCGCCAGCCCGACGACCTGACGGCGGACGCGGCACGGCTCGGGGCGCCGGACATCGTGCCCATTTAGGGGCGGCACGGCGCCTTGGGCCGGCGCGGCGCCTTGGGAGCGGCGCCTTGGACCGGCGCGGCGCCTTGGGAGCGGTGCCTTGGACCGGCGCGGTGCCGGTCCAAGGCCTGTGCCGCGCGGGCCTTGGCTCAGGCCGGGCAGAACTCCGCTTCCAGGAGCGCGGGTTCGACGGTGTCCGCGCGGTCCAGGATGTCCGTGTCGATGCGGTACGTCAGGATGTGGCCGCCGTCGCGGCTTGCGGCGGTACGGACGTAACTGCCCGGGATGCGTCCGTTGTGGCCCCAGACGGTGACCCCGCAGGAGAGCCGCTCCGGGTAGATCCCCAGGCCGTAGTTCCCCTGCGCCGCGGTGGTGTTCAGCAGCGCGGCGAGCTGGGCGGGTGGGAGCAGCCGTCCGCCCAGCAGGGCCGCGTAGAAGCGGTTCAGGTCGTCGAGCGTGGAGATCAGCTCACCGGCGGCGCCCGCGGTGCGCGGGTCGAGCTCGGTGGCGTCGATCAGGTCGCCGCCCGCCGGATCGCGGGACCAGCCGCGGCCGTGCGGCGCGGGCAGGGTGGTGCGGGCCCCGGGCAGGGAGGTGCCGGTGAGACGGAGGGGCACGATGATGCGGCGTTGGATCTCGGTGGCGTAGCCGTGGCCGGTGACGCGTCGGACGACCAGTCCCAGCGCGGCGTAATCGGTATTGGAGTAGGAGAACACGCCGGGGCGGGCCGCGGGGCGATGGCGCGTCGCCGTACGGATCGCGGCGGCGGCGGAGAGCGGGTGCGCGGACCTGTCGTCGGTGTAGTCGTACAGCCCGCTGGTGTGGCTGAGCAGGGCGCGCAGGGTGATGCGCCGGCCGTCGTTCCCGTGACCGCGGATCAGTCCGGGCAGGAAGCGTTCGACCGGGTCCGACAGCCGCAGTCGTCCCTCATGGGCGAGTTGGAGGACGACGGTGGCGACGAAGGTCTTGGTGACGCTGCCCGCACGGAAACGGTCCGCGTACCGGATGCCGGGACCCGTCGACCGGTAGGTGCCGGGGCGGGCGGCGGAGGAAGTGCGGGTCAGGAGTGCCGCGGTGGGGGCTTCGCCCTGGACGGCGAGGCGTGGCAGGTAGGAGGCTGCGGGAGTGAGGTGTGGTTCGCTGGGCAGGTTCGCAGTTCCGAGGCCGAACAGCGCCGTCACCAACAGGGTGACGAACGGTGCCCTCGGAATCGGCATGGCGGGGGAGTCCTTTCCTCCGGCCACATCATGGCGGACCCGGGCCCCGGCACCAGGACCGGTCCCGGGGTAGGGGACAATGAACGCTCTGCCAGGGCGGGTTGATCGCAGAGGGGACGCATGTCGGAGGCGGAGCAGGCACGGGAGCCCCAACGGGACAAGGACGGACGTCTCCTTGCGGGGCGGTACCGGCTCGGGGAGGTGCTCGGCCGGGGCGGTATGGGCACGGTCCACCGCGCCGTCGACGAGACGCTGGGCCGCACGGTCGCGGTCAAGGAACTGCGGTTCCCGACAGCCATCGACGACGACGAGAAGCGCCGTCTCATCACGCGTACGCTGCGCGAGGCGAAGGCGATCGCCAGGATTCGCAACAACGGCGCGGTCACGGTCTACGACGTGGTCGACGAGGACGACCGGCCGTGGATCGTCATGGAACTCATCGAGGGCAAGTCGCTGGCCGAGGCGGTGCGCGAGGACGGTGTCCTGACGCCGAGACGGGCGGCCGAAGTAGGTCTGGCCATTCTCGACGTGCTGCGCTCCGCACACCGCGAGGGCATCCTGCACCGTGACGTGAAGCCGTCCAACGTGCTGATCGCGGAGGACGGCCGGGTCGTGCTGACCGACTTCGGGATCGCCCAGGTCGAGGGCGACCCCTCCGTCACCTCCACGGGCATGCTCGTCGGCGCTCCCTCGTACATCTCGCCGGAGCGGGCCCGCGGGCACAAGCCGGGACCGCCGGCCGACCTGTGGTCGCTCGGCGGACTGCTGTACGCGAGCGTCGAGGGCTGCCCGCCGTACGACAAGGGCTCCGCGATCGCCACCCTGACCGCGGTGATGACCGAGCCGCTCGACCCGCCGAAGAACGCGGGCCCGCTGGAAGAGGTCATCTACGGCCTGCTCGCCCGGGACCCCGAGCAGCGGCTCGACGACGCCGGTGCGCGCGCCCTGCTCAACGACGTGATCAACGCCCCCGAGCAGGAGGACGTCCCGGTACCGCCGCCGGCCGACGCCACCCAGGTGATGGCGCTGCCCAAGGCGCCCGCCCCCGCCAAGCCGGCGTCGAAGCCCGGCGAGGCGGGCGAGGGCGCCCGCGACCGGCTGCGGGGCGCACTGCGCTCCGCACGGAACGCGAAGGCGGCGCCCGTCGCCGCCGCGACACCGTCCGCACCGGCCCGGCCCGCCACGGCCCCCGCCACGGCCGCGGCCTCCGCCTCCGGGGCGGTACCTCCGCCGCGTCCGGCCACCTCTGCGAGCGCCCCGCCCCGGGCGTCCCTCACGGACGTGGTGCCGCGCCGCACCCTGGCGGTCATCGCGGCCGTCATCGTGCTCGCCGTGCTCGGCACGGTCCTCGCGCTCACGCTGGGCGGGGACGACAAGGGCTCCGACAACGCGGGCAAGGGCAAGGGCGACACCTCCGCCTCGGCCGGCCCGTCGGCGGGCGGCGGCTCCGCCGGTACCGCCGGTACGGAGCAGGGCGGCAGCGGCAAGGACCAGGGCAAGGGCCAGGACGACAACGACGGCCAGGACCAGGACAAGGGCAAGGACGGCTCCGGCAAGGACGACTCCGGCAAGGGGTCGGACGGCTCCGACGACGACGCGGACGGCAAGGACGCGCTGCCCGCCGGGTACAAGTGGGTCACCGACAAACGGTTCCACTTCACCATGGCGATGCCCGAGGGCTTCCAGCGCAACTCGATCGCGGGCAGCAACTCCGGCGGCATCTACAACATCGACAAGGGCTTCCCGCGCGTCCAGATCGACTACAACAGCTCGCCCGGCGATGACGCGGCCTCCGCCTGGAACTCGCTGAAGGGCGCGGTTGCCGGCAGCAGCAGCGGGTACAAGCACCTCGGTATCGAGCCGGTCGAGTACAACGGGTACCCGACCGTCGCCGACTGGCAGTTCGAGCGCGACGAGCACGGCCAGCGCAGCCGCGTCCTGAACCGCGGCTTCAAGGTCGACGCCAAGCGCGGCTACTCGATCATGATCAGCTGCAAGGTGGACGAGTGGGACGACAAGGCGTGCAAGACGCTGCGCGAGACGGCGTTCGGCACGTTCAAACCGCTCGACTGAGTGCCGCCGGCGGACCGGGTTGCGGCGTCCGTCCGCGCGGCCGCCGGTTGCCACGTATTGTGAGAGCTCGAAGACCGTACGCAGCCGGAACAGTAAGTCAATTGCACGTTAAGTGACCGCAATTGGTGGGTTTCGTGCGGTCTACGTGACCGGGGGACAGCGCGCTCTGGGGAGGCGTCGTGGACGACTACGCGGGTCGGGTACTTGCCGACCGCTACCGCCTTCCGCTGCCCCCGTCCGATGCCTACGAACTGGTCGAGACCCGGGCGTTCGACACCTACAGCGGACAGGAAGTCCTGGTCCGGCAGGTGCCGCTGCCGGAGGTCGTGGACGCGGAGGTGCTCGACGCCGACGGTCTGCCCACGCCGGCCAGGCGCACCAGCGCGCGCACGGTGCGGCGGTCCACCGATCCGGCGGTCCGGCGCGCCATCGAGGCCGCCCAGGCGGCGGCCCAGGTGCCCGACCACCCGCGGCTCGACCAGGTCTTCGACGTGTTCGCCGAGGCGGGATCGCTCTGGATAGTGAGTGAACTGGTCGCGGCACGCCCGCTGGCGGCCCTGCTCGCGGAGCGCCCGCTCAATCCGTACCGGGCCGCGGAGATCGGCTCCGACGTCCTGACGGCGCTGCGCGTCCTGCACGCCCACGGCTGGACCCACCGCAACATCACCGTGCGCACCGTGCTCATCTGCGACGACGGACGCGTCGTGCTGACCGGCCTCGCGGCCGGGGCGGCCGAGGAGGCCCTCTGCGGGTACGTGCCGGTGCCGCGCCCCGACGACGCCGAGGACGACGGGGAGTACGGCCGCCCCGCGGTGGAGTCGGGCCCCACCGGCCCGTACGTGCCGCCGATGGCCGAGAAGGGGTCCGACGACCCGTACGCGCTGCCGATGGCCGGCTACGAGTCAGGTGCCGACTCCGGGTCCGACGGCCCGTACGCGCTGCCGATGGCCGACTCGGACTCGGACTCCGACTCGGACTCCGGCTCCGCGTACGACGACGACTACGAGACCGGGCCGCCCGCGCCCGACCCGTACCTGCCGCCCGACCCGCACGCGCTCTTCCGGCCGCCCGCGCAGTCGCCGCCCGCCGGGATGCCCGCTTCGCGCGGCCCCGCGGCGATCGAGTCCGCGTCGTCCGCGGGCGGTTCCGAGAGCCCGTACGGCGCCGGTGAGCTGGAATCCGTACGCCGTCCGACGCCGCCCGTGCCCGCCCCCGGGTCCGGCAGCGCCGCCCAGGCACGGGCCGCGCGCGCGGGCGCCATCGCCGCGTACCGCGCGGGTGCCCGCGCCGCCGCGCGCATCAGCGAGGAGGAGCGCCGGGCCGGTACGGACGAGGCGCGGGACACCGGCGTCCTGCCGGTCCAGCGCGAAGGCGACGGCCCCGCCGGCCCGCGGCGGCCCGGCGCTCCGAGCCCTTATGCGCCCGACCACGACGGCGACGACCCGTACGACGACGAGGACATCGACGACGACCGGGGCGGTGACAGCGACGGCGGTGGCCAGGCGCCGCCGCGGCGGCTGCACCTGACCGGTTCCTGGGACGACGGCCACGGCTCCGGGCGCCCGGTCTCCGCCGGCGGCTCCAGCGAGGACGCCCTGCGGGCCGACTCCCGGCGCCAGGGCACCACCCCGGCCGCACGGGCGCAGCCGCCCGCGGAGACCGCCCCCGGCCGCTGGGACGAGATCGTCGCCGGGAACCGCGACACCTCCGCCTACCGGGGCCCCGCCACCACTCTCGCCGCCGAGCGCGCACGGCAGGCCCGGATCGCCGTCGTCGGCGCCGTCACCGAGCGCTGGGCGCCCGAGCAGGCCGGGCCGGTCCACGAGAACTGGCGGCTGGCACCGCCCATCGGCCCCTCCACCGACCTCTGGGCGCTGGGCGCGCTGCTCTACCGCGCCGTCCAGGGCCACGCCCCGTACCCCGAGGAGAACGCCGCCGAGCTCGTCCAGATGGTCTGCGGTGAGCCGCCCGCCTTCGCCGAGGAGTGCGGCGCGCTGCGGCCCGTCGTCGAGTCGCTGCTGCGGCAGGACCCCACGGAGCGCCCGGACTTCGAGGAGCTGCGCGGCTGGCTGCGCTCCCTCGTGCGGGCGGCGCCCGAGCCCGAGGCCGGATTCGACGTCGTGCCGCTGCCGTCCGCGGACGACACCCGGCTGCCCGTCGTGCGCCGCCGGGGCGAGCTCGTCCGCAAGCGCCGCGGCCGCCGCAACGGCCCCGCGCACGGCCGCCACCGCCAGGCCAAGGGGCGGCTGGAGACGGCGGAACCGGTCCTCGCGGAACCGCGCGAGCCCAGAGCCGTCAAACCGCCGCGTGAGCCCAAGGGCCCCAAGGCGCTGCGCACCCCGCCCCGCCCGCCGCAGGACGGACAGCGCGCGCCGCGGCGGCTCGGCCGGCTGCTGCTCGTCCTGATACTGCTGGTGCTGGTCGCGGCGATCGTGTACGCCGTGATGTTCATGCCCAAGTCCGGTTCGCAGTCCGGCGCGGGCGCCAGCCCGTCCCGTACGGCGACCGGAGCGCCCGATCCCGGCCCCAGTGAGCCCGCGCCGTCCGGGTCGGGCGGTGCGCAGAAGCCGCAGACCAGCCGGTCCGCCGTCGCACTCGCGTCCGGCTACGTCCTGCGCAAGGACGAAGAGGGCTTCGAGGTCGGGATGCCCAAGGGATGGCAGCGCAGCCCCGCCACCACGGACCGCCAGATCCGCTACGGCAGCGACGGCTTCACCCTGCTGGTCGTTCCCGGCCGTGACACCGTCAAGAAGAACGGCGCCGACCCGCTCGCCTACCAGCGCGACAAGGAACCCGAGTTGAAGCCGTTCCGGGACTCCAGCTGGTCGTCCGCGAGCGGGCTGCGCCGGATCGACGTCGGCCGACAGGCCATGGCGGAGGGTCAGTTCACCTGGCAGGACAGCTCCGGACGCGAGGTGTACGTACGCAACCTCGCGATGGTCGTCGCGGGCCGCTACCACATCCTTCAGGTCATCGGTCCGGAGGACGAGCGCGACAAGGTTTCGGACATCTACCAACAAGCCATCGCTTCCTACCGTGTGACGCCCTGATACGTGCGGGGACCCCAGAGCGACGGGCCGGCGCGACAAGCATCACAGTGCGATCTCGTGGGCGGTGCGAGGTTCCGTGGCCGCACCTCCTCTCCGTAACCTGTCATCCGAAGGAACGGGGCGGGTACACGTGGATCGATCACAGAACACGGACGCGGGACTGGTGCTGGCCGGGCGATACCGGCTCGGCGAGGTCCTCGGGCGCGGCGGCATGGGCAAGGTCTGGCGGGCGCACGACGAGGTGCTGCACCGCACCGTCGCCGTCAAGGAGCTGACGGCCGGGCTGTACGTCGCGGAGGCGGACCGGGTGGTGCTGCACGCCCGCACCCAGAAGGAGGCCCGCGCGGCCGCCCGCATCACGCACCCCGGTGTGGTCACCGTCCACGACGTCATCGAGTACGACAACCGGCCGTGGATCGTCATGCAGTACGTCGACGGACCGTCACTCGCCGACGCGGTGAAGGAATCCGGCGAGCTGGTGCCGCGCGAGGCCGCCAGGATCGGCCTCCACGTGCTGGGCGCCCTGCGCGCCGCGCACGGTGCCGGGGTGCTGCACCGCGACGTGAAGCCGGGCAACGTCCTGCTCGCCCGGGACGGCCGGGTGCTGCTCACCGACTTCGGGATAGCCGCGATAGAGGGCGACTCGACCATCACCAGGACCGGTGAACTGGTCGGCTCCATCGACTACCTGGCTCCCGAGCGGGTGCGCGGGGGCGACCCGGGACCCGCGTCCGACCTGTGGTCGCTGGGCGCCACGCTGTACACCGCGGTCGAGGGCCGTTCGCCGTTCCGCCGCACCTCCCCGATATCCACCATGCAGGCGGTCGTCGCCGAGGACCCGCCGACGCCCGTACGGTCCGGGGCACTCGCCCCCGTCATCACCGCGCTGCTCCGCAAGGACCCGGCGGACCGGCCGTCGGCCGAGGAGACGGAACGGATGCTGCTGGAGGCCATGGAGGGGCGCGAGCCCCGGGCGGCCCAGGCGTACGTCCCGACGCAGCAGATGCCGGAGGAGGTCCTGCGCGCGATGGGCCCCGGCGGTACGTCCGGCGGTACGGCCCAGCTGCCCCACCCCGTCGCCCCGGCTCCCGGTCCCGGGTCCGCCCCGGTGGCCCGGCGCAGCCGCAGCCGGTGGCGCACGGCGATGCTGGTCGTCGCCCTGGCGGCGCTGCTCGGCGGCGGCGCGGGGATCGCCGCGATGAAGTACCGCGACCGCCCGGACGGCAACACCGCGAGCGGCGACACCGGAACCCCGGGCGACCGGTCGCCGGACCCGACCCCGCACAAGTCCTCGCCGAAGCCCTCCCCGAAGCCCGATCCGACGGCGAAGGGCGTACCGGACGGCTGGCAGCGGGTCCAGGACCCGGCCGGGTTCAGCGTCGTCGTGCCGGACGGCTGGAAGCGCCGGCCGGCCGAGACGTACACCGACTACACCCCGGACGGCGGCGTGCACTACCTCCGCGTCAGCGTCGACGAGAAACCCGACTTCGAGAACTCGTTCCAGCACATGAAGAACCTGGAGACGAGCCTGCGGACGCGGCTCCCGGCCTACCGGAACGTGAACATGGAGAGCAACTTCTACCGGGACCACCCCGGCTCGCTGTGGGAGTTCACCTGGACCGAGAAGGCCGGGGAGCCCCGGCACGCCATCGACCAGATGTATTACGCGGACGAGGGCGGCCCGGAGTACGCGCTGTACATGACGGGCCCGGCGGCGGACTGGGACACCACCCGCGACCGGTTCGACACCATGCTGCGCGGCTGGCGCGCCCCGGGGGACTCCGACTGAACCGCGGAACCGCCCGCAATTGCGCAGCACCGTCCACGAGTGGACTGTCACGGCTCTGTCATCGCTCAACTGGCCTGGTGGTCAGCTGACTTGTCCTCCGACAGGATGGACGTATGACGGACGACGGGGGACAGAAGGACGAGCCCACCAGCTACGCGCTCCGGCCGCCGCACGTGCCGGCGCCCTCGCCAGGGCCGCCCACCGAGCGGGACGCACCGGCCCGAGTCCCGGAGCAGGGTGCGGGCCGTCTCCTCGGCGGCCGGTACCGGCTCGTAGGACGGCTCGGTGACGGCGGGATGGGCACGGTCTGGCGCGCCCACGACGAGGTCGTCGAGCGGGATGTCGCGGTCAAGGAGCCCCGGCTCCCAGAGCATCTGGGCGCGCGCGAGCGCGAGGTGGCCCACCTCCGGATGCAGCGCGAGGCGCGGGCGGCGGCCCGGATCGACCACCCCTCGGTCGTCACCGTCCACGACGTGGTCGTCGAGGACGCCAAGCCGTGGATCGTGATGGAGCTGGTGCGCGGGCAGTCGCTGGCCGAACTGCTCCAGGAGGGCACGCTCGACCCGCGCGAGGCGTCGAGGATCGGGCTCGCCGTCCTGGGCGCGCTGATCGCCGCCCACGGCGCGGGCGTGCTGCACCGTGACGTCAAACCGGCCAACGTGCTGCTGGGACGCGGGGACCGAGTCGTCCTCACCGACTTCGGCATCGCGCAGGTGGAGGGCGAGGAGGCGCTCACCGAGACCGGCGCGTTCGTCGGCTCGCCGGAGTACATCGCGCCGGAACGGGTGCTGGGGCAGCGTCCCGGGCCCGAATCCGACCTCTGGTCGCTGGGGGTGGTGCTGTATGCCTCGGTGGAGGGCGTCTCCCCGTACCGCCGCTCGCACACCCCGGCCACGCTCCAGGCCGTCCTGTCCGCCGAGCCGCAGATGCCGGCCCGCGGTGCGGGCGCCTTCGGCATGCTCGTGATGCAGCTGCTGCGCAAGGACCCCGGGGCGCGGCCCGCGGCGGCCGAGGTCCGCCAGACACTGGAGTCCGTCGCCTCGGCGCCGTCCGCTCCGGCCGCCGCGACCCGGCTGCCGGGAGGCGGCCGCGGCGGGGCCGGGGACCGCTGGCTGCCTCCGGTGCTGCACGGCAACCGGCGGGCCCAGTACGGCTTCGGCGGGGGCCTGCTGGCTCTTGTCCTCGCGCTCGTTCTGATCTTCGTCAACCCGTTCACCGGCGGTGAGCTGCCGGATGGCTGGCAGGTCAGACCGGAGCGAGAGGTGCTCCAGGCGGATGTGACCGTGCCGCAGGAGTACAAGCGACGGCAGGCGGACGGCGGGGCGGTCTGGTTCACCGACCCCGGAGGCGTGACCAGCATCGACTTCTGGCACCGGGCGGCCACCCCCGGCGACGCCAACGACCCGGGGCCCGACGCCGCCGTCCGCCAGGAGTTCTACGAGAAGGGCGGCTCGGACTCCACGCAGATGAAGGAGGTGTCCGTCACCCACCGGAAGATCACGCACCAGGGGCGTGAGGGCTTCGAGATGACCGTCGAATACGCGGAGTACTCCAACGACTCCCTCGACCTGCCCCGCCGTCGCTACCAGGAGCTGTGGATTCCGGGGGAGCGGAAGGGCGGTCCCTACTGGCTGATCCGGGTCGAGACGCCCGCCGAGGGGCAGACCGCCAGGGACGGCGAGAAGATTTTCGACCAGGTGGTCGAGGGCCTGAAGATTCAGTTCTCCTGACCAGTGGCCTGGGAGATAGCCCCTGATCAGCGCTTACGCCGCCAGTGGTCACTGGCTCGATCGGCGCGTACCGGGACGGGCTGTTGTGGGGAGTGTGAAAAGCCGTTACCCACGGGTACCCAAAGCATCCGGCTGGACGTACTCTCGCCCTCATGACGGACTCGCAGGCCTCCACGCCCACCTCCGCCGCCGGTGTCGGCACCAACCCGGTGGCGGCAGCGCCCGCGGGCGTGCGCACGGCCGCCGATGTCGTGACCCCCGAGGTGATCGCCCAGCTGACCCGCGGCGTCGTCGGCTCCGGCCGTACCGCCAACCACACCCCCTTCACCGGGGAGAAGCTGGCCGACCTGCCCGAGTCGACTCCCGAGGACGTGGCGGCCGCCTTCGAGCGGGCCCGTGCCGCCCAGCCGGTCTGGGCCGCGACGCCCGTCCGGGCCAGGGCAGCCGTGCTGCTGCGCTTCCACGACCTCGTGCTCAGCCGCCAGTCCGAGGTTCTCGACCTCATCCAGCTGGAGACCGGCAAGGCCCGTCTGCACGCCCACGAGGAGGTGCAGGCGGTCGCCGTCGCGGCCCGGCACTACGGCCGCAAGGCCGGTTCGTATCTGCGGCCGAAGCGGCACACCGGAGTCGTACCGACCCTCACCAAGGTCACCGAGCTGCGCCAGCCGCGCGGTGTCATCGGCCAGATCGCGCCGTGGAACTACCCCCTGGAGCTGTCCGTCGGTGACGCGCTGCCCGCGTTCGTCTCCGGGAACGCCGTGGTGATGAAGCCCGACACGGAGACCGCGTTGACCGCGCTGTGGGCCCGTGACCTGCTGATCGAGGCCGGGCTGCCCGCCGAGGTGTTCCAGGTCGTCCTCGGTGACGGACCCGTGGTCGGCCCCGAGGTCGTCAAGCACGCCGACTACGTCTCGTTCACCGGCTCCACCCGCACCGGCCGCGAGGTCGCCCAGGGGGCCGCGGCCCGGCTCGTCGGGGTCTCGCTGGAGCTCGGCGGCAAGAACGCCATGCTGGTCCTGAAGGACGCCGACGTGGAGAAGGCCGCCGCGGGCGCCGTGCGGGCCTGCTTCTCCTCCGCCGGCCAGCTCTGCATCTCCATCGAGCGGCTGTACGTCCACGAGTCGGTCGCCGACGACTTCGTGGCGCGGTTCGCCGCCCGCACGAAGGCCATGCGGCTCGGCAACTCCCTGGCCTACGGGGCCGACATGGGCTCACTGGTCGGTGAACGACAGCTGGAGACGGTCAGCCGGCATGTCACGGAGGCCGTCGAGAAGGGCGCCACGCTCGTCGCGGGCGGTGTCGCCCGCCCCGACATCGGCCCGCTCTTCTACGAGCCGACCATCCTGGACGGCGTCGAGGCGCCGATGGCCGTCTGCACCGAGGAGACCTTCGGCCCGGTCGTCTCCCTCTACCGCTTCAGCGACGAGGACGAGGTCATCGGCCTCGCCAACGCCACCCCGTACGGTCTCAACTCCAGTGTCTGGACCAAGGACGGCAGGCGCGGCCACCAGGTCGCCGCCCGGCTGCGGACCGGCACCGTCAACATCAACGAGGGCTACGCCCCCGCGTACGGCAGCGTGCAGTCCCCGATGGGCGGCATGAAGCAGTCCGGACTCGGCCGCCGGCACGGCTCCGAGGGCATCCTCAAGTACACCGAGGCCCAGACGGTCGCCCAGCAGCGGCTGATCCCGCTCGCCCCGTCCTTCGGGATGGACGACGAGAAGTACGCGGCGTTCATGAGCCGCAGCCTGAAGGCGATGAAGGCGTTCCGCCTGCGCTGACCTGTCCGCCCGCAGCATTTCTGTCCTTTTCGTACCGAGGAGTGCCATGTCCCAGGACAGCCCTGCCCAGAATCAGGCCGGACCGGCCGGTGCGGCCGAGGACGACGCCGCCTACGACTACGACGTACTGGTCGTCGGTTCGGGCTTCGGCGGCGCGGTGTCGGCTCTGCGGCTGAGCGAGAAGGGGTACCGGGTCGGCGTCCTGGAGGCCGGCCGCCGGTTCACCCCCGGCACGCTGCCCAAGAACTCCTGGGACCTGAAGAACTACCTCTGGGCCCCCGCCCTCGGCCTCTTCGGCATCCAGCGGGTGCATCTGCTCGGCAAGGTGATGGTGCTGGCCGGCGCGGGGGTCGGCGGCGGCTCGCTGAACTACGCCAACACGCTGTACGTGCCCCCGGCGCCGTTCTTCGAGGACCGCCAGTGGGCGCACATCACCGACTGGCAGGACGAGCTGAAGCCGTACTACGACCAGGCCACCCGGATGCTCGGGGTGCGGCTCAACCCGACCACGACCCCCTCGGACGTCCACCTCAGGGCGGCCGCCGAGGCCATGGGCGTCGGCGACACCTTCCACCTCGCCCCGGTCGGCGTGTTCTTCGGCGACGGCAAGGACGCCGACGGCACGGCGAGGGCGAAGCCCGGCGGCACGGTCGCCGACCCGTACTTCGGCGGTGCGGGCCCCGCCCGCAAGGCCTGCACGGAGTGCGGCGAGTGCATGACGGGCTGCCGGCACGGCGCGAAGAACACCCTCAACGAGAACTACCTCCACCTCGCGGAGAAGGCCGGAGCGGTCATCCACCCGATGACCTCCGTCGTCGCGGTCACGGACGACCCGGAGGGCGGTTACCGCGTCACCACCGTCCCCACCGACCGCCGCAGGAAGGGCAGGCCGACGCGGCTGCGCGCCCGCCAGGTGGTCGTCGCGGCGGGCACGTACGGCACCCAGACCCTGCTGCACACGATGAAGGACCGGGGGCTGCTGCCCCGTATCTCGTCCCGGCTCGGCGAGCTGACCCGGACCAACTCCGAAGGGCTCGTGGGCGCGCAGACCTCCGACCGGCGGTACCGCAGGAAGCACGGCCGCAAGGCCGACTTCACCAGGGGCGTCGCCATCACCTCGTCGATCCACCCCGACGAGAACACCCACATCGAACCGGTCCGCTACGGCAAGGGATCCAACGCGATGGGCGGGATGACCATCCTCCAGGTCCCCTTCAGCACCCACCGGGTACTGGGCTGGCTCGGCAACATGGCCAAGCACCCGACGCTCGCCGTGCGCTCGCTCTCCAACCGGCGCTGGTCGGAGCGGACCATCATCGGGCTCGTCATGCAGTCGCTGGACAACTCCCTGACCGCGTACCGCAAGCCCGGCGGCATCGGGAAGGGCCTGCTCACCGCCCGTCAGGGGCACGGCGCGCCCAACCCGACCCAGATAGCGGAGGCGACCCGGAGCGCGACCCTGCTCGCCGACGAGATCAACGGTTTCGCGGGCTCCAACATAGGCGAGCTGATGGGCACCCCGCTCACCGCGCACTTCCTCGGCGGCTGCCCGATCGGCGCGAGCGCCGAGGACGGGGTGATCGACGCGTACCACCGGCTGTACGGCCACCCCGGCATATCGGTGGTCGACGGTTCTGCGGTCTCCGCCAACCTCGGAGTCAACCCGTCGCTGACGATCACCGCGCAGGCCGAACGCGCCATGTCCTTCTGGCCGAACAAGGGCGAGCGGGACCCCCGCCCGGCGGCGGGCGAGGCGTACGAGCGGCTGGCGGCGGTCGAGCCGCAGGCGCCGGCCGTGCCGAAGGAGGCGTTCGGCGCGCTGAGGCTGCCGTTCCTGGGGATGCCCGCGGTGCCGCCGAAGAAGGCCGGGCAGGCCGCGGAGAGCGGGGAAGCCGGAAGGGCCGGGCAGGCCTGACCCGGAGCGGGACAGCAGAAGGGGCTGCACCCCCCTCCGAGTGCAGCCCCTCATGCTCTACCGGTGAAGCCGCGTTACGGATGTGACCGGTGGTTCCGCATGCATGACCTGCAAGGTGTCCCGATGGTTGTCCCGGGATTCACAGAATTCTTATGTGACGCCGCTCACGTGTGCGTCCGTGCTCAATCCGTGACCTGCGCCCGCGCAACTGTTCGTACGGGCCCGGGGTCGAACTCGTACCGCTGCCACAGCAGCCGCACAGTCCCCCCGACCCCCCAGAAGGTCCCGCGATGAGAAGCACGACCCCGAGAGCGGCGCTGCGCCGCGCCGCAGGTGGATTCGCCGCCGCCGGTCTGATGGCCGCAGGATCTCTCACCCTGACCGCTCCGGCGCAGGCCGCCGTCCCCGCGTTCACGCTCGGCGGGCCGGCCGAGACCGCGCTGCACCCGTACCCGGCGACGGGCGCTCCGCAGAAGGCGTCCCTCGACTTCACGGTCAACAACCCGTCAGAGGACGAGGAGAACGGGGCCTTCCAGGGCGAGTACACCGTCCGCTTCGACCTCAGCGGGATCGAGGGCGTCGCGGATGTGTCCTTCGGCGACGAAGGCGGTGCCGACTGCACCACCACCGGGACGCGTGCCGTCTGCCACGACTGGGGCATCTTCCCGGGGCTGAGCACGCTCGCCGAGCTCGACGTCACCGCGGCCCAGGGCAGCGAGGACGGCGACACGGGCACCATCGAGGTCACCGCGGAGGCGGACGGGGCCACGTTCACCTCGTTCACCGCCCTGGTCGGCGTCGGCGGCCCCGACCTCTCGATGGAGCGGCTGCCCTTCACGACGGAGCTGGAGCCCGGCGACACCCAGCCGGTGCCCGTCACCTTCACGAACAACGGCACGCGCGCGGCCGACGGCGTGCTGCTCACCCTGCGGTACACCCGCGGCATGGAGTTCACCGAGCGCTACCAGAACTGCGAGTACAGCGAGTCCGACCTGGGCATGGGCAGTCCCGGTGCCTGGACCACCGCCCTGTGCTCCTTCGACGGCAGCTACGAGCCCGGCGTCGCCTACACGCTCGCCGAGCCGCCCGCCATCAGGGCCACCGAGCGCGCGTTCTACGACTCGTTCCTCTACCGGGTCGAGGAGAACGGCTCCGCCGCCCGCGCCGCGCAGCGGGCCGGTGCGGAGTACAGCCCCGGCAAGGGCGCCACGCTGGCCCTGCGCAAGGCCCCGGCGGCCCTGACGGCCGACCTCGACCCGAGCGACAACCAGCAGGACGTCGACTTCCGTACCGCCAACAGCGCCGACTTCGCGGCCTACGGTGACCGGGCGGAGGGCGACGCGGGCGACTCGGTCGAGGTGAACGTCGGATTCCGCAACCGGGGACCGGCGTGGATCGGGTACATCCGCTCCGGCGAGGACGTCGCCACCGTCGACGTCACCGTCCCCGAGGGCGCCTCGGTCGTCACCAAGCCCGGCACCTGCCGCGGTGTGACGGCCGACGGGGAGTACCGCGAGGACCAGACCGCGGCCCCGCGCTACTTCTGTTCCACCCCGATGTCCGTCCGTGAGGACGCCGACTTCGCCCTGCCCTTCGAGCTGAAGATCGTCAAGAGGGTCGAGGGTGCGTCCGGCAAGGTCGTGGTCCGCAACACCCACCTCGCGGAGCCGAAGCTGCCCTTCGACCCCGAGCCCGCCAACAACACGGCCTCGCTGGTGCTCAACGCCGGGGACTCCGGCTCGGGCGACTCCGGAGCCACCACCGGCGACGGTGACGCGGCATCCGGCGGATCTGCGGCCACCGGCGGTTCCGCCGGGGGAGCGGGCGACTCCGGCGGCAGCGCGTCGGGGGGCTCCGGCGGCACGACCGGCTCGTCCGCGACCGGCTCGTCCTCGACGGGCACCACCGGCGGTGACTCCGGCGGCGGCCTCGCCGCGACCGGCTCCGTCGCCCTGACGATCGGCGTCGCGGCCCTGGCCGCCCTGGCCGCGGGCGGTGTCCTCCACACGGTGTCCCGCCGTCGCGCGGCCCGCTGAGCGAGGCCGGACAGCAGAGAACGGCCGGCCCCGGGCGTCCCCGGAGCCGGCCGTTCGGGTGACCGGGCTGCTGTCCCCTGCCGACCGGTCACGCACGCCGGTGCGCGGTCCCACGGCGTACACGGAGCACGCCACACGCCCCGGCGGAGCCACGCGTGGTTTTCTTGCCACAGCCGCCCCTGGCTGGCACGGACACCGGGACCAACGAAGCCGCGCCGGGCCCGGTCACGCGCCGTACGGGTGAGAGCCGGCCCGAACTGGGATACGCCCCTACAGCCCTGTGGCGAGACGGGCCGTCCGGCCTGCGGCACCTCACACGCGGCCGCGGCACAGCTCCAGCAGCGTCATCGCGAGGGAGGTGCCGGGCTTGCCGAGCGCGTCCCGGTACTGGCCGAGGATCTCCATCTCCCGGGAGAGGTTCACCCGGCGGCCCCCGGAGGTGATCCGGGCCTCCTGGATGACCGAGGAGACGGCCATCCGTTCCTGGACGAGACCGATGATCCGGTCGTCGAGGGCGTCGATGCGCGACCGGGCGTCGCCGATCAGGGACGCGGCCTCCTCGGTGTGCGCGCCGGTCTCCTCGGCGGCGGTGCGGGCGGCGGTGGTGCGGACTGCGGCGGTGCGGGCGGTGGCGGTCCGGTCGGTCGCGGTGCTGCTCATGGTGGGTCTCCCGGTGGGGTGCGGCTCCCCGCGGGCCGACCGGGCCCGGAACGCCAGAACGCCCCGGGCCTGTCGGCCCGGGGCGCCTGGAACGTTGCTTGTCAGTTGCTCAAGCAGCACGACCATGGCAGCCGGCGGGCCGGTTGCCATAGGTAAAGACGAAGATCGTGTGCTGACGCATGGGACACAGTATGGACCGGGCGGCGGACGGGAGCCAACGCCCGGCCCGGATGCTGAGACGGTCGTACACCTGTGCCCCCGGGCGGTGCGAGGGCGCCGGGCCCCGCACCCCGTACCCGGCGCGACGAGGAGCGCCCCCGGCCGCCGGTAGAATCGGGAGGACCGACCCCCCTCCACCGCCGGAAGGCCGCCCCGTGCCAGCAGCACCCCCCGCCGCCCCCGACACCACCACCGACGTGGTCCTCGTTGTCGACTTCGGCGCGCAGTACGCCCAGCTCATCGCCCGCCGCGTCCGTGAGGCCCGGGTCTACAGCGAGATCGTGCCGTCCACGATGCCGGTGGCCGAGATGCTGGCCAAGAACCCCCGGGCGATCATCCTGTCCGGCGGACCGTCCTCCGTGTACGCAGAGGGCGCGCCCTCGCTCGACCGTGCGCTGTTCGAGGCCGGGGTCCCCGTCTTCGGCATGTGCTACGGCTTCCAGCTGATGGCCACCACCCTCGGCGGCACCGTCGACGACAACGGTGCCCGTGAGTACGGCCGTACCGCGCTCGCCGTCTCCAAGACCGGCTCGACCCTCTTCGAGGGCACCCCGGCCGAGCAGTCGGTGTGGATGTCGCACGGCGACGCCTGCTCCGCCGCCCCCGAGGGCTTCACCGTCACCGCGTCCACCGACGTCGTGCCGGTCGCCGCCTTCGAGAACGACGAGAAGAAGCTCTACGGCGTCCAGTACCACCCGGAGGTCCTGCACTCCACGCACGGCCAGCAGGTGCTGGAGCACTTCCTGTACCGCGGCGCCGGCATCGAGCCGAACTGGACGACCACCAACGTCGTCGAGGAGCAGATCGCCCTCATCCGCGAGCAGGTCGGCACCAAGCGCGCCATCTGCGGCCTCTCCGGCGGGGTCGACTCCGCGGTCGCCGCGGCCCTCGTGCAGAAGGCCATCGGCTCCCAGCTCACCTGCGTCTACGTCGACCACGGTCTGATGCGCAAGGGCGAGACGGAGCAGGTCGAGAAGGACTTCGTGGCCGCGACCGGCGCGAAGCTGAAGGTGGTCGACGCGGAGAAGCGCTTCCTCGACGCCCTGGCCGGCGTGTCCGACCCGGAGCAGAAGCGGAAGATCATCGGCCGCGAGTTCATCCGCGTCTTCGAGCAGGCCCAGCTGGAGATCCTCCAGGAGGACGGCCCCGAGGTCGCCTTCCTCGTGCAGGGCACCCTCTACCCGGACGTCGTCGAGTCCGGCGGCGGCACCGGCACCGCCAACATCAAGTCCCACCACAACGTGGGCGGGCTCCCCGACGACATCGAGTTCCAGCTCGTCGAGCCGCTGCGCCAGCTGTTCAAGGACGAGGTCCGGATGGTCGGCCAGGAGCTCGGCCTGCCGGAGGAGATCGTCCAGCGCCAGCCCTTCCCCGGCCCCGGACTCGGCATCCGCATCGTCGGCGAGGTCACCAAGGAGCGGCTCGACCTGCTGCGCGACGCCGACGCCATCGCCCGCGAGGAGCTGACCGCGGCCGGCCTGGACCGCGACATCTGGCAGTGCCCGGTGGTCCTGCTCGCGGACGTCCGCAGCGTCGGCGTCCAGGGCGACGGCCGCACCTACGGCCACCCGATCGTGCTGCGCCCGGTCTCCTCCGAGGACGCCATGACGGCGGACTGGTCGCGACTGCCGTACGAGACGCTCGCCAAGATCTCCACCCGCATCACCAACGAGGTCGCGGACGTCAACCGCGTGGTCCTCGACGTGACGAGCAAGCCGCCGGGCACCATCGAGTGGGAGTAATCCCCCTCCCGGTTCCCGCGGCGATGCCGCCGTCCGTTTCCCACGGGCGGCGGCATCGCCGCGTTTCCGCCCCGAATCGATGCACCGTGCCTCTGGTCACCTGCGGCAACCGGCGGTAACTTCCGATCCCGTACCACTGATCTCCTGCGCCCGATCCCGTACGACTGGTCCCACACGCCCGGGAGCCCCAGAGGAGCCGCCATGCCCGAGCCCACACCCATACCCGTGGAGCAGCTGCACTTCGCGATGCCGCCCGCGCACGCCTCCGCCGGCGACGAGCGCGCGTACCGCAAGGAGCGGCTGGCCGGGGCGCTGCGGCTGTTCGGGGAGTACGGGTACGAGGACGGCGTCTCCGGGCACATCACGGCACGCGACCCGGAATTCCCCGACTGCTTCTGGGTCAACCCCTTCGGCGCCCCCTTCGAGGGACTGCGGCCGGACGAGCTGATCCTGGTCAACGGGGAGGGCCAGGTCGTCGAGGGCCGCCACCACGTCAACCAGGCGGCGTTCGCCGTCCACGCCCAGGTGCACCGGGCCCGCCCGGACGTCGTCGCCGTCGCGCACACCCACTCCGTGCACGGCCGCGCCCTGGCCTCGCTGGGGGAGCTCATCGAGCCGATCACCCAGGAGTCCTGTGCCTTCTACGAGGACCACGCCCTCTACGACGCGTACACGGGGGTCGTCGTGGACGAGGAGGAGGGGCGCCGGATCGCGGCCGCGCTCGGCGCCCGCAAGGCAGTCATCCTGCGCAACCACGGACTGCTGACCGTGGGCGACTCGGTGGACGCGGCGGCCTGGTGGTTCCTCACGATGGAGCGGTCCTGCCAGGTGCAGCTGGCCGCGCGGGCGGCCGGGAAGCCGGTGCTGATCGAGCACCGGGACGCCGTCACCACCCGGGAACAGCTCGGCAGCGACCTGGTCGCCTGGATCAACTACCAGCCGCAGTGGCAGCGCATCGCTCGAACGTTCTGACGATCTCGGCCGCCCGCTGCGCCCCGATGCGGGAGCAGCCCTCCCGGTACGGCACAATTCGCAGCAATCACAGCTGAGTTGGATTGAGCCACAGCTGTACCGGGGCGGGAAAGGGCGGCGTTCTCCGTGGCGTTGGACGAGGCACGACAAGGCACGCACGGCGGTGGCTGTACGTGCGGCGACTGCCCGCACGGAGCGCGCGAGGGACACCGGCGCGCGGTGGCCGCCTTCCTGGCCAAGCGGGACGAACTCGCCGCGGGCCAGGGGCTGCCCTCCGGGGTCGCCCGGTCCGCCTCCGCGACCCGGCAGTGGGTATCGGACGAGCTGACCCAGTCGGCGCGCGCCGTCGCCGACCGGGGCCGGGAGGCGGGCGACGCCTGGCTGTACCGGGTGTGGCAGCGCACCCTGGTCATCGTGTGGGGCGCCGTCGCCGTACTCGCGATCGCCGAGGCCGCCACCGCGATCGGGGCGGGCTGGACCCACGCCCGCACCGCCGGCCTGGTCGCCGGACTCGTCACCGCCGGGCTGCTGACCACGGCCGCCCACGTCCACCGGGCGCGCGGCGGCCTCCTCGCCCCGCTGATCGGTGAGGACAACCGGCTCTCCACCTCCCGCGCGGTCGCCGCGTCCTGGGTGCTGCTCGCGGTCTTCTCCGTACTCGTCCTCGCACTCCAGCTGGCGGGCGCCTCCGGCCACGCACAGCGCGACGCGCTGATCGAGGGCCTGGACCTGGCGCGCGGCGCCGGAGTGGTGACCGTGCTGGCGCTGGTGTGCGCCATCGCCGTGGTGGTGCGGCGGGTGGTGAGCGTACGGGTGGTGTCCGGGCGGCTCCAGAAGCTGCGGGCCGATCGGCCGCGCGCCGCCGATCTGCTGACCGACGACTCGGGCCGGGGCGGCTTCACCGATGTGCAGTACGTGCTGGTGAGCACCGTCGCCGTGCTCTTCGCTGCGGTCCGGCTGGCCCGGCGGCCCGAGCAACTGCCCGATCTGCCCTGGGGGCTGGCCCTGCTGGTGGCCGTCTCCGCGGCGGCCTACTTCGCCGGGAAGTACACCGAGTCCGGCCGGCCGGTGGTGCTGTCGGTCGTCAGGGCCCGGGAGGCCGGCGATCTGGACGCCCCGATCCGTACCGGCGACGACATCGAGATCCGCGGCGCGGGATTCGTCCCGCCCGGCGCCGGGGCCCCCGACCGGCTGGCCCGCATGGTCGTCCGGATCGGCACGGTCCACGTCCACGTCCCGCTGATCCCGGTCCCCGGCGGCTTCGCCAACCCGACCGACACGGTGCTGACGGTGCCGGTGCCGGTGGAGGTGGAGCCGGGGGTGGTCGAGGTACAGGTGGTCACGGCTGCGGGGACGGAGTCGAACCGGGTCGAGATCGACGTGACCGACTGAGGCCCTCCGGAGCCCGCTCGCCCGCCGCCCGGCGAACTCGTCGGGCATCCGGTGAGCAGCGCCATCCCCGCGTACGTAAGGTCTGGTGACGGGTCGAACGGTCCGGCGAGGGTCGAATGGCTCTGTGGGTGGGACCCGGCGGTCCGCCGCGGGGCTGCGGAAGGCGGGAGAACCATGCACTACGGCATGAACGGGCGAGGTCTGGGCGAGGCCAGGAGCCTGCGGGAGCTGGCGCGGGAGCACGCCCTGCTGCCGCTGCGGATCTTCCTCGGGGTCACCTTCCTCTACGCCGGGCTCGACAAGCTGACCGACAGCGCGTTCTTCCACACCACCGGCAACGGCTCCATCGGCGAGACCATGAGCGCGGTCCGGGACTCCTCCGCGATCCCGGCCCTCGTCGACCTCGCCCTCAAGAGCCCGTCCGGCTTCGGCTACGCCATCGCGATCGGTGAACTCGCCGTCGGGATCGGCACGCTCCTCGGCCTGTGGACCAGGATCGCCGCGCTCGGCGGTGCGCTGATCTCGCTGAGCCTCTGGCTGACCGTCAGCTGGCAGGTCGAGCCCTACTACCTCGGCAACGACCTGGCCTACCTCATGGCCTGGCTGCCGCTGCTGCTCGGCGGGGCCGCGTCCTTCTCCCTGGACGCCCTCTTCGCGTCGCGGCGCCGCCGGATCCGGTAGGCCACCCACGTGGTCAGGACGGCGACCCAGAGGCCGCCGGTGAAGAGCGCGACGAAGAACACCCACGGCGCGTGCCAGGCACCGGCGGCATCGGCCGCGTAACCGGCTGCCAGGCCCAGCATCACCAGGCCCGCCACGGCCCGTCCGGGCCGGATCTCATGACGCAGCACGGGCTACCTCCACCTGTCCGATGCCGACCTTCAGATCGAGTTCCACGGTGCCGGCCGGCGTGCCGCCCGACGGGGGGCGCAGCGTGTGGTGCTCGTTCTCCGAGACCCTGATGTCCACGTCGCCCTTTCGCCACTCGCCGGGCAGGGTGATGTCACCGAGACCGGCCCGCGCGTTCAGCCGCACGGTGACCCCCTCCGGCACGCGCACGACGACCCGGCCCGCACCGACCTCCACCTGGGTCCTGAGGGTGTCGCCCTTCGGCACGGCGACCCGGGTGAGGTCCAGGTCCGCCACCCCGGAACCCACTTCGTAACGGGGCTGCACGGCGGAGACCGAGGCCGGCCGCCACTCCTCGCGCACCCAGTGCGCGGTGATCTCGGCGGGGAGCGCGGACGCACCCGCCAGCAGGCCCGCGGTGATCACCGAGAGCAGCACCGTGCCGAAGCCGGTCCGGCCGACGAAGGCACTGACCACCATCCCGGCCCCGAACACCGCGAGCGCGGCGGCCAGGCCGATCTGCAGGCTCCTGCCCAGCGGCTGGGAGTCCCAGTTCGCCTGCGCGCCCACGACGCCCGCCAGCAGCGCCAGCAGGAAGACCGCCCCGGCGATCGAGGTCGCCTCCGGGTTCCCCCGCGACGGCCGGGGCACCCGGAACGGGGCATCGGCCGTCGCCCCGGGCGGCCGGGCCGCCCCGGCGTCCATCACCGTGTCCGAGGGCCCCCACAGATAGCCGGAGCCCACCGGCCCCGAGGTGCCGTCCTTGATGATCGGGTCCCGCCACCAGGACGGGCTGTCCGGCCGCGGCGGCGCCTTCACCTCGGGCGGCGCGTCCGACACCGCCTGCGCGGCCGCCGGATGCAGCGGGCCCTGCGGATCGGCCGTCCTGCGGTGCTGCGTCCAGACGGAGAAGCCGAGCACCGCGAGGGACAGCATCGCGGCGAACGCCAGCGTGCCGCCGTTGCCCAGCATGGACAGGAACAGGCCGCAGCCGATCAGCGCGAGCAGCACCGCGACCAGCGACGCCCCCTCGACCCGGCCCGACAGCAGCCGGCGCGCCTCGTTCTCGTCCTCGCCCTCCAGCGGGACCAGCAGCCACGCGAAGCCGTAGAAGATCAGCCCGATACCGCCGGTCACGGACAGCACACCGAGCACGATCCGGAAGATCACCGGATCGACGTCGCAGTACCGGCCGAGGCCGCCGCACACCCCGGCCACCACCTTCTGCCGCGAGCTGCGCCGAAGCCGCGGGCCGGGCCCGGGGGGCGGCGGTACGACGCCGGGCGGCGCATCCTGGGGAACGGTCATGGGTCCATGGTGACGGGCGCCGGGGCCGTCCGGCACCCGTCCCGACCCTGGCCGAACCCTGAGATCCGTCCCGCCGGACCCTGAGGGGCCGTTCCGCCGCCCGGTCCGGTCATGGCCCGTCCTGTCCCGGTCCGTCCCCGGCTCTCAGGGTTGAAGTGGGGGCCGACCCTGATGCCACCGCCCGCACGCACGTGTGACGATCGGGTCATGCCAGCCGCCACCGCCCGAGCCGCCAGCTCTCTCAACCCCGACCAGGAGGAGCCGCCGCTGCGCAAGCTGTACCGCAGCGCCGACGGACGACTGCTCGGCGGCGTCGCACGCGGACTCGCCGGACACCTCGGACTGCCGGTCGCCTGGGTGCGGTTCGTCTTCCTCGGACTGTTCTTCGCGGACGGCCTCGGCGCACTCCTGTACGCCGTGTTCTGGATCGTCGTCCCGCTCGGCGTCGGCGGCGTGGACAGCCCGCGCTCCGTCTTCGAGACCGCCCCCGACGGCAGACGCCGGCTCCGCAAGCCGGACCGGGGCCAGGTCTTCGCCCTCGTCGCGCTGCTCATCGGCGCCGTGATCTTCGTCGGCAACGTCGACATGGGCAGCAAGGCCGACCGCTACATCTGGCCCACGCTGCTGATCGGCGCCGGCTCCGTCCTGGTGTGGCGGCAGGCCGACAACGCCCGCCGCGCCCGCTGGATGGAGGTCGGCAGCCGCCGCCGGGTGCTGAACCTGGCGCGGGGGCTCGCCGGAGTCGCCCTGGTCGGCCTCGGTCTCACGGTCTTCCTGGTGGTACGCGGCTCCGCCGCCCAGCTCGGCAACGTCCTCACCGCGGCCATCGCCGTGCTCACCGGCATCGCCCTGCTGGCCGGGCCCTATCTCGTGCGGATGACCCAGGACCTCTCCGAGGAACGCCTGATGCGCATCAGGGCCCAGGAGCGGGCCGAGGTCGCCGCCCATGTGCACGACTCCGTCCTGCACACCCTCACGCTGATCCAGCGCAACGCGGAGGACCCGGGCGAGGTCCGCAGACTGGCCCGCGCCCAGGAACGCGAGCTGCGCAACTGGCTCTACAACCCCGAGGGCACCGGCAAGGACGAGGACGACGAACCAGAGACCCTGGCCGAGGCCGTCAAACGCGCCGCCGCCGAGGTCGAGGACAAGCACGGCGTCCCGCTGGAGGTCGTCGTCGTCGGCGACTGCCCGCTCGACGAGAAGCTCACCGCACAGATGCAGGCCGCACGCGAGGCGATGGTCAACGCCGCCAAGTACGGTGGCGAGGGCGGCGCCGTCCAGGTCTACGCGGAGGTCGAGGGCCGCACGGTCTTCGTCTCGGTGCGGGACCGGGGCCCCGGATTCGATCCGGACTCCGTACCGGGGGACAGAATGGGCGTACGAGAATCAATCATCGGCCGGATGCAGCGCAACGGCGGTACCGCCCGGCTGCGTTCGGTGCCCGGCGGGGGCACGGAAGTCGAGCTGGAAATGGAGAGGACGAGCGATGAACGGGACCACTGAGGCGACCGGGAGCCACGAGGGCCCGGAGCGCCGGGTACGAGTCGTGCTCGTCGACGACCACCGGATGTTCCGCACCGGCGTACAGGCCGAGATCGGCCGCACCGAGGAGACCGGCGTCGAGGTCGTCGGTGAGGCCGCCGACGTCGACCAGGCGGTCACCGTCATCACCGCGACCCGCCCCGAGGTCGTCCTCCTGGACGTCCATCTCCCGGGCGGCGGCGGTGTCGAGGTGCTGCGCCGCTGCGCCCCGTTCATGGGCGCGGTGGAGAACCCGGTGCGCTTCCTGGCGCTGTCCGTCTCGGACGCTGCCGAGGACGTCATCGGGGTCATCCGCGGCGGCGCCCGCGGCTACGTCACCAAGACGATCACCGGCGCCGACCTGGTCGACTCGGTCTTCCGGGTCCAGGACGGCGACGCGGTGTTCTCGCCCCGGCTGGCCGGCTTCGTCCTCGACGCCTTCGCCTCGACGGACGCGCCGCCGGTCGACGAGGACCTCGACCGGCTGACCCAGCGCGAGCGCGAGGTGCTGCGGCTGATCGCCCGCGGCTACGCCTACAAGGAGATCGCCAAGCAACTGTTCATCTCGGTGAAGACGGTCGAGTCGCACGTCTCCGCGGTGCTGAGGAAGCTCCAGCTGTCCAACCGGCACGAGCTGACGCGCTGGGCGACGGCCCGACGCCTGGTCTGACGCCTGCCGGTAGGCCTCGGGCCGGCCGCCGGGCCCCGCGGGTCAGCCGGCCGGCCGCTCCGGGTCGAGGGAGATGTTCAGCTTCTCGCCGACCCTGCGGTAGCCGATCCCCGCGTAGATCCGTTCCACATCGGCGTCGCCCGGCTCCAGCCACACCACCCGGCAGCCCTGCGCGAAGGCGGTCGCGGTCAGCCTGGCGGAGAGGGCGGCCCCGATGCCGCGGCGGCGGAAGCCCTCGGCGACGGCCAGGCCCACCAGCTCGCTGAGGCCGTCGACCGGGACCGAGCAGCCCCCGACGCCGGCCGGGACGCCGTCCACGGTGGCGAGCGCGGCGACCCCGCCGCCCGCCGCCGCGTCGCGCAGCCACGCCGCCTGGCCGCTCTCGGGCTCGCCGGTCCCGCCGTATCCCAGGTGCTGCACGAGGGCGGCGGCGTCGTACTCCGCGTCCGTGGCCGGTTCGGCCGTCACCAGACCGTCCACCGGCTTCGGCGTCAGCAGGTCACCGGGGGCGCAGGCGAGGATCGGGGCCCGGTTCTCGGCGGTGAACCCGGCGGCGAGCAGCGCGGGTTCGACCGCGGGTGCCCAGGAGGGCAGGTACTCCAGGCGCGGCATCCGGTCCCGCTCGCGGAACGCCGCTGTCAGAGCGTCGAGTTCACCGGGTGTCGGTTCGGCGCCCTGGTCCGGGATCGCGTAATTGGCGTACTTCAGCGACCAGTTCACGTTGTGGCGCACCGTGAACGGGCCGACCCGGTAATGGTCCGGGGCGCGCAGGGCGAGCGTGCGGGCGTAGGTCTGGACGTCGAAGTCCATCGGCATGTGTGGGTGTCCCTCGGTCCGTCGGGTCGGATGTCCGGTGAGCCGGAAGGACGGGAGCCTATGTCACCCGGGCCGCTCCGGCGAAGGGTATTCCGTCGGCCGGCGCGATACGGACACGGAGCCGGGACCTACGGCTGCGCGGGAATCCGCGCCCGTGCGCGGGCGAGCAGCGCGGCCGGGTCCGGGTCCGCCTGGAGGGACTTCAGTATCAGCAGCCACCAGTGGTCCAGTCGCTCCCGCCAGTCCCGCCCGCCCGGCAGGTCGTCGGCCAGTGTGCAGAGGCCGTAGAACGCGCACACGAGCGTCACGGCCGCGGCCGACGGCTCCACCCCCGGCGCCAGTTCACCCCTCGTGCGGGCCTCGGCGAGCAGCCGGGTGACGGACAGGGCCCAGGCGTCGAACGGCGTGGGCACGGCTGCCTCGATGCCGCGGCGTTCCGCCCACAGTCGTGCGCCCGCGCGCGCCACGACGTCCTCGTTGAGGGACCGTGCGATACCGAAGCTGAGAACGATCAGTTTCTCGAGCGGGGGCATGTCGGGCGAGGCGTAGGGGGCGGCGAGCTGCGGCCAGGTGGAGAACTGCTCGCGCACCACGGCCAGTGCCAGCTGCTCCTTGCTGGAGTAATGGAAATAGATCGCCCCGCTGGTTTTTCCCGAGTGATCACTTATGTCATTTACACTCGTTCCCGCATAACCCCGTTCGACAAATAGATGTGCTGCTGATTCCAGTAGTGCTTTTCGGGTTGCGTGAGCCCTGTCCTGCACTTCAGTTCCGCCTTCGCTCAAACGTTCTGACGCTGCGACGGAGAATGGAGACCCTCCCCCGGGAGGGCTCGGTCGCGGCGCGCGAAGATCTTATTATTTCGCCACGGTGCGCGTGCGGGTGAGTGTTCACACAATCTGTCGCCCTGCTGGGGGAAATTGGTTCGCGTGAGCCCGACGGCTCCGCCCCGAACGGCACTGCGCCGAACCGGAAGTGCGGCTCACCAGGGCCGATGGGCGTATTCCGGGCGTCGTGGCCCCTTCTCCGTCCCGTGCGCGAGCGCCGGCCGCCCGTGGTCACGGAATTTTCATGCACTCGAATTGGTGATTGCGGAAATCGGAGGGGCGGAAATAACGTAATGGCTACGATGTTTTCGGCATGAGTCGAAAACGGTGATCGACGTCCGGCGCGGCGCGCTCAGCGGCGTGCACATGCTCGCAGTGGCCAGTGAAGTCTTTCGGCCCTCTTATTTCTGCGAGTGGCCCATCCGAATTCCGGCGTTCACCGGCACTCATGCACCTCACAGGTCGGAGCAGTCTCCGAGAACGGTAGTGACATGACAGCTCGTAGCATTCTTTCGTGGTCCCCGTCCGCCATCGTCTTCGACTGTGACGGGACCCTGATGGACACGGAACGGCACTGGCAGGAGGCCCGGACCAGCACCTTCCGGGCCTTCGGCCTCAAGCCGCCGGCCGGATTCGCCGGTCGCGCCAAGGGCGTGCACTACAAGGAGTGCGGCGCGCTGATGGCCGAGGAGACCGGGAAGCCGGATCTCGCGGACGACCTGGCCGACACGCTCCTCGTCACCTTCACCGCGCTGGTCGACGAGGACCCCGTCACCATGCCGGGTGCCGCCGCGCTGGTCGGGCTGGCCGCCCGCCACGTCCCTCTCGCGGTGGCGAGCAACTGCCCCCGGGAGATGGTGGAATCGTGCCTCGACCGGGCCGGCCTCCTCCGTTCCTTCAAACACGTGGTCGTCGCCGGGCCGGACGTACGGCCGAAGCCGGAGCCCGACGTCTACGACGTGGCGGCCCGCCTCTGCGGCGTTCCGCCCGAGGAGGCCCTGGCCGTGGAGGACTCGATCACGGGCATGGAGTCGGCCCGTCGGGCGGGCCTCCGTGTCATCGGGCTCGGCGCTGTCCCGCCGGGTCCGGATGCCGAGCAGGCCGATCTGTGGGTCGCGAGTCTCGCGGACCGCGAGCTGGTGAAGTGGGCCCGTAGCCGGATCGGCGCGTAGGGCGGGTCCGCGTTCCCTATGCCACCCGGGTCGCTCCGGCGAAGGGCATTTCGTCGACCGGAGCGATGCGCACCGGGGCCCCCGGGCGCGGGGCGTGGATCATCCGGCCGTTGCCGATGTAGAGGCCGACATGGCTGACGCCCGAGAAGAAGAACACCAGGTCGCCGGGGGCGAGTTCGGACCTCGCGACGCGCTGCCCGGCGTTGATCTGGGTGTACGTGGTCCGGGGGAGCGAGACGCCCGCGGAGCGCCAGGCGGCCTGGGTGAGGCCGGAGCAGTCGAACGAGGAGGGGCCGGTGGCGCCCCAGACGTACGGCTTGCCGAGGGCCCCGTACGCGAAGGCGACGGCTGCCGCGGCGCGGGCGTTCGGTGCCCGGTCGGAGCCGCGCGGGGAGCTGCGGTCGGCGTGGCCCGCGCCGCGGCCGCCGTCCGAGGCGTCGTACGCGGCGCGCTGGGCGGGGGAGAGGCGGGCCAGCAGGGTGCGGGCCTCGGACAGCTTGGCGCGGACCGTCGCCCGGTGCCTCTTCAGGTCGGCCTGGCGGGCGGTGAGCTCGGCCAGCTGACCCGCCGCCTCCGACCGCAGCTGGGCCACGTCCGCGACCTGGCGCCGCACGGTGCGCACCTCGTCGGCCCGGCCGGCGGCGGCCCGCTCCACGTAGGAGGCGCGCTCCAGGTACTGGTCGGGGTCCGAGGAGAGCGCCAGCTGGAGGGAGGGGTCGAGACCGCCGGAACGGTACTGCGCCGCCGCGTACGCGCCCAGCGCGTCCCGCGAGGCGTTGAGCCGCTCGGTCCTGCGGGCGGCCTCGTCGCGCATCGCGTCGATGGACTCGGCGGCGGCGGCCGCCTTCACCTTCGCGCCGTTGTACTGCTCGGTGGCGACCTCCGCCTCCCGGTACAGCCGGTCCACCTCGGCCTTGACCCGGGCGGGGGTGGGCGTCGGGTCGGCGTGCGCGGATCCCGGCAGCGCGGCAGCGGTCGCGGCCCCGGCGAGGGCGAGGGTCGCTGCGGTGCGGGCAGCAGAGCCGTTGTACGGGCGCTGCTTGGGTTTCCGGTGCGCGGCCACGAGGGCGGGGGTCCTTCCTGTCGACTGCCCGTCGGGGCCTACCGGCGGGCCCGCCCGGTCCGGCGGCGGGTCACCAACAGGGGGAGCGGCCCGCCGCCGGATCTCTCGGCGGGGCGACCGGACGGTGCCGTCCGGGTACGGATCGGCGGTGATCCGGTCACCTGGGTAGGGACGCTAAACCCGGGGCACGGGCAGGAGTCGTAATGACGCCTATTGCCCGAATTTTGCCCAGCGTTGTCGCTGGATGACCGGAAAAATTGCACCAGAGTCAGGCAATTGGTGCATTCATCAGTCAAGCGTCCAGTAAGCCTCACCTGGCTGCGGGAGGCTGATATGGCCAGGGCTAAGGTGCGGAACCATGCGTGTACTCATCGATGTCTTCGTCGCCCTGCACATCATCGGAATCGCCGCCCTGCTGGGTGGCTTCCTCACCCAGATGAAGGCGATGGGCGCGGGGACGGCACGCTTCGTGCCGGGGATGCTGCACGGCGCGCTGACCATGCTGGTCACCGGTATCGCCCTGGTCGGGCTCGACCAGGCCGACGACCACCCCGTGAACAACGTCAAGATCGGCATCAAGCTGCTGATCCTGGTCGTCATCCTCGGGCTCGTCTACGTCAAGCGGGACGAGGAGAAGGTCGAGAAGGGCCTCTTCGCAGCGGTGGGCGGACTGACGGTCGTCAACATCTTCATCGCCACGCTCTGGACCTGACCCGACCCGACCGTACCGCTGCCTGGCCCGGACCGACCGGCCTGGCAGCGGTACGGCGGATGGCCGCTGCTCGGGGCCACCCGCCGTACCGCAACGCCCCTAACCGGGCCGCACGCTCCCGTAGATCGGCATGTAGTAGATCGATTCCTCGCGCACGTTCGCCCCCGGCTTCGGCGCGTGGATCATCATGCCGTCGCCCTTGTAGATGCCGACGTGGCTGATGTCGTCGTAGAAGAAGACCAGGTCCCCCGGCTGCAGATCCGCCGTCGCGATCCGGGTGCCCACATTCACCTGGTCCCAGGTGGTCCGCGGAATGCTGACGCCCGCCGCCCTCCACGCCGCCTGGGTGAGCCCCGAGCAGTCGTACGAGGACGGGCCGGTCGCACCCCAGACGTACGGCTTGCCGATCTGGGCCCTGGCGAACGCGAGGACCTTCCCGGCCTTCGTCGTCGCGCTGCTGTCCGAGCCGCCGGAACCCGTCCCGGAACCCGTCCCGGTGCCCGAGCCGCTCCCGGTGCCCGTGCCGGTCCCGCCCCCGGCCTCCTTGGCCTTGCGGTCGGCCTCCGCCTTCGCGGCGGCCTGCTTCTCCGCCAGCTCCGCCGCCTTGCGCTTGGCCTCGTCCTTCTTCTTCTGCTCCAGCTCGGCGAGGCGCGCCTTCTCCTCGGCGGTCAGCTTCGACAGCAGTGTGCGGGCCTCGGTCAGCTTGTCCTGGACGTTCTGCTTGCTGGTGCGCAGCCGGGTCTGGGACGCCGTGAGCGTCTCCAGGCTCGTCACCGCCTCGGCGCGCTTCTTGGACGCCTCCGCCTGCTTCGTACGGAAGTCCGTGACGGCCTGCTGCTGGTTCGTGGCCATCCGGTTCATGAGGTGGGTCTGGTCGAAGAACGACTGCGGGTCGTTCGCCAGGAAGAAGGTGGCGGTCGGCGCGAGCGCCCCGTCGCGGTACTGGGCGGCGGCGTAGTTCCCGAGCGTCCGGCGGGCGTCGTTCAGCTTGTCAGCGCGCTGGGCGATGTCGTCCAGCAGCGTGTCCACCTCGGTGCGCTGCTTGGCGGACGCCTCTTTCGCCTGATCGTAGTGCTGGGTCGCGGTACCCGCCTGCCGGTAGAGGTCGTCGACCTTCTTCTGCACGTCCTCGATGCTGGGCTTCGGGGCCGGGGCCGCCAGCGCGCTCTGCGTGGACAGCAGGGTCACCGAGGCGAGTGCGGCCGTCGTGAACCCGATGGCCGGGGTGGTGCTGCGCACCCGGGGGCGCGGTTTGCGATGCGACGCCAAGGCCGGCATCTCCTTCCGTGGACCGCCTACCGGGTTAGCTGTCGGGTTCGGGCGGAACGGAAGGCTGCCCTACGGTCCTGGTGGGGGATTTCGGACCGATTCACCCCGGTGCTGCGTGTGGGTCCCCGGTTCCGGACTCCATGGAGGCAGCCCGGATTCGGCGTGGACGTCCGCTCGGCGTGGTTCGCCTCTGGGGGTACGGGCCGCCCGAACGTGCACGCTAGCCAACTCATGGTGCCGCTGTGAAGGTTGATGTTCGATATGCCCGATACATTTTCGTGACCTTGGTGAAGTGGACGCGGTGCGGGCAGGTCAGGCACGGGATCCGTCCACGCAGTGTGCGTCCGGCATCGCTCAGGGTGGCCGCGCGCAGGTGTGCGGAGGTGTGCGGTTCGCCATGTGAGCCCGGGGTGTCAGTGCGGCGGCCTAGACTCGGACAGCGATGAGCAGCCTCTTTGACGACAGTTTCCTGGCCGGCCTCCAGCACACGGAGGAAGGGCCCCCGCCGCCCCCCGAGGACTCGGCACCCGAAGCGGTGCCGGAGGACCTCTTCGGGGGCGTGTTCGACGGGCCCCCGCCGCCCCGCGACGCGTACTACCGCGACGGGGCCCACCGCCCGGTGATCGACGCCGCCGCGCTGCTCGACGGGCTGAACACCGAACAGCGCGCCGCCGTCGTGCACGCGGGGTCCCCGCTGCTCATCGTCGCCGGGGCCGGCTCGGGCAAGACCCGGGTACTGACCCACCGCATCGCCCACCTGCTCGCCGAGCGGGGGGTGCACCCCGGCCAGATCCTGGCGATCACCTTCACCAACAAGGCCGCCGGCGAGATGAAGGAGCGCGTCGAGCAGCTCGTCGGCCCCCGCGCCAACGCCATGTGGGTCATGACCTTCCACAGCGCGTGCGTACGGATCCTGCGCCGCGAGTCGAAGAAGCTCGGCTTCACGTCCTCGTTCTCGATCTACGACGCCGCGGACTCCAAGCGGCTGATGGCCCTGGTCTGCCGCGATCTCGACCTCGACCCGAAGCGCTTCCCGCCGAAGTCGTTCACGGCGAAGGTGTCGAACCTCAAGAACGAGCTGATCGACGAGGAGACCTTCGCCGGCCAGGCCGCGGACGGTTTCGAGAAGACGCTCGCCCAGGCCTACGCGATGTACCAGTCCCGGCTGCGCGAGGCCAACGCGCTGGACTTCGACGACATCATCATGACGACGGTCCACCTGCTCCAGGCCTTCCCCGACGTCGCGGAGCACTACCGCCGCCGGTTCCGGCACGTCCTGGTCGACGAGTACCAGGACACCAACCACGCCCAGTACACGCTCGTACGGGAACTGGTCGGCCCGGCCGGCGCCGCCGACGCCCCCGGCGAGCTGTGCGTCGTCGGTGACGCGGACCAGTCGATCTACGCCTTCCGCGGCGCCACGATCCGCAACATCCTCCAGTTCGAGGAGGACTACCCGGACGCGACCACGATCCTGCTGGAACAGAACTACCGCTCCACCCAGACGATCCTGTCCGCCGCCAACGCCGTCATCGAGCGCAACGAGAGCCGCCGCCCGAAGAACCTCTGGACCAACGCCGGTTCCGGCGCCCGGATCACCGGTTACGTCGCGGACACCGAGCACGACGAGGCGCAGTTCGTCGCCGACGAGATCGACCGGCTGACCGACGCGGGCGACGCCAAGGCCGGTGACGTCGCGATCTTCTACCGGACGAACGCGCAGTCCCGTGTCTTCGAGGAGATCTTCATCCGGGTCGGCCTCCCGTACAAGGTCGTCGGCGGTGTGCGCTTCTACGAGCGCAAGGAGGTCCGGGACGTCCTGGCCTACCTCCGGGTCCTGTCCAACCCCGAGGACACGGTCCCGCTGCGCCGCATCCTGAACGTGCCCAAACGCGGCATCGGCGACCGGGCCGAGGCGATGATCGACGCCCTGTCCCTGCGCGAGAAGATCACCTTCCCGCAGGCGCTGCGCCGCGTCGACGAGGCGTACGGCATGGCCGCGCGCTCCGCCAACGCCGTCAAGCGGTTCAACACGCTGATGGAGGAGCTGCGCACGATCGTCGAATCGGGCGCGGGGCCCGCGGTGGTGCTGGAGGCGGTCATGGAGCGGACCGGCTACCTCGCCGAGCTCCAGGCCTCCACCGACCCGCAGGACGAGACCCGGATCGAGAACCTCCAGGAGCTCGCCGCCGTCGCGCTCGAATTCGAGCAGGACCGCGGCGAGGAGGAGGGCACGGGCACCCTCTCCGAGTTCCTGGAGCGGGTCGCGCTCGTCGCGGACTCCGACCAGATCCCCGACGAGGACACCGACGGCTCCGGAGTCGTCACGCTGATGACCCTGCACACGGCGAAGGGCCTCGAATTCCCGGTGGTCTTCCTGACCGGCATGGAGGACGGCGTCTTCCCGCACATGCGGGCGCTGGGCCAGGTCAAGGAGCTGGAGGAGGAGCGCCGGCTCGCCTATGTCGGCATCACCCGCGCCCGCGAGCGGCTCTACCTGACGCGGGCGGCGATGCGCAGCGCCTGGGGCCAGCCCTCGTACAACCCGCCGTCGCGGTTCCTGGAGGAGATCCCGGAACAGCACCTGGAGTGGAAGCGGAAGGGCCCGATGGGGGCTCCGGCGGGACCGACGTCGGGCATCACGTCGTCGCTGTCCGCGTCCCGCTCGCGCTCCGGGCCCTCGGGCTTCGCGACCCGGCGGACCTCGGACAAGCCGACGATCACGCTGGTGGTCGGCGACCGGGTCACCCACGACCAGTTCGGTCTGGGCACGGTGACGGCCGTCGAGGGCCTCGGCGACCAGGCGAAGGCCACGGTCGACTTCGGCGACGAGCGGCCGAAGAAGCTGCTGCTGCGGTACGCGCCGGTCCAGAAGCTGTAGCGCCCGTCCGGTCGGGGCGGCGTTGCCGTCCGCCCGACCGGGCCGGCTCAGGTCGGGTCGACGTTGTGGCTGCGGAGCCAGGGCAGCGGGTCGATGGCCGCGCCGCCGCCGGGCCGCACCTCGAAGTGCATGTGCGGGCCGGTCGAGTTGCCGGAGCTCCCCGAGTACGCGATGACGTCACCGGCCTTGACCGGGCCCGAGCGGATCCGGGTGCTGCTGAGGTGGCAGTACCAGGTCTCGGTGCCGTCGGCCATCGTGACGATGGCCATGTTCCCGTACGCGGTGTTGTACTGCGTGTGAACGGTGCCGTCGGTCGCGGCCATCACCGGGGTGCCGTACTGGACGGGGAAGTCGATGCCCGTGTGCACGGACATCCAGTTGACGCCCGCCTGGCCGAAGTACGCGCTGAGACCGTGCTCCTTGACCGGAATGACGTACTTGGGGCGCAGGGCCTCCTTGCGGGCGGCCTCCTCGATGCGCTTCTTCTTCTCGGCGGCCTGCCGCTCCTTCAGGTCGATGCGCTCCTGGGTGCGGCTGGCGCGGTCGGCGAAGTTCTCCGCGTCGGCGCTGAGGTTGGCGAGCTGGGTGTCCAGCTTGTTGTTGGCGGCGACCGGCTTGACCGTGCCGGGGTCGGCGGCCGCCATCGTCGTCGTGTCGTCCTTCTTCTCCTCACCGCCCATTCCGCCCATTCCGCCCACGGAGGCGGCGGCGATACCGGCCACGCTCATCACGCAGGCGGAGGGAACGGCGACGGTGAGAAGGGCGGAACGCCTTGCGGGCGAACGCCTGCGGCTGCGGCTGCCGCCACCGCGGGAGACCGGACGGCTCACGGGGCGGTGGGAGTCGGCAGGGGCCGGGGACGGAGACGGGTCCTGTTCCGGGGGGTGGTCTTCGTGAGCCTGGTACGTCTCGTATGCGTCGTGCGCTTCTGTGTCATGCGCTTCGGACGGCTCGGGAGTCTCGTACGTCTCTTGAGTCTCGTACGGCTCGTGCACGACGTGCGTCTCGTATGGCTCGTGTGTTTCGTACGGCTCGTGTGTTTCGTACGGCTCGTGTGTTTCGTAAGGATGCTGCGTTGTCTGTTCGGGTTCGTGCGATGCCGTCACATCTTGCGGCGATTGATGTCCGTGCTCGGGCGTGGCGCCGGTGTTCCAGGCGGTGGCGTCGTACGCGCCGGAGTCGTAACCCGCCGTGTCGGTGCTTGACCACTGGCCGTTCGTGTACCAACCGGAGGTGTCCCACTGGCCGGACGCGTCCGGGGCGCCGCCCTGTGCCGGGATGTTCGCGCCGTAGGTGTCGGGCGCTGTCCAGGTGGTGGTGGTGTCGTACTGCTGCGGGGCCGCGTCGTACTGCGGGGCCGCGTCGTACGGGGGGTACTGCTGAGGCTGGGGGGTGTAGGCCGCGTAGTCGGCGGCGTGGTCGTACGCGGCGGTCCGGTGTGCGCCGGTGTCCCACTGGGTGGTGTCGTACTGGCCGCTGTAACCGGCCTGCCCGCTGTCGTACGGGGTGGTGTAACCGGGCGTGGTGTCGTAC
Source organism: Streptomyces sp. NPDC087428 (assembly GCF_044744085.1). Lineage (NCBI taxonomy): Bacteria > Bacillati > Actinomycetota > Actinomycetes > Kitasatosporales > Streptomycetaceae > Streptomyces > Streptomyces sp. NPDC087428. The sequence goes on from NZ_JBIUXR010000012.1 coordinate 111,115, forward strand.
GAACCGTCGTAGCCGTCGGGGAGGGAGCCGAAGAGCGGGTCGTTGTCGAAACCGCCCGTGGAGTGGCTGTCGTATCCGACGTACCCGGCGTGGGGGTGCTGGTCGTTCACCAACTTCTCTCTCGCCTCGGCAGCAGGACCTGTGTCCGGGGTCCGTGGGGGGACTCCGGAGGGGAAAGCAGTGGCCGCGACTGTACCCGGCGGTATGCGACGCCGACAATCTTCCACGGCTCGTGGGCGCTCAGGAATCGGGCAATCGGCCGTCTTTCGACGGACCACTCACACAGCCTTGGCTCTATGTTCGAAACTCGTTCTATTTTTGGGCGGAAAAGGCCGTTGCCCGGACCGGCCGGACGGGGCGCGGCCTCCGGAATCCGGCGGGTTCAGGCCACTGACGCGGCGCCGCCGGACTCCCGGGCCGTCTCGTGTGCGTCGAGCGCCTGGCGGATCCGGGCAGCCACGGCCGGGTGCACGGGCAGCGCGAGATGGCCGATACCGCTGACGCGCACGTTCGTCACGTCGAGGTCGGGGTGGTCGATGCAGGCCGCCTCCGCGGGGACGATCACCTGGTCCAGCTCGCTCCAGAAGCTGACGAACCGGGTGCGGCAGCCGGGCGCCGGCAGCCGCAGCTCCTCGATCGGGGCCGATCCGCTGCGCATCTGGCGCACGATCGGGTGAGCGCTGGCCAGCGGGGCGACAGCGGTGCCCGCGTGCGGTGTGCCGAGCGTGACCAGGGTGCGGACCCGCCGGTCACCGCCGAGTCGCTGTACGTAGTAGCGCGCTATCAGGCCGCCCAGGCTGTGCCCGACGATGTCGACCTCGCGGTGTCCGGTGCGGGCGCAGATCTCCTCGACGTGGCGGCCGAGCAACTCGGCGGCGGTGCGGATGTCGCAGGTCAGCGGGGAGTAGTTGAGCGACTCCAGATGGCGCCAGCCGTGCCGGGCGAGAGAACGGCGCAGCAGGACGAAGACGGAGCGGTTGTCGATGAAACCGTGCAGGAGCACGACCGGCGGCCGGTCCGTGTGCGCGGTGTTCCCGGCGCTTCCCGCGCTCCCGGGGTTCCTGGTGCTCTTGGCGTTCTTGGTGGTTCCCGTGGCCGGGGCGGCGGTCCCGGACGGTGCGGGGATCAGGCCGTCCGCAGGGTGTGACGGGGTGCGTCGCTCGCCCGCGATGCCGGTGGGGTAGAGCAGCGCGTGTCCGGCGAGCACCACGAGTTCCAGCGCGGTCGCTCTCAGCAGTGCGGACGACAGCCAGGCGTTGCGCGGACAGGGCTGACGCAGAAGTAGAGGAAGAAAGGGCAGGGCCTTCACGGTCGACCTCCTGCTCCGGCACCCGGGGAGAGGCGGCTCCTGCCCCGTATGCCCTCATGGGGTGCCGTGTCGGAGGTCCGGGCGGCAGTTTCACCGTCCGGGACCCGCCGCCCGCCGTGCCTTCCGGATCACCTTCGGTGACCGGCAGGCGGGCGGTCGATGAGCCGTACCACCGTGCCGTGCGGCTGACGGCGCGGTGGTACGACGACCTCGTGCGGCTCCCCCGGCGGCCGGTCCCGCACGGCAGGTGTGCCGCGTGCTGCGGGAAACGGCGCCCGGTGAACATGTCCCATGTGTGATTTCCCCCTCCCCGCCCACCGCGAAACAGCGGCTTGCGGGATGCTGTGGATAACGTTCGTTCACATCCCCGGCTTTTCAGGGACGGGAGACGCATGTGGAGGCAGTGATGGGTGTGACCGGTCCGATCCGAGTGGTGGTGGCCAAGCCGGGCCTCGACGGCCATGACCGCGGGGCCAAGGTGATCGCGCGGGCACTGCGCGACGCCGGCATGGAAGTCATTTACACCGGGCTCCACCAGACGCCCGAGCAGATCGTGGACACCGCGATCCAGGAGGATGCCGACGCGATCGGCCTCTCGATCCTCTCCGGTGCGCACAACACGCTCTTCGCGAAGGTGATCGCCCTGTTGAAGGAGCGCGAGGCGGAGGACATCAAGGTCTTCGGTGGCGGCATCATCCCCGAGGCGGACATCGCACCGCTCAAGGAGCAGGGAGTCGCGGAGATCTTCACCCCGGGCGCGACGACGATCGAGATCGTCGCCTGGGTCAACGCGAACGTCCGCCAGCCGGCGGAAGCCTGATCCCGCGCGGTCCGTCTGCCCGTCTGCCCGTCTGCCCGCCCGCCCGCCTGCCCGCCTGTCCGTCTGTCCGTCTCTCGGTCTGACTGTCCGGCTCAGCGGGATTCACCGGGCCGGTGTCAGCTCGGCGTCCATCGCCGCGCGGAGCCGCAGGGTGGAGACCAGCCGCTGGAACGCCTCCGACCAGTAACCGTTCGCACCGGGGGAGGCGTCCGCCGGCTCGTCGGGAGTCGTGGTGAGGACCTCCAGGCGGTCCGCCTCCGCCGGATTCAGGCAGCGCTCCGCTAGGCCCATCACTCCGCTGAAGCTCCACGGATAGCTGCCGGCGTCCCGGGCGATGTCGAGGGCGTCGACGACGGAGCGGCCGAGCGGCTCGGCCCAGGGGGTCGGGCAGACCCCCAGCAGCTGGAACGCCTCCGACAGCCCGTGCGCGGCGATGAACTCGGCGACCCAGCCGGCCCGTTCGGCGGCGGGCAGCACGATCAGCAGCTTCGACCGCTCGGCGAGCGACGCCGTACCCGGGCCGTTCGACGGGGGTGTCGAGGGGGAGCCGAGCAGCGCCCGCGCCCACTCCGCGTCCCGCTGCCGGACGGCGGCCCGGCACCAGGCCGCGTGGAGTTCCTCGCTCCAGCCGTCGGCCACGGGAAGCGCGACGATCTCCCGCGCCTCGCGGCCGCCGAACCGCGCCGGCCAGATCGCGAGCGGGGACGACTCCACCAACTGGCCGAGCCACCACGACCGTTCGCCCCGCCCGGACGGCGGGAGCGCCACCACACCGTCGCGCTCCATCGCCGCATCGCACTCGTGCGGCGCCTCCACGGCCACGGACGGCCCGGTGCCGGTGAGACCGGGGCTCACGCAGGACAGGGCGCGGTCCGCCATCCGGCGGGCGAGCGCCGATTCGGGAAGGGCGGAGAGCAGTTCGGCGGCCGTCGCACGGACATTGCGGCTGCGGTCGGCGAGGGCCTGCTCCAGGAAGGCCTCGTCGTCGCCGCAGAGCCCGGTGCGCAGGGAGTCGACGAACATCAGCCGGTCCTCGGCCCGCTCGGTGGCCCAGGTGGTGGCGAGCAGCGCGAGAGCGGCGCCCGCCTCGTGCGCGCGTACCGCCGTGAGCAGGGCGACCCGTTCGGCGAACAGGCCTTCCTCCCAAAGCCGGTGGACCGCTTCCGGGTCGGTCACGTCCGGCAGCAGTGAGGTGCCGGACGAGCCGCGCAACGCGAACTTCCACTCGGGGTTCAGCCCGGCCAGCCAGAGTCCGCGCGGCCCGGCGAACGCCAGGGCCTGCGGCCGCAGATCGGTCCGCGCGCGGGCCGCGTCGAGCAGGGCGGGCAGGGCCGCGTCCGGTGCCCGGTAGCCGTGCAGATTGGCGGTGGCCAGCCACTGCGGAATCAGTTCCGTCAGATCGGGAGCCGTGCCGCGTCTGCCGCCCGAACCGCTCGGTGCCGCCCGGTCCGCGAGCAGCCGCTCCAGCCGGCTCCGGGCAGCCCCGGGCAGGGGCGGCCGAGGGTCGGTGGGCGCGGGATCGGGCCGGGGGGCCGCGGGAGCGGGCAGCAGACCGGCCCGGCGCCGCACGGTGTGCAGGGCGGCCTCGTTCAGCAGCGCGGTCGCCGCGCTGTCCGGGCCGGCAGGGGGCGGGCCCCCGCCCGGTGTCCCGTCCGGTGTCCCGCCCGGTGTCCCGTCCGGTTCGCCGGGCGGGCCGGTGCCGGTGCCGGATGCCGTCGGGAGAGGGCGGCGGTCCGTGCCGAGCAGCGCCGAGGTGACGAGTTCCTCCCACGGCGTCCCGGTGAGCAGGCCGGCGGCGGGGACGGGCGCGGTGGTCGTGGCCGATGTGACGGGTGTGGTGGGCGTGACAGGTGTGGTGGGCATGATGGGCGTGACGGGTGTGGTGGTACGGGGCATCGCTCCTCCTCCAGGAGTCAGATGAGCGGCACGGTCTCGGCGTTGGACGGCAGGGCGTGCGGATCGGCCGCTGTCGCGTCGTCGCCCCCGCGCACGGCCGGCCAGGCCGCGAGCGGATCGAAACCGCGGTGGCCGCACTCGCCGAAGACGGTGAGCGGACCGCCGCCGGAGACCGCGACGAGCTTCCACAGCGCGGGCCGGGACAGCGCGGCCGGAGCGACGGGCAGGGCCGAGTCCCCGTGCGCGTCCGCCAGTTGCCAGCCGTCCCCGGACGGCACGGGTATGACGTCGCGCAGCGTCACCGGCCACGAGTCCAGCCAGGGGTCCTCGCCCAGGGCCCGTCCGTAGGCGGCGATCGCCCCGGCGACCGTGACACCTGGTGGCGGCGGGCCGGTGGGCGCCGGTGCCCCGAACTGCGGTCCGGGCTCGGCCCGTAGCTGTCCCGAGCCCCGACAGGGCGTGAGCTCGGCATCCAGCGTGGCGCCCACCGGCAGGGCATGAGCGGGGGAGCGGCCGGCGGCACCGAAGGACAGCAGCAGCGCCGTCCGGCCCGACTCCCTCCCGTAGAGCCAGATGCGACGGGCGACGATCTTGCCCTCGGGGGTGTCGTACTGGGCGAGGACCAGCCAGTGGTCACGGACCGGCACCTCCTCGGCGGTGACCGGCAGCCCGACCCGGGTACGGACCGTGGCCGCCAGCGCCGGCGGCAGCCGGTCGATGCCCAGCCAGCCCGTGTCCAGCATATGCAGCAGGGCGCACTCCTCCAGCAGCCGCACCGGCCAGCCCGGCCCGGACGCCGGGATCGCTCCCAACTCCCTTACCCGGCCTGCCAGGCCGGGTGCCTGGGCGTCGACCATGCGGGCCGCCGTCTCCTCCCACATCCCGTATCCCGACTGCTCGGCCGCGGCCAGACCGCCGCGCACCAGGTCGGTCAGGCGCCGTTCCAGCTCCTGCACCCCGCCCCCGATCCGCCCCGCCCGGCGCTCGGCCCGCCGCAGGGCGGCCGCGGGATCGGCGGGACCGGCCGCAGGGCCCTCGGCCCCCTCCGACCGCTCCCTCACCTCCGCGGCCTCCGCGCGCCGGCGCCGGCCCTCCAGCCACTCACCGGCCCAGTCCGGCGGATCGGCCGCGGGCAGGGCCCCCTCGTCGGACGCCCGGAGCAGCAACAGGCCCAGCGCGTGCTTGCAGGGGAACTTCCGGCTGGGGCAACTGCACTTGTACGCGGGCCCGGTGGTGTCGACCACCGTGCGGTACGGCTTGCTCCCGCTCCCCCTGCACAGCCCCCACACCGCACCCGGTCCGTCCCACCCGGTGTCCGACCACGGCCCGGCAGAACCGAGCTTGTTCCCCGCCTTGCGTGAAGCGTCGTCAGGAGCCAGGGCCAGGACCTGCTCCACCGTCCAGCGCACCGCCGGAGCGGCGGCGCTCAAGGGTTCTCCCCCGTCAGTCAGCAGCATGGGTACGACGGTAGGCCGCACCACTGACAACCGCTCCGACCTGTGGGAAAGCCGATTGTCAGTGCCATGGTGCACCGTGGGAACCACATCGGGTCGACCGATCTGGAGGGGGATCCATGACCGTGTCAGAAACCACCACAGCCGTGGGCGCCGAGGCGCTGCGCCCGCACGCCGAGGACGCCTTCGCCGACGAGCTGAAGGCGCTCGCGGCCGCCGACGACCGCCCGCGCCCCGCCCGTTGGCGGCTGTCGCCCTGGGCCGTCGCCACATACCTGCTGGGTGGCACCCTGTCCGACGGCACGGTGATCACACCCAAGTACGTGGGCCCGCGCCGCCTCGTGGAGGTCGCCGTCACCACGCTCGCCACCGACCGGGCGCTGCTGCTCCTCGGCGTGCCCGGCACCGCCAAGACCTGGGTGTCCGAGCACCTCGCGGCCGCAGTCAGCGGAGACTCGACGCTCCTCGTCCAGGGCACGGCGGGCACACCCGAGGAAGCGGTCCGCTACGGGTGGAACTACGCGGAGCTGCTCGCGCACGGCCCCAGCCGCGCCGCGCTGGTGCCCAGCCCGCTGATGCGCGCCATGTCCGAGGGCATGACCGCGCGGATCGAGGAGCTCACCCGCATCCCCGCCGATGTGCAGGACTCACTGATCACCATCCTGTCCGAGAAGACCCTGCCGCTGCCCGAGCTGGGCCAGGAGGTCCAGGCGGTCCGCGGCTTCAACGTGATCGCCACGGCCAACGACCGCGACCGCGGGGTCAACGAGCTGTCCAGCGCCCTGCGCCGCCGGTTCAACACGGTGGTCCTGCCACTGCCCGCCACCCCGGAGGCGGAGGTCGACATCGTCTCCCGGCGCGTCGACCAGGTCGGCCGCTCGCTCGACCTGCCTCCCGCGCCCGACGGCCTCGCGGAGATCCGCCGCGTGGTCACGGTCTTCCGTGAACTGCGTGACGGAGTCACCACCGACGGCCGCACCAAGCTCAAGTCGCCCTCGGGGACGCTGTCCACGGCCGAGGCCATCTCCGTCGTCACCAACGGCCTCGCACTGGCCGCCCACTTCGGCGACGGGGTGCTGCGCGCGGGGGACGTCGCGGCCGGCATCCTCGGCGCGGTCGTCCGGGACCCGGCCGCCGACCGGGTGGTCTGGCAGGAGTACCTGGAGACCGTGGTGCGCGAGCGGGACGGCTGGAAGGACTTCTACCGCGCCTGCCGTGAGGCCTCCGTATGACCGGCGTCCCGCGCCCCGGCGGGCCGCTGCTGCTGGGGGTGCGGCACCACGGCCCCGGCTCGGCCCGCGCAGTCGGCGCCGCACTGGAGGCCGCCCGCCCGCGAGCGGTGCTCATCGAGGGCCCGCCCGAGGGCGACGCGCTGCTGCCGCTCGCCGCCGACGAGCAGATGCGGCCGCCCGTCGCCCTGCTCGCCCACGCGGTGGGCGACCCCGGACGGGCCGCGTTCTGGCCGCTCGCCGAGTTCTCGCCCGAGTGGGTCGCGATCCGCTGGGCCCTCGCACACGGCGTCCCGGTCCGCTTCATCGACCTGCCGGCCGCCCACTCGCTGGCCATGGCGGAGGAAGAGGAGCGCCGCGACCCGGCGGAACAGGCCGGGGAGGCGGAGCCCCCGCCCGCCCCGGTCGACCCCATCGGGGTGCTGGCCGAGACCGCGGGCTACGACGATCCCGAGCGCTGGTGGGAGGACGTCGTCGAACACCGCGCCCACGACGGCGGCCCCGGCGACCCGTTGGCGGCCTTCGCCGCGCTGGGCGAGGCGATGACCGCGTTGCGCGAGGTGTACGGGGACGGCGGCCACCCCAGGGACGCGGTCCGCGAGGCGTACATGCGGATCCAGGTGCGCACGGCGCGCAAGGAGTTCGGTGACGACTTCGCCGTCGTCTGCGGTGCCTGGCACGTGCCCGCGCTCCGGGCGAGGACCACACTCGCCGCCGACCGGGCCCTCCTCAAGGGGCTGCCCAAGGTCAAGGCCGAGCTGACATGGGTGCCCTGGACCCACCACCGGCTCGCCCGGCACAGCGGATACGGGGCCGGGATCGACTCACCCGGCTGGTACGCGCACCTCTTCGCCTCCCAGGACCGCCCGGTCGAACGGTGGATGACGAAGGTCGCCGGACTCCTGCGCGACGAGGACCGGTTCGTCTCCTCGGCCCATGTCATCGAGGCCGTCCGGCTCGCCGCGACCCTCGCCGCCATGCGCGGCCGGCCACTCGCCGGCCTGAGCGAGGCGACCGACGCCGTCCGGGCCGTGATGTGCGAGGGCTCCGACGTACCGCTGGCCCTCGTCCGGGACCGGCTGATCGTCGGCGGGACACTCGGAGAGGTACCGGACACCGCCCCCGCCGTGCCGCTCCAGCGCGACCTCACCCGCCGGCAGCGCACCCTGCGGCTCAAACCGGAGGCGTCGGAAAGGGACGTGGAGCTCGACCTCCGCAAGGACACCGACGCCGCCCGCAGCAGGCTGCTGCACCGGCTGCGGATCCTCGGCGTCGGCTGGGGCGAACCCGCAGCGGGCCGGGGGAGCACCGGCACCTTCCGGGAGAGCTGGCGGCTGCACTGGGAGCCGGAGTTGTACGTACGCGTCGCGGAGGCGGGCGTATGGGGCACCACCGTGCTCTCCGCCGCGACCGCCCGCGCCGAGTCGGACGCCCTCGCGGCCACCACGCTCGCCGAGGTCACCGCGCTCGCGGAACGGTGCCTGCTGGCCGAACTGCCCGAGGCGCTGCCCGTCGTGATGCGCGTGCTCGCCGACCGCGCCGCCCTCGACACGGACGTCGGCCACCTCGCCGACGCCCTGCCGTCCCTGGCCCGGACGCTGCGCTACGGAGACGTCCGGTCCACGGACACCGCGGCGCTCGGCGAGGTCGCGGCCGGGCTCGCCGAGCGGATCTGCGTCGGACTGCCCCCCGCCTGCACCGGACTCGACGCCGACGGGGCCGCCGCACTGCGCCGCCAGGTCGACGGCGTCCACACCGCGATCGGCCTGCTCGCCGGCGCCGTACCGGCGAACGCGGACGGGCTGCGCGAACGCTGGAGGGCGGTGCTGCACAAGCTCGCCGCCCGGGACACCGTCGCAGGCGTCATCCGGGGCCGGGCCGCCCGGCTGCTCCTCGACGACGGCCACCTCGAACAGGACGACGCGGCCCGGCTGATGGGCCTGGCCCTGTCGCCCGGCACACCGCCCGCCGACGCCGCCGCGTGGATCGAGGGCTTCGTCGGCGGGGCGGCCGGCGGCGGCATGCTCCTGGTCCACGACGAGAGGCTGCTCGCCCTGGTCGACTCCTGGCTGAGCGGGGTCTCCCCGGACACCTTCACCGACGTGCTGCCGCTGCTGCGCCGCACCTTCTCGGCGTACGAATCCGGCGTCCGGCGCACGCTGGGCGAGCTCGTCCGGCGCGGCCCGGCCGCCGCGAGAACGGCCGCAGGCACGGGCGGGGTCCCGGGCGGCGGGGCGACGGCACCCGGATTCGGCCCCGTACTCGACGGGCCGCGGGCGGACGCGGTGCTGCCGGTGCTGCGCCTGCTGCTGGGCCTGGACGCGGACGCGGAGAGACACGACACCACCGAGGAACCGCTGGGAGCAACGGGATGACGACGGACAGGGCCGCCAACTCGGCGGGGACGGTGACGGAGACGGAGAAGACGGCCGGGCCGGACGAGACCCCTCGGGCGCACGGCGCGGACAGTGGTGAACGGCTGCGGCGCTGGCGCATGGTGCTGGGCGCGGACAGTGCGCAGAGCACGGGCTGCACCCTCACCGGACGCGACGCCGCGATGGACGGCGCGCTGGCCGCGCTGTACGAGAGCGGGGGCAGACAGCCCGGCGGCCGGGGCGGCGGCGGGCGTTCGGCCGGACTGGGCGCCTCCGCGCCCTCCGTGGCCCGCTGGCTCGGGGACATCCGTACGTACTTCCCCAGCTCCGTCGTCCAGGTCATGCAGCGCGACGCCATCGACCGGCTCGGCCTCTCCGCGCTCCTGCTCGAACCGGAGATGCTGGAGGCCGTCGAGGCGGACGTCCATCTCGTCGGCACCCTGCTCTCGCTCAACAAGGTCATGCCGGAGACGACGAAGGAGACCGCGAGAGCCGTCGTCCGCAAGGTCGTGGAGAAGCTGGAGAGCCGGCTCACCACCCGCACCCGGGCGGCGCTCACCGGTGCGCTGGACCGCTCGGCGAAGGTCAGCCGGCCGCGGCACCACGACATCGACTGGAACCGGACCATCCGGGCCAACCTCAAGAACTATCTGACGCTCCCCGGCGAGGACGGGGCCGGCACGATCGTGCCGGAGCGGCTCATCGGCCACGGGCGCGCGGCGCAGTCCGTGAAGAAGGACGTCATCCTCTGCATCGACCAGTCCGGCTCGATGGCGGCCTCCGTGGTGTACGCGTCGGTCTTCGGCGCCGTGCTCGCCTCCATGCGCGCCCTGCGGACCAGACTCGTCGTCTTCGACACGGCGGTCGTCGACCTCACTGACCAGCTCGACGACCCGGTGGACGTGCTCTTCGGCACCCAGCTCGGCGGCGGCACCGACATCAACCGGGCGCTCGCCTACTGCCAGTCCAGGATCACCCGCCCCGCGGACACCGTCGTCGTGCTCATCAGCGATCTGTACGAGGGCGGCATCCGCAACGAGATGCTGAAACGGGTCGCCGCGATGAAGGCGTCCGGAGTGCAGTTCGTGACCCTGCTCGCCCTCTCCGACGAGGGTGCACCCGCCTACGACCGCGACCACGCGACGGCACTCTCCGCGCTCGGCGCCCCCGCTTTCGCCTGCACGCCGGACCTCTTTCCCGAGGTGATGGCCGCGGCGATCGAGAAGCGGCCACTGCCCGTGCCGGACAGGGAGGCCCATGGGTGACGGGCCGCCGCCGGGCCGCCGTGCCCGCGCCGATTTGTCCACTGCGACCCGGCCACCAGCGCGATCTGTGACCGTAATCACCGCCCAGGGGGGATCTGCGATTTAGGGTCCTGCGGGGCGCGGGGATAACCTGCGAGATGGACATGCCGCGTATCCGGTCACCGTGTGCGCCTTCCTGGTGACAGAGCAGTCACGTTGCCCCTCGCGGCACGCCCACGCAGAAAACCAACCGCGAGACCATTTGATAAGGGACGGACGCGCGTGGACCTGTTCGAGTACCAGGCGAGGGACCTCTTCGCCAAGCACGGTGTACCGGTGCTGGCCGGTGAAGTGATCGACACGCCTGAGGCAGCCCGCGAGGCGACCGAGCGGCTGGGCGGCAAGTCGGTCGTCAAGGCACAGGTGAAGGTCGGTGGCCGAGGCAAGGCCGGCGGCGTCAAGCTGGCCGCCAACCCCGACGAGGCGGTCGCTCGCGCGACCGACATCCTCGGCATGGACATCAAGGGCCACACGGTCCACAAGGTGATGATCGCCGAGCTGTCCCCGGAGATCGAGGCGGAGTACTACGTCTCTTACCTCCTCGACCGGACCAACCGCACCTTCCTGGCCATGGCCTCGGTGCAGGGCGGCATGGACATCGAGGAGGTCGCGGAGAAGTCTCCCGAGGCCCTCGCGAAGGTTCCGGTCAACGCTGTCGACGGGGTCGACATCGTCAAGGCCCGCGAGATCGTGGCCCAGGCGAAGTTCCCGGCCGACGTGGCCGAGGGTGTCGCCGAGGCCCTGGTGACCCTGTGGGACACCTTCGTCGCCGAGGACGCACTCCTCGTCGAGGTCAACCCGCTGGTGAAGACCAAGGACGGGCGAATCCTGGCCCTGGACGGAAAGGTGTCTCTCGACGAGAACGCCGACTTCCGCCAGCCCGGCCACGAGGCGCTCGAGGACAAGGACGCGGCCAACCCGCTCGAGGCCGCCGCCAAGGCCAAGAACCTCAACTACGTCAAGCTCGACGGCGAGGTCGGCATCATCGGAAACGGTGCCGGTCTGGTCATGTCGACCCTGGACGTCGTCGCGTACGCCGGTGAGAACCACGGCAACGTGAAGCCCGCCAACTTCCTCGACATCGGTGGCGGCGCCTCCGCAGAGGTCATGGCGAACGGCCTGGAGATCATCCTCGGCGACCCGGACGTCAAGTCCGTGTTCGTCAACGTCTTCGGCGGCATCACCGCCTGCGACGAGGTCGCCAACGGCATCGTCCAGGCGCTCGAGCTGCTCAAGACCAAGGGCGAAGCGGTCACCAAGCCGCTCGTCGTGCGTCTCGACGGCAACAACGCGGAACTGGGTCGCAAGATCCTTTCCGACGCCAACCACCCGCTGGTCCAGCGCGTGGACACCATGGACGGCGCGGCCGACAAGGCCGCCGAGCTCGCCGCGGCTGCGAAGTAAGGAAGAGGGACTCAGACCACCATGGCTATCTTCCTCACCAAGGACAGCAAGGTCATCGTCCAGGGGATGACCGGCGCGACGGGCATGAAGCACACCAAGCTCATGCTCGCCGACGGCACCAACATCGTCGGCGGCGTGAACCCGCGCAAGGCCGGCACCTCCGTCGACTTCGACGGCAGCGAGATCCCGGTCTTCGGTTCCGTCAAGGAAGCGATGGAGAAGACCGGCGCGAACGTGTCCGTCCTCTTCGTGCCGCCGGCCTTCTCCAAGGCCGCCGTCGTCGAGGCGATCGACGCCGAGATCCCCCTCGCCGTCGTGATCACCGAGGGCATCGCCGTTCACGACTCGGCCGCCTTCTGGGCGTACGCCGGCGCGAAGGGCAACAAGACCCGGATCATCGGTCCGAACTGCCCCGGCCTGATCACCCCCGGCCAGTCGAACGCCGGCATCATCCCGGGCGACATCACCAAGCCCGGCCGCATCGGTCTCGTGTCGAAGTCGGGCACGCTGACCTACCAGATGATGTACGAGCTCCGTGACATCGGCTTCTCGACCGCCGTCGGCATCGGTGGCGACCCGGTCATCGGTACGACGCACATCGACGCCCTCGCGGCGTTCGAGGCCGACCCCGAGACCGACCTCATCGTCATGATCGGCGAGATCGGCGGCGACGCCGAGGAGCGTGCGGCGGACTTCATCGCATCGAGCGTCACCAAGCCGGTCGTCGGTTACGTCGCGGGCTTCACCGCCCCCGAGGGCAAGACCATGGGCCACGCCGGCGCCATCGTCTCCGGTTCCTCCGGCACCGCGCAGGCGAAGAAGGAGGCCCTTGAGGCCGCCGGCGTCAAGGTCGGCAAGACGCCGACCGAGACCGCCAAGCTGGCGCGCGAGATCCTCGGCGCCTGACGCCTCACCGCGTCGGAGCACCACCGCAGGACCGCGTCACCGCAAGCAGCGAAGCGGGCCCGTACCCCCGGCCGGGGGTACGGGCCCGCTTCGCTGCGCTCACGGCTCCGGGCTCAGCCCACTCCGGGAACCAGCCGGGCCGGACCGTGCACCAGCTCGCCGCCGAGCTTCTTCTGGAGCTTCTTGTCCTGCGGCGTGAGCTTCTGCGGACCGCCGAGCGGCGGCACCCCGCCGACCCGCTGCGCGGGCGACTGGGGCGTCTCGTACTTCCGGGGGGCGGTGGCCAGGGTGATCAGCGTCAGGCCGATCAGCAGCACGGTGAACGCGACAGCCGCCCGCGCCCAGAGCTGCGCCTTGCGCTCGCTGCCCGTACGGATCAGTTCCGGGACCGGCAGCGAGGACGTGGACTGGGCGAGGGCGAGCGCCCCGAGGTGCTCGCGCAGCAGCGCGGACTGCTCGTCCGGTGTCGACGGCGCCGCGAGCTCGGGCACCTTCTTGCCGACGGCCGCCCGCGCGGTCATCAGCCGTCCCGCCGCCGCCGGGGTGCTCGCCTCCGTCTCCGCCGCCGTCTCCGGCAGCCCCAGCCCGACCCCGTCGTGGAGCAGCAGCGTGCGACGGTACGAGGGCGGCAGGGCCAGCAGCGCGTCGAGCAGCGCACGGGGGCCGGGCGCCTCGGGCGGCGGATCGGGGCGCCGGTGCTCGCGGCGCAGCCGGTGCCACGGCGACATCGCGTGCTCGTGGGCGGCCGCCCGTACCCATCCCGCCGGGTCCCGGTCCACGGCGACCTCGGGCCAGCGCTGCCAGGCGAGGTCGAAGGCCTTGCGGACTGCCTCGCGGGAGAGACCGCGGCGGCCGGTCAGCAGATAGGTCTGGCGGAACAGCGCGGCGGCGGTGTGCCGGTACAGGGCGTCGAACGCCTCGGCGGGCGAGGGCCCGGCCTCGGCCTCGGTCCCGGTCCCGGCTCCGGCCCCGGTCTCTGAACCACTCTCACCGCCGCTGGAAGCGGCCGCGGCGACTGCCTCAGGGACCTCAGGGACCTCAAGGACCTCAGGGACCTCAGAGATCTCAGGAAGTTCGACAGGATCAGGGGCTTCGGGCAAATCAACGGCCTCATGGGCCTCAGGCACCCCAACGACCTCAGCCGCAGCCTCACTCTTGGCAGCGGCAGCGGCAGCGGCAGCGGCAGCGGCAGCACCGGCCCCGCCCCCGGCATCCTTCGACCACATGTCCGGTGCGGCCGGTTTGACGGCATCGGCGGGTGGCGTGGGCGGAGTGTCACCCGTTCCGATGAGCCGGGCGTACGCCTCGCGCTTGCGCCCGCGCGGGCTGGTGCGGCCCGTCTCCCAGGCCCGGACCGTGGCCCGGGTGACGCCCACGGCCGCCGCGACCTGCTCCTCACTCAGCGACTTCGCCTCCCGCAGCCTGCGACGCTCCTTGGGCGACGGGAGCGGGTAGGCGGCTGCCGTGCCGGTCGTGCTCTGTGTCATGAGGGCTCTCCGCCCGGCCTGCGCGGGGTGAAAAAGTACATAAACGTATATTGAGCGACACAGCGGTCATTCGCCCGTTACATGGATTAAGCGCGTGTCGTTGGCAGCATTGCGGTGTGACCCAAGTGACCGAACGCAGCCCGTTGTTGTCGGCAGAGCACGGACGGCCCGCCGTACTGGCCTCCGCGCTGCTGCGCGGGGCGCTTGCCGCAGGGCTCGGACTGGGCTCTGTCGCCGCGCTCGTCATGGTGCTGTGGATCAGCTCCCCGGCCTCCGGCAGTGGTCCCGGCGAGGCCGTCCACACGGCTGCCGGCCTGTGGCTGCTGGCCCATGGCGCCGAACTGATCAGAACGGACACCCTGACCGGGTCCCCGGCCCCCGTCGGGGTCGTCCCCCTTCTGTTCGCCGCCATGCCGGTCTGGCTGGTGCACCGCGCGGCCAGGGATGTGCTGGAGCCCGAGGAGGGCCGCGGGGCCCCCTCGCCCGCAGGCGCGTTCGCCCTGGTGACGGGCGGTTATCTGCTGGTCGGGGCGGTGGTCGCGCTCTATGTGCGGGGCGCCTCGCTGTCCGTCGAGCCGCTGTCCCTGCTGTTCCCCTCGGCCGTCGTGGTGGCGGGAGCGGCGGCGGCCGGGGTGTGGACGGCCTCCGGGCGCCCGCTCGGACCGCCGCCCTCCTGGGCGCCGGTACGGCTGCACGAGGCGATGGCGCGCTCCAGGTTCGTCCGGCGGGCAGAGGTGGTGGGCCGGTCCGCGGCGGCCGGGGTGATGGTCCTGCTGGGTGGTGGTGCGCTCGTCGTCGCGGCGGCGCTGGTGTGGCACGCGGATCCGGTCCAGGACTCGTTCCTGCGGCTGTCCGGCGACTGGGCCGGGCGGTGCGCGGTGCTGTTCCTCGCGCTGCTGCTGGTGCCGAACGCGGCGGTGTGGGGCGCCGCGTACGGGCTCGGGCCGGGGTTCGCGCTCGGTACGGCGTCCACGGTCGCCCCGGTCGCCTTCGTGGGCCGCCCCGCGGTGCCGGACTTCCCGCTGCTGGCCGCGATGCCGGCCGAGGGCGCGGGGACGCCGCTGAACTGGGCGACCGCGGCGGTCCCGGTCGCGGCGGCGCTGACGGTCGCCTGGTTCACCGTACGGCGGGCGGTGCCCGTCGACGGTGCGCGCGAGGACGCGTGGAGCCCGGGGGAGACCGCGTTCACCGCCGCGCTGGGAGCGCTGGGCTGCGGGATCGGCGCCGCGCTGCTGGCGGCGGCGGCCGGGGGGCGGCTCGGGACCCGGGCACTGGCGGAGTTCGGTCCCGTGTGGTGGCTCACCGGGGCGGCGGCCCTCGCGTGGACGGTGGCCCTCGGTGTCCCGATGGCGCTGTTGCTGCGGGCCTGGCGGCTGCGCGTACGCACCGCCCCCGAGGAGCCGACGGCAGAGGCGACGACCGGAGCGAACACAACGAATACAACGAACACGGCGGAAGTAGCCACAGCGGCCACAGACACCACAACGGCCGAAGCGGCAGAAGAGGCAGCCGCGCCGATCGGACGCAGATGGTGGGGCCGCCGAAAGGCGGACCCGGACCCGGACCCGGAACCGGACGGCACGGAGGCCGGGGCGGGCCCCGTACCCGGCCACGCTCCGGCAGCCACGCCCGCACCGGCACGCGTGCCCGCGTCCCTGTCCGTATCTCCGTCCCCGTCCCCGTCCCCGGCCGTATCCCCGTCCCTGGCCGCATCCCCGTCCGCACCCGGATCGGGCGCCTCTGGCGGGACCGGTGTGGGCGGCCTCGGTGAGCAGGGTGACGCGGACGGGGAGCTGTACGACTTCCTGCCCACCGATCCCTGGCACGCGAGGGCGGCCGACGAACGGGTGGACCGGCCGGCGGATGCCGGACCGGCCCACCCGCCGGAGGCTACTTCTTGACGCCGAAGAGGGGTTCCAGCGGCTTCGGCAGCAGATCGTTGCAGGACACCTGGCCCGACTTGGTGAGGGCGTCGTTCACGCAGGTGTAGTAGTCCCGGTAGACCAGCTGCACGGTGAACGACGTCGCGACGATCGCCAGGGCGATCAGCGCCGTCACCAGACCGCTGACCGCGGCCGTCGTCTGCTGCCGGCTGCCGCGCTGAGCGAACGCGGTGCCAGATGCACCCGGTGCTGCTGCGGTCCCCGGTGTTGCCGCGGCCCCCGCCGTGGCGGCACCGCTGCCGGTCCCGGCGCCCTGGGCGTCGGCAGGCGTTCCGGCGGACGCGCCCGAGGACGATCCGGCCGACGTCTCGCCTGCCGTCGACGGTTCCTTCGGCTTGGCCCGGAGCGCGCTGATGGACCAGTAGGTCGCGAGCGCACCCAGCAGCAGGGCGATCTCCGGCAGATCGAAGATCGCGAAGAAGAACGCCCACATGCCGGCGAGCAGTGAGTAGCGCGCCCGGCGCTGGACCGGGTCGGTCGGGTCCCAGCGCATCCCGCCGGGCTTGCCCTCCTGGCCGTTCCGGCCGCCACCCTGTCCGTTCGGCCCGGCGGGTCCGGCGGGCCGCCCGCCGAAGTCGCCGCTCTGGCGTCCGGGCTGTTGGCTGCTCCACTGGCTGCCCCAGACGGGCCGGTTGTCGGGGGAGCCGCCCTCGGGGGCGTCCCCGCCGTCGCCGTTGTTCTCGCCGTTTCCGTGGGTACCGCCGTTGACCGGGTGGCGCGGCTGCCACGGCTGGTCGGGGCGGTCCTCCGGCGGCGGTGCGAAGGGGTTGTCGTCCTCGGGACGGGACCCGGAGGACCCGGAGGACCCCGACGGCGAGGAGGAGGAAGACGAGGAGGAGGGAGAAGAGGAAGAGGGAGAAGAGGAGGAGCCCGGCGTGGGGGACTGGCGCTCCCGCATCAGCAGTGAGCTCCGCTCGGGCAGCGGGTGGCGGAAGGCGGTGCGGCGGCGTCGGTCCGGCATATGGTGAACGTCTTCCCCATCTCGTCATTTCCGCCCTGTGGACGGTTCGCTGTCACCTGACGCTACCTCCCGGCGAGGAGGGGCCGAAAGCTGGGCGTGCACGCGCGGTGGCCCACAGCCGCCGCCCGGAGCGCCCGCTCCCGCACGAGGCGGAGCGCCACCGGTCCCTCACCCCCGTCACGCGGGGGCCTCGTGAGGTGCCGGTATCGTTGCTGACGGTCGACTCGTTCGTAGAGTTCCCCGTATCGGGGGGCGTGCTTCTTTCGTATGACCGTACAAACAGCATGGCCGCCGTGCCGCACCTCCCGCAATGCGGCTGGCGGTGCGGCCGCTTCGAACTGCTCCACACGCGAGAAAGGGCCCAGCCGTGGCCTCCCCGCTCTCCTCCGCCGCCCCGGCCCGACTGGTCGTGCTGGTCTCCGGTTCCGGTACGAACCTCCAAGCCCTGCTCGACGCGATCGGTGACGACCCCGAGGGGTACGGCGCGCAGGTCGTCGCGGTCGGTGCGGACCGCGACGGCATCGCCGGCCTGGAGCGGGCCGGACAAGCCGGAATCCCCACTTTCGTGTGCCGGGTCAAGGACCACGCGTCCCGCGCGCAGTGGGATGCCGCGCTCGCCGCGGCCACCGCCGCGCACCGCCCGGACCTCGTCGTGTCCGCGGGGTTCATGAAGATCGTGGGCAAGGAGTTTCTCGCCGGGTTCGGCGGCCGGTTCATCAACACCCACCCCGCCCTGCTCCCGAGCTTTCCCGGTGCCCACGGCGTGCGTGACGCGCTCGCGTACGGCGTGAAGGTCACCGGGTGCACCGTCCACTTCGTCGACGACGGCGTCGACACCGGTCCGATCATCGCGCAGGGCGTGGTCGAGGTGACCGAAGAGGACACCCCGGAGGGCGAAGCAGCTCTCCATGAACGCATCAAGGAAGTCGAGCGCAAGCTGCTCGTCGAGGCCGTGGGGCGGCTCGCCCGTGACGGCTATCGCATTGAGGGACGAAAGGTTCATCTCGATCATGTCGGTGAATAAGCCCATCCGCCGCGCCCTGGTCAGCGTCTACGACAAGACCGGGCTCGAAGACCTCGCCCGCGGTCTGCACGAGGCCGGTGTCGAGCTGGTCTCCACCGGTTCCACCGCCGGGAGGATCGCGGCCGTCGGAGTGCCGGTCACCAAGGTCGAGGAGCTCACCGGTTTCCCCGAGTGCCTCGACGGCCGCGTCAAGACGCTGCACCCCCGCGTCCACGCCGGCATCCTGGCCGACCTCCGCCTCGACGCCCACCGCGAGCAGCTCGCCGAGCTGGGCGTGGAGCCGTTCGACCTGGTGGTCGTCAACCTCTACCCGTTCAAGGAGACCGTCGCCTCCGGCGCCTCGGCTGACGAGTGCGTGGAGCAGATCGACATCGGCGGCCCCTCGATGGTCCGCGCCGCCGCCAAGAACCACCCGTCGGTGGCCGTCGTCACCAGCCCCGAGCGGTACGCCGACGTGCTCGCCGCCGTCGAGGCCGGCGGCTTCGACCTGACGGCCCGCAAGCGGCTCGCCGCCGAGGCCTTCCAGCACACCGCCGCGTACGACGTGGCCGTCGCCTCCTGGTTCGCCGCCGACTACGCCGCCGACGACGACTCGGGCTTCCCGGACTTCTTCGGTACGACGTACGAGCGCCAGAACGTCCTGCGCTACGGCGAGAACCCGCACCAGCCCGCCGCGCTCTACACCTCCGGCGCCGGCGGCCTGGCCGGTGCCGAGCAGTTGCACGGCAAGGAGATGTCGTACAACAACTACACGGACACCGACGCCGCGCGCCGGGCCGCGTACGACCACGCCGAGCCGTGCGTCGCGATCATCAAGCACGCCAACCCGTGCGGCATCGCGATCGCCGACGACGTCGCGGAGGCGCACCGCAACGCGCACGCCTGCGACCCGCTGTCGGCGTACGGCGGTGTCATCGCCGTCAACCGTCCGGTGACCGTCGCGATGGCCGAGCAGGTCGCGGAGATCTTCACCGAGGTCATCGTCGCCCCGGCGTACGAGGACGGCGCGGTCGAGGTCCTGTCCCGCAAGAAGAACATCCGCGTGCTGCGCTGTCCCGAGGCCCCGTCCGCCGAGGTCGAGGTCAAGCCGATCGACGGCGGTGCGCTGCTCCAGGTCACCGACCGCCTCCAGGCCGACGGCGACGACCCGGCCAACTGGACGCTCGCCACCGGCGAGGCGCTCTCCGCCGATGAGCTCAGGGAGCTCTCCTTCGCCTGGAAGGCGTGCCGCGCGGTCAAGTCCAACGCGATCCTGCTCGCCAGGGACGGCGCCTCCGTCGGCGTCGGCATGGGCCAGGTCAACCGCGTCGACTCCGCGAAGCTCGCCGTCGAGCGGGCGGGCGAGGAGCGGGCGCGGGGCGCGTACGCGGCCTCCGACGCCTTCTTCCCCTTCCCCGACGGGCTGGAGATCCTGACGGCGGCCGGTATCAAGGCCGTGGCCCAGCCGGGCGGTTCGGTCCGCGACGAGCTGGTGGTCGAGGCCGCGAAGAAGGCGGGCGTGACGATGTACTTCACCGGCACCCGCCACTTCTTCCACTGAGCCCGGACGCTCCGCACCACGCGAAGGGCCGGTCTCCCCGAACGAGTTCGGGGAGACCGGCCCTTCGTCGTGGTGCGGTCCGCGTTACTGCTTGATCACCAGGGTGCCGGCGGCACGGTCGTGCCAGCCCTGAAGCTTCCCGGAGTTGTCGAAGAACGGGGACAGGTACGTGAGGATGGCGCCGATGTAGCAGAGGAACGCGCCGACGATCGGGATGATCCAGCGGATGAAGCCGGCACCGAGACCCGGGGCCAGGCCCGTGTTCTCCTTGACGACCTTCAGCCCGAGCGCCTTCTTGCCCAGCGTGGCGCCGATCAGCGAGATCAGCAGCCACTCGTAGAGCAGCGTGATCAGGATGAAGAGGGCCAGCACGCCGAACATGGTGGCGATGATGCTGACGCTCGCGTCGTTCACACAGGACTGGTAGCCCGGGTCCAGGGAGTTGCCGCAGTCGTCGGTGCTCTTCGCGAGGCCCATGGCGCTCGCCAGGCCGATCGCGCTGAGGATGCCGTAGAGCACACCGATGACGACGCCGTCTATGCAACGGGCGCCGAGGCGGCGGCCCATCGAGGCGACCTCGACCGTGCCGAGCGTCGGGATGTTGATGTAGCCGCTGTTGGCCTGGAGCGTGCCGGGGGCCTGGGGCGGGTAGCCGTAGCCGGGCTGGCCCTGCGGCGGGACGCCGGGCTGCTGCTGCGGGTAGCCGTAACCGGGCTGCCCCTGCGGCGGGACGCCCTGCGGGGCCTGCTGCGGGTAGCCGTATCCGGGCTGGCCCTGCGGCGGCTGGCCCTGCGGCGGCTGACCGGGCTGCTGGCCCGGCTGCTCGCCGTAGGGGTTGTTCGGGTTCGGGTCGCCGAAGCTCATCTGGGCGTTTCCTCCAACGGACATACGGGGACGAATGCGGCCGCGCGGAGGAAAGAAAACATCAGCGGTCCGCCCCCCGGGTACATCTGCGGCACTGCGGCCTTCATCGTTATAAGCGGTATGTAAGTTTGTCCAGCCGCAGTGCGAGAAGTTGTCCAAGTGCAACCTTGTGTCCACGGTCGGTACCTGTACTTGGTCCCCGGGCGGGTCATCCGCGAGAATGCCCGCATGACTGCCCAGATTCTCGATGGCAAAGCCACCGCAGCCGTGATCAAGTCCGATCTCACCGCCCGCGTGGCGGCCCTCAGGGCCCGGGGTGTCACCCCCGGCCTGGGAACCCTGCTGGTGGGGGACGACCCGGGCAGCAGGTGGTACGTGAACGGCAAGCACCGCGACTGCGCGCAGGTCGGCATCGGCTCCATCCAGCGCGAACTCCCCGACACCGCCACCCAGGAGGAGATCGAGGACGTCGTACGGGAACTCAACGCCGATCCCGAGTGCACGGGTTACATCGTGCAGCTCCCCCTGCCCAAGGGGATCGACACCAACCGCGTTCTGGAACTGATGGATCCGGCCAAGGACGCCGACGGCCTCCACCCGATGAGCCTCGGCCGGCTCGTGCTCAACGAGGCGGGACCGCTGCCCTGCACCCCGCAGGGTGTCGTGCAGTTGCTCCGCCACCACGGTGTGGAGATCAACGGGGCACATGTCGTGGTCGTCGGACGCGGTGTCACCATCGGCCGGTCGATCCCGCTGCTGCTGACCCGCAAGTCGGAGAACGCCACGGTCACCCAGTGCCACACCGGTACCCGTGACCTCTCCGCCCACCTGCGGCAGGCCGACATCATCGTCGCGGCCGCCGGTGTGCCGCACATCATCAAGCCCGAGGACGTGAAGCCGGGCGCGGCCGTGCTCGACGTCGGCGTCAGCCGGGACGAGAACGGCAAGATCGTCGGCGATGTCCACCCGGGCGTCGCCGAGGTCGCCGCGTGGATCTCGCCGAACCCGGGCGGTGTCGGCCCGATGACCCGCGCCCAGTTGCTCGTCAACGTGGTCGAGGCGGCCGAGCGCGACTCCGTCCCGTCCGCGAGCTGATCCGAACCGGAAGGAACCCCATGGGTGCTGGTACGAGTCCGGCCGACCGGGCCGCCGCCGCGGACGGGCCGGTCGCCGAGCGGCCAGAGGCGCAGGCCGACGCCCTGGCCGAGGGCGCTGCCGATGCCCCGGCCGCCGAGGAGCCCGCGGCTTCGGGCGACGAGGGGGCGACAGCGGGCGACGAGGGGGCGACAGCGGCCCCGGGTGAAGGCTCGGACACCCGCACCGGCAGCCACCTGGCACCCGGTCCCGCGGCGGGCCGGTCACGGCCGGCGGCGTCGCTCACGCTGGACACCGCGCGTCCCGAGGGCGGCGGCCGGGCGGCGGGCCGGGACGCCCCGGCCCCCGCCCGTCAGTGGCCGTTGCTCGCGGTGCTCGGCACGGCCGCGATCGGCCTGCTGATCGTGGCCTCCGCCCCCTTCGAGGAGGCCTTCCGGATCGGCACGATACTGATCGGCGTGGCGCTCATCGGGGGCGCGGTGCTCCGCATGGTGATCCCCTCGGTGGGCATGCTCGCGGTGCGCTCCCGCTTCACCGACCTGGTGACGTACGGACTGCTGGGCGTCCTCATCGTGATGCTCTCGCTGATGGCGCAGCCCAAGCCGTGGCTGGACATCCCGTTCCTGGAGAACGCGGTCCACTTCACGATCCGCTGAATCCGTGCGGCCGCCCCGGGCCGTGGTCCGGTGCCCGTCCCCTCCCCCGAGAAGGGACGGACGCCGGAGGCGGGACGGGGCACGCCCGGAGCGAAAAGCTCCGGAATGTGGCGAGTTGAGCGGCCTTGCCCCGTCCTGACTCCAGCCTTGTGGTTGGGGGAGGTCTGTTCAAGGGATGACTGTGGCCTGTGGCACGGAAGTGACCATTCCGCCACGGTGTGATCGTCAGGCAACGATGGCAGACTGGCCCGGCAGGCAGCGGGCGAACCGGGCGAGGCAGGGGCGCGCGAGGGTGCGTACCGGACTTCCGGGTGCAACCGTGCGCTCTCGCTCCAGGAACTGGCGGCCCGCGTTCGCGCATCCCCCTGGGCAGTCCGGAGCGGAAGACCACCGGTTCCGGACAGGGGGAGCGGTGTGTGATGCGCCGGGCGCGTCCGGGGGCAGCGGAAGCCGACACGATGTGAAGTGGGAAGCAGGGGGAAGTAATGCCTCGTTGGAAGGCACTGCCGGAGGATCTCGACCCACAGGTACGGGAGTTTGCCGGTCAGCTGCGCAGGCTCGTCGACCGCAGCGGTCTGAGCCTCGCGACGGTGGCCGACCGCACGGGCTACAGCAGGACGTCGTGGGAGCGGTACCTGAACGGGCGGCTGCTCGCCCCCAGGGGCGCGATCGTTGCGCTCGCCGAGGTGACGGGCGCCAACCACGCACATCTGAACACCATGTGGGAGCTGACGGAACGGGCCTGGAGTCGTGCCGAGATGCGCCACGACATGACGATGGAAGGCATGCGGATCATCCAGGCGCGGGCCGCGCTCGGCGAGACCGAGCAGCCGTCGCGCGGGCACGGCAGGAGCCGCCCCTCCGGTGCCGTCGGCACGGCCGGGGGTCCGGCGGCGGGTATGGGCGACGGGGGCCGCACGCCGTCCGTACCGGTCCAGCGAGGGACCGTTCCGCAGGTCCCTCAGCAGCCGTACGCCTGGCCGGACCAGCAGATGGACCCGGGGCCCGGCCAGCCGCCCGCACGCCGCGGCACCGGCGGTGAACGTCGCCGTGACCGCGGCCGCCGCAAACAGCTCGTGGTCGCCGTAGCCGCGGTGGCCGTGCTGCTGGCGGTGACCGGAGTCGTCCTGCTGACCGGTTCGGGCGGTGACCCCGACGCCGGCAAGGCCGCCGCGCCTTCCCCGTCACCGACGAGCAGCGCGCCGGAACTGCCGGCCGGGGTCGGGTGCAGCGGCTCCGACTGCGCCGGGCAGGACCCCGAGGACATGGGCTGCGGCGGCGAGTACGTCCGTACTGTCTCCAGCGCCACCGTCGGCACAAGCGTCGTCGAGGTGCGGTACAGCAAGACGTGCGGGGCGGCGTGGGCCCGGATCACCAAGGCGGCCACCGGCGACACCGTACGGATCAGCGCGGGCGGCACCGGCCAGGACGGCACGGTGTCCGCCGCCGCGGACACGTACACCCCGATGGTCGCCGTGAAGCGGGTCGCCGACATCAAGGCGTGCGCGACCCTCGCCACCGGTACGAAGGGGTGCACGGGCGAAGCGTCCGGGTGAGCGGGGAAGCGGGGTGCCGTCAGCGAGCCGGTGAGCGGGGAGTGACCGGTTGTGTGCGGTGCCACGGGGGGCCGGGCGGCCACGGGGTTCCGGGTCGGATAGCCTGATCGCTGGATATCTCTTCACATCAAGATTCAGGGATGCCCAGCACCAGGGGCCAGGAGCCCCCACCGCCAGCTGTCTAACGGAGATCGCCATGACCCGCACTCCCGTGAATGTCACCGTGACCGGCGCAGCCGGCCAGATCGGCTACGCGCTGCTCTTCCGCATCGCCTCCGGCCACCTGCTCGGCCCGGACGTGCCGGTCAACCTGCGTCTCCTGGAGATCCCGCAGGGTCTGAAGGCCGCCGAGGGCACCGCGATGGAGCTCGACGACTGCGCCTTCCCGCTGCTGCGCAACATCGAGATCACCGACGACGCCAACGTCGGCTTCGCCGGCGCGAACGTCGCCCTGCTCGTCGGCGCCCGCCCGCGCACCAAGGGCATGGAGCGCGGCGACCTGCTCTCCGCCAACGGCGGCATCTTCAAGCCGCAGGGCAAGGCGATCAACGACAACGCCGCGGACGACATCAAGGTCCTCGTCGTCGGCAACCCGGCCAACACCAACGCGCTCATCGCGCAGGCCGCCGCCCCGGACGTACCGGCCGAGCGCTTCACCGCGATGACCCGGCTGGACCACAACCGCGCGATCTCGCAGCTGGCCGCCAAGACCGGTGCCGCCGTCTCCGACATCAAGAAGCTGACGATCTGGGGCAACCACTCGGCCACCCAGTACCCGGACATCTTCCACGCGGAGATCGCCGGCAAGAACGCCGCCGAGCTCGTCAACGACGAGGCCTGGCTGGGCGACACCTTCATCCCGACCGTCGCCAAGCGCGGCGCCGCGATCATCGAGGCCCGTGGCGCGTCCTCGGCCGCCTCCGCCGCGAACGCCGCCATCGACCACGTGCACACCTGGGTCAACGGCACCGCCGCCGGCGACTGGACCTCCATGGGTATCCCGTCGGACGGCTCCTACGGCGTTCCCGAGGGCATCATCTCGTCCTTCCCGGTCACCACCGAGAACGGCACGTACAAGATCGTCCAGGGTCTGGACATCAACGCGTTCTCCCGTGCGCGCATCGACGCGTCGGTGAAGGAGCTCACCGAGGAGCGCGACGCGGTCCGCGAGCTCGGCCTCATCTGATCCCCGGCGGATCCTGACCCGGTCCGCAGGTGATCCACCGCCCGTTCGCGGGTACGTCGACGCCCCCGGCGCAGCGTTCAGCCGCTGCCGGGGGCGTTCGCGTTTTCTTGTGCGCGGGCCCGGGTCCTGGGTGCGGGCTCAGGCCTTCCGCAGCCCGTCGGCGATCCCGCGTACCGCGGCCATCGCCCGGTGCTGGAGGCCGGGGCCGAAGGTGATCCGGGCGGCGCCCAGTTCCCCGAGCCGGCGCGGGCCCGGACCGTCCGGCCGGGCCAGCGCGTTGAGCGGTACGGGTACGGCGGCGGCCAGGCGGGGGAGCGCCTCGGCCGGGGCGCCGATCGGGTAGACGCAGTCCGCGCCCGCGGCCACGTACAGCAGGGCCCGGCGCACGGTCTCCGCCTCCTGGTCCGTGCCCGCCGGGACGCCGTGGACGTAGGTGTCGACGCGGGCGTTGACGAAGAGCCGGTCCCCGGCCGCCGCCCGCACCTCCGCGAGCCGCTCCGCCTGCCGGTCCGCGTCCCTCAGGACACCGTCCTCCGAGTCCTCCAGGTTGCAGCCGACGACCCCGGTGGCGAGCAGCCGTTCCACCAGCTCCTCCGGCGCGAGTCCGTACCCCGCCTCGATGTCGGCCGACACGGGGACGGCGACGGCGCGGGCGATCCGCGTCACCGCGGCGAACATCTCGGCCGCGGGCGTCCGGCCGTCCTCGTAACCGAGCGACGCCGCGACGCCCGCGCTCGGCGTGGCCAGGGCCGGGAATCCCGCGTCGGCGAAGACACGGGCGCTCGCGGCGTCCCACGGGCCGGGCAGGACCAGGGGATCGCCGGCGGTGCGGCCGCGGTGCAGCGCGCGGAGGTCGGACGCGGTCATCGCGGTGGCTCCTGAGTCGGATCGGGGGTACGGGGTGAGCGGATCAGCGGTGGTCGCCGGGGGTGTAGTGGCCCGGGACCATCCGGGTGGTCACGGCGAACCGGTTCCAGGCGTTGATCGTGATGATCGCGGCGACGAGGTGGGCGAGCTCCGTCTCGTCGAAGTGCTTCGCGGCCTTCGCGTACACCTCGTCCGGCACGAAACCGTCGGTCAGGACGGTCACCGCCTCGGTCAGCTCGATCGCCGCGATCTCCTTCGGGGTGTAGAAGTGCTGCGACTCCTCCCACGCGCTGAGCTGCACGATCCGCTGGACGGACTCACCCGCCGCGAGCGCGTCCTTGGTGTGCATGTCGAGGCAGAACGCGCAGTGGTTGAGCTGCGAGGACCGGATCTTCACCAGCTCGGCCACGACCGGGTCGAGCCCCTTGCGGGACGAGGCCTCCAGGCGGGCCATCGCCTTGTAGACGTCGGGAGCGTGCTCGGCCCACTGCATGCGGGGCGTGTGCTCGGTGGCGTACTCGGACGTTGCGTGGCTGTGCTCGTTCGTCGTCATGCAGCCGACGTTACGCGTGGGGTGGCGCAGCGGTATGGTCCATTTTCATGACAGATCCGTGGGCCACTCTCGGCGCCGACCTGCACATTGACCCGAACGGCGCCACCGGACTGCGGGCCGGTCTCATGGACGCCCTGCGCGAGGCGGCCCGGACGGGCCGGCTGGCACCGGGGACCCGGCTGCCGTCGTCCCGCACCCTCGCGGCCGACCTCGGCATCGCCCGCAACACGGTCGCCGACGCCTACGCGGAACTGGTCGCGGAGGGCTGGCTCACCGCCCGCCAGGGCTCCGGCACCCGCGTCGCGCAGCGCGCCGAGCCGCGCCGGGCGGCGGCCAGGGCGCCGCGCTCCCGGCCGCCGCGCACCAGTCCGGCCTACAGCCTGATGCCCGGCTCGCCCGACCTGTCGACGTTCCCGCGCGCCGAGTGGCTCAAGGCGGCCCGGCGCGCCCTCGCCGCGGCGCCCAACGAGGCCCTCGGATACGGCGATCCGCGCGGCCGCGTCGAACTGCGCACGGTGCTCGCCGGCTATCTGTCACGGGCCCGCGGCGTGTACGCGGACCCCGAACGCATCGTGGTCTGCTCCGGCTTCGTCCACGGACTGATGCTGATGGGAAAGGTGCTGCGGGAGCGCCGGGTGCGGGAGGTGGCCGTCGAGTCGTACGGACTCGACGTGCACACCAGCCTCCTCACCGAGGCCGGGCTGCGCATCCCCTGCCTGCCGCTCGACGGACTCGGCTCCGTGACCGGCGAACTGCCCCGGCTGCGGGGCGCGGGCGCGGTGCTGCTGACACCCGCGCACCAGTTCCCGACCGGGGTGCCGCTCCACCCCGACCGGCGGGCCGCCGCCGTCGACTGGGCCCGGAGCACCGGCGGCCTGATACTGGAGGACGATTACGACGGAGAGTTCCGCTACGACCGCCAGCCGGTCGGCGCACTCCAGGGACTGGACCCCGAACACGTCGTGTACCTGGGCACCGCCAGCAAGTCCCTGGCACCGGGGCTGCGGCTGGGCTGGATGGTCGTCCCGCAGGCGCTGGTGGGCGAGGTGACCGCGGCCAAGGGGCTGAGCGACTGGGCGTCCAGTGCGCTGGACCAGCTGACGCTCGCGGAGTTCATCGCCTC
The DNA here is from genome assembly GCF_044744085.1 of Streptomyces sp. NPDC087428. NCBI lineage: Bacteria > Bacillati > Actinomycetota > Actinomycetes > Kitasatosporales > Streptomycetaceae > Streptomyces > Streptomyces sp. NPDC087428. Next base: position 138,667 of record NZ_JBIUXR010000012.1, read on the forward strand.
CGGCGCGTACGACCGGCACGTGCGCTCGATGCGGCTGCGCTACCGCAACCGCCGCGACCAGCTTGTCGCGGCGCTGGCGGAACGGGCCCCGTCCATCAGGATCAGCGGGATCGCCGCAGGGATGCACGCCGTACTCGAACTCCCGGCGGGAAGCGAGGCGGACGTGGTCCGCTCCGCGGCCTGGCAGGGGCTGGCGGTGGAAGGGCTGTCCTCCTTCCGCCACCCGGACGCGGAGATACGCCGGGAGGCCCTGGTCATCGGCTACGGAACCCCGACCGACAGCGCCTGGGCCGGCACACTGGACGCGCTCGTACGGGTGCTGCCGTGAGGTGCGGTACGTGGCGGCCCCACCCGGCGCCGCCGGTGCCCGGCCCGACCGGACGCGCCGCACGGCGAGTGTCACCAGCAGCCCGGCGGCGGGGTCGACCACGGTGAACGCGTCGGGGCACCCCGATTCCAGCCGCGCCATCGCCTCGTCCTGCTGAGCATGGTCCTCGGCCCAGCCCCGGAGCCCGTTCAGCACGGTGCGGCTCCGCAGGACGGCCGCCCGCACGCCCGTCCCTCCGGAACGCCGCGAGCCCGCCCGAGCACCCGGCACCTCCGCGAGCCGGACCGCCCGCCGCCGCAGCCAGCGCAGCGCGAGCCGGCGGTTGCGCACCACGACCTCGCCCAGCGAAACGGCCCGCTGCCCGTCGGTCACGGTGATCTCCGCCGCGTAGCCCACGCCGGTCAAGCGATTCCACGCCGGGGGCAGTTCGCCGGCGTGATCAGGGGCGCGCGTCACGTCAGTTCCTCGTGCTCCGGGTGTTCTCCGCAGCGGTCTCCGTGCTTTCCGTGTTCTCCGTGCTCGGCGGCGAGGTGCCGCCTGCGCAGCACCCGGCAGTCGGTCGCCCGGCTCTCGTCCCTCTCGCCCCGGGCCACGGCCTCGGCCAGGTCGAGTTCCTGGCAGTCCCGGCACTCGGCGGTTTCGGAAGGCTCGGCGGTGCTGTGGCCGGTCATGCCACTTCCCCCCGGCTCCTGGCGTTCTCGTACGCGGTACGCGCGCAGAGGCGCTCATCGGTGGTGGCGAGCCGGACGTGCTCGGGGACGGCTTCCCACTCGGGACCCCCGCCGATCGGCCGAAGAGACCGGTAGGGGCCGGAGGCTCCTCGGAACTCCCCGATGCGGTCGTTACGGGCGCTGTCCACCATGAGCGTTCCGGCGGGCGGGAGTTGGGCGTGCTTCTGCTCAGGCATCGCCACTCCTCTCTGTAGTCGTTTCACTACCAAGGGAGTTCAGCGTGGCTTAGGATGAGATTGTCTTCAACGTGGCTCCAGGGGAGAGCACATTGGTAAACCGCAAAGAGTTGAACCCCGAAGCAAGCGCCCAGGCGGCTTTCGGCGCACGTCTGCGCAGACTGCGCGAGGAGCGTGGCTGGACCCAGGATCACCTGGGCACGCTGGTTGGCTGTACGGGCAGGCATATTTCGGCAATCGAAACTGGTCGCAAATCGCCAACCCTGCCGTTCTCGCGACGAGCTGACGCTGCGCTGGGTACGGTCGGCGCCACCGATTCGTTCGAGCGTGAATGGCGGGAGTTCAAGCACGGCAACTTGCTGGAGGGCTTCCCGGAGTACGTGGGCTATGAGGGCCGGGCCGTGGAGATCCGGTTGTTTCAGATGGGGATCGTCCCAGGGCTGTTGCAGACCACGGAGTACGCGCAGGCTCTGGCAGATGGCGACGTGCGACGCGGCAGCATCACGGCCGAGCAGGCAGCCGAGCGCGTCGCGTTCCTGGGGGAACGGCAATCGGCGCTGGTGCGGGATCGTCCGCCCATGGTTCTCGTGGTGATGGACGAAAGTTGTATCCGCCGCCCGATCGGAGGCGACGAAGTGATGGACGTCCAGTTGCAACAGTTGGCCCATTTTGCCGAGTTGCCGAACAGCGTGCTGCAGGTGGCACCCTTCGACATAGGTGAACGTCGACCGTTCAACCTTCCGGTCAACCTCCTTACTCTGCCTGACCGATCCATGGTCGCGTACGCCGAGTCTCATGCTCAGGGGCACGTCGACCGTGAGAGCACCGCTGTTCTGCCTCTGCTCACGGGCTACCATCAACTGCAGGCCGCATCGCTGTCTCAAGCGGACTCCGTAGCCATGATCAATGAGGTACGAAAGGGCACTCCATGACGACCGAATCCCTTCGTTGGTTCAAGTCCTCGTACAGCTCCAACGGCGGTGACTGCGTCGAGGTCGCCGTCAACCTCGTTGCCGCACACGGCGTCGTGCCGGTCCGTGACTCGAAGAGCATGAGCGGCCCGGTTCTGAGCGTCCCCGCAGATTCCTTCGTCTCGTTCGTGGCGGGCGTGAAGGCCGGAGAGTTCGGCGGTATCTGACAGGCAGAGGCAGGGGCCCTACCGTGCGCGTCATGGTGGGGTCACGGCTGAGCGGTTAGGAAAGGACACCTCGTGACGACCACGACCGTTCTCCCTCAATGGTTCACGTCCTCCTACAGTGACAACGGCGGCGACTGCGTCGAGGTCGCCGTCAATCTCGTCGCCGCGCATGGCGTCGTGCCGGTCCGTGATTCGAAGAACGCGAGTGGCCCGGTCCTGCGCGTCGCCCCCGGCTCGTTCGTCTCGCTCGTGGCGGGCGTGAAGGCCGGAGGGTTCGGCGCCGCCTGAGGACTCGGTCCGGGTGCGCCCGACATCCTCAGCACTCGTCGGCCTCGACCACGCGTAGGCGTCGCGGGCGCTCGTCCTGATGGCCCGGTCAGAGCACTGGCTGGGCCGTCAGCCCTCTCACCCGGGCCAGCAGAACCCGCATTTCGGCCTGCTCGGATTCGAGTGCTTGCAGACGCTTCTGGATGCTCTGCCGCTGGTACTCGGCCTCGACCGACTGCCACGTCTTCGTGTAGTGCACCTGTCGCTTGCAGGCGACATCGGCGACTGCCACGGCTATCTGTTCCTTGGAAACGATGCGCGCGCCGGAGGAAGCGCCTGGGCCGCCCGCTTTCCACCACCGGGGGTCAGCGGCTGCTACGTGCGGTGTGGCGTAGGAGTGACCCGATTTCTTCATGCACGCGCGCCAGTCGGTGTCGGCCTTCTCGGCCCGGCTGTCGGTCGTGGTTCTGGACCACGCCTCTGTCTGGGCGGCCCAGACGGCTCTGCCGCGGGACTGGTCGTTCCGGGCGGGGAGCCCGAGTGCTTCGCGTGCCTCGCCGCGGCATCCGCCGTTTCCGCTGCCTGGCCTCGTCGGGCTGACCTCGCCCGTATAGGCTTTTCTCGCGGCGGCGGAGATCGACTTCTCGCGGCGTTCTTCCTGTTTCTCGCCGGCCCTCTCCTGCGCCTGGGTCGCCCCAACTGCCGGTGGCAGCTGGTATCCGTACACAGCAGCGGTGACGGGATCGACGATCCCGTACCGTCGCTCGTCCGGGGAGTGCGCCACTCCTGGCGAGGGCGGTTCGACGGGCCAGGTCAGCCCGATTTTCCGCATGCACTTCTCGGCCAGGATTTCGACTCCCCGTTCCACTTCGCGTTCCTCCTGGGGCGTCATTTGGTACTGCCCCAGGGGAAGGACCGGCACGGGCGCACCGGCGACGGTCCTGAACGCGTCGCTGCCGCCCGCGTCGACCGGGCGGGGCGCAGACTCCGAGTCCGCCGTGCCGTGATCACTTCGGGCGTGGTCCGTGGCCTGGCAGGCAGTCAGAAGAATCACCGACAGGAATATCGAACACGCTGTGCGCACCTCTGCTCTCACGGCCCCTCCCCCTCCCCCTCGCATTCGGTGTGCACGCCGTCCGGCCCCAGTTTTCCGGGGCCGGACGGCATGTGCCGGGAAATAGGTCCCGGCATGAGGTGATCTGCGTACCGCACCGGTCGATCGACCGGGGAATCATTTACTCGAATTCATCACGCTTGGTTGCCCGACATATTTCTCGGGGAATCGACGCGCGATATCTCAGCTGCAGCCGCTCACGTTGGTGAAGCAGTGTGAGGAGGCCACGTCGTTGAGCCCGGCTTCCGCCATGTTGTAGACGTATCCGTTCCCGCTCAGGTACACCTGCGGGCCGCTGTATCCGGTGTTCGCGAAGATGCGGGCGCCGGTGTCGGGGTCACGGTTCCACGCCGACGAGACGCTGTTGTTGAGCTGTATGGAAGTGCCGTGATACGTGTAGTAACTGGTGTAGTTACTGAGGGAGTGGATCGTGTCGTAGATCCCGCCGGTGTAGCCGGCGTCCCGGTAGAGACAGATTTCTCCGCCGTTGTCGGCGCCGCAGCTGCCGTCGTAACTGGCGGCTGCGGCGGATGCCGAACCCGCTATGCCGAACCCAGCGGCGAGGGCAACGGCGGTCAACAGGGAAGCCACTTTACGCATACTGCTCCTCAGGGAGATTCGATATGCAATGAAAGGAACGATCGCTGCGCAATTACTCTAGACAGTTCGATTCATTGCGGATGTGTCGTGCGTGCACCGTTCTTGGTCAGGTGTGCACGGGCTCAGGCGGGTCGGCGGAGGCCGGCGCCAGGTCCTGAGCTGTGGGGTACCCCCCGGTGCGAAGCGCTACGGCCTGCCGGACGAGCGCGTGTGGTGCGGCGGGGGCTTGCGGCGGCGGCCACCCGCGCGGGTGGCGATGGGTGTGGCGACCCACTCGACCAGCGCGTGAGGCAGGTCGGGCACGGCTCGATCGCAGGCCAACGAGGCTTCTTCGCCGACTTGTTGAGGTGCCGGACACTTTCCTTGCCGGTCCGGGTGTCTCACGTGTCGCTCTCCCGCCCCGTCGCCCCGGCGGTGGCCACGGCGAACGCCCGGTGTTCCAGAACGTGGCGGGTGGCGACATTGCGCGACATGACGTGGTCCTGTCACTCTGACGTTCGGACCGACCTGTCTGAGAGGCGGCGTGGTGGGGGAGCGACACCATCGTGAAGTTGTCGGGCCTGGTGGAGTGCGCCGACGCTGCCCGGCCTGTGCCGCACGGCCGAAGTATCACGATCGTCCGGGTCGGCACCTTCCCGGCCGGCCCCCTCCTTCCCTCCAGTCGGGCCACACACCCGGCGCGGGGCGCGAGGCCCTGACCGTGTCGCCCGGAAGGAACACGACTGGGCCGTGCGGCCGAAGGCAGCGAAGGGGAGCCCCATGAGCGTGAGCGCGGCCCTGGACACCACGTCCGTGGCACCACAGGATCGGGAGGAGACGGTCCGGCAGGCCGTCTGGGAGTCCGTCGTGCGGATCGACATCGACCACCACCTTCCGCCCAAGGCACTGTCGGTCCGTATCGAGCTGAACACCATCGGGCACATCAGCGTGTGCACGGCGCGGGCGAGCGCGCTGACGATACGCCGGACGCAACGGCTGGCACGGGAGGAAGCGGAGCCGGCCGTCTTCCTCGGTCTCCAGATGACAGGCACCAGCATGGTGGTACAGAACGACCGCCAGGCGCTGCTGAGACCAGGGGACTTCGCGCTCTACGACACGACCGTTCCCTACACACTTCTTTTCGACGCGGGTGTCGACCAGCACTTTCTGCGCTTCCCCCGCAGGGCGCTCGCGCTGCCTGGCCGGTCGCTGAACGAGATCACGGCTGTGACCCTCGGATCCGACAACCCCATCGCCGCTCTCGCCTCCACGTACTTCTCCCGCCTGTCCACCAGCGAAAGGATGCGTCAGGGGCAGTACGCCGACGCGGTCGTGGAGCCCAGCATCGAACTGGTCCGTGCGGTCGTGGCGTCCCAGCTCGGCGACTCGGACCTGGCCCGCGCACCGTTGGAGGCGACGCTGAGTCTGCGGATCATGCAGTACGTCCGAGCCCACCTGGCTGATCGCGACCTGTCAGCCGCGCGGATCGCCGCCGCACACGGCATCTCGGTCCGCCGTCTCTACGCAGTACTTGCCCAGTCCGGTGTCAGCCTGGGGGACTGGATCCGCTCACGCCGCCTGGAGGAATGCCGCCGGGAGCTGACCTGCCCGGAGCGCCGGTCCCGGACCATCGCGGCGATAGGACGGCGCTGGGGCTTCGTGGACGCGACCCACTTCAGCAAGGTGTTCAAGCGGGCCTACGGCGTCTCGCCCAAGGCGTGGCGGGACCAGGGCCGGCCCACGGCAGCGCTTTGAGCCAGCGGGTGCGTCGGCAACTCCCACGGAAACCAGGCCTTGCTCGGCCGCGCCCCTACCTCGGCCGCGCCCCTACCTCGGGCTCACCACGGAGCCGTCCACGCCCTCCGCCGGGGCCTCGCCGAAGCGGGCCAGGGCCAGGGCGCCCGCCACGGCCACCGCGAAGCCGGTGATCGCCAGCCAGCCGAGGCCCTCGCGGGTGCGGTCCCCGAGCCAGATGACGCCCACCAGCGCGGGGCCGATCGTCTCGCCCAGGACCATCCCGGCGGTCGCCGTCGTCACCGAGCCGCGTTGCAGCGCCGAGGTGAGCAGCAGGAACGCCGAGCCGCCGCCGACCAGCAGCGCGTACACGGCGGGGTTGGTCAGCAGCGCGGACGGTGAGACGTCGTCGATGAGCCGGACGGCGACCTCCACCACGCCGAAACCGCAGCCCGCGCCGAGTCCCAGGACCAGGGCGCGGGCCCGCTCGGGCAGCCGGCCCGCCGTCGTGCCGATCAGCAGGATGGCGACGGCGATACCGAGCATCGACCAGCGCAGCGCGTCCGAGCCGGTCAGGTGCCCCTCGCCGCCGGAAGCGAGCCCCAGCATGCCCAGGCCCGCGCAGACCACGGCGACGGCCGTCCACTCGGTGGAGCTCAGCCGCACCTGGAGCAGGCGGGCGGCGACGACGGCGGTGACGGCGAGACTCGCGGCCAGGGCCGCGCCGACCGCGTAGATGGGCAGGGAGCGCAGGGCGATGATCTGGAGGACGAAGCCGAGGCCGTCGAGCGCGAGCCCGGCGACGTAACGCCACTGCCGTACGGCTCGCAGGAGCAGCGCCGGATCGACCCCCGCGCCACCGGCCCCGGGCTCGGCGGCGGCCCGCGCGGCGACGGCCTGAAGGACGGAGGCCGTGCCGAAGCAGACCGCTGAACCGAGCGCGCAGATCATCCCCAGGAGCACACGGGGACTCTACTGGGCGGGTGGGGCCGCCCAGCGCCGGGCGCCGGGTACCGAACCGGACGCGGTCAGCCGCGCAGGACCTCGCGGAGCTGCTCCAGGCCCCAGTCCAGGTCCTCCTTGCTGATCACCAGGGGCGGGGCGATGCGGATCGTGGAGCCGTGGGTGTCCTTCACCAGGACCCGGCGCTCCATCAGCTTCTCGGAGATCTCCCGGCCCGTGCCGTGGCCGGGGGCGATGTCGACACCGGCCCACAGCCCGCGCCCCCGCACCGTGTCCACCGCGCCCCCGCCCACCAGCAGCCCCAGCTCCTGGTGGAGGTGGTCGCCCAGCTCCGTCGCCCGCTCCTGGAACTCACCGGTGCGCAGCATCGCGATGACCTCCAGCGCGACCGCGCACGCCAGCGGATTCCCGCCGAACGTCGAACCGTGCTCCCCGGGCCGGTACACCCCCAGCACCGCGGCCGAGGACACCACGGCCGACACCGGCACGACGCCGCCTCCCAGCGCCTTGCCGAGCACGTACATGTCCGGTACGACGCCCTCGTGCTCGCACGCGAACGTCTTCCCGGTCCGGCCGAGCCCCGACTGGATCTCGTCCGCGATGAACAGCACGTTCCGCTCGCGGGTCAGCTCCCGGACCCCCGGGAGGTAGCCGGGCGGCGGCACCAGCACCCCCGCCTCGCCCTGGATCGGCTCCAGCAGCACCGCGACGGTGTTCTCCGTCATCGCTTCCCGCAGCGCGGTCAGGTCTCCGTAGGGCACGATCTCGAACCCCGGCGTGTACGGGCCGAAGTCCGCGCGGGCCTCGTGGTCCGTGGAGAAGCTGATGATCGTCGTCGTCCGGCCGTGGAAGTTGTCCGAAGCGACGATGATCTTCGCCATGCCGTCCGGTACGCCCTTGACCCGGTATCCCCATTTGCGGGCGGTCTTCACCGCGGTCTCCACGGCCTCCGCGCCGGTGTTCATCGGCAGCACCATCTCCATGCCGCACAACTCCGCGAGCCGCGTACAGAAGTCGGCGAACCGGTCGTGGTGGAAGGCCCGTGAGGTGAGGGTCACCCGCTCCAGCTGTGCCCTGGCCGCGTCGATCAGGCGGCGGTTGCCGTGACCGAAGTTGAGCGCCGAGTAACCGGCGAGCATGTCGAGATAGCGCCGCCCCTCGACGTCGGTCATCCAGGCACCCTCCGCCGTCGCGACGACGACGGGCAGCGGATGGTAGTTGTGCGCGCTGTGCGCCTCGGCGGAGGCGATGGCGTTTTCCGTGGTCGACACGGGATCTCCGTTCGTCGTGCGGGTCGGGTTGGTGTGCCCACTTGTATCGTCGGTCGGATCACCCGTGAGGAAACCTGCACCGCACGGCGCGCCCGCGATTCCCGCTGCCGGAGCCCCCTCCGCGTCCTCACACCTTTCATACACCGGCTGCCCGAGATCCGTTCCGTACCTGAGACAATGATTTCTATGGCCTCTGAACGTCCCCGTGTGCTCTCCGGAATCCAGCCCACCGCAGGCTCGTTCCACCTCGGCAACTACCTCGGCGCGGTCCGCCAGTGGGTGGCCCTGCAGGAGTCCCACGACGCCTTTTACATGGTTGTCGACCTGCACGCGATCACCGTCCCGCAGGACCCCGCGGCACTGCGCTCCAACACCCGGCTCGCCGTCGCCCAGCTGCTCGCCGCCGGGGTCGACCCGGACCGCTGCACGCTGTTCGTCCAGAGCCATGTTCCCGAGCACGCCCAGCTCGGCTGGGTGATGAACTGCCTGGCCGGCTTCGGTGAGGCGTCCCGGATGACGCAGTTCAAGGACAAGTCGGGCAAGCAGGGCACCGACCGCACCACGGTCGGGCTCTTCACCTATCCGATGCTGATGGTCGCGGACATCCTGCTCTACCAGGCCGACCAGGTCCCGGTGGGCGAGGACCAGCGCCAGCACCTGGAGCTGACCCGGAATCTCGCCGAGCGGTTCAACGGCACCTACGGCGACACCTTCACCGTGCCGGACCCGTACATCCTCAAGGAGACGGGGAAGATCTACGACCTTCAGGACCCGTCCGCGAAGATGAGCAAGTCGACGGCGAACCCCAAGGGTCTGATCAACCTCCTCGACGAGCCGAAGGCCACCGCCAAGAAGGTGAAGAGCGCGGTCACCGACACCGACACGGTGATTCGCTTCGACCCGGCGGAGAAGCCCGGTATCAGCAACCTTCTGAGTATCTATTCCACCCTTACCGACACTTCTGTCCCGGATCTGGAGCAGAAGTACGAGGGCAAGGGCTACGGTGCGTTGAAGACCGACCTCGCCGAGGTCATGGTCGAGTTCGTCACACCGTTCCGGACCCGCACCCAGGAATATCTCGACGACACCGAGACGCTGGACTCCATCCTGGCCAAGGGAGCGGAGAAGGCCCGCGCCGTCGCCGCCGAGACCCTGGCGCGGACCTACGACCGCATGGGTCTTCTGCCCGCCAAGCACTGAGTCCAAGGACCCTGGCGGTACCCCCTCCACAGGCGGCACACTGGCGGCGTGAAGTTTGCGGCCGGCAGTGGCTGAAAACAGACCATCGAGGATTGAGGAGAACGACGTGGGGACCGTAACGCTCGGCGTTTCGATCGCGGTCCCGGAGCCCTACGGCAGCCTGCTCCAGCAGCGGCGCGCGAGCTTCGGGGACCCTGCCGCACATGGCATTCCCACCCACGTCACCCTCCTTCCGCCGACCCAGGCGGAGGCGGCCACCCTGCCCGCGATCGAGGCGCACCTCGCCGCGATCGCGTCCGGTGGCCGTCCCTTCCCGATGCGGCTGTCCGGGACGGGCACCTTCCGCCCGCTCTCGCCGGTCGTCTTCGTCCAGGTCGTCGAGGGCGCCTCGGCGTGCTCCTGGCTGCAGAAGCGCGTCCGGGACGCCTCCGGTCCGCTGGTGCGCGAGCTCCAGTTCCCGTACCACCCGCACGTGACCGTGGCGCACGACATCTCCGAAGAGGCGATGGACCGGGCGTACGCGGAGCTCGGCGACTACGAGGCCGCCTGGACCTGCGGTTCCTTCGCGCTGTACGAGCAGGGCCCGGACAGTGTCTGGCGCAAGATCAACGAGTTCCCGTTCGAGGCGGGCGGTGGCGCCCCCGCCCTCCCCGCGCAGAGCGGCAGCTCCGTGGACGCGCCCTCCCTCCACCCCTGACCCGGTCCGGCCGGCGTCAGACCGGCAGGCGCCGGAACAGCGGCCGCGGCACATGCCGCAGCGCCGACATCACGGCCCGTAGCGCCCCGGGCACCCACACCGTCTCCGAGCGCCGGCGCAGACCCGTCACGATCGCCGCCGCGACCGCGTCCGGCGTGGTCACCAGGGGCGTCCGGAGGAACGGGATCGTCGCGAGCGGGCCCTCGGCCGCCGTACCGGCCGGCTGTACGGGACCGGGGCGCACGACCATCACGTGCACGCCCGTACCGTGCAGCGCGTCCCCGAGCCCCTGGGCGAACGCGTCCAGGCCCGCCTTGCTCGACCCGTAGATGAAGTCCGCACGCCGGGCGCGCTCTCCTGCCACCGAGGACAGCACCACCAGCGAGCCGTGCCCCTGCGCCTGGAGTGCGCCCGCGCACACCAGCCCGGCGGAGACGGCCCCCGTGTAGTTCGTCTGGGCGACCCGGACCGCGGAGAGCGGCTCCTCCTCGTCGCGTTCCTGGTCGCCGGGGATGCCGAAGGCGAGCAGCACCATGTCGATGTCGCCCTCGGTGAAGATCTTGCCGAGAGCGGTCTCGTGGGACTCGGTGTCCAGGGCGTCGAAGTCGACGGTACGGACGTAGGCCCCGCGCCCGCGCAGCTCGGCCGCGGCGGACTCCAGGGCGGGGGAGGGGCGCCCGGCGAGCCAGACCGTGCGGGTACGGCAGGCGATCAGGCGGCGTGCGGTGGCGAGCCCGATCTCCGAGGTACCGCCGAGGACGAGCAGGGACTGCGGGGCACCGAAGGCATCCTTCACGGAAACGCTCCTTAAGGAAGGCGGAAGGCGGAGGGCGGGGGAGCAGGAAAGAGCGGCAGCCGCAGCCGTCGCGACGGCCGAGGCGTCGGTCAGAGCGACAGCCGGCGCGAGAGGTCCGACCTGAACGCGCCGTCCGGGTCCGACTCGGCGCGCAGCGCCCGGAATTCACCGAGCCGCGGGTACATCGCGGCCAGCACGTCCGGGCGCAGCCGGGAATCGTTCGTCAGGGAGACCCGGCCGCCCGCGGCCGCCACCTCCTCGTCCAGGCCGTCGAGGAAGCGGCCCAGCCCCGGCAGGGCGGCCGGCAGGTCGAGGGAGAGGGCCCAGCCGGGCACCGGGAACGACAGCCAGCCGGGACCGCTCTCGCCGAGCCGTCCGAGCGCGGCGAGGAACGACGGGCACCGGCGCTGCGCGATCTGCCGGACGATCCGGTGCAGCGTCTCCTCCTGGCCGTGGCCGACGGCGAACTCGTAGTGCACGAAGCCGCCGCGCCCGTGGATCCGGTTCCAGTGCGGCACGGCGTCCAGCGGGTGGAAGAAGGACGAGATCCGCTGGAGCTCGCCGGTGCGGGACCTGGGCGCCCGGCGGTACCGGAGCTGGGCCAGGACGGCCGCGGAGGTACGGCCGAGCAGCCCGCCGGGGGCGAGGCCGACGAGGTCGGGTACGAGCGCGTGGGAGGCGGGGAGTGGGGCGGAGGGGAGTGGGGCGGGGCGGAAGGAGAGTGGCGCGCGCCGGGCGTGCGCCGGGAGCGCGTCCAGGGGTGCGTGCTCCCCCAGGGTCAGGACGCCCCGGCCCGTCGCCCGGCCGCGGGCCGTCAGGTCGACCCAGGCGGACGCGTGGCGGTGGTGGCCGCCCGTGGCGAGACGGCCCATCAGGTCGTCCAGGTCGGCGGCCCGTTCGGTGCCGACCGACATCAGGGACGTCTCGACGGGGTGGAGCCGGAGCGTGGCCGAGAGGATCACCCCGGTCAGGCCCATGCCGCCCGCCGTCGCGTCGAAGAGCGGGGTGCCGGGGCGGACCGTGCGGATCTCGCCGTCGGCGGTGAGCAGTTCGAACTCCGTGACGTGGCGGGAGAACGAGCCCGCGGCGAGGTGGCTGTCGCCGTGGGCGTCGGCGCCGATCGCGCCGCCCACCGTGACGTACCGGCTGCCGGGCGTCACCGGCGGGAACCAGCCCAGCGGAAGCAGCACCTCCATCAGCCGGTGCAGGCTCACCCCCGCCTCGCACACCACCACACCCGTCCCGGCGTCGAAGGCGCGAATCCGGTTCAGCGCCGTCATGTCGAGGACGGAACCCCCCGCGTTCTGCGCCGCGTCGCCGTGCGCCCGGCCCAGGCCGCGGGCGATCGAGCCACGGGGCCCGCAGCCGCGTACCGTCGCCGCCGCCTCCTCGTCACTACGGGGGCGGAAGCGCAGCGCGGTCGTCGGGGCGGTACGGCCCCAGCCGGTCAGGGACACGGTGTCGACAGACATAGGGGTGACCGTATCGCCCGAGAAAACACCTTTGAGGGATTTGTTACAACACTCACCGAAATGGGTGATTGAGGGGGCGTCATCGCCCACGCTCCACGACGGGCATCGGTTTTCGGTGCCGGGGAGGGTAGTCGTACGTCATGGACTGGCTGAAAAAACTCCCCGTCATCGGGCCGCTCGTCTCCCGGCTGATGGAGACGCACGCCTGGCGCAGTTACGAGACGCTGGTACGGGTCCACTGGGCGAGGCTTGCCGCGGCGATCACGTTCATCAGCTTCCTGGCGCTCTTCCCGCTGATCGCGGTCGGTGCGGCGATCGGTGCGGCGCTGCTCTCCACCGAGCAGCTGGACAAGATCGAGGGCAAGGTCGCCGAGCAGGTGCCCGGCATCTCCGACCAGCTGGGCATCGACAACCTGGTGGCCCACGCGGGCACGGTCGGGCTGGTGGCGGGTGCGCTGCTGCTCTTCACCGGTATCGGCTGGGTCGGCTCGATGCGGGACTGCCTGCGCGCGGTGTGGGAGAGGGACGATCTGGACCAGGGCAACCCGGTCATCCGCAAACTCAAGGACGGCGGGGTGCTGCTCGGCCTGGGCGGTGCGGCCCTGGTGACGCTGGCGATCTCCTCGGTCGGCTCCGTCGCCGTCGGCCGGGTCGCCGATCTGCTCAACATTCCGGAGAACGGTGCGGGCGGTGTGCTGCTGCGGATCGCCGCCCTGCTGGTGGCCGTGTGCGCCGACTTCCTGCTGTTGCTCTATCTGCTGACGCTGCTGCCCGGTGTGGAGCCGCGGCGGCACCGGCTGGTGGTCGCCGCCCTGCTCGGCGCGGTCGGCTTCGAGCTGCTGAAACTGCTGCTCGGCAGCTATATGCAGGGCGTCGCGTCGAAGAGCATGTACGGCGCGTTCGGCGTGCCGATCGCCCTGCTGCTGTGGATCAACTTCACCGCGAAGCTGCTGCTGTTCTGCGCCGCCTGGACGGCGACGCCCAGCAAGGACGCAGCGGAGCCCCTGCCCGTCGAGGGCGACGAGGCGGAGGACGGCAGCGCGGACGACAGCAGGGCCGGGAGCGGGAGTACCCGGAGCGATCTCGCCCGGGGCGGGAGTGCCCCGGGCGGCCGGGTCAGGGGCGAGGGCGGCGGCGCACCAGGTCCGGCAGCGGCCAGCGCCGGTTGACCAGGAACGCGGCCCCGGCCAGCAGCACCAGCACCCCGCCGACGATGCCCAGCGCGATCCCGACCCCGCCGGAGCCGCCCGCGGCAGCGGCCTTCGTGGTCTTCGCCGGGCTGTGCTTGTCCTTGGCCGCGGCGGATCCGTCGGCCTCTGCGCCCTTGCCCGTCGCGTTGCCGGTCTCCGCGGACTTCGGGGGGACCAGCTCGCCGACCGGTGTGACCTTGCCGCCGGCGCTGAAGCCCCAGTCGAGGAGGCTCGCCGCCTCGTTGTAGACGGCGTGCGTCTCGTTGGACGACGGGTTCATGACGGTGACGAGCAGCACCTTGCCGTTGCGCTCGGCGACACCGGTGAAGGTGTTGCCCGCGTGCGTCGTGTAGCCGTTCTTGACGCCCGCGATGCCCTTGTACGGAGTGACGCCGTCGGCTCCGGTGAGCAGCCGGTTGGTGTTCTGGATGCCGAAGCTCTCGCGCTTCTTGCCCTTCTTCTGCTCGCCGGGGAACTCCGCCTCCGCGGTCGAGCAGTACTCGCGGAAGTCCGCGTTCTGCAGCCCGCTGCGGGCGAACAGCGTCAGGTCGTACGCGCTCGACACCTGTTCGGGGGAGTCGTAGCCGTCGGGCGAGACGACCGTGGTGTCGAGGGCCTGCAACTCCTCGGCGTGCGTCTGCATGTCCTGGACGGTCTTGGGGACGCCCCCGTACATCGCGGCCAGCACGTGCACCGCGTCGTTGCCCGAACGCAGGAAGACCCCGAGCCACAGGTCGTGCACCGTGTAGCTGAGGTCCTCCTTCACGCCCACCAGACTGCTGCCCTCGCCCATGTCGGCGAGGTCCTCGTCCTTCACCGTGTACTTCCGGGTCTTCGGCTGGAGGGCCGGCGCCGGCATCACGGTGTCCGCGAAGAGCATCTTCAGCGTGGAGGCCGGGGGCAGCCGCCAGTGCGGATTGTGCGAGGCCAGCACCTCTCCGCTCTCGGCGTCCGCGACCATCCAGGACCTGCCGGTCAGATCCTTGGGCAGGACCGGGGCGCCGGGACCGAGATTGACCTGGGTGCCGGACAGGCCCAGCTGTTCGCCACCGATCCTCGACATACCGGCGGGCGGCTTCGGCTCGTTGTCGGAGGCGTCCTTGGCGACCGCCGAGGCGGGATTTACGACAAAAGCGGACAGCAGGGCGGCAGAGGTGACCGCCATCGCGGTCTTTTTGAGAGCTGGCACGGTCGAAAACGTACATGCAGTTGATGTGAAAATGGACACCGACGGTATGACCCGCCGCGCGTTCCGCCAGGACAGCCCACCCCGGGCGAGCCGGTCCGAGCGAGGCGGAGATACTGAGTCCATGAAGCTCAGCCGCCCCGTCTCCTGGTTCCTGCTCGCATTCGGGGTGTGGAGCTGGTTCATCTGGATCACTTTCGTCAAGAACCTGTGGAAGGACGGCAGCGGTCTCGCCTTCGACGACGCGGGTGACCCTACTGCGTACTTCTGGGTGCATCTGCTGCTCGCCATCACGTCCTTTCTTCTGGGGACGGCGGTTGGCGTGATCGGGTTCCGTGGCGTCAGGGCCTCGCGCGAGCGGACCGCGTAGCCACTCGGCACCTCGTACGGACCGGATACGGACAAACAGGGCGGGGCAGTGCACGTGGCAGTCATGGGATTCGCTCTGGCGGCGATCGTGGTCCTCGCGCTGCTCGTCGCCGTCCACCGTTATGTGTGGCGCCGCTTCGTCGGCGACACGACAGCCGCGGGCAGCCCGCTGCGCCGGGCGGGCACGGTGGCGGCGTACGTCCTGCCGCTGCTGAGCGTCGGCGCACTGGTCTCCGGCCGTACGGGCGCGCCCTTCTGGCTCCAGCAGGTGCTGGCCTGGCCGGGCTATCTGTGGCTGGCGGCCCTGCTGTACCTGACGCTGGCTCTGCTGGTCGGTGAGGCGGTACGGCCCCTGCTCCGCCGGGTGCTCGCGCGCCGGGCGACGGAGACGGGGGATGCGGGGGATGCGGGAGAGATCACGACCGGCGCACCCACGACATCCGCCACGACCGGCGCATCCACCGCCTCCACCGCATCTGCCGCTTCCGCCACGGAGGCCAGAACGGCAGCCCCGCCGGCTCCCGCTCCCGCCGCCGACTCCTCCTCGCGCCGGCTGTTCGTCGCGCGGGCCGTCGGGGGCGCCGCGGCCGTCGCCGGACTGGGCACGGTCGGGTACGGCACCTACGGGGTGCTGCGCGGCCCGCGGGTCAAGCGCGTCACCGTCCCGCTGGCCCGGCTGCCCCGCTCCGCGCACGGTTTCCGGATCGCAGTCGTGAGCGATATCCACCTCGGCCCGATCCTGGGACGGGCGCACACCCAGCGGATCGTCGACACGGTCAACCGGACCCAGCCCGATCTGATCGCGGTCGTCGGGGACCTGGTCGACGGATCGGTCGCCGATCTCGGTCCGGCCGCGGAACCGCTCGCGGGACTCCGCTCCCGGCACGGCGCGTTCTTTGTCACCGGCAACCACGAGTACTACTCCGGCGCGGCCCAATGGGTGGATCACGTAAGGGAATTGGGACTGCACCCGCTGGAGAATGCCCGGGTGGAGATCGACGGCTTCGATCTGGCCGGGGTCAATGACATCGGGGGCGAGAGCGAGGGGCAGGGCCCGGACTTCGGCCGCGCCCTGGGCGACCGGGACCGGTCAAGGGCCGCCGTCCTCATGGCCCATCAGCCCGTCGTCATCGACGACGCCGTCGCGCACGGCGTGGACCTGCAGCTCTCCGGGCACACCCACGGCGGACAGCTCTGGCCGGGCAACTACGTCGCGGAGCTGTCCAACCCCACGGTCGCCGGGCTCGAACGCTACGGCGACACCCAGTTGTACGTCACACGCGGCGCGGGGGCGTGGGGTCCGCCGGTGCGGGTCGGCGCCCCTTCGGACATCACCGTCGTCGAACTCGCCTCCACGCGTGCGTAGCCCTTCCGGCACGCTCCCGGGCCGGTCCACGGCGAATTCGGTGACCGGTTACCAACCCTCTGTATTCGGCCTATCCGCCCAAGGTTTCAAGTAACGAACAAAAGGCTATGTGTCTCTGATTTCCTCTTCCAGATGTGAAAATCGTGTGATTGGCTGAGCCCGAACGTGCGGCGATCTGCGTATCTGAGCGCGACGCCGAGGTGGGGCTGTTAAGGGAGAGCACGGCAATGCGGTCGATCCGACTACGGATTCTCGCGATTCTCGCGGTTTTGGTCATCGCAGGCGTCGGCGCCTGGCAGTTGCTTCCCTCGGACGGAGCGAAGGACGACCCTGTCACCGTCGGCACGACCGACGAGGTGACCTCGCTCGACCCGGCCGGAGCCTACGACGCCGGCTCCTGGGCGATGTACAGCAACATCTACCAGTCGCTGATGACGTTCAAGTCCGGGGCGATCGTCCCCGAGCCGGACGCGGCCGAGAGCTGCGGCTTCATCGGCGGGAAGCTCCAGACGTACCAGTGCAAGCTCCGTGACGACCTGTCGTTCTCCAACGGCCGGAAGATCACCGCCAAGGACGTCAAGTACTCCTTCGATCGCATGATCAACATCAAGACGGACGTCGGTCCGTCGGTGCTGTACCCGAGTCTCAAGAGCGTGGTGGCCGAGGGCCGGACGATCACGTTCAACCTCTCCTCGCGCGATGCGACCTTCCCGCAGAAGCTCGCCACCGGGGCCGGGTCGATCGTCGACAGCGAGGCCTACTCGGAGCACAAGCTGCGCGACGACGACAAGGTCAGCGGCTCGGGGCCGTACGTGCTGAAGTCGTACAAGCCGGGCGTCAGCGCCGAACTGGTGCCGAACACCAGGTACAAGGGTGCGCTGAACAAGACCGGCGGGCCGGTCACCGTGCGCTACTACAAGCAGTCGGACGAACTGCTGGCGGCCTGGAAGTCGGGGAAGGTCGACGTCACGCACCGGCAGCTCCCGCCGTCCACGCTCGCCGAGCTGAACCCCGGCGACGCGGACCAGCGGATCACCGAGGCGGACAGCGCCGAGATCCGCAACCTCGTCTTCAACGTCCGTGACGGGGCACCGCTCGCCGACAAGCGGGTCCGGCAGGCCATCGCGTCGATCATCGACCGCGCGCCGCTGGTGACCGACGTCTACAAGGGCACCGTCGAACCGCTCTACTCGCTGATCCCGCAGGGCTACATCGGGCACAGCACCCCGTTCTTCGACGAGTACCCCGCGCCCGATCCCAAGCGCGCCAAGAAGCTCATGGAGGAAGCGGGCGTCCAGCTGCCGCTCCACATCACCTTCGCCTACCGCGACGACGACGCGTACACGAAGGAGACCCGGGAGCTCCGGCGTCAGCTGGAGGAGGACGGGCTGTTCAAGGTCACGGTGAAGGCCGTGGAGTGGCAGGCGTTCCAGAAGGGCTACGCGGCCGGTCAGTACGACGCGTACACCGTCGGCTGGCTCCCCGACTACCCGGACCCCGACACCTTCAGCCAGCCGCTCGTCGGCCGTGACACCAGCCTCCACAACGGCTACAGCAGCAAGAAGATGGACTCGCTGATCAGCAACACGCTCCAGTTCAGCGACCGCAGCCGCACCTCGGCCGACTTCAAGGAGCTCCAGAAGCTGGTGGGCGAGGACGTGCCGCTGGTGCCGCTGTGGCAGAAGAAGGACTACGTCGTCGCCAAGCCCGACGTGGCCGGTTCGCAGTACCTCTCGGACGGCACCGGCATCTGGCGGCTGTGGGAACTCGGCTGGATCTGACCGGCCGCCACGGACCAGTGGCGCGGTGACACCAAGGAGCGGCCGTCCCGGCGTCAACGGGGCGGCCGCTCCTCGGTTCAGTACGCCGTTACTCGGCGGCGCGCGGGCCCGGCCGGTCCGCCGCGCGCCCCGCCGCTCCGGGCAGGAACTCCTCCAGCACCCCGTGGACCTGGCGCACGAGCGGCCGCAGCACCCGGAACCGGGACAGGGCGATGGCCCGCGCGACGATCGGGGCGGTGCGCTCGACGAGCCGGCGGCTGCGTTCGGCGTCGTCCGTCCGGTCGTACACCCAGTACAGGACCAGGCCCATCTGGTTCAGCCACATCAACTGCGGCAGCAGCTCGGCCAGCTCGGGGTCGACCTTGGTGCCAGCGCCCGCCAGGCAGCGCTCGTGGATGGAGATCGCCGCGTCGCGGGCCGCGACGGAGTCCTTCGAGAAGGGGCTGAGCGGGCTCTCCGGATCGGCGGCGTTCTTGAAGAACTGGGCGGCGAAGCGGTGGTACGGCTCCGCCACGTCCAGCCAGCAGAGCAGGACCCCGCGGATGCGTACCGCGAGGTCCTTGTCGCCGGCCAGAACCGGCTGGACCGCCGCCTCGTGCTCGGCGGCGATCCGGTCGTAGAAGCCCTGGACGAGGTGTTCCTTGGACGAGAAGTAGTAGTACGCGTTCCCTACGGAGACCCCGGCCTCCTGGGCGATGGCCCGCATCGTCGTCTTGTCGTAACCGCGTTCCTGGAAGAGCCGGAGCGCGGTTTCGAGGATGACCGTTCGGGTCTGCTCGCTCTTGGGAGCCTTGACTTCCTTCACGTCCTTCTCTTCCTTCACCACGGTCCCGAGGGTATCCGGGATCACCGCGTGCCGGGCTCCGGCCCCCGCACCGCGCACTCCCCGTCCCCGTCCGCCCGGCAGGGCGCCGCAGTCAGCGAGCGGTACTTCGCGGCGGCGAGGACGGTCGCCCTGGCGAACGGCCGGCCGGCCGGCGTCGTCAGCCAGTGGGCCCGGGGCCGGTGCTCGGCCAGCGCCCAGAGGCAGACGATCCACGCGGACGTGCCCCGGTAGACCTGGCCCCCGTCACCGATCACCGTGATCTCCTCCAGGGTGCCCGAGTGGTCGAGACCGGGGAAGCGGCGGTGCGCCTCCGCGGAGTCCGCCGGGACGAGGTCGAGCGGGACCAGCTGACGCTGCCTCATCAGCCACTGCCGCAGGTGGACGCAGAGCGAGCACTGTGCGTCGTAGAGCACGGTGAGCCGTTCGACGGACAGCCGCCGCCCACCGGTCCGGGCCGCCATGGCCGGCCCTCACGCCTTGGTGGCGGGCGGGGCCCACGGACCGGCGCCCGGACCCGTCCAGCCCTGCGGCGGTACGGGCGGGGTCTGCTCACGCTCCATCAGACCCCGGCGGCGCATCTTGTTGAGCACATAGACGTTGCCCAGGTGCATGATCCCGAGGACGAGCAGCACCACACCGATCTTCACCGAGAGTGCGTCGAAGAGCTCGCGGGCGTCGGTGACCTTGTCGGAGTTCTTCAGATAGAGCGTCACGAAGCCCAGGTTGACCAGGTAGAAGCCGACCACCAGCAGGTGGTTGACGGCATCGGCGAGCTTCTCGTTCCCGTGCAGCACATCGGCGATGAACACCCTGCCGTTGCGGCTGAGCGTGCGGGCCACCCAGATGGTGAGCGCCACGCTGATGAGCAGGTAGATGACGTACGCGACAACAGTGAGGTCCATGCCCCACCCTCCCTTGAACGCGTTCAAATGCTGTTGTCATGGACTGTAGACCTGACTTTGAACATGTTCAAGTCGCGGCTTCGGCGTAGGCTGAGGGCCATGGAGCAACGGGACTGGACCGACGGACACGTGGAGCGGTGGAAGCCGGTGCTTCCGGAACTCGACCCGGACGTCGAGGGTGCGGTGACCCGGATGAAGAAGCTCTCCGTCCATCTGCGCCGGGTGCGTGAACAGTCCCTGGTCGACTTCGACCTGGACCGCCAGGAGTTCGACACCCTGCACAAGCTCGCCGGCCGCGGCGGCGAGGCGGCCCCGTCCGATCTGGCCGCCGACCTCGACCTCGCGCCCGCCTCCGTCACCGGCCGGCTGGACGCGCTGGAGCGGCGCGGATTCGTCCGCCGTACGCCCTCCGTCACCGACCGGCGGCGCGTGGACGTGGAGTTGACCGACCGGGGCCGCTCGACGTGGCTCGGCGCGATGGACGTCCTCGGCAACGAGGAGGAGCGGCTGCTCGGCGTCCTGGGCAAGGACGAGCGCGAGCTGCTCAACTCCATGCTGCGGCGCATCATGGTGGTCGCGGAGGACCGGGGCGGCGCGGCCTGGGACTGAGGGACCGGCGGACCGGCGGACCGGCGGAGCGGGGCGTACGGCAAGGGGCCCCGGTCCGCGCGGTGTTCGCGCGGGCCGGGGCCCCTGAGGTCTACGCCGGACGGATCAGAAGCGACGCGTGATCAGCGCGCGCTTGACCTCCTGGATCGCCTTGGTGACCTCGATGCCACGCGGGCAGGCGTCCGTGCAGTTGAAGGTGGTGCGGCAACGCCACACCCCGTCACGGTCGTTGAGGATCTCCAGCCGCTGCTCGCCGCCCTCGTCGCGCGAGTCGAAGATGAAGCGGTGCGCGTTGACGATCGCCGCCGGGCCGAAGTACTGCCCGTCGTTCCAGAACACCGGGCACGAGGACGTGCACGCGGCGCACAGGATGCACTTGGTGGTGTCGTCGAAGCGCTCGCGGTCCTCCGCGGACTGAAGACGCTCGCGGGTCGGCTCGTTCCCCTTGGTGATGAGGAAGGGCATGACGTCGCGGTAGGCCTGGAAGAACGGGTCCATGTCGACCACGAGGTCCTTGAGGACCGTGAGGCCCTTGATGGCCTCGACCGTGATCGGCTTCTCCGGGCTCAGGTCCTTGATCAGCGTCTTGCAGGCGAGCCTGTTCTTGCCGTTGATCCGCATCGCGTCGGAGCCGCAGATGCCGTGCGCGCAGGAGCGGCGGAAGGTCAGCGTTCCGTCGGTCTCCCACTTGATCTTGTGAAGGGCGTCGAGGACACGCTCCTTCGGGTCGATCTCGATCTGGAAGTCCTGCCACTGGGACTCCTCGGAGACCTCCGGGTTGAACCGGCGGATCCGGAACGTGGCGGTGATGTACGGGGAGTCGGCGAAGCCGGCCTCGGGCTCCGGGACCTGGTCGGCCTTTTCCATCGTGGGGGTAGCCATCAGTACTTACGCTCCATCGGCTGGTAGCGGGTCTGGACGACCGGCTTGTAGTCCAGCCGGATCGACTCGGTGCCGTCGTCGGCGACCTCGCGGTACGCCATGGTGTGGCGCATGAAGTTGACGTCGTCGCGGGTCGGGTAGTCCTCGCGGTAGTGACCGCCGCGGGACTCCTTGCGGGCCAGCGCGGAGGTCGCCATGACCTCGGCGAGGTCGAGCAGGTTGCCCAGCTCGACCGCTTCGAGCAGATCCGTGTTGAACCGCTTGCCCTTGTCCTGGATGGACACGTCGAGGTACCGCTTGCGCAGCTCCGCGATCTTGTCGACCGCCGTCTTGATCGTCTGCTCGGTGCGGAACACCATCACGTTGGCGTCCATGCACTCCTGCAGCTCCAGACGGATCGCCGAGACCCGCTCGGTGCCGGTGGAGTTGCGCAGCCGCTCGACCTGGTCGATGACCAGCTGCGCCGGGTTCTCGGGAAGCTCGACGTAGTCGTTCTTCGCGGAGTACTCGGCGGCGGCGATGCCCGACCGCTTGCCGAAGACGTTGATGTCGAGCAGCGAGTTGGTGCCGAGGCGGTTGGCGCCGTGCACGGAGACACAGGCGACCTCGCCCGCGGCGTACAGGCCGGGGACGACGGTGGTGTTGTCGGCCAGCACCTCGCCCTGGACGTTCGTCGGGATGCCGCCCATGGCGTAGTGCGCGGTCGGCTGGATCGGGATCGGGTCCGTGTAGGGCTCGATGCCGAGGTACGTACGCGCGAACTCCGTGATGTCCGGGAGCTTGGCGTCCAGCTGCTCCGGCGGCAGGTGCGTCAGGTCCAGGTAGACGTGGTCGCCCTCGGGGCCGCAGCCGCGGCCCTCGCGGATCTCCGTGTAGATGGAGCGGGAGACGACGTCACGGGACGCGAGGTCCTTCATGACGGGCGCGTACTTCTCCATGAAGCGCTCGCCGTCCTTGTTGCGGAGGATGCCGCCCTCACCGCGGGCGCCCTCCGTCAGCAGGATGCCCATGCGCCAGATGCCCGTCGGGTGGAACTGGAAGAACTCCATGTCCTCCAGCGGCAGACCGCGGCGGTACGCGGCGGCCTGGCCGTCACCGGTCAGGGTGTGCGCGTTCGACGTCACCTTGAAGAACTTGCCGGTGCCGCCGGAGGCGAAGATGATCGCCTTCGCCTGGAAGACGTGGATCTCGCCGGTCGCCAGCTCGTACGCGACGACGCCCGCGGACTTCTTGACCCCGGTCTCGGGGTCCTCCTGGAGCAGCAGGTCCAGGACGTAGAACTCGTTGAAGAACTCCACACCCTCCTTGACGCAGTTCTGGTACAGCGTCTGGAGGATCATGTGGCCGGTGCGGTCCGAGGCGTAGCAGGACCGGCGGACGGGGGCCTCGCCGTGGTTACGGCTGTGCCCGCCGAAGCGTCGCTGGTCGATCTTGCCCTCGGGCGTGCGGTTGAACGGCAGGCCCATCTTCTCCAGGTCGAGAACGGAGTCGATGGCCTCCTTCGCCAGGATCTCGGCGGCGTCCTGGTCGACCAGGTAGTCGCCGCCCTTGATCGTGTCGAAGGTGTGCCACTCCCAGTTGTCCTCTTCCACGTTGGCGAGCGCGGCGGCCATGCCGCCCTGCGCGGCGCCCGTGTGGGAGCGGGTGGGGTAGAGCTTGGTCAGCACGGCGGTGCGGCTGCGCTTGGTCGACTCGATGGCCGCGCGCATGCCGGCGCCGCCGGCGCCGACGATGACGGTGTCGTACTTGTGGATCTGCATGGTTTACCTCTGGTCCCTCGGGCCCGGCGCCTAGCGGATGTTCGGGTCGAAGGTGAAGATCACCAGCGTGCCCAGCAGGACGGTGAACACCGTGGCGGTGTACAGCAGCATCTTCAGCCAGAAGCGGGTGTTGTCCCGTTCGGCGTAGTCGTTGATGACCGTACGGAGACCGTTGGCGCCGTGCAGCATGGCGAGCCACAGCATCGCCAGGTCCCACATCTGCCAGAACGGTGAGGCCCAGCGGCCGGCCACGAAGGCGAAGCCGACCTTGGACACGCCGCCGTCCAGCACCAGCTGGATCAGCAGGTGGCCGATGACCAGGACGACCAGCACGACGCCCGACAGGCGCATGAAGAGCCAGGCGTACATCTCGAAGTTGGTGCGCGAACCCTTGGGGGTCTTGCCGGTCCGCGTACGCGGGGGCTCGATCACGGGGGCCGGATTGTCGGCGTCGTACAGGCTGACGCCTTCGACTGCGCCGATCGCGGAAGTCTCGGTGGACATGGGCCTCAGCTCCCGAAGATGGAACGGACGGCGTGGCCGAGGACGGGGTACAGGGCCCCGACCATGAGCACGATCCAGATGCCCAGCACGGTCCAGAGCATCTGCTTCTGGAGACGCGGGCCCTTGGCCCAGAAGTCCACAGCGATGATGCGGAGACCGTTCAGCGCGTGAAAGAGAATCGCGGCCACGAGGCCGTATTCGAGGAGCGCGACAGGCCATGTCTTGTACGTGGCCACGACTTCGTCGTAGGCCTCGGGGGAGACACGGACGAGAGCGGTGTCCAGGACGTGTACGAACAGGAAGAAGAAAATGAGGACACCGGTGACTCGATGAGCCACCCAGGACCACATGCCTTCCCGGCCGCGGTACAGCGTTCCAGCCGGCACGGAAGAACCCTCCGGGAGCGGGGATTGGGGTCGGCCGGCTTGACTGTCGGTCTGACCCGGCCAGGTACGGTCCACCGGCCCCGGCCATCGTAGCGACGGTTTGTCGGTTCGTTCGCGCCGGGGCCTCTGGTGTGATCAAAGTGGCAATCAATCAGGCACGGACGGACTAGGGCCGGTATCGGGCTGTCCCGCGGCGTCACGGGGCTGGGCACGCACGCTCGCGGCGTTGCCGGAGGGCCGGGGCCCTCCCGACCCGGCGGTAACCCGTTACTGACTCGAGACCAGCCCGGTGATGCGGCCCCGGGCGAGTCGCCGCATCTCGTCGGCCGTCACCACCCGCTCCTGGTCGGGGTCGTGGCCCAGCCTGGCCCGGATGCCGGCCAGCACCTCGTCGGGGTGCTCGGCGGGCCGGACACCGTCGAGGCAGATGACGAAGACATGCCCGAACTTCGACTCGTACGCGGCATGCGCGGCGGCCAGCGCGAGGTGCGCGGAGGGAGCCGCGTCGGGCGGCAGCACCGGGGAGACCTCGGCGGCGAGCGCCTCCGCGCGGTCGGTGAGGGAGAGGTCGTAGCCCGCCTCGTCGGCGGCGGCGAGCAGCGCGTCCAGATCCGGGTAGGGGCGGTGGGCGGTCAGCCGCTGGGCCCAGCGGTGGCTGCCGAAGCAGTCCAGCAACGCGGCCTCGACGTCGGCGGCGGCCGCGGTGTTGAGACGGTGCAGGCCGAAGCCGTGCGGACCGGTCCGGTCGGGTACGGTTCCGCAGTTCTGCAAAGGCACGGCGGTCTGCCGGACGGACCGGTGCGGTTGCTCGGGGAGGCCGGCGTGGGACTCGCTGGACCTGGACAGCGTTGGCTCCTCGAATCAGCGGCATCTGTGAACCTGGAGTGGGGGGAAACCGGAGAGACCAGGTGGATGCAGAGTGAAGGGAGAGACGAATGTGCCTCAAAGCTAGCGAGGCCGGGCAACGGCCGTCCGACGGATGCGCGAATTTCACCCGGACGGGAGAGTTTCGGGATGACTGACGGACGAAATTGCGAGGAGAATGCCCGGCTATCTCCTTGCTTCTGCTCTCTTTCCCGCTGAAAACCGGAGGTTTCTGACCGATGTCGCTCTCACGCGGCGCCCTCGCGGCCGGAGCGGCCGTCACCGCGGCTGCCGCGGTGACGCTCACCGTCGTCCTGTGGCCCGACAGCTCCGACTCCGCACGCCGGTCCGGGGCCCAGACCTCGCCCGGTGCCTCGTCCGCCGCCCCCACACCGTCCCCGACCAGGAGCTACCCGCTCTCGACGACGCCCCGCACCATCCCCGCCGTACGCGAACACACCGCCGCCCACGGCCCCGGCTGGCGGCCGGGCAAGGACAGCGCGGTGGTGATCGCCGAGGGCAGCGAGGGACTCGCCGACGAGGGGCGGCTGCTCGCGGGCGAGCTGAAGATCGGCTACCGGGGTGAGGTGCCCGCCCGCGCCGGCGACGTCGAGCTGGCCCTGACCCCGACGGCCAGGGGCGGGCCCGAGTCGTACACCCTCAAGGCCCGCGACGGCCGCGTCACGATCAGCGGACCCGGCGAGGCGGGAGTCTTCTACGGGACCCGCACCCTCAAGCAGTCGGTACGGGTCGACGGCGTCATGCCCGAGGGCGAGGTGCGCGACCGCCCCGACCGCCCGCAGCGCGGGTTCAACCTCGACATCGCGCGCAAGTTCTACAGCGTCGCCTGGATCGAGGACCGGCTGCGCGACATGGCCGACCTCAAGCTCAACCAGTTCGGCCTGCACTTCTCCGACGACCAGGCCTTCCGCATCCAGTCCGACACCCACCCCGAGGTGGTGTCGCCCGAGCACCTGACCAAGGCGCAGGTGCGGCGGATCATCGCCCTGGCCGACCGGCTGCACATCCAGATCGTGCCGGAGATCGACTCCCCGGGCCACCTCGGCGCGGTCCTGCGCGCCCACACCGACCTCCAGCTGCGCAATGTGTCGGGCGTGGCCTCGGCCGGATCGATCGACATCTCCAAGCCCGGCTCGGCGAAACTCATCGACGAACTCCTCGGCGAGTTCACGGAGCTCTTCCCCGGCACGTACTGGCAACTGGGCGCCGACGAGTACCTCGCGCTGATGGCCCGGGACCCCGCCGCCTCCTATCCCCAGCTCCAGCGCGCCGCCGTACAGAAGTACGGGCCGCAGGCCGGGATCGGCGACCTCGCCACCGGCTGGCTCAACGACCGCGTGGCGGTGGTCCGCCCGCACGGCAAACAGCCCAAGGCGTGGAACGACGGCCTCTTCCGCGACGGCATCGTCAAGGCGGACAAGGACATCCAGGTCGAGTACTGGACGGGCAAGGAGTACGGGGCCCGGCAGCCGGAGGAGTACCTGAACGAGGGCCGCAAGCTGATGAACCTCAACGACGAGTTCCTCTACTACGTGCTCGGCCAGCCCAACGACTTCGTCTACCCCACCGGCAAGCGCATCTACGAGCAGTGGACCCCTCTCGTCCTGCGCGGCGCCACCCCCGTACCGGCGCGCTACTCCGACCAGATCCTCGGCGGCCGGTTCGCCGTCTGGGGCGACCTGCCGCAGGCCCAGACCACGGCGCAGGTGGCGCAGGGCATCCGGATGCCGCTGCGGGCGACGTCCCAGAAGCTGTGGGACCCGGGGAAGCCGAAGCTGAGCTGGGACGGTTTCCGGAAGCTGGCGGGAGAGATCGACAAGGGCTGAGCACCGCACGGCGGCCCGCACCCGGGGGAGCCCCGGAAATCGCTGTGGACAGGGCGGTGACCTGGGGCTATGTTCCGGATGCCGCGCGCCCCTGGGGAGGAGCGCGCGGCTTTCTCTCATCCGCGCCCGGAATGACTTCGCGCCCATAACCCTGGGGGGTTCCTTCATGCTGTGCTCCATCTGCCGTACGAGACCACCGGTCACCGCCGACGGACGCTGCGCGCTCTGCGCGCAGTCGGCCGGACCGGCCGGGGCCCCGGCACCGCATGCCCCGGCCTTCACCGCTCCGCAGCAGTGGCTGCGTTCGCCCGACACGCTCGCGAAGACCGTCGTCGTCCTGCTGGCGGTCGTCGCCGTGGCGGACCTGCTGGCGGTGGCCGCGGACCTCAACATCCGAAGCCTGTTCGACGGCGTTCCCGACAAGGGCTTCGTGGCGGTCGAGGAGGCGGAGGCCGACCGCGCCGACATGTTCTACGCGGGCGCCGGCGTCCTCCAGATCCTCACGACCGTCGCCACGGCCGTCGCGTTCCTCATGTGGTTCTGGCGGGTCCGGGCGAACGCCGAGATCTTCGACGCGAGCGTCCAGCCGATGCGGCCCGGCTGGACCATCGGTGGCTGGTTCGTGCCGGTCGCCGGACTGTGGCTGCCCCGCCGGATCGCGGGCGGCATCTGGGCCGCGAGTGGCGGGACCAACGCCGACGGCACCTGGCGCGACGTCTCCCGGACCCCGATGAACCTGTGGTGGGGCGCCTGGCTGCTCTCGCTGCTGGTCGGCCGGTACGCCTCCGGCAAGTACGACCGGGCCGAGTCGGCGCAGGAGATCGCGAGCGCCGCCTCGCAGATGGTGGTGGCCGACCTGCTCGATGTCGTGGCCGCGGTCTTCGCGGTCCTGTTCGTGCGCAAGCTGACCCGGATGCAGGGCGAGCGGGCCGCCCTCGGCCCGTACCCGCTCGGCGCCCGGCCTTAGGGCCCGTCGACAGCAAGCGGTTTCGGCCGCACGCAGTGACGATTTTCGGCCATTCGGCGCTGAACGCGGTAACAGGAAGCGCTGCGTCCCCATGCGCCCTGGCATGGGGAGGGGGGGCCGACGGGAGAAGCCGATGAGCCTGCTGGAACTGATCGCCGCCGCTGACGAGCGGGGACTGACCGCGAGCGGGGCCGCTTGCCTCGACCGCTGCCTGCCGCAGCCCGCCGAGGGGGACGGCCCCGATCCGCTGCGCCCGCTCTGGGCCGGCTGCGCGGACGGGTCGGCCTGGCCGGACCGCCTCGCCGAGGCACGCGCGGCGCTGGACGCCCTGCCCGGCGAGGAGCCGGCCGTCCAGCGAATCCGGAAGCTGCTCGGCGAGGCACCCGCGGACCGGGCGGGCGCGGAACTGCGCGACTGGGCCGACGCCTGCTCACGGCTCGCCCTGGAGGTCCACCTCGGGCACGACGCCGAACGCGCCGACCGGGTGGACCTGGTCGAGCGCTGCCGGGCGGGCGACCCGCGGGAGGCGGGACCGCTGCTCGCCGGGGAGACCGCGCGCCAGATCCGCATCCTGGAGATGCTGGCCGAGATCGTGGACGAGGCCCCCACCGGAGCCGGGCTGCGCCAGGTGATGGACGTGTCGACCGAGGGCCGGCGCGTGCTGCGCGCGGCGGTCTCGCGACGCGCACGCGTCCGGGGCTGAGGGGCCTTCCGCCCCGGGGGCGGCGGCCCCGGCTTCCCGCGTTCGCCGCACCGGGCGCTGACGGGCCTCAGGCCTCGCGGGCGCTCGACGCGAGGACAACCTCCTGGAACTGGCCTGCGGGGAGCGGCGGGAGGGCGCTGAGCGCCTGCTGGGTGTGGGGTCGATCCGCGAGGTACGCGGTGATGGTGGGGTCGGTGCGTCCGAGAAACGCGAGGTGCCTGACCGCGTGGGCCGCCACGTGCTCCAGTGCGAGGGCGGCAGGCGCGGGGTGGGCGGGCCGGGCGCCGTGGGCGATGCCGTGCGGATCCGCCAGCGGGTGTGCCGGCTGTGCCGGATCGGGGTCGGGGTGGACGAGGTAGGTCAGAACGATGTGGCCGTCCTCGGTGGCGCGCCAGCTGGTCGAGTGCACGAGGTGGCGATCGTCGTCATCCACGAGGCCCGCGAGGCGGCGGGCCGTGCGGTCGGGGTTCGTGTGCCGTTCGAGCGGTGTGGTCCGGCTGCGGTAGGCGAAGCCGTGGGCCGCGTCGTGCCGCAGGAGCAGCGCTTCGATCATGACGGGCGGAGGCGTGGCGTCCCGCGCGGGATCCACGCTGTCGCGTCCCGTCGTGGGGGGTGCGTCCTGCGCCCGCGACCGCGAGGGGCTGCCCGTTTCGCAGGGGCTGGAGGGGCGTGCCCCACGAGCGGTATGTGCGGCAGCACCCATATGGCGGCTCCAAGGTCGGCAGGGCGGGCTCTGGCCCGGATCTCGCCGACCCTATTGCGACTCGTTCGCACCTGCATGTCGAGGTCACGGTGTGTTCCCGCCGCTACGCCTGCGGCGGGACGGGGCCGTCGGGGCCGGCCGGCCGGGGCGCTTCGCCCGGGGTGAAGTGCCACCGGCTGCCGTCGGGGGTGTCGCTGATGTGGACGCGGGCCGCGGCGAGGGCGTCGCGCACGACGTCGGCGAGATCGTAGGCGCCCTGGGTGCGGAGCCGCCGGCGCAGTTCGAGCAGGGGGCCGGCGATGAGCCCGATGGTCAAGTCCGGTTCCCGCATGCCTTGCTGAGCGGGCCGGGTGAGCTGGCGGATCATGCCGCGCAGGACGGTACGGGCCCAGTCCGCGCCGAGATCCTCCTCGGTGTCCGTGGCCCATGCGGCGATCACCGTCTCCAGGGCGAGGACCGCGTCGACCATGGCTCCCGCGTCCTGCGCGGTGCGGGCGGCGTCGAAGCGCGCTTCCGCGGTGGTCACGGCTTCCTGGAGGGTGACCGGTTGACCGGTGGGACGCGCGGCCGCGCCGGGGCAGGCGGACGGCTGCCGGGGGGCGGGGGTCTCGCCCTCGTCCGTACCGGCCACGAGGGCGCGCAGCCGTTCCAGCGTCAGGGTGGTGCCCGAGGGGACGAGGGTGCTGACGCCGCGTCGGCGAATGGTCAGCACACCGCGCCCCCACACCCGCGCGACAGCGGCATCGAGGTCGATGACGAGTGCGGTGTGCTCGTCGATGCCCAGGACGGCGGCCGTGTCCGGCAACTGCCGTTCCATGGAGGCCAGGCGGGTTTCGCCGAGGTAGCAGAAGCGGGTGTCGTGCGTGCCGCCCTCCGCGTTGTCGTAGTGCGGAATCACCACGACCGGCAGGCCGAGGACACCGAGCAGATCCAGGCCCTCCAGCCAGACCGGGGCGTGGCCCGCCTTGTAGACCTCGTAGACGGGGAGCGCGGCGAACCCGACGGTGCACGCGGCCGCCGAGGCCATCACCGTCACCCCGTGGCCGCGGCGCACCCGGTCGGCCAGGACCTGCCCCAGTCCCTGTTCCCGCCACCGGCCCAGCGCGTAGGAGGGGCTGCCCGGACCGGAGAACACCCAGGCCGCCCTGCGGACCTGATCGCGTATGCCGTCGAGCGCGTCCTCCGAAACGGTCTCCGCGACGGCGTCGGACACGACCGCGGTGGCGAGACCGACGCTGCGCCGGAAGTAGTCCCTGGCACGTGAGGAGATGTCGTCACGGTTCACCTGGAACCCGTACGGCGTCTCCAGGATCGCCGCCCCCGGATCGGCACCCAGGTGCGCGACCAGTTCCCGGTGCAACGTGACCATGGTGGGGCTGGTCTCGCCCGAGCCCATCAACGCGAGAATTCCTTGATCAGCCCGCACCGCTCGCCTCCCCCTGGGGCGCCCGGCCGCAGAGTCCCGGCGCCTGCAGATCCGAACGGCCACGCAGCAGCCGTATCCGTACCCTGCGGGCACCGGGCTCATACCGGCATGCCCACATGGCTACATGGCCACCGGTCAAAGGGCGAGGGGCAGGCTGCGTGCCACCAGGCTGATTCCGACGACGAGGACGAGTGCCGCGGTCAGGACGGCGGTGCAGGGGGCGATCCTGCGGATGAGTGCGAACGCCGGTCGTGCGGTGAGGGATTCGGCGCGGTTGCCGAGCTTGACGAGGAGGACCCCGACGGCGGTGAGGGTGGCGGCCATGCCGATGCCGTAGGCGAGGACGAGTGCCGCGCCGAAGGCGGTGCGGCCCAGCGCGATGGCGCCGAGGAGCACGACGAGTGCGGAGGGGCTGGGCACCAGGCCTCCGGCGACGCCAAGGCCGATGAGGCCGCGGGTGGTGAACGGCTGTGTGCCGTCGTCGGCCGGTGCGTGTGCGTGCGTGTGTGCGTGCGTGTGGTGCCCGAACAGGCCGTGGCCGTGGGGCTTTTCGTGGTCGTGGTCGTGGTCGTGTTCGTGTTTGTCGTCGTGCTCATGGGGGTGCTCGTACGGCGGGTGCGCGTGGTTCGCGTGGTCGTGGGTGTGGGGCGACTCGGTGGTCGTGGAGGCGTGGCCATGGCCGTGGGTGCCCGCGCCGGTCAGTGCCAGTGGGGACACCTCGGCCGGGTGTGCGGCGCCGGCGCCTGCCTTGCGGCGGATGCGGCGGGTGCGGCGGACGGCGTCGGTGAGGAGCGTGGCGCCGACCAGAGCGACGAGTGCGCCGCTGATGACTCCGAGCCAGTTCAGGACCGTGTCGCCGGCCAGGGAAGAGAAGGTGGTGAGACAGAGGCCGATGACGATGACGCCCGCGGTGTGGGTGACGGTCACGGTCGCTCCGACGGTGACCGCGTCCCGTACGCTGCCGCGGCGGCCCGCGAGGTAGGCCGCCATCACCGTCTTGCCGTGGCCGGGCAGCAGCGCGTGACCCGCGCCCAGGACGAGGGAGAGCAGTACGGCCAGCAGGCCGATCGGGAGGGTGAGGTCGCGGGCCCCGGCCATCGACGTGAGGTGCTGCGACAGTGCTTCGACGCGGCCGGTGAGACCGTCGCCGAGTCCCGCCTCCGGAGTGCTGCCGGGCGGGGCGCCCGCCGTCCGGCCGCCCTGGAGCGCGGTGAACCGCGCCGTGGTGTCTCCACGCGGCGTGGAGAGGAGGTCGCGCGGGTAGCTGCGGAGCTCATGGGTGGGCGAGGTCTGCGGCACGGTGGAGTCCTGGAGCCGGGTTCCGATTCCGGTCGCGGTGATCTCGTGCCAGCCGACCCGCTTCCGGTCCGCGCCCGTGTCGACCCGCAGCGTCACCGGCCCCGCTGTCAGGTCCAGCGGTGACCGCAGTCTGCACTCCAGCCGGCCGGTGCGCAGACCGCCCTGGCCGGGCTGGAGGCGGAACGTCGCCGACCGGGTCGTCCAGACCAGGCGCTCCGGGGCGGTGACGGCGAGCCTCGCGGAGGTCGCGGCGCACTGTGTGCCGGCCCAGGCGCTGAGCTCACCGCTGCTCGCCCGGCCGTCGCCGTCCGTGTCGATCGCCGGGGTGGCCTGAAGCGTGGGGATCTCGGCGGTGTCGGTGACCGTCAGCACGTCGACGCGGTCGGGGCGGAGGGCGAAACCGGCGTACTCGTTGATCGAGAAGTTGCCGAGGGGATGCGCCTCGGCCGCGGGCACGGCCATGGCGAACAGCCACGCCACGGCGGCGGCCACCAGAGCCGCCCGCCGTGCGAGGGCACGGCGAGCCGTCACCGCAAGGCCGCTTCCGAGCAGGGAGTTCATCCGTTTCGCCTCCGGCGAGGGGACGCAGGGGGACGCCGGGGCGGTCGGCGCGGCCTGCGTGCTGATGGGTGACCGCCTGACGGGCGGGACCACAGTGGTACCCGTTCGTCCTCCGTGACCGACTGCCCCGGCCCGCCCGTCACTCACGCGGCTCAGCGAGCCCCTCCGGGCCGACGCGTGGGGGCCCTCGTTCGGCTCCGCCGTCGCGCGGAGGCACGTCACCCATGGTGCCCTTTACATAGCTCTTCGTCACACCGTGTGACGCTTGCCGCGTGGGTCTCACCTCCGGGCTGGGCCCGGCGTACTCCCAGGTGGCACTTCGAGCGCAGCTCCCAGCCGCCTCCCTTCACGTTCCGGAAGGCCGCGGCTCTCACCGGAAACGGATGGCCCATGCAGTTCTGCCGCCCCTCACGATCGAAACGCCCGGCTCGCAGCCTCGAACGAGCGCTCGCCGCCTCGGGGACCCTCGCCCTGGTCAGCGCCATGGCGCTCACCGGCCTGGCGCCCGGCATCAGCTCCGCCTCCAGCCACCGCGAGGCGCCCCTGACATCGGGGGACCCGAAGGCCGACAACACCGACGTCTACGCCTTCACCAGCCCCGACAAGCCGGACACGGTCACGCTGGTGGCCAACTGGATCCCCTTCCAGGAACCCAACGGCGGCCCGAACTTCTACCCGTTCGCCAACGACGCCCGCTACAACATCAAGATCGACGGGAACGGCGACGGCAAGCCCGACACCACGTACACCTGGAAGTTCACCGATCACATCCGGGACGACGCCAACCAGTTCCTCTACAACACCGGTGTCGTGAAGACCCTGGACGACTCGACGCTCAACTTCCGGCAGACGTACACCCTGACGGCGACCGACGCGCACGGAAACACCAAGACGCTGCTCAAGGACGCCCCGGCGGCGCCGTCGAACGTGGGCAGGGCCTCGATGCCCGACTACGCCTCGCTCCGGAAGCAGGCCGTCCTCGACGTGCCGGGCGGAGGCCAGACGTTCGCGGGGCAGGCGTCCGACCCGTTCTTCCTGGACCTGCGGATCTTCGACCTCCTCTACGGGGGCAACCTGAAGGAGACCGGGCACAACACGCTCGCCGGCTACAACGTCAACACCATCGCCCTCCAGGTGCCCAAGAAGGATCTGGCACTGAAGGGCGACGCCAAGCGCAACCCGGTCATCGGCATCTGGTCCACCACCGACCGCAAGGGCGCGACGGTCGCCGGTGCCGGCGGCAAGGGCGGGGAGTCGTCGTCCTCGGCCGGGGACGCCAAGGGCACCGCATCCGACAAGGGCAGCGAGTCCGAGTGGCGCCAGGTCTCACGCCTCGGTAACCCGCTGGTCAACGAGGTGGTCGTCCCGCTGAAGTACAAGGACGCCTTCAACGCGCTGAGTCCGGACATGGACCACACCGTCACGCCGGTCGTGGACAAGGTCAAGGACCCGATCGTGCCCAAGCTGATCCAGAGCATCTACGGGATTCCGGCCCCGGCCACGCCGCGCAACGACCTGGTCGAGATCTTCCTCACCGGCGTCTGCAAGGCGTGCGGACCGATCAAGGCGGACCTGAACTCCCAGCTGCTGAACGCGGACGTCGACAAGGCCGCGTTCGTCCCGGCCGAGGAGCTGCGGCTGAACATGTCCGTGCCGGTCACGGCCGAGCCCAACCGCCTCGGTGTCCTCGCCCAGGACCTGGGCGGCTTCCCCAACGGCCGTCGACTGAACGACGATGTCGTCGACATCGAGCTCCAGGCACTCGAAGGCGCCGCACAGACCGGCAAGATCGTGACCGGCCTCGCAGCGGGCGACGCGGTCGACACCCCCTACCGCCGGCCGGGCGCCTCGTTCCCCTACGTCGCGCTGCCCAACACCGCGGCGGTCAACCAGGCCGACTCGCTGCACCCCGGCGGCGGCGTCGGGGCGGGCCTCGGCGGCACCGCATTCGGCGACGGATTCCCCGTCGTGGCCGTCACCGCGGTCGGCGGCGGAGCTCTCCTCGCCTGTGCGGGAGCGCTGGCCCTGCGCCGGCGGCGCGCCAACCAGGCATGACCGGCCCCGCCACCACAGGTCGCCCGCCCTCTGCACCCGAGGGCGGGCGACCGCGGCGCGACCGGAGGCAGCCCCCGAAGCGCCGCCGCCTGATCATCGCGACGGCGGCCGTCGTCGGGGGGATAGCGCTCGGCGGCGCCGGAACGTGGGCGCTCCTCGCACCGACGACCGCCGGTATCAGGGACGTCGACATAGGCGTCGTCCCTGTCCAGCAGGGCGGGGACGACACCGCCGCAGAGACCTCACCGGCGGCGCCGCCGCCCCAGCGCATACGCATAGCCACGATCGGACTGGACAAGGCCCTCACCGGCCTCCGCGTCCAGCAGGACGGCACGCTCGCGGCGCCCGGGAATCCCGCGGACGTCGGATGGTGGAGCGACGGGCCGCGGCCCGGCGACCCGGGTGCGGCGGTCTTCGTCGGACACGTCGATTCCGCCACCGGTCCGGCGGCCTTCTACGGGCTGTCCTCCCTCCGGCCGGGCGACCGGATAACCGTCCGCCGCGACGACCACACGGATCTCGCCTTCACGGTCCGGGCGTTGCGGAGTTACGAGAAGGACGCCTTCCCCGACAGTCAGGTCTACACGACCACCGGACCACCGGCACTGAGGCTCATCACCTGCGGCGGGACCTACGACCGGACCCGGGGCGGGTACCTCGCCAACCTCGTCGTCTACGCCACCCTTGCCGGCTAGACCATGTCCGCCAGGGCCCGTCCGGCGCCCGGCGTCCGGTGCCGCACTCCCTGATCCAGCCCGATCCGGCCGAAAGACCCAGCCGGCCACCGGGCTCGTCCACACTCCAGAGCGGGAACAGACCATGCAACTCCGCCGACTGCCCACGTACCGACGCATCCTGCTGTCCGCCGCCGTGGCCACCGTCCTCGCCACGGCGCTCTTCCTCGCCGGCGGACTGGGGCTGACCCCGTGGCCCGCATCGCACAGCACTGCCGGCGCCCCCGAAGCCAACGCCGGACGCGGCCCCGCGACCGGCGCCGACCCGCTGGCTGTCGACATCACCACGCTCCAGGACCGCGCACGACGCAACCCGCGTGACCCGGTCGCACTCGGCACGCTCGGCCTGAACTACGTCCAGCAGGCGAAGATCACCGCCGACCCGACGTACTACCCGAAGGCCGAAGCGGTCCTCAAGCGCTCACTGGCTCTCGACAGCACGGACAACTTCGCCGCGATGGGCGGCATGGCCGCACTCGAAGCGGCCCGGCACAACTTCGCCCAGGGACTGGACTGGGCCGAGCGCGCCATCGCCGTCAACCCGTACAACGCCACCCTCTACGGGACGCTCGCCGACGCCTGCACCCAGCTGGGCCGCTACTCCGAGGCCGCCGACGCCGTGCAGAAGATGGTCGACCTGAAACCCGGCACCCCGTCACTGGCCCGCGCCTCCTACGCCGCGGAACTGCGGGGCGACCTCACCACCGCGCGCACCGACATGCGACGAGCCCTGGAGACCGCGGGCAGCCCCGCGGATCAGGCGTTCGCCCGCTACTACCTCAGCGAAATGGCGTTCAACAACGGCGACGCGCACCAGGCACTCACCGACGCCGAAGAGGGCCTGCGCACCGTCCCCGACGACGCCGCCCTGCTCCAGATCAGAGCCAGGGCCGAGGCCGCGCTCGGGAAGAACACCGCAGCCGTCACCGACCTCACCCGCGCCGGCCAACGCCTGCCACTTCCCGAATACGTGCTCCAGCTCGGCGAGCTCTACCAGTCGCTCGGCCGTACGAAGGAAGCAGACCAGCAGTACGGGATCTTCCGCGCCGAACAGAAACTCTTCGCGGCCAACGGCGTCACACTCGACTCCGACGCAGCCCTGTTCGAGGCCGACCACGGAGACCGCGGACAAGCCCTCGCCCTCGCACGCGAGAGCGTGAAGAGCCGGCCCTTCCTCGACTCCCAGGACGCCCTGGCCTGGGCCCTCCACGTCAACGGCCAGGACCGGGAAGCCCTGGCCGCCTCGGACCGGGCGCTCACGCTGGGCACCCGCAACGCGCTCTTCCACTACCACCGCGGGATGATCCAGCAGTCCCTCGGCAACACCGACGCAGCCCGCGACGAGCTCACCACAGCCCTCGCCGTCAACCCGCACTTCAGTCCGCTGCACGCGCCCGAGGCGAGCGCCGCTCTGAAAACGATGTGAACCGTCTCACCGCACCAGGCGGCAAAGGGCGGCCAGGGTTGCGACCGGCCGGTGCCAGGTGCGCCCGCGTCGCGGCCCTGCGGATCCGGCCCGCCGGAGGTGAGATCCGCAAGGCCACGGCCGGCGCCGAGCTTCCGACGCGCCGGCCGCTGGCCGAATGGCCCGCCGACCAGGACGAACCCGTGCAGTTCTGGCTCTTCAATCTGCCCGCAACCTTCTGCACCCTCCAGCGACTGAGCCGATCCCCACAAGAGACGGCGCCGGCCTGAGCCTCTACCGAGTCGTCCGCGAGCTGCAACTACTCCTCGCGACCTGGACCGGCGCCCGCCCCACCTGTCACCGCGACATTCCAGACCCCGCACCAACATGACCAAGCACTGCTGGGTACCGCGTCTGCGAGCCCACGCTCTTCGGTGCCGGGCAGGCGAACGCCTTCTGCTCGCCCGGTCACGCCGTCTCATCCCTGCTCCGGGCCTCACCGGTCGGCGGCTCCCGGACGGCGGTGCGGTGGCTGTTCGGGGGTGGGCCGCCGCTTCGGCGGGGAGATGGCGAGGGTGACGGGCCCCTCCCCGCTCACGTGTGTCTCCGCCCCGTGGTGGTGGATCGTCAGGGGGTCGCCGTACAGCAGCGAGTACGTCGCCCTGTCGGGCTCGATCTCCACCTGCAGGCACCGCCCGCGGAACTGGAGCCGGAAGGCGAGGCGGCTGAACTTCTCGGGCAGGCGGGGTGTGAAGCGCAGACGGTCGCCGTTCCGGCGGGTGCCGCCGAATCCGGCGACCAGTGCCGTCCACGTACCGGCCAGTGAGGCGATGTGCAGTCCGTCGCGGGTGTTGTGCTCCAAGTCGTCCAGGTCCATCAGGGCGGCCTCGGTGGCGTAGTCGTAGGCCAGCCGCAGATGTCCGGTCCAGGCGGCGACGACGGCCTGGCAGCACGCGGACAGGGAGGAGTCCCGTACGGTCAGGGGCTCGTAGTAGGCGAAGTTCGCGGCCATCTGGTCGTCGTCGCAGTGAGCGTCGAACCAGTTGCCGCAGGTGTACATGGCCAGCACGAGGTCAGACTGCTTGACCACCTGCTTGCGGTAGATGTCGAAGTAGGGGAAGTGCAGCATCAGCGGATACTGGTCGGCGCCCGTGCCCGCGAAATCCCAGCGCTGGTGGTGGGTGGAGCCGGCGTGCTGTTCGTGGACGCCGATCTCCTCGTTGTAGGGGATGTGCACGGCCTCGGCGGCGTCTCTCCAGGCGGCGCTCTCCTCCTCGTCCACGCCGAGCCGGGCCGCCTCCTCCGGGTGGCGTTCGCACACGTCGGCCGCGGCGAGGAGGTTGGAGCGGGCCATGAGGTTGGTGTACGTGTTGTCGTCGACGACGGCGCTGTACTCGTCCGGCCCCGTGATGCCGTCGATGTGGAACACGCCGTGGTTGTCGTGGTGGCCCAGTGAGCGCCACAGCCGGGCCGTCTCCACCAGGAGTTCCAGGGCGGTCTCGCGTTCGAAGTGGGTGTCGCCGGTCACCGCTGTGTAACGCACCGCGGCGTGAGCGATGTCGGCGGCCACGTGGAAGGCGGCGGTGCCGGCCGGCCAGTACGCGGAGCCCTCCGAGCCGTCGATGGTCCGCCACGGGAACGCGGCGCCGCGCAGCCCGAGCTGGGTGGCGCGGTCCCGGGCGGCGGGCAAAGTGGCCTGCCGCCAGCGCAGCGCCTCGGCGACTGCCTTGGGCGCGGTGTAGGTGAGGAGGGGCAGCACGAACATCTCGGTGTCCCAGAAGGCATGGCCGTCGTATCCGGAACCGGTCAGCCCCTTGGCTGGAATCGCGCGCTGTTCGGCGCGGGCGCCGGCCTGAAGCACATGGAACAGGGCGAAGCGGACGGCCTGCTGGATCTCCTCGTCGCCGTGCACCTCGACATCGGCGCGGGCCCAGAAGTCGTCCAGGTAAGCCCGTTGCTGGGCCATCAGTTCGTCCCAGCCGCCATGTGCGGCGGCGGCCAGCGCGGCCTCGACCTGGTCGCTCATCGCGGGCCGGGAGCGGGCGCCCGACCAGCCGTGGGCGACGGTCTTCTGCACCCGCAGCCGCTGTCCCGGGTCCAGGACGGAGGTGATGGTCAGGCGGGCGACGTCCGTGTTGCTCTCGCTGCTGGTGGTGATCTCCCCGGGCGCGTCCACGACGTGGTCGGCGGCCACGGCGACCCTGAGGCCGCTGCGCCGGGTGCGGTGGACCAGGCGCAGCCGCGATCCGATGGCCTGGTCCTCTTCCGGCTCCAGCGGGGACTGCAGCGCCTTGGCCGTCCGCGGGTCGCCGTCGGAGGAGGGCAGGCTCTCGTTGGTGACCAGCTCCGACTGGATGACCACCCTGGTCCGGCTGTCGACGGGCTCGACCTCGTACTCCACGGCGGCGATGGCGCGCTGGGTGAGGGAGACGAGGCGAGTGGAACGCACCCGGACGGTCGTACCGGCAGGGGAGGTCCACTCGCAGCTCCGCTCCAGCACGCCGCGCCTGAAGTCCAGGGTGCGTTCGTGCTTGCCGAGCCGCCCGTAGCGCAGGTCGAAGGGCTCGTCGTCGACCAGCAGCCGCAGCAGCTTGCCGTTGGTGACGTTGATGACGGTCTGGCCCGACTCGGGGTAGCCGTAGCCCGCTTCGGCGTAGGGCAGCGGGTGCAGTTCGTGTACGCCGTTGAGGTAGCTGCCGGGCAGGCCGTGCGGTTCGCCCTCGTCAAGGTTGCCGCGCCAGCCGACATGCCCGTTGGACAGGGCGAAGACGGACTCGCTCTGCGCCAGCAGGTCGAGGTCGAGCGCCGTCTCGCGCACGCGCCAGGGCTCCACGGTGTACGTCCGGTTGGTGATCATGCACGGCCTCCGAGCTCGGCGAGGTCCTTGACGACACGGTCGGCGCCGTGGGCGTAGAGGGCGTCGGTCTGCCCGACGCGGTCGACGCCGACGACGAAGCCGAAGTGCCCGGATCGGCCCGCGTCCATGCCGGACAGCGCGTCCTCGAAGACGGCGGCGCGGGACGGCTCGACGCCGAGGTCGCGGGCGGCGGCCAGGAAGGTGTCGGGGTGCGGTTTGCCCGGCAGTTTCCGTTCCCTGGCCACTACACCGTCGATCCGTACGTCGAACAGCCGCTCGGCGTCGATGGAGTGCAGTACGTCGCGGGTGTTGGCGCTGGAGGAGACGATCGCGGTGGCGAGTCCGGCGGCGCGGACCGCGTCGATGTAGCGCAGCGTGCCCTCGTACGGCTCCACGCCGTCGGTGCGGATCTTCTCCAGGAGGAGTTCGTTCTTGCGGTTGCCGACGCCGTTGACGCTCTGCGTGTCCGGCGGATCGCCGGGGGTGCCCTCGGGCAACTCGATGCCGCGCGAGGCGAGGAAGGAGCGTACGCCGTCGGCACGGGGTCGGCCGTCGACGTACTGATCGTAGTCGGAGTCGGTGAAGGGACGGAAGTCAGCTCCGTCCCGCTCGCGCAGGAAGGCGTCGAAGGTCGCCTTCCAGGCGGCGGCGTGCACCATCGCCGTCCTGGTGACCACCCCGTCGAGGTCGAAGAGGCAGGCCTGGATGTCGTCGGGGAGTCCGAGCTGTGTCGTCATACCCCCACATTTTCCTGCCGGGGCGGGGCTGATCGGACGACACGCTGTGGGGTGTGCCGGGCGGCCCGCATGGGCGAGGACGGCGAGGGCGTCCGTGTCGGCGCCAGGGGCGGGCTCGGTCGGGGACTGGGTGTCGAAGTGGCGGGGCGGTCCGTGAGCTCTACGAGGAGACGGGCCTCCAAGGAGGCACGAAGGTCTCCTTGAAAGGCTGGTGAGACCGGGTCAACGGGCACAAGCGGAGCGGGAAGGCCGGAACGACGACCGGGGCCGCCACCCCCCACAGGAGAGGCCCCGGTCGTCTTCCGCGGGGCCGCAGGACGACCCCGTACTCATCTCAGCGTCGTGACCGCGTTTTCTGTCACACCGCGGCCCGGCCGCGGAATGTTGCGGGTTGTACAAGTCATGGACGTGATGCCCGCGAAGGACGTAGCGTGCTGAGTCGCGCAGGGTGGCGCGGCAGTGGTGACCAGCTGCGATTCAGGACAGCAGGGCGGGTTGAGGGAGTGCTGGGGGACGACGCGGGGCTTACTGCCGCGGTGCTCGCGGCGCAGGACGGGGACGAGGACGCCTTCCGTACTGTGTACCGCGCTGTGCAGCCGCGGTTGCTGGGCTACATAAGGACGCTGGTGGGGGAGCCGGACGCCGAGGACGTGGCGTCCGAGTCCTGGCTCCAGATAGCGCGCGACCTGGACCGGTTCAGCGGTGACGCGGACCGGTTCCGGGGGTGGGCGGCGCGGATAGCGCGCAACCGTGCCCTGGATCATCTGCGGATGCGCGGCAGAAGGCCCTCGGCCGGCGGCGACGAGA
Organism: Streptomyces sp. NPDC087428; assembly: GCF_044744085.1. Taxonomy (NCBI): domain Bacteria; kingdom Bacillati; phylum Actinomycetota; class Actinomycetes; order Kitasatosporales; family Streptomycetaceae; genus Streptomyces; species Streptomyces sp. NPDC087428. The sequence continues at coordinate 179,859 of NZ_JBIUXR010000012.1, forward strand.
CGGAACTGTCCGAGAAGCCCGCCGAGTCCGACACGGCCGCAGAGGCGATCGAAGCCCTGGCCACCGGCCGCACCATGTCGCTCATAGCCCAGCTGCCGCAGGACCAGGCCGAGGCCGTGGTGCTGCGCGTGGTGGTCGGTCTCGACGCGAAGAGCGCGGCGCTGACGCTGGGCAAGCGCCCCGGCGCGGTACGCACCGCCGCCCACCGCGGGCTCAAGCGGCTCGCCGAACTGCTGCGGGCGGACAGCGCGGAGAGCGCGGAGAGCCCGGACAGCGCGGGCAGCCCCGATGGCACCGGCAGTCACGGTGGCACCAGCAGCCCCGACGGCACCGGCGGTCCCGGCGGCACCGGGCGTCCGGTCGACGCCTCGTCCCCCGCGCAGTCCCCGCACGGCAGCGCGGCGGGCCGGACGGCGGAACTCGGTGCCGTACCCGCGCAGCGCCCCTCCCACACCGGCCTGGTGGCGCCCGCCGGTGTGACGCATTCGCGTCCGTGGACGCAGAAGGACATGTGATGGCCGACGAGCACTACGAATGGCTTGACAAGGAAGCGGCGGAGAGACTGCTCCGCGGCGAACCGGTCGATCCTGCCGACGGCCAGCCAGAACAGGACGCCCGGAGGCTCGCGGCCGCTCTGGACGCCGCGGCCCGGTCCGCCCGCCCGGCCACCGGTGAACTTCCGGGCGAGGCAGCCGCGTTGGCCGCCTTCCGTGCTGCCCCCCGCGCCGCGTCCGGTACCCGTTCCGCGTCCGCGCGTACCGGTGGGGTGCCCGCCGCCGGGCTGGACGGGACGGGCGAGACCGGCATGCTCGCGCCCGTACACATAGGCAGGGCCACCTCCGGCCACGGGTCCGGGTCCAGGTCCAGGTCCGGGGCCGGGTCCGCTGGTTTCCGTGGTGGCCGCCCCTCGCGCTGGAGCCGGCCCCTCCGCTTCGGTCTGGTCGCCTCCCTCGCGTGCTGTGCGATCGGCGGGGTGGCGGTGGCCGCCGGGACCGGGGTGCTGCCCGGACCCTTCGGCCGGCACGCGCCCTCGCCGGCGACCTCGGTGTCGGCTGCCGCGTCGCCCGAGGAGCTCGGCTCCGGCCTCACCGCCGACGACGGGACGCCCGAGCCGCCGTCCGGCTCGGCGAGCGCGGAGAGCGTGCCGCCGAAGACCCCGGACCCGGCCCGCTCCGGCGGGAAGCGCACCGCCGGCCCCGGCAGCAGCGGCCCCACCGCCCCCGCGGCCGGTGGCGGGACCGGCACCGGGAAGCACGAGGACCCGGCCGGCGGTTCCTCGGACGCCGCCGAGGGCAAGGACGGTGACGGTGCGGGGAAGCCCGGCACCTCCCCGCCCGACACCTCGGGCGCCTGGTACGCCAAGACCCTGAAGGCCTGCCGCGACTACCGCGACGGCAAGCTCGACGACGACCGCAGACGCCGCCTCGAAGCGCTGGCCAAGGGCGCCACCAACCTGGACCGGTTCTGCGACCGGATGCTCGACCAGGCCGACGGCCAGGGCAACAGCCAGAACGGTGGCGGCGATTCGGACGGCGACGGCGGCGGCGACTCGCCGTCCGGCGGTTCCGGTTCCCTCCCGTCGATCGGGTTCACCCCGGTCTCCCCGCAGCCGTCGACCGCCTTCGCCGGAACCGACCCCGCGACGGACCCGGGAACGGGCCCAGGGACCGAGCCCGCGTCGGACGTCAGTGCCTCGCAGCCGGCGGCGCCGGGCACCCCCGTCGCGGCCCGCTGACCCCGCCCGCCACCGGGTGTGACGTTTTTCGGGGCACAGACGCAGTACTGAGTGAGCCGACTGGTCATCGGCCGCGTCCTGAGCCGGGGTTCCCCCCGTACCTTCGGCTCGGCGCATCGGCGCGGGCGGGACACGTTCCCCCGGTCCCGCCCGCGCCCCTCATCTCCTCCGTACTCCGGACCCGCCCGGCGCTCAGCCGTAGACGACGACCTTGTCGCCCTTGCGGACCTGGGCGAACAGCGAGGCGATCTTCCCCTCGTCCCGGACGTTGACGCAGCCGTGCGAGGCGCCGTTGTAGCCGCGGGCCGCGAAGTCCGACGAGTAGTGCACCGCCTGGCCGCCGCTGAAGAACATCGCGTACGGCATGGGGGAGTCGTAGAGCGTCGACACGTGGTGCCGCGACTTCCAGTAGACGGAGAAGGTGCCTTCGCGGGTCGGCGTGTACTGCGAGCCGAACCGCACGTCCATCGACGAGAGGACCGTGCCGTCGATCATCCAGGACAGCGACCGGCTGTTCTTGCTGATGCAGATCACCCGGCCCGTCATGCAGCGCTTGTCCGGTTTCGCGACCGGACGCGTGGTCGGCGGGTTCAGCTCCGCCGCCGTCGGCTCGTGCGTCATGCCGAGCAGCTTCTGCCAGGTGAGCGTGTCCGCCTTCCCCGTACGGGACAGTCCGCGCTTGCCCTGGAACGACTGCACGGAGGCGACCGTGACGGTGCCGTAGTAGCCCGTGGGGCTGCGGTCGAAGTGGCCGATCTGGCGCAGCCGGGCCTGGAGCTCGCGCACCTGCTTGCCCTGTGCGCCGCTCGCCATCAGCACCTTGCCCTGCGGGTCGGGCGGGGGTGCGGACGTCGACGGCGCGCTCGGCTCCGCGCTCGCGGAGGGGGGCGTCGTCGTCGGCTCGCCCGTGCCGGGCTCGGCGTCGTCGGTGGGCGTACCGCTCACCGGTACGGGCGTCGGGGCGGACGGGGTGCTGCCCGCGGCCTGCGGCTCGCACCCGGCGGTCACCGCGGTCAGCGCGAGTACGGCGACGGCCGCGACCGTCGCCGCGGCTCCCCTGCCGCCCCTGGGCGCGTGGCCGCGTCCGGTCCTTCTGGTGCGTATCATCTCGGCCCCCTCGGGTCTCCGGTATCCCATGGGACGGATTCCCGCTCCGCCCGGTTGCCGAATCCCGCGGATGATGGGGAAATCGTTAACGGGCACCCGAGGGCCCCAGGTTCCGCATCGGTGACCCGGCGGGAGGCGGAGCGGATGACGCGCGAGTCGGAGTCGGGACTGCCCGTCGAGCCGGTCTACGGGCCGGACGCGCTCGACGGCTGGGACCCCGCGCAGAAGCTGGGAGAGCCGGGCGGCTACCCGTTCACCCGCGGCGTGTACCCGTCGATGTACACCGGCCGCCCGTGGACGATGCGCCAGTACGCGGGCTTCGGCACGGCCGCCGAGTCCAACGCCCGGTACAAGCAGCTCATCGCCCACGGCACCACCGGCCTGTCCGTCGCCTTCGACCTGCCCACCCAGATGGGCCACGACTCCGACGCGGCCCTCGCGTCCGGCGAGGTCGGCAAGGTCGGTGTGGCGGTCGACTCGGTCGACGACATGCGGGAGCTGTTCGACGGGATCCCGCTGGACCGGGTCTCGACCTCCATGACGATCAACTCACCGGCCGCGCTGCTCCTGCTCATGTACCAGCTGGTGGCCGAGGAGCAGGGGGTGCCCGCGCGGCAGCTGACCGGCACCGTGCAGAACGACGTGCTCAAGGAGTACATCGCCCGCGGCACGTACATCTTTCCGCCGGGGCCCTCGCTGCGGCTGACCGCCGACATCTTCAGGTACTGCCGGGCCGAGATCCCGAAGTGGAACACCATCTCGATCTCCGGCTACCACATGGCGGAGGCGGGGGCCTCGCCCGTGCAGGAGATCGCCTTCACGCTCGCGGACGGCGTCGAGTACGTCCGTACCGCCGTCGCGGCCGGCATGGACGTCGACGACTTCGCCCCGCGGCTCTCCTTCTTCTTCGTCGCCCGTACGACGCTGCTGGAGGAGGTCGCCAAGTTCCGCGCCGCCCGGCGGATCTGGGCGAGGGTGATGAAGGAGGAGTTCGGTGCCGCGAACCCCAAGTCGCTGATGCTGCGCTTCCACACCCAGACCGCGGGCGTCCAGCTCACCGCCCAGCAGCCCGAGGTCAACCTGGTGCGCGTCGCGGTGCAGGGCCTCGCCGCCGTCCTGGGCGGCACCCAGTCCCTCCACACCAACTCCTTCGACGAGGCACTCGCGCTCCCGACCGACAAGTCCGCCCGGCTCGCGCTGCGCACCCAGCAGGTCCTGGCGTACGAGACGGACGTGACGGCCACCGTCGACCCGTTCGCCGGCAGTTACGCCGTCGAGCGGATGACGGACGACATCGAGGCCGCGGCCCTGGAGCTGATGCTCAGGGTCGAGGACATGGGCGGCGCCGTCAGCGCGATCGAGCGCGGCTTCCAGAAGAACGAGATCGAGCGCAGTGCCTACCGCGTCGCCCTGGAGACGGACAGCGCCGAGCGGGTCGTCGTCGGTGTCAACCGCTTCCGGCTCGACGCGGAGGAGCCGTACGAGCCGCTGCGCGTCGACCCGGAGATCGAGGCCCGGCAGGCGGCCCGGCTGGCGCGGCTCCGCGCCGAGCGCGACGGGGGCGCGGTGGACACCGCGCTGGCCGCCCTGCGGAGCGCGGCCGGGGGCACGGACAACGTGCTGTACCCGATGAAGGACGCGCTCAGGGCCCGCGCCACGGTGGGCGAGGTGTGCGACGCGCTCCGGGAGGTGTGGGGGGCGTACGTGCCGGCGGACACGTTCTGATCCCGCCACCCCGGGGCCGGACTGTCGTACTCGCGTGCGACACTCCGTTTCATGCTGGGTGTCACTGACCTTCCGACCTATCTCGCCGGCCTGGTGCTCATCGTTCTGCTGCCGGGCCCGAATTCGCTGTACGTGCTGTCCGTCGCCGCCCGGCGCGGGGTGCGGACCGGCTATGTGGCCGCGGCCGGGGTGTGGACCGGGGACACCGTGCTGATGACGCTGTCCGCGCTGGGGGCCTCCTCGCTGCTGCAGACGACGCCCGTGCTCTTCGCCGTGGTGAAGTTCGCGGGGGCGGGGTATCTGACCTGGCTGGCCTTCGGGATGCTGCGGGCCGCGGTGTCCATGTGGCGCGAGCGGCACCGGCGGGTGGCCGAGCTGACGGGCGAGCCGGCGGACGGGGACGGGGCCGTGGGCACGATGGAGCGGCCGTACCGCCGGGCGCTGGTGGTCAGCCTGTTCAACCCGAAGGCGATCCTGTTCCTGATCTCGTTCTTCGTGCAGTTCGTCGATCCCGGGTACGCCTACCCGGCGCTCTCGTTCCTGCTGCTGGGCACCCTGCTCCAGGCCGCGAGCTTCCTGTACCTGACGATGCTGATATTCGGCGGCACCCGGCTGTCCGCCGCGTTCCGCCGCCGCAAGCGGCTCTCGGCGGGAGCCACCTCGGCGGCGGGTGTGCTGTTCCTCGGCTTCGCCGCGAAGCTCTCGCTCAGCAGCGTCTGACCGAGGATCTGCCGCGACGCTCTGGTTCGGCAGCGTCTGACCGAGGATCTGCCGCGAAGCTCTCGTTCGGCAGCGTCTGACCGCCCGGCCGGAGGTCACCCGGCAGCCCCTCGGCCGAGTCGCGGTCCGAGGCCCAGCGGTGCCAGGTACGCGGCGAGCCCGGTCGTGTCCTCGCCCGCCCAGCCGATGTAGCCGTCCGGCCGGACCAGGAACAGCCCCGTGCCGTACGCCTCGTACGCGTCCGTGCGGTGCACCAGGACCGCCGGCCCCGCGGACTGCGGCAGTTCCGCGTCGGTGCCGACCGCCAGCAGCGTGAAGTGCGGGCCCCGGAAGACGTCGAACAGCCGCCGGTCGCCGGTGGGCCCGTCAGGGGCGCGGTCGCCGGCCTCCAGGACGCCCGCCCGGCCCGACGAGAGCGGGCCGCCTCGGTAGCCGATGCCCAGCTGCTGGGTGGCCGCGCCGCGCTCCTGCTCGCCGCGGTGGATACGGGTGGACAGGCCGAGCATCTCGGCGGCGACCGGGCGGCGCTCCTCCTCGTAGCTGTCGAGCAGGGCCGGGGCCGCGCCGTGGTTCAGCACCTGGCCGAGCTTCCAGCCGAGGTTGTACGCGTCCTGGACGCTGGTGTTGAGGCCCTGCCCGCCGGCGGGGGAGTGGACGTGGGCGGCGTCCCCGGCCAGGAAGACCCGCCCCTCGCGGAACCGGTCGGCCAGCGCGGCGCGCGGCCGGAAGTCGGAGGCCCAGCGGAGCTCGGTGATGTCCTCGGCGTCCAGGTGGGTGCGTTCCGCGACGACCGCGCGCACCCCCGCCAGGGAGAGGTCCGGCTCGCCCCGCTTGAACTGGGCGACCAGCTGGAAGTCCGCCGTGCCGGGCAGCGGGCACAGGGTGACGAACCCGGAGTCGGTGTTCAGCATGTGCCAGTTGAGCCGGTCCAGCGCCTCCTTCGCGACCCGTACGTCGGCCACCAGCATCGGTGCCGGGTCCACCGTCTCCCCGGTCATCGCGATGCCCAGGGCCCGCCGCACCGTGGAGCGCCCGCCGTCCGCCGCGACCAGGTAGGAGGCGCGGACCGGGCCGGTGGACAGCTGGGCGGTGACCCCGTCGGCGTCCTGGCCGAGGCCGGTCAGCGCGGTCGAGAAGGCGACGTCGCCGCCCAGTTCGCGCAGCCGGGCCAGCAGGATCTCCTGGGTCCGCCACTGCGGCATCATCCACGGCTCCCCGTACGGCTCGGCGTCCGTCGGGGCCGCCACCCGGAACATGCGGTGCTCGCCCGCCCGCTCGCCGTTCTGCCAGACCATCCCGACCGGCGCGGGGCCGCCGTGCTCGCGGACCGCGGCACCGACCCCGAGGTCGTCCAGGACCTCCCGGGTGCGGGGCTGGATGCCCTTGCCCCGGGAGCCGGGGAAGAGCGCGGGCGCCTGCTCCACGAGGAGGGCGGGCACGCCCCGGCGGGCCAGGTCGCAGGCGAGGGCGAGACCGGAGGGGCCGGCGCCGACGATGAGGACGCCGGTTTCCTTAACGTTGTTAAGTTCCATGGTTCGGAGTCTGTGCTTAACGCTGTTAAATTGTCAAGGCGGGGCTGTTAACTTGACGAGGTGGGTACGACGAAGATCGACCGGTCCCGGGTGGCCGACACCGCGCTGCGGCTGCTGAACGAAGTGGGCCTGGACGGGCTCAGCCTGCGCGCCATCGCCAGGGAGCTGGACGTCAAGGCGCCCGCCCTCTACTGGCACTTCAAGGACAAGCAGGCGCTGCTCGACGAGATGGCCACGGTGATGTACCGCCGGATGCTCGATGAGGACCTGCCGGGGCCGGCCCCGCAGAACTGGCAGGACCAGCTCGTCGCGTACAACACCGGGCTGCGCCGCGCGCTGCTGCGCTACCGCGACGGGGCCAAGGTCTACGGCGGCGCGAAGTTCACCGGCACCGACCACGCGGACGGGCTCGAAGGCCATCTGCGGACCATGGTCGACGCGGGCTTCGAGCTGTGGCAGGCGGTCCGGGCGGCCACCACCGCGTACGCGTTCACGATGGGCTTCGTCAGCGAGGAGCAGGGCGTCCGGCCGATGCCGGACCAGCGGCGCGAGGGCTTCGACATCGGGGAACGCGCGGAGCGGATGGCCCGCTACCCGCTCGCCGCGGCGGCCGGCTCCGAGATCTTCGACCACTACGACGCACGCTTCGACGACGGGCTCCGGCTGATCGTCGCGGGCGTCGAGGCGCGGTACGGGGTGCGCTGAGGACCCCCGGCCGGCAAGGCCCTACGGGCGGGCGCGCCGCCGCCGGGTCCGGGCCAGGACCGCCGGTGCGAACGCCGTCGCGAGCAGGCCCGCCAGCGCGGCGGCCCCGGCGAGCGCCCCGGCCCGCAGCCCCGGTGGCCGGAACGAGCAGTCCACCGTCGTCCGGCCGTCGACCGGCGCCGCGACGAGACCGAGGTACGAGCCGGCCGGGCGCCCGTCGCAGCTCCAGCCCGCGATCCTGGGCGCGGCCAGCACGGCGATCCCCTCGGTGTGCGGCGGGAGTTCGGCGCGCACCCCGCCGCCGGAGACGGTGACCCGGGTCGCGCCCGACCGCTTCAGCCCCGCCACCGCCGAGGCGAGGCGCCCCGGATCCAGGCAGCCGACGGACTCGTGCGGAACGGTCCCGTCCCGCTCCGCCCGCAGCGTCACGGCGATCCGGCCCGCGCCCGGACCCAGCGGCAGCATCGCGGCCCGGCGCGTGGGCAGGTCGCCCCGGAGGTCGGCCGGTTCACCGGCGGCCCCCAGCCGGGCGGTGCCGAACAGGTCGGGCGCCCACAGGAACACCCGGCTGCCGGCCGGACAGCTCGCACTCAGGGTGTACGTGCCGGACCGCACCTCGTACGCGGACGTACTCCGGTCCGGGGCGGCCCCACCGTCCGCGGACCGCAGCACGGTCGCCGGCAACGTGTACACCGGGGCGCCGAGCAGCCTCTCCTGGTTGCGGAACGGGGAACGCCCCCAGGGAGCCGTACCCCCGGACCCGGACGGCCGCACGGTCACCAGCGGCGGGACGTCCTGCCGGGTCACGGTCACCGGCCGGTCGTCGGGGTGGTTCCAGACCTGGTGCGGATCGCGCGGCGCGTGGACCCGGGCGCCGACCGAGAACACCGCGTCGGTCACCGGGTTGTCCAGGCTCTGCAACGCCCGGCCGCGCGAGGTCCAGCCGCCGCCCAGCGCGAGGAAGGTGCGGGTCGTCACGTCGGGCGTGTGGCTGCTGTAGTACGCCCCGCCCTGACCGCCGACCAGCAGCGGGTCGTTGGCGGTGGTCTGTTCCGCGCCCGGCTCCGTGCGGTAGCGCGGCCAGCCGTCGGCGCCGGCCACCGCATCGGCCTGGAGGCGCTGGTGCTCGCCCCAGGGCGCGTAGTCGTCGAGCAGCCTCAGCCGCTGCCGGTCGGCGTACGCGGTGGTCGCCGCGGCCTGCCCGGCCTGCGCCCCCACCAGCAGCAGCACCGCGAGCGCCAGGAACCTGCCGCCGCGCACCAGCGCGAGAGCGCAGAGCGCCGCCACCAGACCCGCGGCGAACAGCGGATACGTCCACCGGGTGACCAGCGCGCTGGGCGCGGCCGCGGCCGCGATCAGCAACAGCACCCCGCCGCCGCCCAGCAGCGCCCGCCGGTCCGGCCAGGCACGGGCGACGGAGGTCCAGGCGGCGATCACCAGGAGGCCGCAGAGCACGAACGTCTGCCGGAACGGGCTGCCGTTCGGCGTCGCGAAGGCGTGCCAGAGCAGATGGGTGGGCCCCCACTGCATCGACAGCGCGACCACCGCCACCAGCCCCGGCCACACCCACCGCTCGGCCCGTGGCACGGCACGGTGGAAGGCCAGCGCGCAGGCCGGCAGCAGGGCGGCCGTGCCGAGGAAGACCGCCGGACTGAAGAAGCCGTACGTGGCCGGCAGCAGCCGGGCCGCGACATCCGGCCAGGCGGCCGGGGCGAACTCCCGGGTCCAGCCCGGGTAGGCGTGCTCGGTGCCGAGGAAGACCGGCAGCAGGACCGGCGCGGCCAGCCCGATGCCCAGCAGCACCGTCCGCACCGCGCGCCCCAGCCCCCGCACCCGCTCCCGTGACGTCCCGTCCTCCAGCAGCAGCCGTACCACCAGCACCAGCGCGGCCCCGAGCGTGGCCATGTACGCGGTGTAGAAGTTGGCGACCCAGGCGAGCGTCACCAGGAGCGTTCCCAGGACCGGCCGCCGCCCGGTCCGCGCCCACTCACCGGCCAGGCAGAGCAGCGGGAAGGCGATCAGCCCGTCCAGCCACATCGGGTTGTACGCGGCCTCTGCGACCGACCAGCCGCACAGCGCGTACGAGGCGCCGAGCACGGCCGCCGCCCACTCCCGGCCGCGCCCCCGGCGCAACACGGTGAGCAGCCACGACATCGCCGCCGCCGCCACGCCCGTCTTCACCAGCGTGACCACGTAGACGGCCAGGTCGATCCGGTCCCTCGGGAACACCCCGACGAGCAGCGCGAACGGGCTGCTCAGATACGTACCGAGGTCCGGCAGGAAGCTGGTGCCGAAGCCGGACTGCCAGTTCAGCAGCAGCCCGCCGTCCGCTCTGCCGTGCAGCAGGTCCCAGAGGTGGGCGTGGAACGGTACGAACTGGTTGCCCAGGTCGTTCACGCTGCGGGTGCGCGGGCCGAAGGGGTAGCCGCGGGCCATGGCGTCGCCGGTGCAGACGGTGACGACGGCGAGCACGGCGGCCAGGGCGGCGCCCCGGCCGCGCGGCGATCGAAGAATCGGCGGAGTCCTCATGGTGGGTCGAATATGTCATCGAACATCGTGAAATCCCTTGCAGGACAGGGTGGTTCACCTGATGGTCCGCGGCCCTTCATCCGGCGGCCCCCGCCGGGTCATCACCGGGAACGGGCGGGCGGCAGCAGTTTTCCCCGCCGACAGGGCGAGTTCATCCTGCGGCCGTTCAGGTTTCCTAGCGTGCCGTGGAACCCCGAACGGTTGACGAACATCCGTCCCCCTCCCTACGCCCCACGGGCAGCAGACGCTTTGGAGCGCCATGACGAAAGCCCGCACCCGCTGGCCACGGCAGCGTGACGCACAGGACCCGGCCCCGTCCGAGGACGGCACCGGGTCCCTCGCCGCCGTCCGACCGACGGAGCTGGAGACCTGCCTGCGCGCCTGCGCCGCCCACAGCGGGAAGCTGGTCGCCGGGCTCGACCGGCGGCGCACGGCGCTCGCGGAGGCCCTGCGGAACCTGCTCGCCACCCACGCCACCCTGGAGCAGACGCCCGCCGCCTCCTCCCCGGCGCCCCTGCTGCGGCGCACCTCCAAGGGCCCCGCCGGCCCCGCCCTGATCCTCGGCGACCAACTGCTCGACCCGCTGCTCGCCGTCGGCAACAAGGCCCTGGACTGCGGTTACGAGGACGAGCTGAAGCTCGCGGTCCTCGTCACGGACACCGTGCTGACCCAGCGCAGACGCTCCCGCGCGGCCTGGCGGCTGCGGGCCCGCGTCCTGGAGGCGATGGGCGCGGAGAGCGACGCCGTCGAGGCGTACGAGCGCTACCTCGCCCTCACCGACGACGACGGCTTCGGGATCGCGGCGCGGACGGCCGGGCTGCGGGCCGGCGCGGAGCGCCAGGGCGAACTGCTGCGGATGCTGGAGCGGGACTGCCCCGAGGCCGCGGGCTTCGCCGGAGAGCCGGTCACCGACACCTGGGCCGAGGGCCTGGCGCTGCACGCACGCGGGGACCGGAACCGGGCGCGGTCCCGGCTGATCGGCGCCCTCCTGGCCCAGGAGCGGGCCGGCGCGCCGGTACCGGAGATCCAGGAGGCCCTGGCCCAGTACCTCGGCCTCGCCCTGGAGGCCGCCGGGGCGCCGGGCAGCGGCGGCGCTCCCCGCACCACCGCGGGCGGCGAAGGCGCCGGCCACCTGACGGAGCTGATCGCGCTCTACGCCGGGCAGCGCCGGACCCGGATGCGTGGCCCGGTCGCCGACCCCACCTTCGGCGGGGTCGAATGGGTCACGCTCGGGGAGTTCCGCAACCACATCGCGGGCAAGTCGATCTGTCTGATAGCCAACTCGCAGCGGGTCGGCGCCGGTTCGATGGGCGCCGAGATCGACGCGTACGACCTGGTCGTCCGCTTCAACTCGTACCGGATCGACCCGGCCGCCACCGGCAGCCGCACCGACATCCACGTCACCATCCACAAGCACGGCTTCAACTGGGACCGCGAGGTCCACACCCGGCTGGTGTTCGGCGGGCTCTCCGGCGACTGGAAGTACTCGCTGCGCAACCGGCTGGTGCCGGGCGCCCAGCGCTACCTCGGGGACGAGTCGCTGCGCTGGCCGCTGCGCGACATCGGCAAGGTCGGCACGGACGTCTGGCCGTCCATCCCCACCAGCGGGTTCAACATGCTGTGGCTGCTGGACCACCTGGACGTCAGTCCGCGGCTCGACCTGATCGGCTTCGACTTCTACGAGAGCGGCGCCTACCGGCTGCCCGCCGCGATGAAGATGCCGATCACCTCCGTGCACGAGTACACCAGCGAAAAGGCGTGGGTCATGGAACGCGCCCTGAGCGTCACCGATACGAGGATCCGACTGCGATGACGACGACGCCCCCTGCCGAGACGCCCACCCCCGCACAGGCAGCCCCCGCCAACGCGCTCACCGGCAAGCGCCGGGTCGCCTTCGCGAGCTTCGTGGACGAGAACTACCTGCCCGGCTTCCTCGCCCTGCTGCGCAGCCTCGCCCTGTCCAACCCGGGGGTCTGCGAGGACTTCGTCGTCCTGCACGACGGTCTGCGTCCCGCGTCCGTCGCCCGTATCCGGGAGCTGCACCCGCGCGTCGACTTCCGCCGGGTCGACGCCGCGCACTACGACACGTACGCCAAGGGCGACCAGGACAACTACCTGGTGCGCAAGGCCTACTTCATCCTGGACGTCTTCCGGGTGCGCGACTACGACACCGTGATCACGCTGGACACCGACATGGTCGTCCTCGGCGCCCTGGACGAACTGCTGCGGCTGCGCGAGGGACTCGCCGCCGTCCCGCAGTTCTTCTACGGGCAGCACAAGCTCAACAGCGGGCTGCTGGTCATCCAGCGCGAGTACCTGAGCGACGCGTTCTGCGCACGGATCGACGCGGTCGGTCCGCAGCGGCGACTACGAGCTGGACAAGCACGACCAGGGCATCCTGAACGCCGTGCTCGACGGCGACTTCGTGCAGCTCGACTCCCGCTACAACTACGTCAAGCGGCGGCTCTCCGGCGATCTCCCGGTGCCGGACACCACCGCGATCCTGCACTTCACCGGCCGGCACAAGCCGTGGCAGGGCGGCGAGGCCGGGTACGGACAGGCCGAGGAGCGCTGGCGCGAGTCCGAGCTGTCCGACGCCGAGTTCCACGCCGCCTACCTGGCCCTGCCCGGTGCCAAGCACCACGACCTGCTGGTGCACTACGGCACCCCGCACGTCCGCCGCACCGCCGACCCCGACAGCGCCCGCCGGGTCGCCACCGCGCACATCGTCGCCGGTGAGTACCAGGAGGCGGCCGAACTCCTCGGCTCGGTCCCGATCCCCGTCGACGAGGCCTGGCCGCACGAGGTGCTCGGCCACGCCCTGATGAGCGTCTCCCGCTACGAGGAGGCCCGCGCCCAGCTCCTGCTGGCCGCCGCCGCGCCCAACCGGGCCGCCACCGCCTTCTCGCGCCTCGCCCAGATCGCCTGGATCCACGGCGACGACATGGGCGCGGCGCGGTACGCCCTCGAAGGGCTCGGCGTCGACCCCACCCACCGGGCCAACCGCCTGATGTACAAGCGCACCGGCGAGGCCGCCGCCCCCGACGAGGGACCGGCCGCCGACCAGCTCGCACACGTCGCCTTCTACATGGACCGGCAGGGCAACGCCGGGGACAAGCTGCTTCCGGAAAGCGTCCGCCTCGCCTTCGGCCGGGACCCCGGCCCGGCCCGCTGGCACTCCGTCCACGCCCACCGGCTCTTCGACGAGGCCGCCCTGGAACGGGTCAACGCCCGCCGCGGACTGGTCATCGGCGGCGGCGGCCTCTTCATCCCGGACACCGCTCCGAACGGCAACAGCGGCTGGCAGTGGAACGTCCCCGACGAACTGCTGGAGCGGATCGACGTACCCGTCATGGTGTACGCGGTCGGCTTCAACGCCTTCGACGGCCAGGCGTACGGCCACGGCCGGGACCGCTTCCTCTCCTCGCTGCGCAAGCTGGTGGAGCGCTCCGCGTTCTTCGGACTCCGCAACCACGGCTCGATCCGCAAGGTCCGCGAGCTGCTGCCGGCCTCGCTCCACGACAAGGTCCGCTTCCAGCCCTGCCCCACCACCGTCACCCGGCACCTGGTGGACGGCTGGACCGATCCGGTGCGGCGCGAGGACACCGTGCTGATCAACGCCGCGTACGACCGCTCCGGGCTCCGCTTCGGCCACGACTACGGGCACTTCCTCGCCGAGACGGCCACCGCGGTCAAGGGGCTCGGCAAGCACGCAGAGGTGAAGTGCGTGGCCCACTCGCTGGACGACGAGCGGATCGCGTTCGACCTGCGGCGCGAGCACGGCATCGCGCTGCCGGTGATCCCGATGTACGACTTCGGCAACGACGAGATCCGGGACACCTACGCCAGGACCAAGCTGGTCATCGGGATGCGCGGGCACGCGGGCATGATCCCGTTCGGCTGCGGTACGCCGGTCATCAGCCTGATCTCGCACCCGAAGATGGCGTACTTCCTGTCCGACATCGAGCGGCCCGAGTGGGGCATCTCCGTCCACGACCGGCACCTCGGCGCGCGGCTGCTGGAGCGGGCGGCCGGACTGCTGGACGACCACGCGGCGGCGGTGGCCGACGTGCACGGACGCCAGCGGGAACTGTGGAAGGTCACCGAGGCGAACGCCGCCGACCTCCAGCTGATCCAGGCCGGCGTGCGCGTCTGACAGCGGAACGGCACAGCGGGTGAGGGGGCGGGACGCGAACAGCGTCCCGCCCCCTCACCCGCTGTCACCGGCCCCCGGTTCAGGCCGGGCTCACCGCCGCGCACCCGGCCGCAGTGCCTTCGCCCGCCGCGCCACCCGGCGCACCGCGGCGCTCCGCGGCAGGAACGCGAGCTGCTCGGGCACCCCGCCCGGCAGCGCGAGCGACGTCAGCCGCCGGCGCTTGAAGTAGCGCCGGGTCGCGGCCGCGGGGCGGTCGGCGAGATACCGCTCCGCGACCGGGCGGAGCCCCGGATAGATCTTCGGCTGCATGGCGAAGCCGACCGCGCTCACCAGGTCGTTCAGCCCGTCCGGTGCCACCGCGGGCAGCGCCGCGCCCGCGCCCCGGTCCTCCAGGTCCGGCACCAGCGCGTCCACCAGCGTGACCGGAATCCGGTTGCTGTTCTCGAACGGGGTCAGCCGGTCGAGCAGCGTCCGCGTACCGACCCGCGCCACCGGCAGCCCGTAGAACGCGGACGCCGTGAGCAGCGCCGTCGAGAAGCAGCCCACGACCAGGGCGGGCCGCAGCCGCCGGTACAGCACCTCGGCGAGGACCGGGGCGGTGAGCACCCCCGCGTCCAGCACGGTCAGCTCCGCACCGAGCCGCTCCGCCTCCGCCTCCATCCCCCGCGACCACTGGGCCGGGGCCGTCGGATGCGGTTTGAACACCAGCCGGGTGTGGCCGAGCCGGACCGCGCCGCGCATCATCCGCAGATGCAGCTCCTCCTCCTCCGCCGCGCTGATCAGGCCGAGCGCGGAGAGGTACTGGCCGAGCAGCAGCGCGGGCGCCTCCGCGGACGGCACGCCCGCCGCGACGTCGGGCGCGTCACCCAGCTCGCCGAGCACCTTGAGGAAGGCCTCGGTCGGCACGATCCGCGGCGCCACGCCGAACTCCGTGAGCAGCAGCGGCCGCAGCCCCGGCACCAGGTCGAGATGGAGCAGCCGCCGCACCCGGGTGCCGACCAGCGGGTCGATCTTGTTCCGGGTCGGGCCATAACTCATCAGCCCGTCCGCGTACACGTCGATCGGCACGCCGGTGAAGATCTGGGCGATCGCCATGGCCGGGTCGACCTGGATCGACTCCACGGCGATCTCGACGGCATCGTCTCCGAGACCCCAGGCGAGCCGCAGATGCCGCTCCCACAGCGGTACGTCGTCCGGGCGCGGGGACCAGCCGCCCGGGTGGTGCGGGGCGATCGTCGCGTTCCACGACACGACGTCGTCGAACCGGCCGCGCAGCACCTCGAACCCGGGCATCGCGTCGAGAGCGGTCGCCGTCTCCGGGATCGCCGCGTTGTTCGAGACGAGCAGCACGCGGCGGCCGGCGTCCGCGAAGAGACCCGCGTCCAGGGCGGCGGCGAGCGTGGCCGTGCCGTAGAGGGTGGAGGCGAAGAAGATCTGCGTCGTACGGGCCCGGCTGCTGCTCACGCGGCCGCCACCTCCTTCGCGGCGGACCGGCGGCGCAGCCGGCGCAGCAGGGTCGCGCGCTTGACGTCCATCGAGTCCAGGGCCTCGTCCAGCACATCCTGCGGCATTCGCCCGAGAGCACCGGCGCTCATCGATTTCAGCGCACGCGCCACAGCGGGTTCGAATCTTTCGATCGAACCCATGTGATGGGAAATGATCGCGCAATAGTTCCGGACCGCTTTCGGCAGGAGTTCCCGCGCATCGCGGTCCGCCGCTGTTTCCCGTACGACCTGGTCGAACGAGCGAATGAAATCGAGCTGGCGCATATCACCGATCTGGGTGAGCGACGAGGCGACGCCGCGTCGGTAGAAGATTCCGAGAAGTCCCAGCACCGCGAAGGAATCCGCCTCGCGGTGCAGCCGCCAGATCCACGGCCGGTCCTCCGCGGTGCGCAGACCGTCCGTGAAATGCAGCAGCCCGCGGTCCAGCAGCCGGCGGTGGTAGAGGCCCGCCCAGGCGTACGCGTAGTCGACCGAGGTGCTGCGCCCGGCGGGCAGGATCGCGTCCCGGGGCGCCATCACCTCGCCCCTGGGGCCGTGCGGGACGCGCTGGACGGTACGGGTCCTGCCGTCGGCCTGCACATGGTCGGTACGGACGAAGTCGCAGCCCAACGCCTCGGTCCGGGCCAGGAGTTCGGCGTAGAAACCGGGGGCGAGCCAGTCGTCGCCGTCCAGGAAGGCGAGGTACTCGCCGCGGGCCGCGTCCAGACCGGTGTTCCGGGCGGTGGCCAGTCCGCCGTTCTGTTCGTGTCTGCGGACGACCACCCCCGGAATCTCGTCCTGCGCGCGGCGCAGCATGTCCGCGGTCCCGTCGGTCGAGCAGTCGTCGACGAGAATGAACTCGAAGTCCTCGCGGGCGTTCGCCCGCAGGCTTCTCAGGGTGTCGGGGGCGTATGTCTGCACGTTGTAGAACGGCACGATGACGGAGAGCTTAACCACCCGCATCACGCTAGTTCCGGGCCGGGCATTCGCCCTTGCGGCCGTACGGACGCGGAGTGAACGGCACCCGTCGAAATGATGAACCGGTAAGCACCCGGGGGTGCTTTTCCGGCCCGTCCGAGCGGTCCGGCGGCGGGTTGGGCAAGCGTCGGTGGGCTGTTAACCCTTTGTTGCTGTCACGTTGGGCTGCGCACCCCCGGGCCTTCCTACCTTCTTGGACGTGCCCCCTCGTAACAGCAATTCGGCTTCTCCGGCAGAACCGGAATCCACGGACGCGCCGCCCCCGGCGCTCCGGGTGGCCGTGCTCGCCGACTCCGACACCCGATGGAAGTGGGGCGCGCTCACCGCGCGCCGGCTGACCTCGGGCGACGGCCGTGCGGGCGCGCCCCGGGCGGAGATCGGCGGACTGCTGCTCCGCGGCCGGGCGACCCCGACCCCGCGCCAGCTCGCCGAGGTCGGGGACGTCGGGATCGCCACCGACCGGGTGCGCGAGGTCACGGCGGCCGAATTCCTGCACACCGTGCGCGACGAGGGATACGACCTGGTGGTCCTCGCCCTGGTCGGCGGCGCCGTCCAGGCGATGCTGCACGGCCTCGCCGCACTCCGGCTGCCCGCCAGGCCCGTCGTCGTCACCGGCTACGTCGGCGTCGTCTACGAGAAGCTCGCGGACGGGCTGCTGCTGCGGCACGGCGCCGATGTCGTCCTCGCCAACTCCCGCCACGACGCGGAGCGTTTCCGTGCGGTGTACGAGGGAGTGGGCGCCGACGCCTCGGCCGTCACGGAGGCCGCCCTGCCGTTCCTCGGCGGCGCCCCGTACACCCCCGAACAGGGCCGCGACACCGTCGTGTTCGCCGCCCAGCCCTCCGTACCGGCCTCCCGCGCCGACCGTACGTACCTGCTGCGCAGGCTCGTCGAACACGCCAGGCTGCACCCGGGGCGCGAGGTGCTGCTGAAGCTGCGCTCCAAGCCGGGCGAGCACACCACCCACGTCGAGGAACTCCCCTACCAGCGCCTCGCCGAGCGGCTGCCCGGCGGGCTCCCGCCCAACTTCCGCCTGGTGTACGGGAACATGGGCGAGGTCCTGGACCGCACCGACCTGCTGGTCACCGTCTCCTCGACCGCCGCCCTGGAATCCCTGCACCGGCGCATCCCCACCGCCGTCCTCACCGACCTCGGGGTGCGCGAGACCCTCGGCAACCACCACTTCATCGGCTCCGGCCTGCTCACCTCCTGGGACCACCTGGACGGCGGCGCCCACCCGGAGCCCGACGAGCACTGGCTGGCCGGCCAGGGCGTCGCCGCCGACGGCGGCTACGACGCCGCCTACGACACCGCCCGCGCCCGGGTCGCCGCCCTGCTGGCGAAGGACCGGCTGCCCGGCCCGGCGCCCTACTACACGCCCGCCACCGCCCCCGGCTACCTCCCCGGCATCCTCGCCCGCCACCACCTGGCCCCCGACGGCCACCCGCTGCCGGGCGCCCCCGCGACCGGGGAGACCGGCCGGGTCAGGGGAGCGGTGCGCGAGGCGGTCCGGGACGCGGCGCGGGGCGCGTACCGCCACGGCGTCCAGCGGGTCGCCCCGGTCATCCGGCGGATGGGCGAGCTGTGAACACCCCTGCCACGACTCCTCCGCGAGCTGTGAACACCCCTGCCACTCCTTCGCGAGCTGTGAACACCCCTACCGAGACACCCCCGGGAGCAGCGATGACGCAGCCCACCACACCGGCCACCACACCGCCCACCGTGCTCGCCGTGATCCCCGCCCGCGGCGGATCCAAGGGCGTACCGGCCAAGAACCTCGCCCAGGTCGGCGGCGTACCACTGGTCGTCCGCGCGGTCCGCGCCTGCCTGGCGTCGGCCGAGGTCACGGACGTCGTCGTGACCACCGACGCCCCGGCCGTCGCCGAGGCCGTCCGCGCCGCCGGCGAAGCGCTCGGCGAGAGCGCCCGGGTGCACTGCGTGCGGCGCCCCGAGGCCATCGCGGGGGACACCGCGACCAGCGAGGCCGCCGTGCTGCACGCGATGGACAGCTACGAGGCCGAGCACGGCCGGCGCGTGGACGTCGTCCTCCTCGTCCAGTGCACCAGCCCCTTCGTCGCCCGCGAGGACATCGACGGCGTCGCCGCCGCGGTCTCCCGGGACGGCGCCGACACGGCCGTCACCGTCGCCCCGTTCCACGGCTTCCTGTGGCGCGACGGCAGCGCGGTCGAGGACCACAACTACGGCGTCAACCACGACAAGTCGGTCCGCCCCCGCCGCCAGGACCGCCCCGAGGACCTCCTCGAGACCGGCGCCGCCTACGCGATGGACGCGGCCGGCTTCCGTACCCACCGCCACCGCTTCTTCGGCCACACCGCCCTGGTGCGCACCGACCCGGCGCGGGTGCTGGAGATCGACGACCCGCACGACCTGGCCCGCGCCCGCGCCCTGGCCCCGCTCCTCGACCCGGCGCCGCTGCCCACCCGCGACGACATCGACGCGGTCGTCCTGGACTTCGACGGCACCCAGACCGACGACCGGGTCCTCATTGACGCCGACGGCCGCGAGACGGTCGCCGTCCACCGGGGCGACGGACTCGGCATCGCCGCGCTGCGCAGGGCGGGCCTGCCCCTCCTGATCCTCTCCACGGAACAGAACCCGGTCGTCGCCGCCCGCGCCCACAAGCTCCGCGTCCCCGTCCTGCACGGCATCGACCGCAAGGACCTCGCGCTCAAGCAGTGGTGCGACGAGCAGTCCATCGCCCCCGAACGCGTCATGTACGTCGGCAACGACGTCAACGACCTCCCCTGCTTCGCACTCGCCGGCTGGCCCGTCGCCGTCGCGAGCGCCCACGACTCGGTACGCGCCGCGGCGCGCGCCGTGACGGTCACACCCGGCGGCTTCGGCGCCATCCGCGAGATCGCGGCCTGGCTGCTCGGCCCCACCCTCACCGACCACCTCTCCACCCCCACCGGCTCCACCCCCACCGAGTAAGGACCACCCTCATGAACACCTCACGACTGCGCACCCTCGGCGACCGCACCGCGGGCCCCGGCCACCCCGTCTACGTCACGGGCGAGATCGGCATCAACCACAACGGCGACCTCGACAACGCCATCGCGCTGATCGACGCCGCCGCGGAGGCCGGCTGCGACGCCGTCAAGTTCCAGAAGCGCACCCCGGAGATCTGCACCCCGCGCGACCAGTGGGACATCGAGCGCGACACCCCCTGGGGCCGGATGACGTACATCGACTACCGCCACCGCGTCGAGTTCGGCGAGACCGAGTACCGGGCCATCTCCGAGCACTGCGCCGAGCGCGGCATCGACTGGTTCGCCTCCCCGTGGGACACCGAGGCCGTCACGTTCCTGGAGAAGTTCGACGTCCCCGCCCACAAGGTGGCCTCCGCCTCCCTCACCGACGACGAGCTGCTGCGCTCGCTGCGCGCCACCGGCCGCACGGTGATCCTCTCCACCGGCATGTCCACCCCGCGCCAGATCCGCCACGCGGTCGAGGTGCTCGGCTCGGACAACATCCTGCTCTGCCACGCCACTTCGACGTACCCGGCGAAGGCGGAGGAGCTGAACCTCCGGGTCATCAACACCCTTCAGCAGGAGTACCCCAACGTCCCGATCGGCTACAGCGGCCACGAGACGGGCCTGCAGACCACCCTCGCCGCCGTCGCCCTCGGCGCCGCCTTCGTCGAGCGCCACATCACCCTCGACCGCGCCATGTGGGGCTCCGACCAGGCCGCGTCCGTCGAGCCCCAGGGCCTCACCCGCCTGGTCCGCGACATCCGCACCATCGAGGCGTCCCTCGGCGACGGCGTCAAGAAGGTGTACGAGTCGGAGCTCGGCCCGATGAAGAAGCTCCGCCGGGTCCCGGGCGTCGTCGCGGAGAGCGGTGAGACGGCCCAGGCCGCCGAGCCGCTCGCGGTCTGACGGGCAGACCGGTGAACCTCGCCTTCGTCGAGAGCCCGGTCCAGCTCCTGAACGTCCTGGAGTGGGCCTACACAGAGGGAGGCGGCGGCCGCGTCCTCGCGGACGTCACCGTCGTCGTCCTCCCTCCGGTCGACCCGATGTCGCGCGGCCAGCTGCGCCGGATGGCGGAGCTGGCCCGCGACGAGGGCGTCACCGTGCGCTGGCAGGAGGCGCGCGGCGACTCGGGCACCCCCCTGAAGTCGCTGCGCGCCCTGACCCGGCTCGTCCGCAACGCCGACCACATCGTCATCGGGGACCCGTTCTCCCGCTACGTGCAGCTGCTGCTCACCCTGGTGCGGCCGCGCCGCCTCACCGTGGTCGACGACGGCACCGCCACCATGGAGTTCGTCGCCCAGATCACCCGCGGCGAACGCCTCACCCGCTGGCACCGCCGCGGCGGATCGAGCCCCCGCGACCTGGCCCTGGCCCCGGTCACCGCCACCGCGCGGCGCCGCTTCACCCCGTCCGCGGCCCGCGAGGTCGAACTCTTCACCGCGATGCCGGTGATACCGCCGCCCGGCATCACCCTCATCCCCAACACCTTCTCCTGGACCCGCTCCCGCTTCGGCCCGCCGCTGCTCACCAAGGGCGCGGACCTGGTCGGCACCTCCCTGGTGGAGACGGGCGTGGTCGACCGCGCCCCGTACCTGGAGGCGGTCGCCGAGCTGGCCCGCACCCACGGCGCCACCCGCTACTTCGCCCACCGCCGCGAATCCACCGAGAAGCTCCACGCCCTGGAAGCCGCCACCGGCCTGGAGATCGTCCGCCCCGACCTCCCCCTGGAACTCATCGCCCGCCGCGGCCCGATCGGCCGCACGGTCCTGAGCTTCCCCTCCACGGTGGTCCACACCCTGCCGCTGGCCCTGGTCGGCACCGAGGTGAAGGTCGCGGTCTGTGACATCGCCCCGGAGTGGCTCCGCGAAACGGCGTCCCCACGGGCCCAGGGCTTCCTGGCCGGTGTCACGGAGACGGCCCGCGACGTCCAGCGGCTGGCGCCGTGGCGGGCGACGGCGGTGACGAGGGAGGCGTGAGCCGGCCGGACGGGCCCGCCGGCCGGGCAGGGTCAGACGGGCATGACCTGGACGTCGTAGGAGGACCTGACCAACGCCAGGCCACGGCGAGCGGACTCGCTCCGGCCGCCGACCCCGAGCCCACCCCCGGGTGCCGCCGGCATCCGGACCAGGGTCGGCCCGGGGTCATCCCCGATAGCGGCCGGGGACACACCGGGACGATCATCGAAGCATGCAGACCACGGATGTGACGCGACGTCAGGACAGCTCCACCGCAAGGAAGTTCCTCCTGGGTCCGGCCCTGATGGCCGGCTACGGCCTGGTGCGGCTGGCCGGGCGGGCGGTGGGGGACTACGGGCCCGGGGCGTGGTGGTCGGTGGCGCACCTGCTGTTCCTGGCCGGGGTGCTCGCGTTCGTCCCGGTCTTCCGGGGCCTGCGGATGCCGGACGGGGCACGGGGCGCCGGACGGGCCGGGGTCCGGGTGGCGGCCGGGGCCGGGCTGCTGGGGGTGGCCGCGGTCACGGTCCAGGCGGTGATCGACCTGGCGGTCGGGTTCGTCGCGGCGGACGACCGGGCCATGAGCGACATGTTCGAGAAGGTGCAGGACGTGCCCGGTGTGATGCCGGTGGTCTACACGGCGGTGCCGATGCTGTTCTGGCTCGGGCTGCTTGCGCTCGTCACCCTGCTCGCGTTCCTCCGCCGGAACGAGGTCCCGGCCTGGTCCCCGCTGCTGGTGCTGGCCGGGACCGTCATGATGGCCGTGAGCCTGGACCTGCTGACGGCGGGAGCCCTGTGCATCGGACTGGCCCTCTTCCCGGTGCGCCGCGGGCTGCCGGACTGACGGCGGTGCCGGACTCCTGCGATGACAGCGGCTCGACCGTCGCGCGGCACGGTGGAGCGCCCATCGGGCTTCGGTGCCCCGCCACGGCTCAACCCTGGTCGTATCGTGGTGAGTCGGACTCGGACCAGTTGCGCGGGTGGTGGCCATGGAGTTCCACGAGGAGCCCGGTATCGGTGACCGGATCGCCCGGCTGCGACTGCGGCGGAAGCTGACCCAGGAGAGGCTCGCCGAGCGCGCGGGTGTCTCGGTCGACGTCGTCCGCAAACTCGAACAGGGCGTGCGCAGCACTGCGCGGCTCACGACCCTCAACGCCCTGGCACGCGCCTGGATGTCGAGCCGTCCGTACTCGTCGGGCAGCCCTCCACATTCGAGGTGCGCGGCGAACAGGACCAGCCCTCGGTGCTGGCCCTGCGACAGGTGCTCTCGCCGGTCGCCGATCTGCTGGGGGAGGAGTCCGACCCCGAGGAGCCGCCCACGCTTGCGCAGTTACGGGCGGCGCTGCGGTCCACGGAGCTCGTCCGGCGGGAGGGACGCATCGGTGAGATCGGTCTGCTGCTGCCCCAGCTGATCCGCGATGCGAGAGCGGCCGTACGGGCGCACAGCGGCGCGGATGCGGCGGCAGCGTACTCGGTGCTGGCCGAGGCGTATCAGGTTGCCGCCACCACACTGACCGCGCTCGGCAAGGAGGACGCGGGCTTCACCGCGCTGGAGCGGGCGACACAGGCCGCGCGCAAGGGAGACGATCCGCACCTGGAGACCGCGGGGATCTCCAGTCTCGCCTGGGTGTTCACTCGGCAGGGCAGGCTGGCGGATGCCGAGCGGATCGCCACGGTCACCGCCGAGCGCGTCGAGCCGACGTTCCGGTCCCAGCCGGTCGAACTGTCGCTCTGGGGGATTCTCCTGCTCCGGGCGGCGACGGCGGCGGTGCGCGCCGGCCGCCACGACACCGTGCGCGAACTGCTGACCCTGGTGAGCGCGGCGGCCGCCCGTATCGGCACGGACCGACTCGACTACGCGACTCCGTTCGGGCCGACGAACGTGGGTGTGGCCAAGGTCAACTTCCTGGTCGAGACGGAGGACAGTGCCGAGGCGCTCCGTACCGCCCGTACCGTCCCCGATCTGCGCTCCCTCCCGCCGACCTGGCTCGCCCGCTTCCACGTCGACCGGGCACTGGCGCACACGGAGCTGAACAACGCGGACGGCGCGGTGCGCGCGCTGCTGACGGCCGAGCGGATCGCACCGGAGTGGATGCGTTACCACTCGACGAGCCGACGCCTCGTGTCCGATCTGCGAGGCGAAGAGCGACGCCGTGTCTCCCCGGTGTCGGATCTCGCGGGCCGGCTGGGCCTTGAGGGCTGAGCAGGACGCCCTGTCCCAGGTGTACCGGGAAGTTGTGTGCGTCGCCGTGAGCCGTGGGAACCGGCTGGACGGGAGCGCGGAGGACGCGACCGGGGCAGGCGTCGCGGACGGTCACCGATCGCCTCGCGGGTGACGCGCACCCCGGCCGGAACTACCCGCCGTTCAGGATGCGGCGCGCCACCAGCTTCCGTGCCCCCGAGAGTTCGGTCCGCACCGCGGAACCGCGCGCCGCGTCCACGGTGACCGCCGCCGGCAGGGCGGCGACGGCCAGCAGCCGGGATCGGCGCAGGTGGGTCGGGGGGTGCGTGGAGTCGACGCTGTGCCCGCGCAGGGCGTCTCGGCGGCGCTGACGTTCGTACTCGCTCGCCGGAATCGACTCCGTATGGGCGGCCAGCCGGTCCCACAGGCCGCTCTCGGCCTCACCGGCCGCCCCGCGGTGGCCGCGCAGCACGTTGGACTCGCGCAGCAGGGTGGCATCGGCGGAGCCGGAGACCATCAGCGCGTCCATCAGCCCCACGGCGGCCTCCGTCGAGCCGCACCGGGCGGCGAAGGAGTCGGCCAGGTACTCGCCGCGCTGGGTGGCGCGCAGGGTCAGGTGGTCGAGGGCCATCGCGGCGCCGAGCACAGCGCCGCGGGGGAGCAGACAGAGGGCGTTCAGCACGGCCTCGGGGACCGTGGGGCGCTCGATCCGGCTCAGCAGGTAGAGCCAGGTGCGCAACGAGCCGAGCGCGTTCCCGATGACCAGACCGTGGCGGGTGTCACCGCCTGCGTAATGGCCGAGTTCATGGCCCAGCAGCGCGATCCGCTGGCCGGTGGTGAGCATCTCCCAGAGGCCGAGACCGATGGTCAGCAGCCTGCGGCGCCGCAGGCCGTACGTCGACACGCTCGCGTTGGTCTCTCCGTTGACCGCGACCGCGTGCACCCCGGTCGTCCCCACCGTCCGGGCGATCTCGTCGATCAGGGCGAACAGTTCGGGCGCGTCCGACCGGTACAGCACCTGCTCGTCCTCGGGCAGGTGCGAGAACCGGGGGCGCAGGAGCCAGGCGATGAACAGGCACAGAGCGCCGAGGACCGGGAGCGCGCCGCCCCAGCCGAGGACGACCAGCACCACTCCGCCGACGAACAGCGCGGCCGTGAAGCCGTGGACGGCCAGCGCCAGCGCCAGGGCGAGGACACTCGCCGCGTCGCGCCGGGGGCGCAGGGCCTCGTCCGTCGTCACCTCGGCCAGCAGCCGCTCCCCGTGCTCCCGGGCGAGCCTGCGCCGCAGGGCCTCCATCCGCCCGCCCGGCTCCTCGGGCTCACCCGGGTCCACGTTCCAGTCGCAGGCGGCACACCACGGTACGAACCTGTGGTCCGTCCGGATCTCCTCCCCGCACTCCGGGCATGACTGAACGCGCTCCTCCACCGTGCCGAGCACTGCTGAGGCCCCCCTCGTCCGACGGCTCCCCCCAGGAACCGTTCACGCGATGCCGGACGCGTATCCGCGTCCGACGGCAACGACGCAGCGTAAGCCGCCGGCCGATGGGGTGTACAGGCGGTTCGGACCGGTAGGGCCCGGGGGAGTCTCCGCCATTTCGTCGCGGCGGACGGCCATGAGCGACATGTTCGAGAAGCGGCCGCCTACGGCGGCGGCTCGACCGTCCCGACCCGCAGGTACTCCGCGAACCTGATGTGGCCGAGGGAGGCGTACGCCTCGCCGTTGTCGCCCGGGGCCCGCGATCCGAACTCGGACGTGAAGCTGAACCTGCCGGCGTTCTTGACGTCGAACGCGCCGTACTCCTGCAACGCCTTCGCGATCATCCGCTCGTACGGCTTGAGCGAGGTGTCGGCGTCGATGTCGTACGAGGGGTCCAGCCAGATGAACTGCCCCGCGCGCCAGGGCCCTTGGCCCTTGCCGTCGCTGCCGACCGCGGGGAGGACGTGCCCGCCGCCGTTGTCCGGGGTGCCGAAGCTCAGGGCGTGATCGATGCGGCCGGCCTTCCAGTCCGCGCGGGTGATCAGTCCGGCGAGGCGGGACAGGCCGCTGCCCGTCTCCTGGCCCTTCTCCGAGACCGACGAGCCCCGGGTGTCGGAGACGGCTCCCCACTCACAGCTCGGCCTGCCGTTCACCACCTCGGTCCGCCAGCACTCCATCGCCCGCCCGTCCGGTCCGATCACCACCGTCCACTCGCGATCCGGTGAGGGCGCCTTCCACGACGGGTCCCAGGGGAAGGCGGCACCTTCGAAGGGGTTGGCCCCCCACTGGCCGACGTGCTTGCGCGGAGTGACGTCGTAGGTCCGCGTGCCGGACGTGGCCCGGTACACCAGGGAGCCGGCCGTGCCGGTGTACACCTCCACCCGGCCCGTGGCGAGCAGGCCGGTGACCATCTGCGCGGAGTCGGGTGACAGACGGGGGCGCGGATGCCGCTGGTTGAAGGCGTCGTCGTCGGCGAAGAAGCGGGAGGAGCCGCCGGCCGCGTCCGGCGGTGGCGCCTCGTGCCCCGGCCGGATCGCGAGGACCGCCACGGCGACCGCGAGCGCGAGCACGGCACCACCCGCGACGGCGACGACCGTCCGCCGCCGGCCCCGCCGGGGCGCGGCACCGGACCCGGCGTTCGCCGCCAGCCACCGGCGCTCCCACTCCCCGCGGTCGCCGCCGCAGAACTCCGCGTAGGCCAGGGCGACTTCGAGGGGCGGCAGCAGGCTGCCCTCCGCGGCGTCGGACAGGGCGCCGGGCGACTGGCCCGTACGCGCGCTCATCTGACGGTACGACGGCGTGCCCGCCGCGCTGCGCAGGGTCCGTAACCCGTGAGCGAACCGCGCTGCCGAATCCGCCGCCGGATCGTCCGGCGGGGGCTGTGATGCTGCGGCCACCTGTCCGTCCTCCAAGCCATGGTCCGTAATCGTCCATGTGTGACGTCTGGTCTGCGCTCCCGAGTCTAGGAGGAGCGAATATCCGCGAAAAGGCCGCGTCCGGCGGCGTATCGCAGAAAATGGACCGCATGGACCAAGCGTGGGCGGCCCTGCTGGGAACCGGGCTGGGCGTCGCCGGAACCCTGTGCACCTCCGGGCTGACGTATGCGTCCGCCCGGCGGCAGGCGCATGACCAGGGGCTGGTCGAGCACGGGCGGGCGCTGCGGGGCGAACGCCGTGAGGCGTACCTCGCGTTCATGCAGGCGGCGGAACCGGTCGACGACGTGCTGCACCGGATCGCCCACCAGGACGGTGTACCGGCCTCCGCCCGGGACACCCCGCCGCCGGTCGAGGTGCTGGACGCGGCGGTCCAGGAGCTCGGGAGCGCGGTGTTCGCGCTGTACAGGGCGCAGGCCCGGCTCGATCTCATGGGGCCGGAGCCCGTGGCCGAGGACGCCGTGAACGTGTGGTCGGACGTGCGGTCCCTGCGGGCCCACCTCGAAGGGGTGCTCCACGGGGTGCGCGAGGGGCTGCCGGACGACGGGTACCGCACCGGCCTCGAAGACGCGGTCGACGCGGTGGAGAGGAGCCGGGAGAAGTTCACCCGGAGCGCCCGCGAGGTGATCACCGCTCCGCCGTGAGAGCGCGCGGGAGTTTACCCACCACGGTGTCGGCCCACACGCCGTGACCCGGTCATTTATTCGCCTATGTGGCTGAACTTTTCTTGTTTCATGGTCAGTTGGAGGGGGAACGGCTTTACGCTTCACGAGTGAACCACTCGACGTCCAGCGTTTGTGAAGCCCAGCCGCCCGCAGCGGAGGCCCTGCCCGGCACGCTGCCAGAAGCGCTGCGCGCCGAGCTGATCGCCTTCCGGCGCGATCTGCACATGCACCCCGAGCTCGGCAACCAGGAGTTCCGCACCACCGCGGCCATCAAGGCCCGGCTGGAGCTGGCGGGCCTCGAACCCCGGGTGCTCGCCTCCGGGACCGGGCTCATGTGCGACGTGGGGACGCGGAGCGAGGCCACCCGGCCCATGCTGGCGCTGCGGGCGGACATCGACGCGCTGCCGATCCCGGACACCAAGACGGGCGTCCCCTACCGCTCCACCGTGCCCGACCGGGCGCACGCCTGCGGGCACGACGTCCACACCACCGCCGTGCTCGGCGCCGGCCTCGTGCTCGCCGGGCTGGACCGGCAGGGGCTGCTGCCCAACCCGGTGCGGCTGGTCTTCCAGCCGGCCGAGGAGGTGCTGCCCGGCGGGGCGCCCGACGCGATCGATTCGGGGGTGCTGGAGGGCGTCGGCCGGATCATCGGGGTGCACTGCGACCCGAAGGTCGACGTGGGGCGGATCGGGCTGCGGGTCGGGGCGATCACCTCCGCCTGCGACCGGCTGGAGCTGTCCCTGGACGGGCCCGGCGGGCACACCGCCCGCCCGCACCTGACCACCGACCTGGTCACCGCCGCCGCCAGGGTGGCCACCGAGGTCCCCGCGCTGCTGGCCCGCCGGGTCGACGCGCGGGCCGGGCTCGCGGTGACCTGGGGGCGGCTGGAGACCGGGCACGCCTGCAACGTGATCCCGCAGCACGCCGAGCTGTCGGGCACCGTCCGCTGCCTGGACCTGGCGGCCTGGCGGGCCGCCCCCGACCTGGTGCACGCGGCGATCGACGAGGTGGCCGGAATGCACCGGGCCAAGACGGTGATCAACTACATCCGGGGCGTCCCGCCCGTGGTCAATGACGCCGCCGCGATCGATCTGCTCGCCGGGGCCATGACCGCCCGCCGCGGATCGTATGCGATCGAGGACACCGAGCAGAGCCTGGGCGGGGAGGACTTCTCCTGGTATCTGGAGCACGTTCCCGGCGCGATGGCGCGGCTCGGAGTGCGGACGCCCGGCGACACCTGTGGGCTGGACCTGCACCGGGGCAACTTCGACGCGGACGAGGAGGCGATCACCGTGGCCGTGGAGCTCTTCACCGCCTCTGCGTTGCTGGACGGTAATCATCTGTAACCGGACAGGTCA
Source organism: Streptomyces sp. NPDC087428 (assembly GCF_044744085.1). Taxonomy (NCBI): domain Bacteria; kingdom Bacillati; phylum Actinomycetota; class Actinomycetes; order Kitasatosporales; family Streptomycetaceae; genus Streptomyces; species Streptomyces sp. NPDC087428. Next base: position 208,590 of record NZ_JBIUXR010000012.1, read on the forward strand.
CCCCCGGTTCGCGACGATCCGATAACGGCTTCCGTACAGGGCTTTATCTGACATCTACGCGCGTTACGATCGCCGCGAAACCAGCGCCGGAAGAGGCGCTTCGGTCAGGTTTGAAGGAGCCTTCCCTTGCGCCCGGTATCCAAGATCACCGCCGCGTGTGCCATTACGGCGGCGCTCGCCCTCACTGCCACCGCGTGTGGCAGCTCGTCCGACGAGTCCACCAGCTCCGACAAGGGCGAGATGAAGATCGGCATGGCCTACGACGTGGGCGGCCGGGGCGACAACTCGTTCAACGACTCCGCGGCCCGCGGCCTGGACAAGGCCAAGGCCGAGTTCCACGCCCAGACGAAGGAGCTCACCGCCAAGAACGGTGAGACCCCGGCCGACCGCGAGCAGCGCCTGCAGTCGCTCGCCGAGGGCGGCTACAACCCGGTCGTCGCCGTGGGCTTCGCCTACAAGGACGCGGTCGACAAGATCGCGCCCAAGTACCCCAAGGTCAGCTTCGGTCTGGTCGACTCGGTCTCCGACGTGAAGAACGTCGACTCGATCGTCTTCACCGAGGAGCAGGGCTCCTACCTCGCCGGTGTCGCGGCGGCGCTGAAGTCCAAGGACGGCCAGGTCGGCTTCATCGGCGGTGTGGACCTTCCGCTGATCAAGAAGTTCGCCGCCGGCTTCCAGCAGGGCGTCACCGACACGAACCCCAAGGCCAAGGTGCAGATCCAGTACCTGTCCACCGGTTCGGACCTGTCCGGCTTCGGCAGCCCCGACAAGGGCAAGGAAGCCGCCAAGGGAATGCTCGACAAGGGCGTCGACGTCATCTTCGCCGCCGCGGGCGGCTCGGGTGCCGGTTCGATCGAGGCCGTCGCGGGCAAGAAGGGCGCCTGGTCCATCGGAGTCGACTCCGACCAGGCCCTGGACCCGGCGCTGGCGAAGTACAAGGACACGATCCTGACCTCGGTCGTCAAGAACGTCGACACCGGCGTGTTCGACCTGGTCAAGTCCGTCAAGGACGGCAAGCCGCTGACCGGCACGAACACCTACTCCCTGGCCAAGGGCGGCGTCAGCCTGACCACCACGGGTGACCACCTCAAGGACATCCAGGCCCAGCTGGACGCCGCGAAGAAGAAGATCGTCGACGGCACCATCAAGGTCAAGTCCACGACCTGATCCCGCCCGTCGATCGGGGCCCGGACAAGCGGCTTCGGCCGCTCGTCCGGGCCCCGATTCACGTACCCCCGCGACGGGGGTCACCGGCCCCGGTACGCCACCTGTGAACGGGTGGCCAACGATTCGGGGGCGCTACGCGCGTAGCGCCCGCTCGGGCGCGGTACCTTTTTCCGCCCCCGCAATCGGCACCCCACCGCCTCCGCCCTCCGCTCCTGTCAAGGAGAGTGCGCCATCAACGCGTCCAGCAGTCCCCATGCCGTGGAGCTCCGCGGCATCACCAAGCGGTTCCCCGGGGTCGTGGCCAACCACGACATCGACATCACCGTGCGCCGCGGCACCGTCCACGCCCTCATCGGCGAGAACGGTGCCGGCAAGTCCACGCTCATGAAGATCCTGTACGGCATGCAGAAGCCGGACGAGGGCACCATCGCGGTGGACGGCGAACAGGTCACGTTCTCCAACCCGGGCGACGCCATCGACCGCGGCATCGGCATGGTGCACCAGCACTTCATGCTCGCCGACTACCTCACCGTCCTGGAGAACGTCGTACTCGGCTCCGAGAAGCTGTACGGCATCGGGGACCGGGCCCGCGCGAGGATCAGGGAGATCTCCGACTCCTACGGTCTCGGCGTCCGCCCCGACGCGATGGTCGAGGACCTCGGGGTCGCCGACCGCCAGCGCGTGGAGATCCTCAAGGTCCTCTACCGCGGCGCCTGCACCCTGATCCTCGACGAGCCCACCGCCGTCCTCGTACCGCAGGAGGTCGAGGCGCTCTTCGACAACCTGCGCGAGCTCAAGGCCGAGGGCCTGACCGTCATCTTCATCTCGCACAAGCTGGGCGAGGTGCTCTCGGTGGCCGACGAGATCACCGTCATCCGGCGCGGGACGACCGTGGGCACCGCCGACCCGGCGCACACCACGGCCAAGCAGCTCGCCGAGCTGATGGTCGGCAGTGAGCTGCCGTCGCCGGAGACCCGCGAGTCGACCGTCACGGACACGCCGATGCTCACTGTCGACGGGCTGCGGCTGACCGCCACCGACCCGGACGGGGTGGTGCGTGCCGTGCTCGACGGCATCACCTTCACCATCCACAAGGGCGAGGTGCTCGGCATCGCCGGCGTCGAGGGCAACGGCCAGTCCGAACTGGTCGACGCCATCATGGGCATGCGCACCCTCGACGCGGGCACCCTCTCCCTGGACGGCGCGGACATCTCCCGCACGCCGACGCGCAAGCGCCGCGAGGACGGGATGGCCGTCATCCCCGAGGACCGCCACCGGCACGGACTGCTGCTGGAGGCCCCGCTCTGGGAGAACCGCATCCTCGGCCACGTCACCGAGCGCCCCAACAGCAAGGGCGCCTTCCTCGACCTCAAGGCCGCCCGCGCCGACACCGAGCGGATCGTGCGCGAGTACGACGTGCGCACCCCCGGCATCGAGGTCACCGCGGCCTCGCTCTCCGGCGGCAACCAGCAGAAGCTGATCGTCGGCCGCGAGATGAGCCACGCGCCCAAGCTCCTGATCGCCGCGCACCCGACCCGGGGCGTGGACGTCGGCGCCCAGGCCCAGATCTGGGACCAGATCCGCGAGGCACGCCGCGAGGGGCTCGCCGTGCTGCTGATCTCCGCCGACCTGGACGAGCTGATCGGGCTCTCCGACACCCTGCGCGTCATGTACCGCGGCGGACTCGTCGCGGACGCCGACCCCGCCACCGTCACCCCGGAGGAACTCGGCTCGGCGATGACGGGCGCGGCCGAGGGCCACCTCGAAGCGCCCGAGGGCGACGGCGCGTCCGCCGCCCCCACCACGGACGACACCGACCCCCGGGACGGGGGAGAGGACCGATGAAGAAGATCGACAAGGAGCGGCTGCTCCTGGGGATCGCGGCCCCCGTACTCGCGATCGTGGTCGCCTTCCTGGTGACGGCACTCGTGCTCGCCGCCACCGGCAAGGAGCCGTTCAGCGCCTTCGGCATCATGTTCGACTACGGGGTGAAGTCGGACAGCCAGGTCTACATCCTGAACAAGGCGACGACGTACTACCTCGCGGGTCTCGCGGTGGCCGTCGGCTTCCGGATGAACCTCTTCAATATCGGCGTCGACGGCCAGTACCGCCTCGCCGCGTTCTTCGCCGCAGCGGTCGGCGGCGCGCTGACCCTGCCCGGCGCCCTCCAGATCCCGCTGATCATCCTCACCGCGATGATCGTCGGCGCGATGTGGGCCGGGATCGCCGGTGTCCTCAAGGTCACCCGGGGCGTCAGCGAGGTCGTCTCGACGATCATGCTGAACGCCATCGCGACCGCGATCATCGGCTACCTGCTCCAGCAGAACCGCCTCGGGCACCTCGACGAGGCCGGCACCAAGATCTCCACCAAGCCGCTCCCGGAGTCCTCGCACTTCTTCACGTTCCCGACCACCCCGACGCCCGTCTGGGGCTTCGTCGTCGTCGCGGTCGTCGCGGGCGTCGCCTACTGGTTCACGCTCTCGCGCACCCGGTTCGGCTTCGACCTGCGCACCGTCGGCCAGTCCGGCTCCGCCGCCGAGGCCAGCGGTGTGAACGTCAAGCGGATGGTCGTCACCTCGATGCTCATCTCGGGCGCCGTGGCAGGCCTGATCGGCATGCCCACGCTGCTCAACGACAGCTACGAGTACAGCGGCGACTTCCCGGTCGGCATCGGCTTCACCGGTATCGCCATCGCGCTCCTCGGCCGCAACCACCCCGTCGGCATCGCGCTCGGCGCGCTGCTCTGGGGCTTCCTGGAACGCGGCACCGGAAAGCTGGAGTTCGAGGGGTACGACAAGGAGATCGTCGGCGTGATCCAGGGCGTCATCGTCCTGTGCGTCGTCATCGCCTACGAAGTCGTCCGCCGCTACGGACTCAAGCGCCAGCAGAGCAAGGTCGGCGCGGAACTCGCCGCACAGGCCGCCCGTAACTCCGACCAGCAGGAGGTGTCGGCGTGACCGTCACGGCGACTTCCACCCCGCCCCCCGCGGCCCCCAAGGTCTCCGGCGGCAAGGGCGGCCGCACCCGCTTCTCCTTCCCCGTCATCCTCCTGATCATCGCGGGCGTGCTGCTCGCGCTGTCCGCCGTGCGCGCCATCACCGGCGCGCAGGACGTCACCTCGGCCGGACAGATCAGCGCGGCCCTCGCGATGGCCGTGCCGATCGGCCTCGCCGGTCTCGGCGGCCTCTGGGCCGAGCGGGCCGGCGTCGTCAACATCGGCCTCGAAGGCATGATGATCCTGGGCACCTTCTTCGGCGCCTGGGCCGGCTGGCAGACCAACCCCTGGCTCGGCGTGCTCGCCGGTGTCGTCGGCGGAATGCTCGGCGGACTGCTGCACGCGATGGCGACCGTCACCTTCGGCGTCGACCACATCATCTCCGGCATCGCCATCAACATCCTGGCGCTCGGCTTCACCACCTACTTCGCCAAGCTCTGGTTCAACTCGGGCGACGCGGCGCTCAAGGGCGGCTCGCCCAAGCAGTCCCCACCGGCCGACGACATCACCTCGGTGACGATCCCCGGCCTCTCCGACTGGCTGCACACCGTCGAGAAACACCACTGGTTCTTCGTCTCCGACCTGGCCGGCGTCCTCGGCGGCCTGGTCACCAACGTGTCGCTGCTGACGATCGTCGCCGTGCTCCTCTTCGTCCTGACGTTCTTCGTCCTGTGGAAGACCGCCTTCGGCCTGCGGCTGCGCTCCTGCGGCGAGAACCCGGTGGCCGCGGAGTCGCTCGGCGTCAACGTCTACCGGTACAAGTACATCGCGGTGATCATCTCCGGCGGCATGGCCGGACTGGGCGGCGCCTTCCTCTCCCTGGTCACCTCGCACATCTACAACGAGGGACAGACCGGCGGCCGCGGATACATCGGTCTCGCCGCGATGATCTTCGGTAACTGGCGGCCCGGCGGACTCGCCATGGGCGCGGGCCTGTTCGGCTTCGCCGACGCGCTCCAGCTGCGCAACGGCGGCGAGTCCGTCCACGCGCTGCTCCTGCTGCTCGTGGTCGTCCTGGCCGGCATCGCGGCCTGGAAGCTCTACCGCAAGAGCTTCGTGCAGGGCGTCGTCAGCGGGGTCATCGCCGCCGCCGTCCTGGTCTGGTACCTCGGTACGGACACCGTGCCCACCGAGTTCGTGAGCGCGACCCCGTACGTCGTCACGCTGCTCGTCCTCTCGCTCTCCGCGCAGCGGCTGCGGATGCCGAAGGCGGACGGTATGCGCTACCGCAAGGGCCAGGGCAAGTGACGCCCACCTCGGGGGCGGGCGCCACCGCCGTGGCGGGGGCCGACTGGGACGCCCTGCGGACCGCGGCCCGGGAAGCCATGTCCCGGGCGTACGCGCCCTACTCGGGCTACCCGGTCGGCGTCGCCGCCCTGGTCGACGACGGCCGCACGGTCGTCGGCTGCAACGTCGAGAACGCCTCGTACGGCATCGGGCTGTGCGCCGAGTGCGGACTGGTCTCCCAGCTGCACGCCACCGGCGGCGGCCGGCTGACCCACTTCACCTGCGTGGACGGGGCCGGCGAGATCCTGGTGCCGTGCGGCAGGTGCAGACAGCTGCTGTACGAGTTCGGCGGGCCGGAACTCGTCCTGGAGACCCCGGACGGCTTCCGCACCCTCGACGAGATGCTCCCGCAGGCGTTCGGGCCGTCCCACCTCGGATAGCGCCGCACGCCCCACCACCACCGCCGCCGGGCGGGCCGGGAAACCTGCCCGCCCGGCGGTGCTCCTATCCTCTATGCGCGTAGAGTCAACGGGACTCATGCGTACGTACCGGCCGGAAGGACTCCAGGACATGGACGCCATCTCCGTCATCCGCACCAAGCGGGACCGAGGCGAGCTGACCCCCGAGCAGATCGACTGGGTCATCGACGCGTACACCCGCGGTGAGGTCGCCGACGAGCAGATGTCCGCGCTGGCCATGGCGATCCTGCTGAACGGCATGAACCGCACGGAGATCGCCCGCTGGACCGCCGCCATGATCGCCTCCGGCGAGCGGATGAACTTCTCCGCGCTCTCCCGCCCCACCACCGACAAGCACTCCACCGGCGGCGTCGGCGACAAGATCACCCTGCCGCTCGCCCCGCTGGTCGCCGCCTGCGGCGCCGCCGTGCCGCAGCTCAGCGGACGCGGCCTCGGCCACACCGGCGGCACCCTCGACAAGCTGGAGTCCATCCCCGGCTGGCGCGCCCACCTCACCAACGCCGAGATGCTCGACGTCCTCGGCACCACCGGCGCGGTCATCTGCGCGGCGGGCGACGGCCTCGCCCCCGCCGACAAGAAGCTGTACGCGCTCCGCGACGTCACCGGCACCGTCGAGGCCATCCCGCTGATCGCCAGCTCGATCATGTCCAAGAAGATCGCCGAGGGCACCGGCGCACTCGTCCTGGACGTCAAGGTCGGCTCCGGCGCCTTCATGAAGACGATCGAGGACGCCCGCGAACTGGCCTCCACCATGGTCGCCCTGGGCACCGACAGCGGAGTGCGGACGGTCGCACTGCTCACCGACATGTCCACCCCGCTCGGCCTGACCGCGGGCAACGCCCTGGAGGTCCGCGAGTCGGTCGAGGTGCTGGCCGGCGGCGGTCCGAAGGACGTCGTCGACCTCACCCTGGCCCTCGCCCGCGAGATGCTGGACGCGGCCGGGCTCAAGGACGCCGACCCGGAGAAGGCCCTCGCCGACGGCTCCGCGATGGACGTCTGGCGCCGGATGATCTCCGCCCAGGGCGGCGACCCGGACGCCACCCTCCCGGTCGCCCGCGAGCAGCACGTCGTGACGGCCCCGTCCTCCGGCGTGCTGACCCGCCTGGACGCGTACGACATCGGCGTCGCCGCCTGGCGCCTCGGCGCGGGCCGCGCCCGCAAGGAGGACCCGGTGCAGGCCGGCGCGGGCGTCGAACTGCACGCCAAGCCGGGCGAGACGGTGACGGCCGGCCAGCCGCTGCTGACGCTGCACACGGACACCCCGGAGAAGTTCGGCTACGCGCTGAAGGCGCTGCCCGACGCGTACGACATCGCCCCGGCGGGCACGGAGTTCGCCGCCACCCCGGTGGTGCGCGAGCGCATCGCGTAACCGCGGGCGCCGACGCGAAACGGCCCGCCGGGACGGTGTCTCACCGTCCCGGCGGGCCGCTTTCATGCGGTCGCCGGCCGTGTTCCGCCGGTCACCGGCTACTTGCCGAAGTAGGCGTCATAGATCGCCACCGACGACTTGTTGCCCTTCTTGTCCGTGACATCGGCCTTGAAGGAGAGTGACTTCTTCTTGGCCGGGTTCTTCACGGAGATCCTGCCCTTCTTGACCGCCGTCTTCTTCCAGGTCTTCCCGGCGTCGTAACTGACGTACACCGTGAGCGACTTGAGGTTCTTCCCGGCGGCCGCGCCCTGCACCGTCACCGGCACGGAGACGGACTTCCCGGCCTTGGCCGTGCTGTCCAGCGCCACATCGGGCGTGAAGCGGACCATGGACACCGGCAGCGCGACGAGACCCTTGGTCCGGCCGGACCGGAAGGTCCAGCTCGCGTCGATCCGGGTGGAGACGGAAGCGACATCGGCGCCGCGCCGCACCGACGTGGTCAGCCGGTAGTCGGCTGCCGCGGCCGGCACGGTGAAGGAGTTCTCGCCGGCCAGCGGGTCGTCGTTCCTGACGAGCACCTTGCCGTTGCGGTACAGCACGGTCTTCACCGAGCCGTAGGCGGAGTCTCCGACGTTCCGGTGGCCGTCGGCGACCAGCGGCAGCGACCCCGTGAGGCCGTTGCCCTCACGGAAGACCCCGAAGTCGGCGTTGACGTACGGGCCGAACACCGCGGTGTTCACGGTCCTCGCGTACGCCTTGCCCGCCTTGACGGTCTGCGGGGCGCCGAGGGAGTACCAGGCGTCGGCCCGCGGGAAGCCGTCCTCGTCGGGCGCGCCGTTCTGGCTGAAGTCGAAGGCCCACCGCACCTGGTCGGCGGTGGACACATGGGCGGTGGTGGTCGACGGGAGCTTCTGGGTGGTCGCGGCCGCCCAGCCGCCGAACGCGCCGGGCACATCGCCCGACGCGGAGATGTCGCCGGTCTTGCCCTTGACGGAGGTACCGGCGCGGATCGTGAACGTGGCCAGCTGGCCGCTGCTGAACGCGCGGTGGTAGCCGGTCGCCGCCCGGCTCACCGGGCCGCCGACCGCGATGTCGTACCGGGTCGCGCCGCTCTTGGTGGCCCAAGTGCCGTACCAGTGCTGCGAGAGCTGGACGGCGGTCGCCTTCGGACCGATGTGCGCGGTGCGCAGCGACTTGTACGAGTCGAGCAGCCAGCCGTAGCCGTAGCCGGTGTCCGCGGTGTCGACCTGGAGGTCGGGCGAGGCGAGCAGGGGCTTCGCGGCGGCGGACGGAACGGTGATGTCCACCGGCTTGGCGAGCCGCGCGTCGAAGGTCACCGTGGTGGCCTTGGTGACGTTCAGGTACGGCTGGGTGAGCCAGTCGACGCCCTTGCCGAAGTCCTCCGGGTCGATGTACACGGCCGAGTTCAGCACGTACCCGCCCTTGGGGACGCGGAGCTTCGCCTTGCCGTCGACGACCTCGGGCGACTCCCACACGCCGGCCGCGGCGCCGCCGATGCCGTAGACGTCGCCCGTGGTGAACGCGGCCGGCTTGCCGTCGCGCCCGATGGTCCTGAGCGTGAGGTCGTACGACTCGCGCTCGCGCTCGACGGCGGCGGCGGTGCGGACGGTCTGCCCGCCGCCGGTCGCGACGACGGACGCGGAGTAGGCGCCGACGACCGAGCCGCCGAGCTTGGTGTTCACGGTCAGCGGCGCCCGGGCGGTGCCGCCCGCCGGGACGGTCACCTCGGTGGCGCCGAGGGTGAAGAAGCCGGCCGGGGCCGGCTTGCCCGTCGGGCCGGTGCCCTGGACGGTGAGCGCGAGCGTGACATCGGTCGTACCGAGGTTGCGGTACGACACCTGCTTGGTGACCGGCGCGTCATCGGTGTGCGGCCACTGCTGGAGGCCGAAGCTCACCGAGACCGGGTCGGCGACGACGGACTGGGTGATCGCCCGGTCGACGGCGATCCGGCCCGAGCCCTGCTCGAAGGGGGTGTACTTCCCCGGCTTCGTGGACGCCGTGAGCGCGCCCTTGAGCTCGGTGTACTTCCACGTGGGGTGCTGCTGCTTGAGGAGCGCCGCGGCGCCCGCTACGTGCGGGGTCGCCATCGACGTACCGGAGATCGTCAGATACCCCGGCGGGTTCTGGCCGACCTCCTTGTCGATCTCGGAGCCGGGTGAGGCCGCCGCCGTGATGTCCACGCCGGGGGCGGTGACATCGGGCTTGATCGCGCTGTCGCCGACCCGGGGCCCACGGCTGGAGAAGTCCGCCAGCAGGTCGTGGTCGTCGACCGCGCCGACGGTCAGCGCGGCGTCCGCGCTGCCGGGGGAGCCGACCGTGCCCGCCCCGTCGCCCTCGTTGCCCGCCGCGATGGCGAAGAGCACGCCGCTGGAGGCGGAGAGCTTGTTGACCGCCTCCTCCAGCGGGTCGATGCCCGGGGTGTCGGTGCCGCCGAGGCTCAGGTTGATGACGTCGGCGCCCTGCGCGACCGCCCAGTCCATGCCGGCCAGGATGCCGGAGTCGTCACCGAAGCCGTCGTCGTCGAGCACCTTGGCCTCAAGGAGCTTGGCGTCGGGGGCCACGCCCTTGAACTTCCCGCCCGACTTCGCACCCGTACCGGCCGCGATCGAGGAGACATGGGTGCCGTGGCCGAAGTGGTCCAACGCGTCGGGCGTCCCGGAGAAGTTCTTCGTCGTGAGGATCTGGCCCTTGAGGTCCGGGTGGGTGGCGTCCGCACCGGTGTCCAGGACGGCGATCTTGACGCCCTTGCCCGTGTAGCCCGCCTTCCAGGCGGTCGGGGCGCCGATCTGCGGGACGCTCTTGTCGAGGCTCGCCCGGCGCACGCCGTCCAGCCACACCCGGTCGATCCCGGCGGCCGTGGTCCGCTGGGCGCTGTTCGAGGGCCTGGCGGTGAGCGCCTGCCAGACAGCCGCGGCGTCGTCCCTCGGGGTGGCCACGGACTGGGCGTTCAGCGATTTCAGCACGGGCCCGACCCGGGTCGCGCCCGCGTCCTTGATCTCGGCCCTCGCGGCCGTGGCCCCGGTGCCCCGGTAGGCGACGATCAGCTTCAGGCCCGACTTCTGGGCCCTGCGGTTCTCCGCCCGGTTCAGCTCCGTGACGTCGAACAGCCGGGGGTCCAGCTTTCCGGAACCGATCAGCCGGTGTGCGTCGGCCGGGACGAGCAGGGTGTGCCCGTCGCGTATCTGACGCTGTACGGGTATGTGCTCGCGTCCCGCCGCGGGGCGGAAGCCCACGACCCGGCCCTTGGCGTCCACCGTGACGCGGTCGCCGGTGATGAGCGTCAGCCGGTGCCGGGCGCCGGACGGGCTGTCCGCCGGCTGCGACGGGCTGCTGTCGCGGGCCATGGCCGGGGTGGTCAACCCGGCCGCGAGCGCCACGGCGGCTGCCGTGGCGACGGTCGAAACACACGCTCTTCTGACGTGTCTGCGCAACTCTCCCCCTGGAGAATCAGGCGGCCCCCGAGGGGGCCACTGGGCAGTCGGCGCCGGTGCGCGCACCGGCGCCGGCCGTTTCACCCGTAGAGAGGGGAGATCTGACCGGATCGGTTCACAGCAGGCACACAGATGACTGGAGTTGGCGCATCTTCATCGGGCACCGATCGACAGTCGGTCGGCCGCTGATCGGTAGTCGACCGGCGATCGGCCGGCCGCCGGTTGCTCCGGCGATGCGGGGGAGCGGCTGTCGCAGGGGTGGCCGGAGAGGTTCACGGGGGGCTCGGGGCACCCGGGCGCCCCGAGCCGCCGGTCGTGCGGAGCGCTCGGGTCCGACGGGAAGCGGTGAGCGGCGCGGCGATGAGTTTCGGCCGCCCGACCGGTCTTCCTGATGTGGATGCCATGACGCCGATCGTTCTCACCGTCTCCGGACGCCTCACCCGGTCCGCCGTCCCCGGGCTCTGCGCCGAGCTGGAGGCGCTGCTCGCCACCGCGGACACGCGGGTGACGGTGGTGGACTGCGACGTGGGCGGGCTCGTCCACCCCGACCTCGCCGCCGTCGAGGCGGTCGCCCGGCTGTCGCTGGTCGCCCGCCGGTCGGGCGGCAGACGGCTCCGGCTGCGCGGAACGCCTCCCGAACTCCGGCTGCTGCTGGACCTGGTGGGGCTGGACGAGGTCGTCGGCCTCGCGGACCAGGAGGGGGCACGCAGGGTCCCGGAGTGAGCGGGCGGCCTGACCCGGCACCGCACCGGCCACCACCTGGTGCGGACGGAGGAGACCCCAGACCCTTCAGTCCGCTTCGCTCCAGCCGTCCCTGACGACCACCTTCGAGCACTGGACGGCAGTCGGACGGGCCCCGTCACGCACCGTCTCCGAGGGCAGGACGCTCGGAAACGGCGACGGGGAGGGCGGCGCGTACCGCTTGGTGGAGGCCCCCGACCGGGCCCGGTCGCAGACGTCCGCGTACCCGGACTCCGGCTGCGGCCCCGGCTCCGCGTCGGAGGCCGGCGGCAGGACGCGGCCGGGGCCGGACGTCGCCGTCGGCTCCCCGAGCCACTGGCTGACCCCCCAGCCGCCGACCGCGATCACGGCCCATGCCGCGACCAGCCCGTACACCGCGCCCCGGCCCGGTCGTCGGCTCACGCCGCGTCCGCCTCCAGGTGATCGGGCAGCCCGAACAGCGGGAACCAGCGCGGGGTGTCCAGGAAGCAGTGCATCCCGGTGATCGCACCGTCCGAGATGTCGATGACCTGCAACGCCCAGGGCACGAACCCGGGCCCGTCCGGATTGGGCTTGTAGTGCGCGAACGCCGGGGTGCCGTTCGCCGCCGTCGCGATGAGCCGGGAGCCCGCGCAGGACGCACCGATGGAGGTCATGAAGCCCGCGATGTCGTCGTGCCCCTGGAGCCAGAGGTCGAACGGCGGCATCGTCATGATGGCGTCCTCGTGGAGCAGCGCGGTCAGCGCCTTCATGTCGTAGCCCTCGAACGCCGCCACGTACCGCTCCAGGAGCTTGGCCTGCTCCTCGTCGAGCGGATCGGCGGCGTCGGCGGCCGTGTCCTGGTGTTCGCCGATCGTCGCCCGCGCCCGCTGGAGGGCGCTGTTGACCGACGCGACCGAGGTGTCGAGCAGCTCGGCGACCTCGCTCGCCTTCCACGCGAGCACCTCGCGCAGGATCAGCACGGCCCGCTGCTTGGGCGCCAGATGCTGGAGCGCGGCGACGAACGCGAGCCGCACCGACTCGCGGGCCACGGCCGCCTCTGCCGGGTCCGCGACGGACGGCAGGATGCGCCCGTCCGGCATCGGCTCCAGCCAGGTGTTCTCCGGCAGCGGGTTGAGCGCGGCCTGCGCGAGCGGCGTCGGGCCGGACAGATCGACGGGCCTGGCCCGCTTGTTGCCCGCGTTCAGCATGTCGAGGCAGACGTTCGTCGCGATCCGGTACAGCCAGGACCGCAGCGAGGAACGGCCCTCGAACTTGTCGAAGTTGCGCCAGGCACGCACCAGGGTGTCCTGGACCGCGTCCTCCGCCTCGAAGGCCGAGCCGAGCATCCGGTAGCAGTACCCCGTCAGCTCGACCCGGTGTCCTTCGAGGCGGCTGTCGACATCGTCCGCCGTCGCCGTCAGATCACCCATCGCTACGCTCCACCCCTGTCGTACCGTGACACCGCTCACTCCAGCACTTCGGAAGTTACCGCAGGGCACTGACAACGGGAGGCGGAAGAGCGGAAAGGGGTCACGTTCCGAGCTTGCGCCCGTACACGTACACGTCGTCGCCGTTCTTCAGCAGCTTCCAGTACGACTTCGCGTCGGCGGTGCGCATGTTGACGCAGCCGTGCGAACCCGGCGGGTTCCACATCTTCACGCCCACCGAGTGGAACGCCTGACCGCCGTCGAAGAACTGGGAGTACGGCATCGACACGTGGTAGATCGACGACACGTGGTTGATGTGGCGCCAGTAGATCTTCTTCGCCCCGGTACGCGTCTCGTACCCGTCCCGCCCGGTCCGCACCGGCACCGGACCGAACTTCAGCTTGCTGCCGTCCTGGATCCAGCTGATCTGCCGGGTCAGGTCCACGCAGGCGATGCGGCCCTTGTCGGTGGGGCACTTCTTCGCCTTGTTCGGGTTCTTCCCGGCCGCCTTCTGGGCGGTGAGCGTCTGCATGGTGCGCCAGGTGACCGGCCCGGCGTAGCCGAGGGTGGGCGTGACCCCGTAGGTGCTCTGGAACGACCGGATCGCCTTGCAGTCGGCGGCCGACTGCTTGCCGTCCACCTTCAGGTGCAGGTACTTCTCGACCTGCTTCTGGTTCGGTCCCTTGGACGCCGTGCAGGACGCGGCCTGCGCGGCCGTGCCACTGCCGAGGACGATCGCCGGTATCGCGGTCAGGCCCGCGACGGACAGCGCGAGTACGCGCCGCAGCCGTACTCCCCGTATGCCCTGGATGTTCTTCATGCTCCCCGTGACTCCCATGTACGCCAGCTCCCCTTCGCGTGCGGTGCGGTGATTCCGCCTGCTAGACGCGCGTCGGGGAGCGGATGGTTGTGCGCCGAATGTCTCGGTTCTGCACGGAGGGCCTGAAGGCCGGGCTGCCTCAGTTCCGTACGGACACCATGACGGCCGGCCGACGCCGCTCGATGCGCGCGGCCCGCGTCCCGAACAGGGTGATCGAGACGACACCGAGGACCGCGAGCAGTCCCAGCACGACCGTGCCCGCCCAGCCGCCGGCGTGGAAGGCGACCGCGCCGAGCGTGCCGCCCGCGCTGGAGCCGAGGTAGTACGCAGACTGGTACAGCGCCGACGCCTGGGCCCGGCCCCTGGTCGCCGTACGGCTGACGGAGGAGGAGGCCACCGCGTGCCCGGCGAAGAAGCCCGCCGTGATCAGGACCAGGCCGAGGAGCACGGCCGCCAGCTGGTCGGCCAGCGAGAGCAGCAGACCGGCGGCCGTGGTCGAGACGGCGAGGTACAGCGCACCCCGGCGCCCCGTCCGCGCGACGAGCCTCCCCGCCGCCGCGGAGGAGACCGTACCGACGAGATAGACCAGGAAGATCGAGCCGACGATGCCCTGCGGGAGGTTGAACGGCGCCTCCACGAGGCGGAAGCCGATCACCGTGTACACCGCGCCGAACACCGTCATGAACAGCGCGCCGATCGCGTACAGCCGGCGCAGCAGCGGATCGGCGAGGTGGCCGCCGACGGTCCGGGCGAGCGCCTTCGGGTTCAGCGAACCGGGGGTGAAGTGCCGGGCCCTGGGGATCATGAGGTGGAAGACGACGGCGCACGCCACGGCCAGCACCCCGACCGAGCCGAGCGCGGCCCGCCAGCCCCACAGCTGGGCGACCCAGCCGGTGAGGATGCGGCCGCTCATCCCGCCGATGCTGTTGCCGGCCACGAACAGTCCGATCGCGGCGACCAGCGCCTTGGGCCGTACCTCCTCCGCGAGATACGCCATCGCGGACGCGGGCAGCCCGGCGAGCGCGGCGCCCTGCACGGCGCGCAGCGCGATCAGCCAGCCGAGCGAAGGCGCGAACGGCACGAACAGCCCGACGACCACCGCGACCGTCAGCGAGGCGGTCATCATCTGCCGCCGCCCGAACCGCTCGGACAGCGCACTCATCGGCAGTACGAAGAGTGCCAGCGCACCCGTCGCGGCGGAGACCGTCCAGCTCGCCTGTCCGGCCGTGGCGCCGAAGGAGGCGGAGACGGCGGGCAGCAGGGCCTGGGTGGAGTAGAGGAGTGCGAAGGTCGCGACACCGGCGGCGAAGAGCGCGAGACTCATCCGGCGGTAGCCGGGCCCACCGGGTTCGAGCCGGTCCGCGGTGGCGGTCTCGGCAGCGATGGTGGCGGTTACGGGGGACGACTGGGTCGAGGCGGCCACGGTCAGGGTGGACGCCCCGGTACTGGCGGGAGGCATGAAGAAAACGTAGGCCGCACACCTTTCATGCGTCCAATGCACAAACGGGCGATAATCAATCCCATGGCGCATCAGCACAGCTCACAGCCACGGCTGTCACCAAGCAGTTACGAAGAAGACATCCGCGCCGTCCTCGCGCCACGGCTCGCCTACTTCGAGGCGGTGGCCCGGCACGAACACGTGACCCGCGCCGCGCACGAGCTGGGCGTGCCGCAGTCCACGCTCTCGCGCGCCATGGTCAGACTGGAACAGGACCTGGGAGTCGCCCTGTTCGCCCGCAAGGGCCGCACCGTCTCCCTCACCCCCGCGGGCCGCACCTTCCTCGGCTCGGCGGAACGGGCGCTCGCCGAGGTGGAGAAGGCCGCCGACTCGGTACGGGCGGACGCCGACCCCACCGCGGGCAAGGTCGCCTTCGGCTTCCTCCACACCATGGGCTCGGAGACCGTCCCCGCCCTGATCCGCGCCTTCCGCGCCGACCACCCCCGGGTCCGCTTCCAGCTCGTCCAGAACTACGGCGAGGCCATGATCGAACGCCTCCGCGCGGGCGGCCTCGACCTGTGCCTCACCTCACCCGTCCCGGACGCCCCGGACCTGGTCGCCCTGCGCCTGGACGAACAGCGGCTGCGCCTGGTCGTCCCCGACGACCACCGCCTCGCCACCCGCCGCCGCATCCGCCTGGCGGAGGCCGCCGACGAGACCTTCGTCACCCTGGAACCCGGCTACGGCCTGCGCCGCATCACGGACGACCTCTGTGCGGAGGCGGGCTTCGTCCCCCGCGTCGCCTTCGAGGGCGAGGAGGCCGAAACCCTGCGCGGCCTGGTGGCGGCAGGCCTGGGCGTGGCCCTGCTCCCGCCTCCGGCGGTGGCCCGCCCCGGCGTGGTGGAACTGACGGTGACGGCACCGCGGGCCGCTCGGGAGATCGGCGTGGCCTGGCTGGACGGGCATCCGGACACCCCGCCGGTGGCGGCGTTCAAGGAGTTCCTGCTGTCACGGCGGGGGCACCTGCTGCCGGAGTGAGCGGCGCCGGCGACGGTCAGGACCGTGCGGTGGACGACGCGTAGGCGGTGAAGTGCGACCAGGCGGCGATGGAGACGGTGAACGCGGGGCGGGCGGTGTCCTTGGAGTCGCGGACGTGGACGGCGTCGGCGTGGAGGGGCTCGCTGTGAAGGGCGACCTCGATGCAGTTGTCGCCGCCACTGCCGCTGTAACTGCTTTTGAACCAGGCCGGTTCGGTGCTCATAGCGCTCCTCGCATCTGCTTCAGCAGGCCCACAGTGGCCTCGTGGCTCAGCGCCTGTGAGCGCATCTTGCCATAGCGCTGGAGCATGGCACTGACCAATCCAGGGTCAGTGAGCAGGGTGCTGCTGTCATGGCCCTCGACGTAGCCGAACCAGGAGTTGCGCGGGGTCTCCGCCAGGTACAACTGCCCGTCGACGCCCGAGTGATCCGGTTGCTTGAGCGGCATGACGAGGATCTCCACGTTCCGCCGACCGCCCTGCACCAACAGATTGTCGATGAGCGCGGCGGTGACGTCCGCACCTCCTAACTGACGCTCAAGGACGGCCTGTTCGATGATGAACGAGAAAGAGGTGTTGGGGCGTTCGGCCAGGAGTTCCTGTCGCATCAGGCGCGCGGCCACCTGCTGCTCGAACTGCTCCTCGGCGAGCGGCGGAAGCCTCCGGTCGAAGACGGCCCGGATGTACCCCTCGGTCTGGAGCAGCCCCGGAATGCCCCGGCACTCGTAGGCGTACAGCGTGATCGCTTCCTCCTCGATCCCCGCCCACTGGAGGAACCACGACGCCAGACCGGCCCTGCGCCGAATGCTCCGTGCCGCAGCGGCGAGGACCTTGCCCGCGACCGGCCCGAGGACGTCCGCCGCCCGCTCGGGAAGGTCCTCGGGCGGGAACCGCCGGCCCTGTTCGATCTTGGCGATGTAGGCCGCCGAGTACCGCACGCGGGGTGCGAACTCCTCCTGGGTGAGGCGGGCCGCTTCGCGCAGGGCCTTCATGACCGCCCCGAATGTCTTCAGGCTGTCGGAGAGCTCGGGTTCGCCCGGGGGCGTGGTGCTGTCGTGGTTGGCCGTCATCGCTGCCCCGTCTTTCGCGCATGGATCAACGCAGCCAGAATCACGGAGGGTTACCCGTCCCGTCCAGGGAACCAACCCATACAAGTGAACGTGTATGGGTGTTGTTCCTACTGGCGGGGGCGACCGAGGCGGAACGCTGAGCGCATGACGGCTCTTCAGGCACAACCGCCCCTAACTGTACGTGTGTTCGCCCAGAGGTGCTCGGCCACCCGCCGTGGTGCGTCCCTGGCGCGACGCCTGGCCGTGTGGAAGCTGGACACCTGGGGGATTCCGTACGGCACCCGGCTCTCCGACACGGTGGCGCTCCTGGTCGCGGAGCTGGCGGCCAACGCGGTCCTGCACGGGCGGGTGCCGGGCCGCGACTTCGAACTTCGGCTCATGTACCCGTACGAGGAGGCCGGGGTCGTACGGATCGAGGTGTCGGACACCCACGAGACCCGCCCGAACCCTTCGGTGGCGCGGCAGCCCGCCCCGGACGCGGACGGAGGCCGGGGCCTCCTCGTCGTGGAGTCCATCGCCGCCCGCTGGGGCGTGAGTGACCGGGTGGGGCCGGGCAAGACGGTGTGGGCGGAGGCGGGGCCGGCTGGGCTGTGAGGAGTCTCGTGCGCGGGGAGTCTGCTGCCGACGGGGCGTGGGCGTTGCTATGTCGTTTCGCCGGTGTCCGCGATCAGGCGGACGAGGGTGTCGACGAGCTCGTCGGCGGTGGTGCGCCACGTGTCCTCGCCGAGGTGGCCGCTGAGTTCCATGTCTGCGATGCCGTGAGCGCCGGCCAGGAGCAGGGCACCGTAGTGGCGTGCGTTCCGCTCCCCCACGAGGGCGGCGACGATGGCCAGGAACTCGTCCTGGAAGCGCGCTGAGGCGCGGACGGCTGCGGCGGGGTCGCCCTCAGGGCCGCAGAGCTGGCGCACGACGCGGTCGAGCCCTTCGCCGCGCTCTCCCGGACCGTGCCCGAGCCGCTTGAACAGCAGCTGGTACCTGTACGGCTGGTCCCGGCCGACGCCGATGAGGGCGTGGAGGGCGCCGCGCAGCTTCTCGGCGGCCGGCAGGGCCGGGTCGGTCCGCAGGGCGTGCATCCGGTCGCCGATCCGTTCCCAGCTCTCGGTCGCGACGGCATCCAGCAGGCTGTCCTTGCCCATGAAGTGCCGGTACGGCGCTCCGCGCGTCACGCCTGCCCGCGCGCCGATCTCGCGCAGGGTGACGGCTTCGGGGCCGCCGAGGTCAAGGAGCTCGGCGGCCGCGTCGAGCAGGGCGCGGCGGGTGAGGGCGGCGGATTCCGCACGGGTGACCATGGCACCCATCGTACATTCAGTTGACGGCGTCATCTGAATTGGTAACGTGGTTCAGGTGACAACGTCATCTGAACCACAGAAGCTGATCGTCGTAACCGGCGCCTCCACGGGCATGGGCGCGGCGGCCGCCCGCGAACTGGCCCGTCGGGGATTCCACGTCCTGGCCGGCGTGCGACGCGTCCGTGACGCCGACGCCATCCGATCGACCGGCATCGAGCCGGTCATCCTCGACATCACCGAGCCTGAGCAGGTGGAGGCACTCGCCGCGCGAGTCGCCGACGACTCGCGCGCACTGCACGCGCTCGTGAACAACGCCGGTATCCAGGTGAACGCCGCGGTCGAAGCCCTGCCACTCGCGGAGTGGCGGCGGGTGTTCGAAGTCAACCTGTTCGGCCACATCGCCGTCACTCAGGCGCTCCTGCCCGCACTGCTGCGCAGCAAGGGCCGCGTGATCAACGTCAGCTCGATCGGCGGCACGGTCGCCATGGCCACATACGGCGCGTACGCCGGCACGAAGTTCGCCCTGGAGGCGGTCAGCGACTCGCTCCGCCGTGAGGTCGCGCCGCTGGGCGTACAGGTGGTCGTGGTCCAGCCCGGCGGCGTCCGCACGGAGATGGCCGCCCGCGGGGTCCTGGCGGCGAACGAACTGGCTGTCCGGATGACGCCGGGGCAGGCCGAGCGCTACAGCGGCCTGGTCCAGGCGAACAACAAGCTGATGGTCACGGGCACCGCATCGGGCCTGACCGCCGACGCCGCCGCCCGGGTCCTCGCGAAGGCCGTGACAGCCCGCAGGCCGCGTACCCGCTACACCGCCGGCCGGGACGCCACCGTGATCACCCGCCTGGTCCGGATCCTGTCCGACCGCACGCTCGACCGTATCCTCGCCGCCAACCTGCGACGCCACTACCCGAAGGGAGCCGCCGCTTGACGAGGAGTCCACACCCGGCTTCGCTCCCTGCCGTGGTGCGGCCGCCGATGAGCTCACAGCCGCCGAATTCCCGCTCCAGGCATTCGCGGTAGCTGCTTTCGTCACCCCCGCGCAACGCCGAGAGCCTGCCGGTGCACCCACCGAGCCGCCCCACCCGCCCCGACCGCCGGGGCGCCACACCCGCGCGCCCCGGCCGGCCGTGACAGTCGCCCTCAACGGGCCCGTCCGACCGACCGGGGCGGCCGATGGCCGACGCCCCCTACCGCTTGAAGGTCACCTCCGACGAGTCCTTCTCGCGGTCGTACGTGCCGGCGAAGCCCCAGTTCTTCCAGCCGCCGTCACCGTTGTTGATGATGGTGCCGTTCTTGATGGAGAAGATGTCGACGCCGTCCACCACCGCGATGTGTTCGAGGCCGGACACTCCGGAGAACGAGAGGTCGTTGAAGTTCTTCACCGCGATGATGTTCGTGTCCGGGAAGGCGCGGCTGTACTCGTCGATCAGGGACTGGTTCAGCTCGGCGTCGTCACCCGGCTTCTTGCCGGAGAAGTCGGTGCCGGGGTACGTCCCCTCCGTGTACTTCGGTGCGCCGTCGTTGAAGTTGACCGACTCCGTGCCGGTGGACGTGGAATCGGCGTCCAGGTCGGCGGGTTCCGGCTGCTTGAACGTGGCTTCCGAGCCGTCGCGGGTGGCGTCGCCGTAGTACGCCCAGTTGGTGTAGCCGCCGTCGCCGTCGTTGCTGAACTTGCCCTTGTCGAAGACGTACACGTCGAACACGGCCCGGCCCGAGGCGATGTCGTCGCCGGTCTCCTCGTCGTGGTACTCGGGGGAGTTGAGCCGGAACCGGCTCTCGTTGATGAACGAGTCCGGCTTCTCGACCCAGTGCGACGACTGCTCCGAGTGCATCGCGACCACGTTGTAGTCGGGGTAGCAGCGCCGCATGTCGTTCACGAGCATCCGGACCGCCTGCGCCGAACCCTTGTTGTCCAGCGGGGAGTACGTGTTGTAGTACCGGTTCCGGTCGGGCGGCTCCTGGCCCTCGATCTGGCAGCCCTCGTCGCCGGGCTTCCAGTCCTTCTTCCGCTTGGGGCGGGGCGGCTCGTCGAACGTGACCGTGCGCTTGTCGTCACTGATGTCGTAGTAGCCCTTGAACGCGCGGTTCTTCCAGCCGAGATCGGCGTCGTCGGCCCAGGTGAACTTGCCGGTCTTGAACGCGTAGACGCGGTACGTCGTGCCACTGATCTCCACGGTCGAGATCATCGCCGCGCCGTCCATCTGCTGGAGGTTTCCCTCGTGCGGCTGCGCGATGACGATGTTGTAGTCGGGGAGGCAGTAGGAGAGGTCGTCGAGCGCCTTCTTGACCCGCTTCTCCTTGTTCTTCTCGTTGTTGACCTTGTCGATGATGAAGTTGACCAGGTACGAGTACCCCCAGGCGGCCGCCGTGCTGACGGGGCCGTTGCCGGGGACCGAGACCGACGAGTTCGACGACCGCTCGCGCGGCTCGAAGCACAGGCTGGGGAGCGCGTTCCCCTTGCCGTCGGTCTTGCCGGTCTTGTCGTCGGACTCGTCGTCGGGCTTGCCGCCCGGTACGCCGCCGGAGTCGCCGGTCTCTTCGTCGGGGGCGCTGACGGGCTCGACGGGTTCGGTGGGGTCGTCGCCGTCGGTGTCGTCACCTCCGTCGGTGACAGCGTTGTCATCGGCGCATTCGCCGCCGCCGCCCGTCGTTGCCGCGAGGCGGCAGATCTGCACGTGTGCGGAGCTGGTGATGTCGCCGCCGATGGTGGTGGCGACGATCGCGCCGACCACGGCGACGACGACCCCCAGCAGGGCCAGGTACTCGATCGCTGTCTGCCCCGTGCTCGTGCGTACGCCCAGGCGTATCCGCTCGCTGTGCTTCACGTGTCACCTCGTCGTGGTTCGCCCCCGACTGACCGGGGGCGGACACCCACCGGGGCTCGAACCGTAACGACGGCAAGGGGGCCCACGGACAGTGCCCAAAGGCCCATACCGGGGCCCAAATCGCGGGTGCGTACATACGGGCAGGCCGGCTGCCCGTTTCCCGGCGGGCCCCGGGCCGGCGCTCGCGCCGGTGTTCCAGCCACTGCGGCAGGTGTCTCGGGCCTGCGCGGGGACGGCGCGGTCAGCGGGCGAGGCGGGGGAAGAGCTCCTCGGCGTTGTCGCGGTCGATGGCTCGGGCCTGGCCCGTGGTGAAGTCGGGGTAGCTCTCCAGGAAGTGGTTGTAGTAGGTGCCGGCCTCCTGCGGGGCGAAGGGCCAGTCGCTGCCGTAGAGGACGTGACCGGGCTTGGCGAAGGCGAGCAGGGCCGGCAGCGCGGAGGGGCTCGCGGACAGGGCGGTGTCGAAGTAGAACCGCTTCAGGTCGCGCAGGATGTCCTCCGCCTTGCGGTCCCGGTCCACGACGGTGGAGGTCAGGCCGGAGAAGCGGTAGGCGGCGTACGGCAGGAAGCCGCCGCCGTGGGAGAGGATCACCCGCACGTCGCGGTGGCGGTCCATGACACCGTTCAGCACCATGTTCAGGGCGGTGCGGGTGGTGTCGAAGACATAGTCCGCCAGCGGGGCGGGCGTGCCGGGCAGCAGCGTCATCGGCGGCTGCGCGGGGTGCACGAAGACGTTCGCGGCGCGTCGGTCCAGCTCGGCCCACAGCGGCTCGAAGTCCGGGTCGCCGAGGTACTTGCCGTGGGCATTGGACATCAGGACCACTCCGTCGGCCCCCAGGACGTCGAGTGCGTACACGGCCTCGGCGACGGCCGCGTCCACGTCGGGCAGCGGGATGCAGGCGAAGTGGCCGAAGCGGTCGGGGTTGTCCTTGACGACCTCGGCGCCGTAGTCGTTGGCGGCGCGGGCCAGGTCGCGGGCGGCCGCGTCGTCGCCGAGGTGGGTGCCGGGCGAGGTGACGGACATGACGCCGGTGGCGATCCCCTGCCGGTCCATCATCGCGATCGCGCTCCGCGGGCTCCAGGCCGGGATGGCCCAGCCGCCGGAGTCCAGGCCGCGTGCGGCCAGGGCGTCGGCCCAGACCGGCGGGACGATGTGCTGGTGGACATCGATGCGAGCGGGAAAGTCCATGACTCACAGCCTCCTAAAGATTAGCTTGCTAAGGATTACATTGAGTAAGCTAACAGTCATGCGGGAGACGAGCAAGCACGAAGAGGGCGACGACCAGGCCCCGGCCGGCGACGAGGCGGGCGTGCGGGAGCTGGCGCACGCCGCTGACCGGCTGTTCTACGCCATGCGTCACTCAAGGGCAGCCACCATGGGTCACTCCGGGGCCGGGCTCTCCATGGCCCAGCTCACCCTGCTGGAACCCCTCGCCGCGGACGCCCGGGGCCAGGGCCAGCCGGTCGGCAGGCTCGCCGCGACCGCCCAGGTCAGCGTCCCCACCGCCACCCGCATGCTCAAGCAGCTCGAAACGGCGGGCGTGGTCACCCGGCAACGCTCCCCGCACGACGAGCGCCAGGTCCTCATCCGCCTCACCGAGGACGGCGCACACCGGCTCGCGGCCATGCGCACGGAACTACGCGCCCGTCAGTCCGAGGCGCTGTCCCACTTCACCCCCGCCGAACGCCGCGAACTCGCCGCACAGCTCCAGCGCCTCGCCGCCGTCATCGGCGACACCATCCCCCAACCTGCCAAGGCGGAGTCCGGGCAGCACTGAGCGGCCCGGACTCCGGCCGTTCCGTGCCGAACCGGCGTCTGGCCGCCGGGGCCGTTCTGGCCGGTCAGCGGAGTGAGCGGCCCGGTGCGGCCGAGGCCGACGCACCCGGGCGGTCGAGAGGGCGGCCGGCCTGCTCGCCGACCGCCCCGGTGAACGCCGGCCAGAGCACTGCCCCGCCCGTCGCGCTCGTCCCGGCCCTCAGCGCCTGAAGGTCACTTCGTTGGAGTCCTTGTCGCGGTCGTAGGTGCCGGTGAAGCCCCAGTTCTTCCAGCCGCCGTCGCCGTTGTTGATGACGGTGCCGTTCTTGACGGAGAAGATGTCGACGCCGTCCACCACCGCCAGGTGTTCGAGGCCCGACACCCCGGAGAAGGAGAAGTCGTTGAAGTTCTTCACCGCGATGATGTTCGTGTCGGGGAAGGCCCGGCCGTACTCGTCGATCAGGGACTGGGTGAGCTCGGAATCGTCGCCGGGCACCTTGCCGTCGTAGTCGGTGCCGGGGTACGGCCGGTCGTCGTCCTTGTACTTCGGCGCTCCGTCGTTGAAGTTGACCGACTCGGTTCCGGAGGAGTTGGAGTCGGCGTCCAGGTCGGCGGGTTCCGGCTGTTCGAAGGTCACCTCCGAGCCGTCCCGGTCGAAGTCGCCGTAGAACGCCCAGTTGATGTAGCCGCCGTCGCCGTCGTTGCTGAACTTGCCCTTGTCGAAGACGTACACGTCGAACACGGCCCGGCCGGAGGCGATGTCGTCGCCGGTCTCCTGGCTGTGGTACTCGGGGGAGTTCAGCCGGTACCGGCTCTCGTTGATGAACGAGTCCGGCTTGTCGACCCAGTGCGACGACTGCTCCGAGTGCATCGCGACCACGTTGTAGTCGGGGTAGCAGCGCCGCATGTCGTTCACCAGCCTGCGCACCGCCACGGACGACCCGCCGTTGTCCAGCGGGGAGTAGGTGTTGTAGTACCGGTTCCGGTCGGGCGGTTCCTGGCCCTCGATCTGGCAGCCCTCGTCGCCGGGCTTCCAGTCCTTCTTCCGCCTGGGGTGGGGCGGTTCCTGGAACGTGACGGTGTGCTTGTCCTCGCTGACATCGAAGTAGCCCTTGAACGCACGGTTCTTCCAGCCCAGCTCGGCGTCGTCGGCCCAGGTGAACGTGCCGGTCTTGAACGCGTAGACGCGGTACGTCGTGCCGCTGATCTCGACGGTGTCGATCACCGCGGCGCCGTCCATCTGCTGGAGGTTTCCCTCGTGCGGCTGTGCGATGACGATGTTGTAGTCGGGGAGGCAGTAGGAGAGGTCGTCGAGCGCCAGCTTGACCCGCTTCTCCTTGTTCTTCTCGTTGCTGATCTTGTCGACGATGAAGTTGAGCAGCGTGGAGAACCCCCAGGCGGCCGTCTTGCCGAGGATCGAGTTGGCCCCGACGGATATCGACGAGTGCGTTGACCGTTCCCGCGGCTCGGAGCACAGGCTGGGGAGCGCGTTCCCCTTGCCGTCGGTCTTGCCGGGCTTGTCCTCGGACTCGTCGCCGGGCTTGCCGCCCGGTACGCCGCCGGAGTCGCCGGTCTCTTCGTCGGGGGCGCTGACGGGTTCGACGGGTTCGGTGGGGTCGTCGCCGTCGGTGTCGTCACCTCCGTCGGTGACAGCGTTGTCATCGGCGCATTCGCCGCCGCCGCCCGTCGTTGCCGCGAGGCGGCAGATCTGCACGTGTGCGGAGCTGGTGATGTCGCCGCCGATGGTGGTGGCGACGATCGCGCCGACCACGGCGACGACGACCCCCAGCAGGGCCAGGTACTCGATCGCTGTCTGCCCCGTGCTCGTGCGTACGCTGTGGCGTACCCGTTCTCTGCAGTTCACGTGACACCTCGTCGTGGCTCGCCAGAGTCACCGGGGGCGATGCGCCCACCGGGACGCGAACCGTAGCGGTGCCCCTGGGGCCCACCGACAGTGCCCAAAGGCCCAGACCGGGACCCAAATCGGAGGCCGGGACTCCGCAGCCGCCTCAGTGCTGGACCAGGCCGCCGACCGTGACGGGCGCGACGTGGCCGGTCGCCGGAGCGGTCCGTTCCAGGTCGAGGCCGACATCGATGAGCGAGGACCGGCGCAGGGAGGCGACCTCCGGGACCGGGGTCCAGACGGACTCGGCGATCTCGCCGTCCGGCTCGGGCCGCAGCCGGCCCCCGGTGATGCGGACCCGGTAGAAGACGCCGACGTTCTGGTGCGCGATCCCCATCCGCGCCTCGGCGGGGGGAATCACCCGCGAGTCCACGCCCAGCAGGCGTTCGACGACCGCGTCGCAGCCGGTCTCCTCGGCGACCTCCCGGATCACCGCGTCGAACGGATCCTCCCCCTGCTCGACCCCGCCGCCCGGAAGGGTCCAGGTGCTCGTACCGTTCGCCGATACGTGACGGGCCAGCAACACCCGCCCGTCCTCGACGCACACGGCGTACGCCGCCAGCCGGAAACTCATCGCCCGTGCCTCCTGTTCGGTCCTGTCCCGCTCACCCTCAGTGTCCCAGCGACTTGCCGAACCCCGCCGCCAGCGGCATCCGCAGACCCAGCGGCGGCGGGGCCGCCAGGGCGTCGGCGACCGGGCGGGCGTAGGCGTGGGCGAAGAGCGAGCCGAGGACGAAGTCCACTGCCAGGGCGGCCACTTCGCTGTGGTGCTGGCGCAGGGCGTGGCCGTCGGAGTGGACCTCGAAGCGGCAGGTGTCGCGGTTGGACTTCTTGGCGCGCTCCGCGAGACGGAAGGAGAGTTCGGGGTCGGCGCGGGCGTCGTTGGTGCCGTGCACCAGCAGGACCTGACGGCCGACCAGGTGCTTCACCGGCTCCGGCTCGGCGTCCGGGTCCGAGGGCAGCCACGGGGCCAGGGCGAGGACCGCGCCGACCGCCGGGTGGCCGCCCGCGCGGAGCGCCGCGCGGCCGCCCATGCCGTGGCCGGCCAGGCAGACGGGGACGTCGCCGTAGCGGCGTACCACCTCGTCCACCGCCCATTCGGCGTCCGCCGCGAGCCGCGCGTCCGTCGCGTTCCAGCCGCGGCCGCGGTAGCGGACGACGTGGGCGGTGAGGCCGTCGTCCCGGCCCGCGCGGGCCAGGGTGCGGGCCAGCGGGATCTGGAGGGCGTGCGAGAGGGGGGAGGGGCGGCGGTGCGAGTGGGGCTCGCCGTCCGGGAGCAGCAGAACCACACCGCTGACCGCGGTCGGTGCTCCGGCCGTGGTGACGGCCCGTCCCAGCCTCGCAGCAGGCAGGGGTAGTGCGCGCTGTGCCATGACGCAACAGTCTCAGAAGGACAGGTGTACACCACCCGTATTCGCGGTCACTGTTACGCATCGACGAGCGGCGCCCAGCAGCGCTCTACGCGCGTAGGCGGTAGGGTGCGTGGATGATGAGCCCGACCCTCAATGTGCCCGGCCAGGATCAGATCCGGCGTGCGCCCAAGGTCCTTCTCCACGACCACCTCGACGGCGGACTGCGCCCCGGGACGATCGTCGACCTCGCCGCGGCGAGCGGATACGAAGGACTCCCGGAGAGCGAGCCCGACAAGCTCGGGGTCTGGTTCCGGGAAGCCGCCGACTCCGGGTCGCTGGAGCGGTACCTGGAGACGTTCGCGCACACCTGCGCCGTCATGCAGACCCGTGACGCGCTGGTCCGGGTCGCCGCCGAGTGCGCCGAGGACCTGGCCGCGGACGGTGTCGTGTACGCCGAGATCCGGTACGCCCCCGAGCAGCACCTGGAGGCCGGGCTCTCCCTCGAGGAGGTCGTCGAGGCGGTCAACGAGGGCTTCCGCGAGGGCGAGCTGCGGGCCCGCCGGGACGGCAACCGGATCCGGGTGGGCGCCCTGCTCACCGCGATGCGGCACGCCGCCCGCTCGCTGGAGATCGCCGAACTCGCCAACCGCTACCGGGAACAGGGTGTCGTCGGCTTCGACATCGCCGGCGCGGAGGCGGGCTTCCCGCCCACCCGGCACCTCGACGCGTTCGAGTACCTCAAGCGCGAGAACAACCACTTCACCATCCACGCGGGCGAGGCCTTCGGGCTGCCGTCGATCTGGCAGGCCATCCAGTGGTGCGGCGCCGACCGGCTCGGCCACGGCGTCCGCATCATCGACGACATCGAGGTCGCCGAGGACGGCAGCGTGAAGCTGGGCCGCCTCGCCTCCTACGTACGGGACAAGCGCATCCCGCTGGAGCTCTGCCCGACCTCCAACCTCCAGACCGGTGCCGCCGCCTCGTACGCCGAGCACCCCATCGGGCTGCTGCGCAGGCTGCACTTCCGGGCCACCGTGAACACGGACAACCGGCTGATGAGTGGTACGAGCATGAGTCAGGAATTCGAGAAGCTGACCGAGACATTCGGATACACGCTCGACGACATGCAGTGGTTCACAGTCAATGCGATGAAATCAGCATTCATTCCTTTCGATGAACGTCTGGCGATGATCAGCGACGTCATCAAGCCCGGATACTCCGAGCTGAAGTCCGAATGGCTCTTCGAGCAGACCGCTGCGACCAGCGTTTCCACCTCCGTCGCCGGCTGATCGGACCCTCCACGACAAACGGCCGGGAAGGCGAATCCCGGCCGTTTTCGCGTTTTCCGGATGTTTGCGGGAATGGCAGGGAACTGGCTACGTTGCAGAGCCGCTCACATCCCCTTCCCCAAGGATGACATTCACATGAAGCAGTCTGCTGTCAGGATTCTCGGCGTCGCCGCTGTCGGTGCCGCCTTCGCCGCTGCCGCCGCCGGCACCGCGTCGGCCGCCGCCCTGCCGCTCGACACCGCGAGCGTCCTGCCCGTCGCCGGCGCGCTGGCGAACACCACCTCGACGCTGCCGGTCAAGGACACCGCCACGGACCTCCTCGGCACCAGCCAGACGAAGGTCGTCAAGGACGTCACCGCTCCCGCCAAGGGTCTCCTCGGCGCCCCCGGCAAGGGCCTCCTCGGCGGGCTGCCCACGGGCGGCCTGAACACCGGCGGCCTGTCGGCCAACGGCCTGCCGCTCGGCCGCTGACACCCGTACGTCACATGCCTGTGGGCGGACACCCCGACCGGGGTGCCCGCCCACAGGCATGTGTACGGCAGTACCGCCCCGGGGCTACCAGGCGTCGGTGGCGGACGACGAACGCTCCTCGGGGAACAGCACCCACAGAGCGAGGTAGAGCAGGAACTGCGGGCCCGGCAGCAGGCACGAGACGAGGAAGATGATGCGCATCGTCCCTGCGGAGGTGCCGAAGCGCCGTGCCAGCGCTGCGCACACTCCGCCGATCATGCGTCCCTCACGGGGGCGGGCAAGTGCGGCCATGGTGTGCTCCTTCGCGAACCGTTGACGGGGGAGCGAATCCGTTGTGCTCCCGATACATCCATGGTGACTCGCCGAGCGGGTGCGACGCATCGGCCTACGGGGCGATGCCGACCCTGGGAATCGTCGGGGTCGCCCCTTGGGGGACGTCATGGCCGGCCGGGGGCAGGACCCGGATGCGCCGCTGCTTGCGACGGCGCAGCCGCGCCCGGCACGCCGGTACGAACATCGCGTGGGCGAACGCCACACCGATGGTGTTGAGGATCAGCGAGTCGACATCGACGACCTGGCCGGGTACGCCGGTCTGGCCCAGTTCGATGGCCAGCGAGATCAGTGCCCCGGCCGCGACGGTACGGGCGAGCGAGGACCACGGCGAGACGAAGAGCCGGCCCCCGGCCATCGGCAGCAGTACGCCCAGGGGCGCCAGCAGCAGCAGCCCACCGCCGATCCGGCGGACGGCGGCGACCGGGCCCATGGTCAGGTCCGCCTTGATACCGGCGAACGGCTGGAGGTTGGCGGCGGTCATCCACGGCACGTCCAGCGGGCGAAGAGTCAGCCACCCGACGAGCAGCAGATGCACGAGGAGGAGGGACACTCCGGCCGCGCGGAAGCGGATGACGGCTTGGCCGCCCGAACCTTGACGCACGTTCCCCAAGACGCGGGCAGCGGCAGGATCGGTTCCGCTCCCGCGGGGGAGACATGGCTCACCGTGCGGCAGGTCAAGGCGGCGCGCTCAGGGCAGCCGGACCGCGCCCAGGGTCGGTACGGCCTTCGGGCTGGCCTTCGTCTCCGCGGTGCACAGGTAGCCGCGCGGCGCGTACGCCCCCGGACCGCCGAGCATCACCGTGCCCTCGTGGACGAGCGGCTCGCTCTCCGTGTACGTACAGACGATCTGGGCCAGTGCCACGGGGGTCAGGTCCTCCGGCTGCTCGCTGAGCCGCAGCGCGCCCTTCGGGTCGCCCGCACGCGGTCCGCTGACCCGCAGCGCCGACGGGACGTCCGTGGAGAAGCCCGCCTGCCGCTCGGAGGCCGGGGGCTCCCTGCGCAGCTCGTCCAGGAGGGCGACGGCGACGGTGATCCGGTCGGACTTCGCCTCCTGGACCCGGACCGTGCGGTCGACCGTGACCAGCTGCGAGTTGCAGACGAGGTAGATCTCCGCCGAGAGGCTCTGCCGGGGCTCTGCGGAGGCGTCCGGCGCGGGCATCGCGCACGGCACCCGGGACGGCGCGGGCCCCGCGTCGACCGGCACCGATGTCGTCCTGATCCCGCAGCCCGCGGCCAGTACCGCGCAGAGCGCGGCTGCGGCCACCATCGCGGTGGGGCGTCGGCCCCGGCGTTCGCTGCGCATCACGTCGCGTCGTCCTCCTCGTCCGGGAGCTCCGCGTCGGGGCCCTCCGCGGTGCCGCTCAGCGCCTCCGCGTCGCGGGGCAGGCGCAGGACGAACACCGCCCCGTCGCCGTCCGGAGAGTTCGCGGCGGTGATGTCACCGCCGTGGATGTGCGCGTTCTCCATGGCGATCGACAGTCCCAGACCGCTGCCCTCCGACCGCGGCCGGGAGGCACTGGCCTTGTAGAAGCGGTCGAAGACATGGGGCAGTACGTCCTCGGGGATACCGGGACCGTGGTCGCGGACCTCGATGACCAGCTCGTCGCCCTCGGTCCGTACCGTGACCCGCACCGGCGAACCGCCGTGCTTCAGCGCGTTGCCGATCAGGTTCGCAAGGATCACGTCGAGCCGGCGCGGATCGAGGCGGACCATCATGCCGCGCTCGGCGTCCAGATCCACCGCGTCCAGCCAGGCGCGGACGTCTATGCAGGCCGTCACCTGGTCCGCGACGTCGACGGTGTCCAGGACCAGACGGGCCGTGCCCGCGTCGAAGCGGGTGACCTCCATCAGGTTCTCCACCAGGTCGTTGAGCCGCCGGGTCTCGCTGACCACCAGGTGCACGGCCGGCGCGATCATCGGGTCGAGGTTGTCGGCCTCGTCCTCCAGCACCTCCGCGACCGCGGTGATCGCGGTGAGCGGGGTGCGCAGCTCGTGCGACATGTCGGCGACGAAGCGGCGGCTGGACTCCTCCCGCGCGGTCATGTCCGCGACCTTCTTCTCCAGGGAGCTCGCCGTTCTGTTGAACGTCCGGGAGAGATCGGCCAGTTCATCGGTCCCGGACACCACGAGGCGGGTGTCGAGCTTGCCCTCGCCGAGCTTGCGGGCGGCGTCGCCGAGGCGCTGCACCGGACGCAGCACGGTCGTCGCGGCGGCCTGGGCGAGCAGCGCGGAGCCGACCAGCGCCAGCGCGGTGGCGATCCCCAGTGACCAGGCGAGGGAGTTCAGGTCCTGCCGTTCCTGGTCGAGGGACTTGAGCATGTAGCCGGTCGGGCCACCGCCGATGATCTTCGTACCGCCGACGAGATACGGCGTGCCGCGGATCGAGGTCCGCTGCCAGAACAGGTGGTAGCCGTACTTGTTGCCCGCCTTGACCGGCTGCTTCCTGGCGACCTGCTCCTGCAACGACTTCGGCACGTTGTCCCGGGTGAAGCTGTCCACGTCGGAGTTGCCGACGATCGGCTTGCCCGGATCGCGCTCGTCGATCAACAGCACGCTGTAACCGGGACTGCTGCTCGCCATCTGCGCGGCGGCGTGGTCCAGATCGTCCTTGGTGGGCCGGAGCGGCAGCGAGGCCGCCCGGTTCTGCATCTCCTGGCGGAAGTCCCCGAGCGCCGAGTCCTGGGTACGGGTCAGCACCGCCTCGCGGTTCAGCCAGTACGCGATCCCGGACGCGGACACCGCGGCGGTCAGCGCCACCAGCGCGAACACGACGACGAGCCGCAACCGCAGGCTGGTCCAGCGGAGCCCGGCGAGCAGGCCCCGCCGCACAGCCGTGCTCACTGCGGCGAGTCCAGCCGGTATCCCACGCCCCGCACGGTACGGATCAGGGTGGGCGAGGACGGTACGTCCTCCACCTTCGCGCGCAGCCGCTGGACGCAGGCGTCCACCAGCCGGGAGTCACCGAGATAGTCGTGTTCCCAGACCAGCCGCAGCAACTGCTGCCGGGACAGGGCCTGGCCGGGGCGGCGGCTCAGTTCGAGCAGGAGGCGCAGCTCGGTCGGCGTGAGCTGGAGATCCTCCCCGTTCTTGGTGACGGTCATCGCGGACCGGTCGATCACCACGTTCCCGAACGTCGCGGAGTCCGTGGACTCGCGCTCGCCCCGGCGCAGCACCGCACGGATCCGGGCGTCGAGCACCCGGCCCTGCACGGGTTTCACCACGTAGTCGTCGGCGCCGGACTCCAGTCCGACCACGACGTCGATGTCGTCGCTGCGCGCGGTGAGCAGAATGATCGGCAGCTGGTCGGTGCGCCGGATGCGCCGGCACACCTCGAATCCGTCGATCCCGGGCAGCATCACATCCAGTACGACCAGGTCGGGCCGCTGTTCTCGCAGCAGGTTGAGGCCGTCCTCTCCCGTCGCCGCGGTGGCCACACGGTGGCCCTGGCGTGACAGCGAGAGTTCGAGGGCCGTGCGGATGGCGTCGTCGTCCTCGATCAGCAACAGGAAAGGCACGCTGGTCATTCTGACCCATGGTGGAGCCCTAGTTCGACAGTTGGTCCCCCCTTATGCATCCGGCACCTCCGGATCGCACCCGCGCCGGGCCCTGTGACAGGCCTGTGACAGTCGGGGGACAGGGCCATGAAACTGCCCCGGCAAGCTCGTTGACACAAGGAACGGACGGACACCACCGACGGGGGGCGCGAGATGAACGCAACTCACAGCATCACCGCAAGCGCAGTTGTCACGCGTCTCCACGACGTCGGGAGGACCGCCGAGAAGTCCGGCGCCGCATTGAACGGACGGGGGTGCGTTCGTGGCGTCGGGCGTCAGCACCCGTCGTACATGACGGTGGTCGACGCACCCGCCGCAACGGGCGGGACCAACGGGGGAAGCACGTACGGGGAGGCCACGGGGGACCGGCGGGCCCCGGCGCGGGACGAGGACGCCGAAGCGGTGTTCACGGCCTACGTCAGGGAACGCCGTGCCTCCCTGTACGCCACCGCCTACCACCTGACCGGCGACCGGTTCGAGGCCGAGGACCTGCTGCAGAGCGCCCTGTTCTCGACGTACCGGGCCTGGGACCGGATCAGTGACAAGGCGGCGGTCGGCGGCTATCTGCGCCGTACCATGACCAATCTGCACATCAGCGCCTGGCGCAGGCGCAAGCTGAACGAATACCCGACCGAGGAACTGCCGGAGACGGCGGGCGACACGGACGCGATGCGCGGTACCGAGCTGCGTGCCGTGCTCTGGCAGGCGCTGGCGCGGCTGCCGGAGCTCCAGCGCACGATGCTGGTCCTGCGGTACTACGAGGGCCGTACGGACCCGGAGATCGCGTCCATCCTCGACATCAGTGTCGGCACGGTGAAGTCCAGCATCTGGCGGTCGCTCCGCCGGCTGCGTGAGGACGAGGTCCTCAGCTTCGGACGTGATGAGGAGGAGTCCTTCGGCGAGCTGGTGGCCTGAGGCGACGGGGGGAAACGGGGGAAACGGGGAACGGGGGAAACGGGGCCACTGCTTCGGGGGAGGCGGCGGCGCACGGGGGAGAACGCCGACGGGGTCGGACGGGCCGGGGGGTCCCGTCCGGCCCCGTCGGCGCGTGCGCGGGGGCCGCTCATGGCGAGCGGCCCCCGCACCCGTGACCGGTACGGACGGACCGCGGTCAGCCGCGGTGCGCGCGCAGCACGTGGTGACCGGACCGGACACCGTCGACGTACACCCGCGCCCCGTCGGTGGTGGCCTTCGCGCCGCCGACCGCCCGGGAACCGTTCCAGACGGTGACCCCGTCGAGCGTCACCCGCACCCGCTTCCCGCCGGTCGGGACGGCGAGGCGTCCCGAGGTGCCCCGGGGAGCCGTGGCCTCCAGGACGAAGCCGCCGGCCCCGGAACGCCAGGAGGCGGTGATGTCACCGTGCGGTGTCGGGACGCTGCCCTGGGCCCAGGGCAGGCCGCCCGGGTGCGGCACGATCGCGTACGCCGAGAAGCCGGCACCGGTCGGCCGCACGCCCAGCACCTGGTTGGACAGCGTGACCGTCGGGCCGGACGCCCAGCCGTGGGCGAGGCTGGTGAACTGCTTGATGCCCGGCTCCCCGTTCACATCGGCCTTCTCCCAGAACGTGCCGCCCGGGTCCTGGGCGAGCTGATGGCCCCAGAACGTACGGAGCAGCTCCAGGGCGCTCTGCTGCGTCCCGCCGCTCGGACCGGCCGCCGTCAGCCGCGCGTCCGCCTCGAAGCCGCTCGGCAGCGGCTCGTAGGACGGCCTGATCGAGGCGTTGGGCGTGCTCGGCGAAACGGTCAGGGCGCCGTACGGTCCCCAGCTGTTGCGCTTCAGGTACTCCATCGCCCGCCCGGCCCGCACCGGGTCCGCGATGCCGGCCAGGACCGCCGTGGCGTTGGCGTCCTGCGGATAGGCGTCCGGAATCTCGCGGGACAGCCGGTAGGCGCCGGCGCTCTCGTCCCAGAGCTGCTCGTTGACGGCCTTCCTCACCTCCGTGGCGCGCGAGGCGTACCCGGCGGCGTCCGACGCGGCGCCCCTGGCCCCGGCGAGCTCCGCCATCTCGTCGAGATTGCGGGTGTAGAGGGCGTTGACGTACGTCTCGTGACCGCAGTCGCTGTAGCCGTAGTGCCCGCAGGAGCCGGAGTCCCGGAACGCGATCAGGCCCTTCGGGTCCGCGCCGCGTACCTTCTCCAGCCAGCCCGTCGCCCGGGTCAGCTGCGGCCACCACCGGTCCAGATAGGCGCGGTCGCCGGTGTAGAGCCAGTGGGTGTAGAGGTTGTGGACGAACCAGGTGACGTACTCGCCGTAGGTGCGCAGCTCGTCCTGGTTGTGCGGTCCGACCAGGCTCGCGGCCGGTACGTAGCCGTCGTCCAGTTGCTGCGCGGCGAGGGAGGACAGCGAGTTCTCGACCGCCGGGACGTCGTTCGTGCTCAGGTACGTCACCGGTGCCTGGACGGCGAGGTCGCCCTGCCAGACGATCCGGTCGCGCTTGCCGCCGTCGAAGATGACCTCCTCACGCGGATCGGCGTGCGGCACCCGGTCGTCGGCGTGGTCCGCCTCCCCCGGCTCGTACGGCCAGCTCTTCGCGGTGTCCGACATCCAGGTGTTGAGCTGGACGGTGTACGCGCCGGCGTACCAGATCTTGTTCAGCTCGTTGTCGCTGGAGAGGAACCAGCCCTTGTACGCCGCCGGGTCGGGCTGCTTGGGGACGGCGGTGAAGTCCAGCGACACCGCGCCGACGTCCACCCAGCCCGGACCGTCGAGGAACAGGGTCGCGTAGCGGAATCCGCCGCGCGGCTGCGGGTCGGTCAGGGTGGCCGGGAGTTCCGCCGGGTCGAGTTCGAGGGTGTGGCTGTCGGAGTCGTAGGTGTAGGCGGTGCCCGGGTAGCCGTTCCAGATGTTCGCGGTGTCGCAGCCCGGGGCGTGCGCGGCCTGGCCGTCGTTGTCCTGCGGGCCGGTCGCGGCGAACTGCCGCGACTCGCTGAAGCACACATGCAGCTTCGGCGGCGTCGCGGACGCCCCGGCGACCCGGACCCGGATCTTCCCGCCGGTGTTCTTGCCGAAGTCCAGGGTGACGAGCGGGGACCGGGTGCGGTCTCCGGTGCTGACCAGCCGGACCGGGTGCCGGGTCCTCCCCAGGACGGCCTTCGGGTCGCCCTCGATCTCTCCGCCACGCGGATCGGCGGAGAGCACGGACACCGGCTCGACGTCGTGCCCGGTGGGCGCGAGGACGTACGGCTTCCACCGGCCGGGCTGCGGCCGGTAGCCCGCGTCGTCCCAGGGACCGGCGTGCCCGGCCGACAGCCCGGCGCCGGGACGCGGCGCGGGGGACACCGCCCCCGCCGATGCGGGAAGGACGCCCAGCAGGAGGGCACCGCTCACGGCAGCGGCCAGACCCGTGAGGCGTTTTCTCGAACGTGTGGTCATCTGATTCCGGCTCCTGTTCGTGGTGCGCTGCGGGAAGGGCGGCTCAGCGTCGGCGTACCGTCACCTCGTGCGTGCGGCCGGACAGCCCGGACAGGACGACCCGGCCCGGTACGGCACGGGCCCCGCGGGCCAGGGACGTCCCGTCCCAGACGCGCTTCCCGTCGACCCGCACGACGCAGGGGCTCCCCTCGGGCACGGGCACCGAGACCTCGTCCACCACCGCGGCCGGCGCGCTGAGCGTCAGGTCGAAGCCGTCGTGCGACCGGGCCCGCCACGACACCCGGATCACTCCCGCGGGCGTCGTCAACTGGCCTTCCGCACGCCGCAGTCCACCGGGCCGAGGGGTCACGGAGTAGCCCGTGCCGCCGTCCGCCGACGGCGCGATGCCGAGCAGGAAGTAGGTGAGCGCGGACGTCGGGCCGGTCGACCAGCCGTGGGCGGCGCTCATGTACGAGCCGCTGTAGTCGGAGGTGCCGTCGGTGCGGTACCCCTCCCAGAAGGTGCTCGCGGTTCCGTGGGGGGCGTTCAGCATGAAGCCCCATTCGCGGCGGATCAGTTCCAGCGCCGTCCTGTCGCGGCCCGCCGCGAAGTGGGCGTGCACCTCCATGCCGCCGGGGAACGGGTGGACGGCGTCGGCGCCCTTCTCGGGTGTCAGCGCCCCGACGGGGGTCCACCGCTTCGCCAGCGCCGCGCTCACGGTCCGCGCCCGCGCGGGGTCGGTCACCAGGCCGAACCAGAGGGCGAGCGCGTTGCCGTCCTGCGGGTACAGCTCCGCGCCCGCACCGGTGGGCTTGTCCCGGTACAGCCCCGCCGACGCGTCCCAGTAGCCCTGGGTGCCGACGGCCAGCCTGAGCTTCCGCGCACGCTCCGCGCAGTCGGCGGCGGTCGCCCCGTCGCCCATCGAGCGGGCGAGCGGGCCCGCCGTGACCAGCGCCCGGTACATGATCGCGTTGGCTTCGAGGTTCTTGCCGTCGGCATCGGTGCGGGCCCAGTCGGCGGCGGCCGTCACGTTCAGCAGCCCGTCCGTGTCGATCTTCGCCACCACGTGGGCGAGGGCCTTGAGATAGCCGTCGTAGACCGTGCGCGTCCAGTCGAGGTCGCCGGAGAGCTGGGCGTAGGAGGCCGTGCCGATGAGCGTCCACAGGTGGTACGCGTCGGAGTTGCCGATGAAGTTGACCGCGGGCCCCGCGTACGGCAGCGCCCCGCTCGTGGGGTCCTGGTGGTTGTACAGGGTCTGGAGGGCGTTGCGCACGGTGACGAGGTCGCCCAGCGACACATGGTCGGTGAGCACGGAGATGCCCAGGTCCCCGGGCCAGACCGTGCGGTCGCGCTTGGCGCCGTCGACCAGGACGGTGCTGCCCAGCTCCCCGACCCGGGCGTCGTTGGCCCAGCCGACGTCCGGCGGGCCCCAGACGCGTCCCTCGTCACTCGCGACGATGTTCGTCTGCACGGTGTAGGCACCGGCGTACCAGATCCGGTTCAGGAGATCGTCGTCGCAGTGGAAGTAGTTGGGGTAGGCGCGCAGGTCGCGGGCGTCCGGCGCGAAGGTCACCCGCACCGTCACCCCGGTCAGGGCCACCGTCGCGCCGGTCTCGTTGACGACGGTCAGGTACCGGAAGCCGCCCCGCTGCTGGGACGCCGGAGCGACCGCCCGCGCCGAACCGTCCTCCGCGACGGGGGTGTCCTTCGAGGTGTCCACCCGGCCCCCGGGCGGCGCCGGGTACCGCACGGCGGGCTCGTCGTTGCTGCCGCCGTTGGAGCCGTCGCTCGCCGACGGGCTGACATAGGTGGACAGCTCGCTGTAGGTGAGCCCCACGACCTGCCCCTCGTCGCTGCTCCCCGCGACGGCGAGGGCGACGAAGCCGCCGACCTCCCGGCCGAAGTCCAGCGTGACCGAGGAGCCCGCCCCGGTCAGCCGGGCGGCACCGGAGCCGTGGCGGGACGTCAGGGACGCGGCGCCCTCGACCGTGCCGGTGGTGGTGTACACGGCCACCGGACGCACGGTGCGGCTCGCGGGCGACAGGTTGTGGGCGTCCCACGGGCCGGCCGGCGCCTTGCGGTACGGCCGGGGGGCGGTGGCCGGGTGCGCGGCGCCGGGCACACCGTCCGGCTCCGCCGCCCCGGCGGTGCCGGGCAGCGCACCGGCCGCCGCGGCCGCCGCGACCAGTCCGCCGGCCAGGAAGGCGCGCCGACGCGGACCCTCTCCCGATTCGTGGTGCATGACGATCCTTCTCTCATGAGGGAAACGTTGTCATGGGGCGTTCGCGAGGCCGTGCGACAGCGGGCGGGCAGGGCGGAGCGGTCGGTCCAGGCCATGACGGTGGCCGGACCGACGCACTGTGAATCGTTTCAATCCGTGGCCTCAGGGCGAAGGTATACGGGCCGGTCCGGCCCGTACAGAGGTATGCCGAACATCGCCGGAAGCCGTCCGGCGGGAATGCGCCGCGCGAACGCGGCCCGATCCGGCCGGGGGGCGCTACACCGCCCCGCGCACCGATCGTGCCCGGCAGTGTCCCGCCGCGGCCGCGGCGAGCCGGCCCAGGGCCTCCTCCTTGCCGCAGGGGTACGCCCCCAGTTCGGCCTGGCGTGCCACGATCCGCCGCTCGGCCCGCATCAGCCGCCAGCCCCGCCGCAGCAGGAACGGCACGGACTTGCGGCCCTCGCGCAGGTCCCGGAGCAGCCGGCGGCGGAACGTCGTCGTCGGGCGGCCGCGCAGGCACAGGGCGTCGGCGAGCACCCCCAGTGACCGGCACCGCTCGACGACGTCCGCGGCGAAGATGCCCTCGGCCACGAAGAGCGGGGTGCGCTCGATGTGGAGGACCTCGTGGCCGGTACGGGAGCTGGTGGCGATGTCGTACAGCGGCACGTCGGTGCGGCCGGTGCGGCACAGCGCGGTGATCGCGGCGACCGCGGCGTCGGCGTCCCAGGACCGTGCGGAGTCCCAGTCGATGTCCGGGCTGCCGGGGACGAGCGGCAGCGTGGGGTCACCGGCCTCCTTGTAGAAGTCGTCCAGCCGCAGCACCGGAAGGCCGCTGCGGGCGGCGAGGGAGGACTTGCCGGAGCCGGAGGGGCCCGTCAGCAGGACGACGCGGGTCGAAAGCGCTTGGGAACTCACAGGACATGAGTGTGAGGCATTGACCCGCACAGGGGACCCCCCGGAGGTCTTGTTGGTATCGAGCATCACACCTCAACTACGCTGTGCTTCCAGACGATTACTCGATTGATGCTTCGATCGGCCCGATCAGGTGGGAAATCCATGGCACGTCACGCACTTTCCAAGTCCCGGCGCCGCGCTCTGCTGCGGGCAGGCCTGACCGTCACCGCGGTGGGAGCCGCCCTCGGCGCGGGGGGTGCGGTGGCCCAGGCGGCGCCGCTGCCCGTCGCGCCGGCCGCCGGCTCCGACAGCACCGGCCTCGGCGCGGCCACCCATGCCGCGGGCGGGGCGGTGGCCGGGGCGCTCGACAACAGCATCGCGCCCGTGACGCATCTGCGGCTCGACCCGCTGGCCGGCACCGGCACGGACCCGCTGGACAACGCGGTGGGGACCCAGGTCGCCGACTTCAAGCCGGTCTCCACGGCCCTGCTCACCGACCCGCTGACCAGCGGCGGCGCACTGAAGGACCTGCCCCTGGTGGGGCAGGTCACCGGGCTGCTGCACCGCTGACACGGAGGTGGCCCGTGCCCCGGGGCTCCGGGGCACGGGCCACGCCCGCGTGCGCGTCAGTACGAGGAGCCCGAAACGCCCAGCGCGCCCGTCGGGTGCCAGACCGTCTTGGTCTCCAGGAACGCGGTGAGCCGGTGCGTACCCGGATCGGCCGACCAGTCGGCGCCGGAGGCGCCGTCCACGGCCTGTGGGCGCAGGACCCGCTTCAGGTTGTCGGCCGCCGCGACCTCCAGCTCCTTCGCCAGGTCCGCGTCGGCGCCCGTGAGGTCGATGCCGTTCACGTCCTGGTGGGAGGCGAGCGGCGCGGCGATCTCCGCCGTCCTGCCGGAGAGGATGTTGACCACACCCCCCGGCAGGTCCGAGGTGGCCAGCACCTCACCCAGCGACAGGGCGGGCAGCGGCGCGTCCGCGGAGGCGATGACGACCGCGGTGTTGCCCGTGGCGATCACCGGGGCGATCACGGAGACCAGGCCGAGGAACGACGAGGCCTGCGGGGCCAGGACCGTGACCACACCGGTCGGCTCGGAGGCGGAGAGGTTGAGGAAGGGGCCCGCGACCGGGTTCACCGCACCCGTGATCTGGCCGATCTTGTCGGTCCAGCCCGCGTACCAGACCCAGCGGTCCACCGCCGCGTCCACGACGGCGGCGGCCTTGGACTTCGAGAGGCCCTCGGCCTCCGCCACCTCCCGTGCGAACTGCTCCCGGCGGCCCTCCAGCATCTCCGCGACGCGGTAGAGGACCTGGCCGCGGTTGTACGCGGTCGCGCCCGACCAGCCGCCGAACGCCTTGCGGGCGGCCACGACCGCGTCGCGGGCGTCCTTGCGGGACGACTGGGGCGCGTGTGCCAGCCACTTGCCCTTGGAGTCCGTCACCTCGTACACCCGGCCGCTCTCGGAGCGGGGGAACTTGCCCCCGACGTACAGCTTGTAGGTCTTGAAGACGCGTCGTCGCTCGTCAGACATCGAGGTAGGCCTCCAGACCGTGACGGCCGCCTTCGCGGCCGAAGCCCGACTCCTTGTACCCGCCGAACGGCGAGGTCGGGTCGAACTTGTTGAACGTGTTGGCCCAGACGACGCCCGCCCGGAGCTTGTTCGCCACCGCGAGGATGCGGGAGCCCTTCTCCGTCCAGATGCCGGCCGAGAGGCCGTACTGGCTGTTGTTGGCCTTGGCGACCGCCTCGTCGGGCGTGCGGAACGACAGGACCGACAGCACCGGGCCGAAGATCTCGTCGCGGGCGACGGTGTGTGCCTGGGTGACGTGGGTGAACAGCGTCGGGGGGAACCAGTAGCCCGAGGAGGGCAGTTCGCAGGGGGCCGACCAGCGTTCGGCTCCCTCGGCCTCGCCGGTCTCGACGAGCGCGGTGATCCGGGAGAGCTGCTCCGCGGAGTTGATCGCGCCGATGTCGGTGTTCTTGTCCAGCGGGTCGCCCAGGCGCAGCGTGGTCAGCCGGCGCTTGAGGGCGTCCAGCACCTCGTCCTGGACCGACTCCTGCACGAGGAGCCGCGAGCCCGCGCAGCAGACCTGGCCCTGGTTGAAGAAGATGCCGGTGACGATGCCCTCGACGGCCTGGTCGATGGGGGCGTCGTCGAAGACGATGTTGGCGCCCTTGCCGCCCAGCTCCAGGGTGGCCTTCTTGTCCGTGCCCGCGATGGACCGGGCGATGGCCTTGCCGACGGCGGTCGAACCGGTGAACGCGACCTTGTTGACGTCGCCGTGCTCGACGAGGGCCTGGCCCGCGTCCCCGTAGCCTGTGAGGATGTTGACGACGCCCCTGGGCAGTCCGGCCTGGCGGCAGATGTCCGCGAAGAAGAGCGCGGAGAGCGGCGTCGTCTCCGCGGGCTTGAGGACCACCGTGTTGCCGGTGGCGAGCGCCGGGGCGATCTTCCAGGCGAGCATCAGGAGCGGGAAGTTCCACGGGATGATCTGGCCCGCGACGCCGAGCGGGCGCGGGTTCGCCCCGTAGCCCGCGTGGTCCAGCTTGTCGGCCCAGCCCGCGTAGTAGAAGAAGTGCGCGGCGACCAGCGGGAGGTCCGCGTCACGGGTCTCCCTGATCGGCTTGCCGTTGTCCAGGGTCTCCAGGACGGCCAGTTCGCGCGAGCGCTCCTGGATGATCCTGGCGATCCGGAACAGGTACTTGGCGCGCTCGGAGCCGGGCAGCGCCGACCACTTCCCGAACGCCCCGCGGGCCGCCTTCACGGCCCGGTCCACGTCCTGCGCACCGGCGCGGGCGACCTCGGAGAGGACCTCCTCGCTGCTCGGCGAGACCGTCTTGAAGACCTTGCCGTCGGCGGCCTCGGTGAACTCGCCGTCGATGAACAGGCCGTACGAGGGCGCGATGTCGACGACCGAACGCGACTCGGGAGCGGGTGCGTACTCGAATGCAGATGCCATGGGGATCAGTCCACCGTCACGTAATCGGGGCCGGAGTAACGGCCGGTGCTGAGCTTCTGGCGCTGCATCAGCAGGTCGTTCAGCAGGCTGGAGGCGCCGAAGCGGAACCAGTGGTTGTCCAGCCAGTCCTCGCCCGCCGTCTCGTTCACCAGGACCAGGAACTTGACGGCGTCCTTGGAGGTGCGGATGCCGCCGGCCGGCTTCACGCCGATCTGGACGCCGGTCTGCGCACGGAAGTCGCGCACCGCCTCCAGCATCAGCAGGGTGTTCGCGGGCGTGGCGTTGACCCCGACCTTGCCGGTCGACGTCTTGATGAAGTCCGCGCCCGCCAGCATCCCGAGCCAGGAGGCCCGCCGGATGTTGTCGTACGTGGACAGCTCGCCGGTCTCGAAGATGACCTTCAGCCGGGCCCGGCCGCACTCGGCCTTCACGGCGAGGATCTCCTCGTACACCTTCAGGTAACGGCCGGAGAGGAAGGCACCCCGGTCGATCACCATGTCGATCTCGTCGGCCCCGGCGGCGACGGCGTCGCGGACGTCCGCGAGCTTCACGTCGAGCGCGGCCCGGCCGGCCGGGAAGGCCGTCGCGACGGACGCCACCTTCACACCGGAGCCGGCCAGGGCGGCGACGGCGGTCGCCGCCATGTCGGGATAGACGCAGACGGCGGCGGTGCGCGGGGCCGTGCGGTCGGTGGGATCGGGATGGACGGCCTTGGCGGCGAGCGCCCGGACCTTGCCCGGGGTGTCCGCGCCTTCCAGCGTCGTCAGGTCGATCATCGAGATGGCGAGGTCGATGGCGTACGCCTTGGCCGTCGTCTTGATCGAACGGGTTCCGAGCGAGGCGGCGCGCGCTTCGAGGCCGACGGCGTCGACGCCG
The DNA here is from genome assembly GCF_044744085.1 of Streptomyces sp. NPDC087428. Taxonomy (NCBI): domain Bacteria; kingdom Bacillati; phylum Actinomycetota; class Actinomycetes; order Kitasatosporales; family Streptomycetaceae; genus Streptomyces; species Streptomyces sp. NPDC087428. Next base: position 250,845 of record NZ_JBIUXR010000012.1, read on the forward strand.
GGCAGCCCGTGCAGGAAGCGGCGCAGCGCACTGTCGGACGCCGTCGCGTCGGCGAATGCGGGTGCAGTGGTGGGCATGGTCACCAGATGAGCATATCTACGCGCGTAGCGGCCTGTACAGGGGCCCATGCCGTTCGTGTATCGCACGGCTCCACGACGCCGGGCGCCCGGCGGACGGGAAGCCGCCCCCGCATCCCTTGCGCCCGTCAGGCAGAATCGGGCTCATGACGAGCCCCACGCCCCCCGCCGAGCCCACCTACGCCGACCGGACGTTCCGGTCGCCCGCCGGGCTGGTCGGGGGCGCCCTGCTGCTCCTGCTCATCCTCTGGATCGGCCTGGACGCCGCGATCCGGGGCGAGGGCCGGGCGCCGTGGCTGGCGCTGGCCGGGCTGCTCACCGCGATCCCGCTGGTGGTCGCCTTCACCCTGCGCCCCGTGGTGTTCGCCGGCGAGCGGCGCATCCGGGTCCGCAACCCGTTCCGCACGATCACCCTGCCGTGGACCGACGTCGCGACCGTGCGGGCGAGCTACTCCAGCGAGCTGTTCACGCAGGACGGCACGAAGTACCAGCTCTGGGCGGTGCCGGTCTCGCTGCGGCAGCGCAAGAAGGCGGCCCGCCGGCAGTCCCGCGAGTCGATGGACGATCCGTACGGCCGGACGCCGGTGACCGCCGACGTGCGTGCCACCAGGGCCCTGACGGCGGGCGCCGACCAGGCCGTGGTGGACCTGCGCGAGCTCGCCGAACGGGCGGGTGAGACGCCGGTGGCGGGGGACGTCGTCAAGTCGGTGCGCTGGGCGTACGAGGTGATCGCGCCGGCCGTGGTGGGCGCGGTGCTGCTCGTGGTGATCGCCGCGATCGGCTGACACCGGGGGCGGGGCGCGCGGCGGGCCGGTTCGGTGAGCGGGGCCGGTGCGGCGCGGGTGCGTGGTCACGGCTGACGCCATGCCCACGTATGGAGTCTTGTCCGGGCAAATCATATGTTCTGCCGATAGTGAGATGGTTACCCATCGATCAAGGGAGCCCTCTCGTGCTGTCGCGCCGACGCTCTGCACGTTTCGCCATGTCCGCTCTTGCCGCCTGCGCCGTGAGCCTCGCGCTGACCCCCGCGGCCCAGGCCCGTACCGCCGAGGCCACGGCCGCCGTCACCGCGCCCTACCGCGCACCGGGCGATGTGACGCTCACCGGCGGGGACTTCGGGACGGTGGAGGTCGGCGACACCGGCACCGTCACCCTCACGCTGACCAACAACGGGACCGGGGCGGTGGGCTTCGACGGTCTCCCGCTGAACCTGCCCGACGGGGTGACCCGGACCGGCGGCACCTGCGACCTGGACGCGGCACTGCTGGCCGGTGAGTCCTGCACCTTCGAACTGACCTGGACACCCACGGCCGAGGGCCCCTACACGGGCTCCGTCTCCCTGACGGCCGACGACGACGGCTCCGTCTACGTGGTCACGGCGCAGGTCACCGGAAACGCGACGGTCACGCCCACGCCCGCGCCGACCCCGACCCCGACGCCCACCCCGACCCACACCTGGCCGACGTCCCACCCCAGCCACACGGGCCCCGCCTGGCCCGGCCACAGCGAGCCGCCCCACCTGGCCGAGACGGGCAGCGGCTCGACCGGGCAGGGCGTGCTGCTCGGCCTGGCGGCGGTCACCCTGGGCGCGGCGGGCTTCGTTCTCACCCGGCGCGGCCGGGGCCGCACCGGCGCGCACCAGTAGGACATCGGGCGGGGCCGGGTCCGCCGGGGCGGGTCCGGCCCCGCCGTGCGACCGCCGCCCGCCGGCGCTCACAGCCAGCCGCTGCGCTGCGCCTGCAACGCCAGCTGGAAGCGGTTCGCGGCGCCCAGCCGGGCCATCAGGACCTGGAGGCGGCGGAACAGCGTGCGGCGGCTGATACCCAGCTCGCGGGTGATGGCCTCGTCGCTCGCGCCGCCCGCCAGGAGCCACAGCAGACGGCGGTCGGCGGGCGGCAGACCGCCCGGACGGGTGGTGCTGCCGTGGAACGGCAGGGCGTTCCGCCAGGACTGCTCGAACAGCGCGATCAGCGCGGACAGCAGCCCGCACGGCTGCACGACCAGCATCGTGTTGTGCACGTCGGCCTCCTTGATCGACAGCGACACGAGGGCGTACGCGTCGTCGATGATCACGAGCTTGACCGGCACGGACGGCAGCACCCGGGCCTGCTCACCGGCGTTGACGCACGGCTCGATGACGTCCTTCAGATGGCCCGGATGCTCCAGCGACTCCCGCGAGTACACGACACGCTGCGTCACCCCGCGCGCCAGCGTGGCCAGCGCGTCCTCCGTGGCGCCGGGCAGGGGGAAGTACGGCGGCGACTCGAACTGCCGGATCTGATCGCGGGCGCTCGCCCAGGCCTGGCGAATCCTGGGTCCCACGGCGTCTCCGGTGACGACCTCGACGAAATGGTCGTTGTACGCCGCGAGCCGCTGACGCCGGAACGAGTCGAACGCGCCCCCGACGGCGATGCGCGACGCCTCGACCTCGCTCGCCCGGCGCCGGGCGAGGATCTCCAGGCCCGCGGCCGGCGGCACCGGGGCCACCACGTCCTCGTCCTCCCCGGCGGCGCCGGCCAGACCGGCGTCGACCAGCGCGCCGTACGCCGCGTCGAGCTCCGCCCCTGCCAGGCCGGCTGCCGCGCCGATCGCCGCCAGCGGCGCCGGAGCCAGTTCGAGCAGCGCCAGATAGACCCGGCCCGCCGCGTCACCGAGTCCCAGGAGCCGGAGGGCCTCACCGAGTTTCGCGTTCGTCATGTCCGTATTATCCAACGGCTCCCGTCCGCCGTGGCCGATTTGTGCCAGTGGCACTCCTTCGCACCGCTCGCGCGGCGTGCGGGATACCGTCCGAGTGCCGCCGCCGACCGGCGGCAGCGAGGGCAAACCGGTCCGTACCCGGGACGTACACCCCTCGCAGCCGAGGAACCCACCCGGAAGCAGGTGCACGACGTGGCGAAAGACCGCAAGAACCGTCTCTACCCAGGGATCTCCGAGGAACTGTCCGCACTCATGCGGACGGGCTGGGCGGACACCGAGCGGCACGACCTCCAGCTGAGCGAGCAGGCCCCCTACGCGGCCGGCCGCCGCGCCGCGCTCTCCGCGCGCTTCCCCGGCGAGCGCCTCGTGATCCCCTCCGGAAACCTCAAGGTCCGCTCGAACGACGACGGCTACGCGTTCCGCCCCTACACGGGCTATGTGCACATGACCGGCGACCGGGCCCGGGACGGCGCCCTCGTCCTCGAACCCCGTGCGGACGGCGGCCACGACGCCTACTGCTTCCAGCTGCCGCGCGACAGCCGGGACAACGACGAGTTCTGGACCGGTCCCCACGCGGAGCTGTGGATGGGCCGGCGCCGCACGCTCGCCGAGTCGGAGCTCGTGCTCGGCCTGCCCTGCCGCGACGTCCGCACCGCGGCCGACACCCTGGCCGCCGGCTCCGGCGCGCCGACCCGCATCGTCCGCGGCATCGACCCGTCCCTGGAGGACGCCGTCACCACCGACGAGGAGCGCGACGACGAGCTGGAGGAGGCGCTCAGCGATCTCCGTCTCGTCAAGGACGACTGGGAGATCACCGAGCTGCGCAAGGCAGTCGACTCCACCGTCCGCGGATTCACCGACGTGATCGGTGAACTCTCCCGCGCGGTCGCCTCGTCCGAGCGCTGGATCGAGGGCACGTTCTTCCGCCGCGCCCGCCTGGAGGGCAACGCCGTCGGCTACGGCTCGATCTGCGCCGCGGGCGAGCACGCCACGATCATGCACTGGACGGACAACGACGGCCCGGTGCGCCCCGGCGACCTGCTCCTGCTCGACGCCGGCGTGGAGACCCACACCCTCTACACCGCCGACGTCACCCGCACGCTCCCGATCAACGGCACCTTCACGCCGCTCCAGCGCAAGGTCTACGACGCGGTGTACGAGGCCCAGGAGGCGGGCATGGCCGCCGTGAAGCCGGGCGCCGCGTACCGCGACTTCCACGAGGCCTCGCAGCGCCACCTCGCGGTCCGGCTGGTCGAGTGGGGCTTCATCGAGGGCCCGGCCGACCGCGCGTACGAACTCGGCCTCCAGCGCCGCTTCACCATGGCGGGCACCGGGCACATGCTCGGTCTGGACGTCCACGACTGCGCCCACGCCCGGAACGAGGAGTACGTCGACGGCGTGCTGGAGCCCGGCATGGTGCTCACCGTCGAGCCCGGCCTCTACTTCCAGCCGGACGACCTCACCGTGCCCGAGGAGTGGCGCGGCATCGGCGTCCGGATCGAGGACGACCTGGTCGTCACCGCGGACGGTCACGAGAACCTGTCGGACGGGCTGCCGCGGTCGGCGGACGACGTCGAGGCGTGGATGGCGCGCTTCGCCGGCTGAGTACGCCGGAGCCGTCACCGGCACAGAGGGAGGGCACCCGCCCGGAGCGGGGGTGCCCTCCCTCTGTCCGTGCCTGCGATTTCCGTGCCTGCGATTTCCGTGCCTGCGATTTCCGTGCAGGCGGGGGCGGCGTGTCGTGGCCCCCGCCCGCCTCAGATCCCGGCCGCGGCCGCCAGGTCCCGCTTGATGCCCGCGAGCAGCTCCGCGCCCCTTGCGCGGGCCGCCGGCAGCTCGTCGGCCGAGGCGACCGGCACCACGACCTCCAGGTAGCACTTGAGCTTCGGCTCCGTGCCGCTCGGGCGGACGATCACCCGGGCGCCCTCCAGGTGGTAGCGGAGCCCGTCGGTGGGCGGCAGCAGCTCGGTGCCGTGGAGAAGGTCCTCGGCCGAGACGACGGCGAGGCCGGCGAGTGCGGTCGGCGGCTGCTCGCGCAGGCGGCGCATGGCGTCCGCGATGACGGACAGGTCCTCGACCCGGACCGACAGCTGGTCGGTGGCGTGCAGCCCGTGCTCGACCGCGAGGTCGTCCAGCAGGTCGGGCAGCGTGCGGCCCTGTTCCTTGAGCACGGAGGCGAGTTCGGCGACGAGGAGCGCCGCTGTGATGCCGTCCTTGTCGCGGACGCCGTCCGGGTCGACGCAGTAGCCGAGCGCCTCCTCGTAGCCGTACCGCAGACCGTCCACCCGGGCGATCCACTTGAAGCCGGTCAGCGTCTCCTCGTGGCCGAGGCCCGCCTTCTCCGCGATCCGGCCGAGGAGGGACGACGACACGATCGACTCGGCGAACACGCCGGTGACCCCGCGGCGCACGAGGTGGGCGGCGAGCAGCGCGCCGACCTCGTCGCCGCGCAGCATCCGCCAGCCGCCGTCGGCGGCCGGGTCCGGGACGGCGACGGCGCAGCGGTCGGCGTCCGGGTCGTTGGCGATGACCAGATCGGGGTCCGAGCGGCGTGCGGTGGCGAAGGCGAGGTCCATCGCGCCGGGCTCTTCCGGGTTGGGGAAGGCGACGGTGGGGAACGCGGGGTCCGGCTCGGCCTGTTCCGCGACCAGGACCGGGGCGGGGAAGCCGGCCCGCTCGAAGGCCGCGGTGAGCACGGACGTGCCGACGCCGTGCATCGCGGTGTGGACGGTACGGGCGGTGCGCGGCGATCCGGCGTCGAGCACGGAGTCGGTACGCGCCAGATAGGCGTCCAGCACCTCTTCGCCGAGGATCTCCCAGCCGTCGCCGGGGCGGGGCACGGTGTCCAGCGGGCCGACCGCGTCGATCGCGGCGGCGATCCCACCGTCGGCCGGGGGGACGATCTGTGAGCCGTCGCCGAGGTAGACCTTGTAGCCGTTGTCGCGCGGCGGATTGTGGCTCGCGGTCACCTCGACGCCCGCGACGGCGCCCAGATGCCTTATGGCGTAGGCGAGCACGGGCGTGGGGAGCGGGCGGGGGAGTACCGCCGCCCGCAGGCCGGCGCCGGTCATCACGGCGGCGGTGTCGCGGGCGAAGTCGGTGGACTTGTAGCGGGCGTCGTAGCCGATGACGACGAGGCCGCCGGCCTGCCCCTGGTCCTTCAGGTACGCGGCGAGTCCGGCGGCGGCGCGGATGACGACGGCGCGGTTCATCCGCATCGGACCGGCGCCCAGTTCACCGCGCAGGCCCGCGGTGCCGAACTGGAGGGTGCCCGAGAAGCGGGAGGCGAGCCCGTCGAGGTCCTCGGTCTCGATGAGCTCGGCCAGCTCGTCGCGGGTCTCGGGGTCGGGGTCCTCGGCGAGCCAGGTCCTGGCCCGAGCGATGAGGTCCTGCTGCACGGTGTCCGCCTTCCTTGTGTTCTTGGTGGGGTTGCCGGGCGGGGGCGCGCCCGCGGCGGGCCTCTCCCCCTCCCCGCCTCTTCCCGTCTGGGGGCGGTGCCCCCGAAACGGTCCGGGTCAGATGCGGTCCAGCAGACGCGCCAGCAGCGAGCCCATCCGGGTCGCGGAGTCGCGGCCCGCCTGGAGCACCTCTTCGTGGTTCAGCGGCTCCCCGCTCAGCCCGGCGGCGAGGTTCGTCACCAGCGAGATGCCCAGGACCTCGGCCCCGGCCTCCCGGGCCGCGATGGCCTCCAGCACGGTGGACATGCCGACCAGGTCGCCGCCCATGACCCGGACCATGTTGATCTCGGCCGGGGTCTCGTAGTGCGGGCCGGGGAACTGCACGTACACGCCCTCTTCGAGGGTCTCGTCGACCTCCTTGCACAGCGCCCGCAGCCGCGGGGAGTACAGGTCGGTCAGGTCGACGAAGTTGGCGCCGATGATCGGCGACGCCGCCGTGAGGTTGATGTGGTCGCTGATCAGGACCGGCTGGCCGGGGCGCATGCCCTCGCGCAGCCCGCCGCAGCCGTTCGTCAGCACCACGGTCCCGCAGCCCGCCGCGACAGCCGTACGCACCCCGTGCGCCACGGCGGCGACGCCGCGGCCCTCGTAGAAGTGCGTGCGGCCGAGGAAGACCAGGGCGCGCTTCTCGCCGATCCGGTACGAGCGGATCGTGCCGCCGTGGCCCTCGACGGCGGGGGCCGGGAAGCCCGGCAGCGCGGTCACCGGGAACTCGGCCTCCGGAATGCCGAGCGCATCGCCCGCGGGTGCCCAGCCGGAGCCCATCACGAGTGCGACGTCGTGGGTCTCGGCACCGGTCAGCTCGCGCAGGCGGGCGGCGGCGTCGGCGGCGGCGGCCAGCGGGTCGCCCTGGATGTGGTCCGGAATAACTGATGCGTTCACGCGGATGAGCGTAACCGCTGATTCCCTACGCGCGTAGATGCTCCCGTACAGAGTCTGAAAGCAGCTGTTCGTGCGTTCCCACAAGCGGTGGGGCGGCGATCCTGCGGAAAGGCGGCTCGCGGGCGCTGTCCGGGCTCAGCAGGGGCGCTTGCGGAGTTCCATCACGTAGTCGTGCGGTGCGCCCGCGGAGTCGGCGGCATCCGCGATCTCGCCGAGGTAGCGGGCGGAGGGCAGCCCGCCCTCGTAGCCGTTCAGCACGTACATCCAGGCCGGCTCCTCGCCGTCCAGGGTGTGCACCCGGACCCGCATCCGCCGGTAGATGTCGAGGCCGACACCCTCCCAGCGGTCCATGGAGTCCTCGTCCATCGGCGCCAGGTCGTACAGGGCGACGAAGACCTGGGAGCGCGGCGCCTCGACCACCGTGGCCAGCGCACCCTCCCAGCCCATCTGCTCCCCGCCGAACGTCAGCCGCCAGCCGTTCAGCCAGCCGGTTCCGCGCAGCGGCGAGTGCGGTGCGCGGCGCGTCATCAGCCGCGCGTCGAGGTTGCCGGCGTATGCGGCGTAGAGCGACATGGGGTCGAGGGTACGGGAGGTGGCCGCGGGGAGGTCGATTCCTGGGAGGAAGACGCCCGCCCGGGGGGTGCGCCACCTGCGGCCCCGGCCCCCGCCCCGGGGGCCCGGTGCACGTATGGAGGGCCCCGGGGCGAAGCACCTTGGCGCGTGCGGGACAATGAAGTACGTACTGCATTCACCCGGGGCGACCCCCTGGACCCCGGCCGGGGAAGCAGACGGCCGCGGGACGAAACGCGAGGCGGACTTTTCGTGACCCGGATCGTGATCATCGGCGGCGGACCCGGCGGGTACGAGGCGGCATTGGTGGGCGCCCAGCTCGGCGCGGAGGTGACCGTCGTCGACTGCGACGGCCTCGGCGGCGCGTCCGTGCTCACCGACTGCGTGCCCTCGAAGACCCTGATCGCGACGGCAGAGGTGATGACCACCTTCGACTCCTCGTACGAGGAGCTGGGCATCATCGTCGCGGACGACACCCCGCACAAGGAGCAGGCGGCGCGCGTGGTCGGCGTCGACCTGGGCAAGGTCAACCGACGGGTGAAGCGCCTGGCGCTCGCCCAGTCCCACGACATCACCGCCTCCGTCACCCGTGCGGGTGCGCGGGTGATGCGCGGACGCGGCCGGCTGGCGGGCCTCCAGGCCGCCGACGGCTCCCGCCAGGTCGTGGTGACCGCGGCCGACGGCACGGAGGAGACCCTCTCCGCCGACGCCGTGCTGATCGCGACCGGCGGCCACCCCCGGGAGATCCCGGACGCGCTCCCCGACGGCGAGCGGATCCTGAACTGGACCCAGGTCTACGACCTCGACGAGCTCCCCGAGGAGCTCATCGTGGTCGGCTCGGGTGTCACGGGCGCGGAGTTCGCCGGCGCCTACCAGGCCCTCGGCTCCCGCGTCACCCTCGTCTCCTCCCGTGACCGGGTGCTGCCGGGCGAGGACCCGGACGCGGCCGCCGTCCTGGAGGACGTCTTCCGGCGCCGCGGCATGAACGTGATGGCCCGCTCCCGCGCCCAGTCCGCCAAGCGCGTCGGTGACCGCGTCGAGGTCACCCTCGCCGACGGCCGGGTCATCTCCGGGTCGCACTGCCTGATGGCGGTCGGCGCGATCCCGAACAGCGCGGGCATGGGCCTGGAGGAGGCCGGGGTCAAGCTCAAGGACTCGGGCCACATCTGGACCGACAAGGTCTCCCGCACCAGCGCGCCGGGCGTCTACGCGGCCGGTGACGTCACCGGGATCTTCGCGCTCGCCTCGGTCGCCGCGATGCAGGGCAGGATCGCGATGTACCACTTCCTCGGTGACGCGGTGACACCGCTGAACCTGAAGACGGTCTCCTCGAACGTCTTCACCGACCCGGAGATCGCCACGGTCGGCTACAGCCAGTCCGACGTCGACGGGGGCAGGATCGACGCCCGCGTCGTCAAGCTGCCGCTGCTGCGCAACCCGCGCGCCAAGATGCAGGGCATCCGGGACGGGTTCGTCAAGATATTCTGCCGGCCCGGTACCGGCATCGTGGTCGGCGGCTGTGTCGTCGCACCGCGGGCGAGTGAGCTGATCCACCCCATCTCGATCGCGGTCGACAACAATCTGACGGTGGAACAGATCGCAAACGCCTTCACTGTGTATCCGTCCCTGTCGGGATCGATCGCGGAAGTGGCCCGTCAGTTGCACACCCGCAAGCAGGCGGGCGAGGCGTAGAACCCCTCGGGGGCCGGGCGTTACCCGGTGACTCCCGGCAACTCGGGCGGTCCGGCGACCGCCTGCGATCAGTAGGGAACAACAACGGGGCCGCCTATACCACTTGGCGGCCCCTTGTATGTACAACTTCTGCTATTCGGCGCAAACTGCTGAAAACTCTCGGGTGATGGCGTTACTGTCAGTTTCGTGTTCGCTGCAGAACGTCGTCAATTGATCCTCGAAATGGTGCGTGCCAACGGGGCGGTATCGCTCCGTGAGCTCGCCCGCGTCGTCCAGACCTCCGAAGTGACCGTACGGCGGGACGTGCGGGCACTGGAGGCGGAAGGACTCCTCGACCGCCGGCACGGCGGTGCGGTTTTGCCGGGCGGTTTTACGCGGGAGTCCGGCTTTCCGCAGAAATCCCATCTCGCGACCGCGGAGAAGACGGCCATCGCCGATCTGGCCGCCGGTCTCGTCGAAGAGGGCGAGGCCATCGTGGTCGGCGCCGGTACGACCACGCAGGAGCTGGCCCGCCGGCTCGCGCGGGTCCCCGGTCTGACCGTGGTGACCAATTCGCTGCTGGTCGCCCAGGCGCTGGCCCATGCCAACCGGGTGGAAGTGGTGATGACCGGAGGCACCCTGCGCGGTTCCAACTACGCCCTGGTGGGCAGTGGTGCCGAGCAGTCGCTCCAGGGGCTGCGGGTCTCGCGCGCCTTCCTGTCCGGGAGCGGGCTCACCGCCGAGCGCGGGCTCTCCACGTCCAACATGCTCTCCGCGAGCGTGGACCGGGCGCTGGTGCAGGCGGCGGGGGAGGTGGTGGTCCTGGCGGACCACACCAAGCTCGGCGCCGACACCATGTTCCAGACGGTGCCGACCGACCTCATCACCCGTCTCGTGACGGACGAACCGGCCGCGCACGACGACCGGGCCGCGGCGGAGCTCCAGGCCCTGGCGGACCAGGGAGTGCAGATCGCGGTGGCCGGCGCCGGAGGCGCCCAGACCCCGGCGGACCCCGCGCCGCCCGGCCGGACCAACCGCCGCGACATGCCCCTGCCGGGGCAGCGGCGGACGCACGGGGGCGGGCCGCAGCAGTTACGCGGCACGGCGTCGGTGCTGGCGGAGCAGGGGGAGCGGGCCCGGGTGGCGGACCTGCGCCGGCGGTAGTGCTCCGGCCCCGCCGGCGTTCGCGGCGCGGAGCCGCCGGGGCGGGCCGCCCTCAGCCCGACGCCCGCAAGCCCCGCACCGTCAGTGCCAGCAGCCGCCCCGCCAGGCCCGGATCGTCCGGCGACTGCTCCGCGGCCAGCGCGATCGCGTTCGTGAGCTGCATCAGGTCGTCGATGGAGACCTCCGCCCGCACCGCCCCGCTCGCCCGCGCACGGACCAGCAGGACCGAACCCGCCTCGCGCAGCGGCACATTGCACGGGGACAGCGCCGAAGTCTCGTCCCGGCACGTCGACATGAGCGCCTGGGCCAGCCCGCGGTACTCACCCGCATGAGTGATGATCGCGCCCAGCCACTCCACCAGCCCGTCGCACGGCCGCTCCGTCCCGGCCAACTCGCGGGAGCGGGCGATCAGGTCGGCCACGGCCTCCTGGAACACCGCGCTCATCAGCGCGTGCCGGGTCGGGAAGTGCCGGTACAGCGTGCCGATCCCCACCCCCGCGCGCCGCGCGACATCCTCCAGGGACGCCGTCGTGCCGTGCTCCGCGAACGCGGTACGGGCCTCGGCCAGCAGCCGGTCGTAATTGCGGCGCGCGTCGGCGCGCATGGGCCGGGCCGGTGTCCCTGCCGTGCTCATCGCCATCGCGCAGTCCTCCCTGATTCCGCCGCGGGGGTCCAGGATGCCATCGCGCGTCCGGGCCGGTGCGCCGCAGGCGGCGTTCCCCCGGCCCACGAACGGCGCCCCTGCCACGTCGTACGAGGTGACAGGGGCGCCGGTGGAACGGACGGAGCGGGGGTCAGTCCTTGATCTCGCAGATGACGGCACCGGACGAGACCGAGCTGCCGACCTCGGCGACCAGGCCCTTGACCGTGCCGGCGCGGTGCGCGTTGAGCGGCTGCTCCATCTTCATGGCCTCCAGGACGACGATCAGGTCGCCCTCCTTGACCTCCTGGCCCTCGGTCACGGCGATCTTCACGATCGTGCCCTGCATCGGGGAGGCGAGGGTGTCGCCGGAGGCCGCGGAGCCGGACTTCTTCGCCGCGCGGCGCTTGGGCTTGGCGCCCGCCGCGAGTCCGGTGCGGGCCAGGCTCATGCCGAGCGACGAGGGCAGCGAGACCTCCAGGCGCTTGCCGCCGACCTCGACGACCACGGTCTCGCGGCCGGACTCCTCGTCCGCCTCGGCGTCGGCCGGAGCGGCGAACGCCGGGATCTCGTTGACGAACTCGGTCTCGATCCAGCGGGTGTGGATCCGGAACGGGTCCGAGGTGAACGCCGGGTCCGCGACGACCGCACGGTGGAAGGGGATGGCGGTGGCCATGCCCTCGACGGTGAACTCGCCCAGCGCACGGGCCGCGCGCTGGAGCGCCTGCTCACGCGTCGCACCGGTCACGATCAGCTTCGCCAGCAGCGAGTCCCAGGCGGGGCCGATGACCGAGCCGGACTCGACGCCCGCGTCCAGGCGGACACCGGGGCCGCTCGGCGGGGCGAACAGGGTGACGGTGCCGGGGGCGGGCAGGAAGCCGCGGCCCGGGTCCTCGCCGTTGATCCGGAACTCGAAGGAGTGGCCGCGCATGACCGGGTCCCCGTAGCCCAGTTCCTCGCCGTCGGCGATCCGGAACATCTCGCGCACGAGGTCGAGGCCGGTGACCTCCTCGGTCACCGGGTGCTCGACCTGGAGGCGGGTGTTGACCTCCAGGAAGGAGATCGTGCCGTCCGTGCCGACGAGGAACTCGACCGTGCCGGCGCCGACGTAACCGGCCTCCTTCAGGATCGCCTTCGACGCCGCGTACAGCTCGGCGTTCTGTGCCTCGGACAGGAACGGCGCCGGGGCCTCCTCGACCAGCTTCTGGTGCCGGCGCTGGAGCGAGCAGTCACGGGTGGAGACGACGACCACGTTGCCGTGGGAGTCGGCCAGGCACTGGGTCTCCACGTGCCGCGGCTTGTCGAGGTAGCGCTCCACGAAGCACTCCCCGCGCCCGAACGCGGCCACGGCCTCACGGACCGCGGAGTCGTACAGCTCCGGGATCTCCTCCAGGGTGCGGGCGACCTTCAGCCCGCGCCCGCCACCGCCGAAGGCGGCCTTGATCGCGATCGGCAGCCCGTTCGCCTCGGCGAAGGCGACGACCTCGGCGGAGCCCTCGACCGGGTCCGGGGTGCCCGCGACGAGCGGGGCACCCGCGCGCTGCGCGATGTGACGGGCGGCGACCTTGTCACCGAGGTCCCGGATCGCCTGCGGCGGCGGGCCGATCCACGTCAGCCCGGCGTCCAGCACGGCCTGGGCGAACTCGGCGTTCTCCGAGAGGAATCCGTAACCCGGGTGGATCGCGTCCGCCCCGGAGTCCTTGGCAGCCTGGAGCACCTTGGCCATGTCCAGATAGCTGGCGGCCGGGGTGTCACCGCCCAGGGCGAATGCCTCGTCGGCCGCCCGCACGTGCAGAGCGTCGCGGTCCGGGTCCGCGTAGATGGCCACGCTCCCGATTCCCGCGTCCCGGCAAGCTCGGGCAACACGGACAGCAATTTCGCCACGGTTGGCGATGAGCACCTTGCGCACGATGGCTCCCTCCTTGAAACAAGCTGAGTTTAGGGACTACCGACACGGCCCTACGACCCGTCCCCAATGGTGAGCTTGCCCACACGGAGTGTGATTCGAGGCTTGCTCAAGTCGCGAAATCCCTTGTGGCACCACGGTACGCCGGGATCCATAACCGCACAGTAGCCACGAGGTGTGGTCCAGGTCTCTGTCGGTACGGGCAGCGACGCCCGGTGTTTCTTTGTCTGATTCCTACTAACGGCTGTGCGATTCTTTGCCCGCCGCCCGGCCGCCCTCCCCGCGGGGACCCGCCGGGAGGCCGCAGCGGCGCGAAGGCGGCCAACCCCTTGTCCGGAGCATTACCGATTAGTAGGGTCCGCGCTATCGCACGTACTGCAGGTAACAGGGGGTGAGCGCCATGGTGCGCAGGCCGGTGGCTTTCATAGCCGCGATCGCGCTGTTCGCGGAAGCCGTGGGCATCGTGGTCGTCAACGGCGTCATGGCGACCGTCGTGAAGAACCAGGACATGTCCCTGGCGGGGATGGACCCCGGCGCCATGGCCAACGGCACCTGGGCGCTCGGCGGAGTCTCCGGACTGTTCCTGCTGCTGTGCGGGGTGCTGCTCCTGCTGACCGGCATCCGCGACCGGGCCCCGGGCCGGATCGCCCGGATCGTCCTCATCTGCTGCGCCGTCATCCACGGGGTGCTGGGCGCGGTCACGGTGGGTCCGGTCGGCTGGACCGCGTTCGTGTTCATGATGGTGGTGCTCGGACTGCTCGTGCTGACGCTGGTGCTGTACGGCGCCGACCGCGAGGAGCCGGCCGCCGAGGCGGGTACGGAGCCGCCGGCGGCCCCGGCCCCGGCCTGACGGGCCCCGCTCAGACCCAGAGATCGGTGACCGGGATGCCCAGCTCGCCCAGCAGCCGCCGCAGCAGCGGCAGCGAGAGCCCGATGACGTTGCCCGGGTCGCCGTCGATGGAGTCCACGAACGGCGCCGAGCGCCCGTCGAGGGTGAAGGCGCCCGCCACGTGCAGCGGTTCGCCGGAGGCCACGTAGGCGGCGATCTCCGCGTCCGTCGGCTCACCGAAGCGGACCGTCGTCGACGCGGTCTCCGAGACCGTCCGCCCGGCCGCGGTGTCGGTCAGGCTGTGACCGGTCCGCAGCACCCCCGACCGGCCCCGCATGGACTTCCAGCGGGCGGTGGCGTCCTCGGCGTCGGCCGGTTTGCCGAGCGCCTCGCCGTCGAGTTCGAGCACCGAGTCGCACCCGATGACCAGGGCGCCGGCGACCTCCGGAAGCGCGGCCACGGCCGCGGCCTTGGCCTCGGCGAGGACCAGCGCCAGCTCGGCGGGGGTCGGGGCGCTCAGCGCGTCCTCGTCCACCCCGCTGACGATCACCTCGGGAGCGAACCCGGCCTGCCGGAGCAGACCGAGGCGGGCGGGGGAGGCGGAGGCGAGCACGAGACGGCGGGGTGCGGGATCAGTCATGCGCGCCATCGTACAAATCAGCCGCACGCCTCCCGCACGGTCAGCGGGTGCCGAGCACGAACATGGCGACCACCATGGCCAGCGCGAGCACCAGACCCGCGCGCCGCATCATGTCCTGGGCGTCGCGCAGTTCCTTCGGCGGCTTGTTCTCGGGGTCCGACCACAGCATGCCCACGATCCTGCCGCGCGGGCCGCGCGGGCGCCTGAGTACGCGTACTCAACCACCCACGGGAGCCTCCTGCCGGCTACCCGGGCCAGTACGTGCGCGCCCAGGCGCGCGGCCCCGGCAGATGACGGCCGCGCCGGGCGACCCGGCCCGGGTCGGACCACTGGCCGGGCAGCTCCGGCGCGCCGGACGACACGGCGGCCACCGCGGCGGCGCGGGCCCGGACGACCGCGAGCGCGGCTGCCAGCTCTTCCGGGGTCGGGTTGCCCCGTACGACCTTGATCATGGCCGGAGCCCTTTCTAGAGAGGGATGTTGCCGTGCTTCTTCGGGGGCAGCGACTCCCGCTTGGTCCGCAGCTGCCGCAGCCCCTTGACCACGTGGGCCCGGGTCTCGGACGGCATGATCACCGCGTCCACGTAACCGCGCTCTGCCGCCACGTACGGGTTGAGCAGCGCGTCCTCGTAGTCCGCGATCAGCCCGGCGCGGGTGGCGTCCTGATCCTCCGCGGCGGCGATCGTGCGGCGGTGCAGGATGTTGACGGCGCCCTGCGCGCCCATGACGGCGATCTGGGCGGTCGGCCAGGCGACGTTGATGTCGGCGCCCAGGTGCTTGGAGCCCATGACGTCGTAGGCGCCGCCGAACGCCTTGCGGGTGATCACCGTGATCAGCGGGACCGTCGCCTCCGCGTACGCGTAGATCAGCTTGGCGCCGCGGCGGATGATGCCGCCGTACTCCTGGTCGACGCCGGGCAGGAAGCCGGGCACGTCCACGAAGGTCAGCACGGGCACGTTGAAGGCGTCGCAGGTGCGCACGAAGCGCGCGGCCTTCTCGCTCGCGTTGATGTCCAGGCAGCCGGCGAACTGCATCGGCTGGTTGGCGACGATGCCGACCGGATAACCCTCGACCCGGCCGAAACCGGTGAGGATGTTCGGCGCGAACAGGGCCTGGGTCTCCAGGAACTCGCCCTCGTCCAGCACGTGCTCGATCGCGGTGTGCATGTCGTACGGCTGGTTCGCCGAGTCGGGGATGAGCGTGTCCAGCTCACGGTCCTCCTCGCTGGTCGCGAGGTCCGCCTCCTCCGGGAACGCCGGGGCCTCGGAGAGGTTGTTCGACGGGAGGTAGGAGAGCAGCGACTTGACGTACTCGATGGCGTCCTTCTCGTCGCCCGCCATGTGGTGCGCCACACCGGAGGTGGTGTTGTGGGTGCGGGCGCCGCCGAGTTCCTCGAAGCCGACATCCTCACCGGTGACCGTCTTGATGACGTCGGGCCCGGTGATGAACATGTGCGAGGTCTGGTCGACCATGACCGTGAAGTCGGTGATAGCGGGGGAGTAGACCGCGCCGCCCGCGCACGGTCCGACGATCAGCGAGATCTGCGGGACGACACCCGAGGCGTGCACATTGCGCCGGAAAATCTCCGCGAAGAGACCCAGCGCCGCCACGCCTTCCTGGATACGGGCGCCGCCGCCGTCGTTGATGCCGATGACCGGACAGCCGGTCTTCAGCGCGAAATCCATCACCTTGACGATTTTCTCACCGTAGACCTCGCCGAGCGAGCCGCCGAAGATGGTGAAGTCCTGCGAGTACACGCAGACGGGGCGGCCGTCGACCGTGCCGTACCCGGTGACGACACCGTCTCCGTACGGGCGGTTCTTCTCGATCCCGAAGTTCGTCGAGCGGTGCCGGGCGAATTCGTCGAGCTCGACGAAGGAGCCCTCGTCCAGCAGCAGGTCCACGCGCTCGCGCGCCGTCAACTTGCCCTTCGCGTGCTGCTTTTCCACCGCGCGCGCGGAACCCGCGTGGGTCGCCTCTTCGGTACGGCGCTGCAGGTCCGCGAGCTTGCCCGCGGTGGTGTGGATGTCGGTCTCTTCCGGCTCGGACATCGGGTTGCGGCTCCCTGCCTGGTCACGGGGACGACTGTGCTGCTGATCAGCGGATGAACGGCTACTGTCCCGTAGCGTATCGGCGCGGATACGGTTCGGCAGTGCGTCGTTTGACACACCTAGGGTGGCTTGCATGACACCTTCGGATGCGTCTCACAACCGTTGGTCGGACCTGGACCGGCCGCCCCTGAACGTTCCCGCGCTGCGGCGCGGTCTGCTCCGGCCGGACGGGCTGTGGAGCTCCCTCGACGTCGTGGACACCACCGGGTCCACCAACTCCGACCTCGTCGGGCGGGCCGCCGGGCTCACCGAGGGCGCCGTCCTGGTCGCGGAGGAGCAGACCGCCGGACGGGGACGCCTCGACCGGACCTGGACCGCCCCGCCCCGCTCCGGCCTCTTCTTCTCCGTCTACCTGGTCCCCGGGGACATCCCGGTGCGGCACTGGGGATGGCTGCCGCTGCTCACCGGGGTCGCGGTGGCGGCCGGTCTGGCGAAGTCGGCGGGCATCGACACGGCACTGAAGTGGCCCAACGACGTCCTGGTCACCGTCCCCACGGACTCCGGCGGCCCCGGCCCGGGGGAGGCCCCGTCCACCGAGGAGCGCAAGACCGGCGGCATCCTCGCCGAACGCGCCGGTGACGGGGTCGTCATCGGCATCGGCCTCAACGTCTCCCTGCGCGCGGACGAGCTGCCCGCCCCCACGGCCGCCTCGCTCGCCCTGGCCGGAGCGGTCTCCACGGACCGCGAGACGCTGCTCAGGGGCGTGCTGCGCTCGCTGGAGCAGTGGTACGGGAAGTGGCGCGCGGCGGACGGCGACGCGGCCGCGAGCGGCCTGCGCGAGGCGTACGCGGCGAGCTGCGCGACGCTCGGACGCACGGTACGGGCCCAGCTGCCGGGCGACCGCACCCTCACGGGCGAGGCGGTGGCGATCGACGGGGACGGGCGGCTGGTCCTGTCGACCGGCGACGGCCTCCAGGAGCCCGTGTCGGCCGGCGACGTCGTGCACCTGCGGGGGGCCGGAGGCGGTCTGACCTGAGCGGCGTGCCCCGCATCCGGGTGACCTGGGGACGTGAGGTAGGGCACACCTGCCGTATCGTTGAGGCGATCCACCGACAGATCGGCAGGGCAGTGCGCAGGGAACGGGCAGGAGGCGGCTGGTGACCGTCGACGACACGACCTCCGGCGATGGCGCGGAGCCCCCGTCGGACCCATCGGTCCACGCGACACCGCATCACGAAGTCGACCACACGGCGGAACCGACCGACGACCCCCTCGCGATCAGGCTGGAAGCGCTGATCCTGGGCGCCGACCGGCGCTACACCCCGTTCCAGGCCGCCCGGACCGCGGGCGTCTCCATGGACCTGGCGTCCCGGTTCTGGCGGGCCATGGGCTTCGCCGACATCGGACAGGCCAAGGCGCTGACCGAGGCGGACGTGCTGGCGCTGCGGCGGCTGTCAGGTCTGGTCGAGGCCGGGCTGCTCAGCGAGCCCATGGCGATCCAGGTGGCCCGGTCCACCGGGCAGACCACCGCCCGGCTGGCGGAGTGGCAGATCGATTCGTTCCTGGAGGGCCTGACCGAGCCGCCCGAGCCCGGTATGACCCGGACCGAGGTCACGTACCCCCTGGTCGAGCTGCTCCTGCCGGAGCTGGAGGAGTTCCTCGTCTACGTGTGGCGGCGCCAGCTCGCCGCCGCCACCGGCCGGGTCGTGCAGGCCGCGGACGACGACGAGATGGTCGACCGGCGGCTCGCCGTCGGCTTCGCCGACCTCGTCGGCTTCACCCGGCTCACCCGGCGGCTGGAGGAGGAGGAGCTCGGCGAGCTCGTCGAGTCCTTCGAGACCACCTGCGCCGACCTGGTCGCCGCGCACGGCGGCCGGCTCATCAAGACGCTCGGCGACGAGGTCCTCTTCGCCGCCGACGACGCGGGCACCGCGGCCGAGATCGCGCTGCGCCTCGTCGAGGCCATGGCGCTGGACGAGACGATGCCGGCGCTGCGCGTCGGCATCGCGTTCGGCACGGTCACCACCCGGATGGGCGATGTCTTCGGCACCACGGTGAACCTCGCCAGCCGGCTGACCTCGATAGCTCCGAAGGACGCCGTCCTGGTGGACGGGGCGTTCGCCGAGGAGCTGACCCGTACCGGCGACGCCCCCGTCTCCGAGGCCAGGGCCGCGCAGGACGCGGCGGCCGCGGCCCGCGCCGAGAAGGAGGGCGCGGACGGCGAGGAGCCGGGGCCGGTGCCCAAGTACCGCTACGGGCTTCAGCCGATGTGGCAGCGCCCGGTGCGCGGCCTCGGGGTCGTCGAGCCGTGGCTGCTGGCCCGTCGCGGCCAGTCCTGACCTCGCCTCGTCCGGCTTGAGGGGCGGCGCTCTAGGATCCCTGCGGTAACGCTCGTTAACCGACAGGGGTGCAGTCATGACCGTCACGTCCGAGCAGCGGTTCGGGGAATTCGTCGTCGTACGGGGTCACGAGGGCCTGGAGCACGTCGCCGAGCTGGTCCTCGACCGGCCGAAGGCCATGAACGCGGTGTCCACGGACATGGCCCGCTCGATCGGCGCCGCCTGCGCCGCGCTCGCCGCCGACCCGGACGTACGGGTCACCGTCCTCACCTCCAGCCATGAGCGGGCCTTCTGTGTGGGGGCGGACCTCAAGGAGCGGAACTCCTTCACCGACGCCGACCTGGTGCGGCAGCGGCCCACCGCCCGCGCCGCCTACACCGGTGTCCTCGAACTGCCCATGCCGACGATCGCCGCGGTGCACGGTTTCGCGCTCGGCGGCGGATTCGAGCTGGCCCTGTCCTGCGATCTGATCGTCGCCGACCGGACCGCTCTGGTGGGCCTGCCCGAGGTCTCGGTCGGCGTCATCCCGGGCGGCGGCGGCACCCAGCTGCTGCCGCGCCGGATCGGGGCGGCGCGCGCCGCCGAGCTGATCTTCACCGCCCGCCGGGTGGAGGCGGCGGAGGCCCGTGAGCTGGGGCTGGTCGACGAGCTGGTGGCGGAGGGGCAGGACCGCTCCGAGGCGCTGGCCCTCGCCGGCCGGATCGCGGGCAACTCCCCGGTGGGGCTGCGCGCGGCGAAGCGGGCGCTGCGGCTCGGGCACGGGCTCGATCTGCGGGCCGGCCTGGAGGTGGAGGACTCCGCGTGGCGGTCGGTGGCCTTCTCCGGCGACCGCGCGGAGGGCGTCGCCGCGTTCAACGAGAAGCGGAAGCCGAACTGGCCCGGGGAGTGACGCGTCAGTAACTGCGAGTAGTCGATCGGCGACGCAACGCGCATGATCATGGTCGTAAACTGATCAAATCACCACAAATCTACATAGGCTGGAGCGATGGGTGGTGATGATGCGCGACTCCGGGCCGTGGTGTCGCTTGCGCAGGCGATGGCGGCGGCGCACACCCCGCGGGGGTGCTGGCGAGCGGCCGCGCTGGGTGCGTGCGAGGCGCTGGGCGGCAGCTTCGCCGCCCTCTCGGTGTGGGAGCGCGGGCGCGGGCGGCTGCGGGTCCTGGTGAACGCGGGCGACCGGGCCGAGGGGGAGGAGGAGTTCCCCGACGAGGAGACGTACCCGGTGCACCAGTTCCCGGAGATCACCGAGTTCCTCCACGAGCGGTGGGCCGGGGGCGGTGAGCCGGACGCCTGGGTGGAGACCGCCGAGGGCCCGGTGGAGCCGGCTCCCGTGGACGGTGGGCGGGGGGCCGGGGCGGCGGGTGCGCGCGGTTACGGGCACGGTTACTGCCATCAGCGGGTGGCGGCCCTGCGCCGGCGCGGGCGCGGCTGCTGCGTGGTGGCGCCGATCGTGCTGCACGGCCGGGCCTGGGGCGAGCTCTATGTGGCGCGTCCGGTGGGGGAGCCGGTGTTCGGGCGCGCGGACGCGGACTTCGCCACCGTGCTGGCCGCCGTCGTGGCCGCCGGGATCTCCCAGACGGAGCGCCTGGAGGAGGTGCGCAAGCTCGCCTTCACCGATCCGCTGACCGGCCTCGCCAACCGGCGGGCCGTCGACATGCGGCTGGACGAGGCGGTGGAGCGGCACCGGGTGGACGGTTCGGTGGTCAGCCTGGTCGTCTGCGATCTCAACGGGCTGAAGTGGGTCAACGACACCCATGGCCACGCGGTCGGTGACCGCCTGCTGGAACGTTTCGGCTCGGTGCTGTCCCGGTGCGGCGCCAGGCTGCCCGGCGCCCTGTCGGCCCGGCTCGGCGGGGACGAGTTCTGTCTGCTGGCCGTGGGCCCGGGGGCGGACGAGGTGGTCGCGGTGGCCACCGAACTCTGCGAGCGGGCGGCCGAGCTGGAGTTCGGCAACGGGGTGGCCTGCGGGATCGCCTCGACCGGGGACCCGATCGGCCCGGTCGTCTCCGCGCGGCGGCTGTTCCGGCTGGCGGACGCGGCCCAGTACCGGGCGAAGGCGGCCCGGTCGCCGGAGCCCGTGGTGGCGGGGCGCGACGGCGAGGTGATCCGGCTGGCCGACTCCCCGCCCAAACCCGCCCACGACCGGCGCCGGCTGCGCGGGAACCGTCCCTGAGCCGCCCGGTCCGATCGGTAAGGGGTCAACCGGGCGACCACTAGTGACATGAAGAGATTCAATCCGTACGCTTCTGAATATGGATATGCATACAGTCGTGGTGGGGACGTCCGGTACCACCGCCCAGGACGTCATCGCCGTGGCCCGCGACAACGCCCGTGTCGAGCTCTCCGCCGCCGCGGTGAGCGCCCTCGCCGCGGCCCGTGAGGTCATCGACGCGCTCGCCGCCAAGCCCGAGCCGGTCTACGGCGTCTCCACCGGATTCGGGGCACTGGCCAGCCGCCACATCAGCCCGGAACTCCGCGCGCAGCTCCAGCGCAACATCGTCCGCTCGCACGCCGCCGGCATGGGCCCGCGCGTCGAGCGCGAGGTCGTCAGGGCGCTGATGTTCCTCCGGCTGAAGACGGTCGCCTCCGGCCACACGGGCGTACGGCCCCGGATCGCGCAGACCATGGCCGACGTCCTGAACGCAGGGATCACCCCCGTCGTTCACGAGTACGGGTCGCTCGGCTGCTCCGGCGACCTGGCGCCGCTCTCGCACTGCGCGCTGACCCTGATGGGCGAGGGCGACGCGGAGGGCCCCGACGGTGTCGTGCGCCCCGCCGGCGAGCTCCTCGCCGCCCACGGCATCACCCCGGTCGAGCTGCGCGAGAAGGAGGGCCTGGCCCTCCTCAACGGCACCGACGGGATGCTCGGCATGCTCGTGATGGCCATCGCCGACCTCCAGAACCTCTACACCTCGGCGGACATCACCGCGGCCCTCTCCCTGGAGGCCCTGCTCGGCACGGACAAGGTCCTCGCCCCCGAGCTGCACGCCATCCGCCCGCACCCGGGCCAGGGCGCCAGCGCCGACAACATGCTCCGGGTCCTCGCGGGCTCCGGCCTCACCGGCCACCACCAGGACGACGCCCCCCGCGTCCAGGACGCCTACTCCGTGCGGTGCGCCCCGCAGGTCAACGGCGCGGGCCGGGACACCCTCGCCCACGCC
Source organism: Streptomyces sp. NPDC087428 (assembly GCF_044744085.1). Taxonomy (NCBI): domain Bacteria; kingdom Bacillati; phylum Actinomycetota; class Actinomycetes; order Kitasatosporales; family Streptomycetaceae; genus Streptomyces; species Streptomyces sp. NPDC087428. Next base: position 272,929 of record NZ_JBIUXR010000012.1, read on the forward strand.
CGGCTCGTCGCCGACCGCGAACTGGCCGCGGCCGTCGACAACCCGGTGGTGCTCTCCGACGGCCGGGTCGAGTCCAACGGCAACTTCCACGGTGCCCCGGTCGCGTACGTCCTGGACTTCCTGGCGATCGTCGCGGCCGACCTCGGCTCGATCACCGAGCGCCGGACCGACCGGCTGCTGGACAAGAACCGTTCGCACGGGCTGCCGCCGTTCCTGGCGGACGACGCCGGCGTCGACTCCGGCCTGATGATCGCCCAGTACACCCAGGCGGCCCTGGTCAGCGAGATGAAGCGGCTAGCCGTCCCGGCCTCGGCGGACTCGATCCCGTCCTCCGCGATGCAGGAGGACCACGTCTCGATGGGCTGGTCGGCCGCCCGCAAGCTCCGTACCGCCGTCGAGAACCTCGCCCGGATCGTCGCCGTCGAGCTGTACGCGGCGACCCGCGCGATCGAGCTGCGCGCCGCGCAGGGACTCACCCCGGCGCCCGCCTCGCTGGCGGCCGTCGAGGCGCTGCGGGCGGCGGGCGTGGAGGGGCCGGGCCCGGACCGCTTCCTCTCGCCGGACCTGGCCGCCGCGGACGCGTTCGTGCGCGCGGGGAACCTGGTCGCGGCGGTGGAGCCGGTGACGGGGCGGCTCGCCTAGGGCCTTTCGGAGTCGCTCGTTCCAGTGACGTAGGCGGAGGCGGCCACCGGGTGAACCCGGTGGCCGCCTCCGTATGAGGGTCAGTGCGCCGGCGACGGGCCGACGCGGCGGGCGGAGTAGGTGACGAGGCCCGCGCCCATGCCCAGGAACGCGATGCCCCCGATCAGGTACGGAGTCGTGTCGATCCCGGTCCCGGTGTCGGCGAGCGTCGTGCCGTCCGTGCCGTTGGCGTCGACGGCGGACGTCCGGCCCGGTGTGCCCGCGGTGGCGTCCGTGCCGCCGGTGGCGTTGGCCGTCGGTACGAACCAGAGGGCGCACAGCAGCGCTCCCGCGGCGGTGGCGGTCAGGAGCGGGCGGCGGGTGATGGCCACAGAATCGATCCCCCTTGTGACAGCCGTGAGTTAGGCCTGCGACCGATGCTAGTGAAAGCAGCGGGTCGCAGGAAAGCCGCGGCGGCCGGGAGCTTACGCTCCGGCACATGAGCACTTCTGAGACATCACGTTATGTTCGGCTTCAGGTGGAAATGGTGTTGGAGATCACGGACGCCGACGCCCTGAGCGGCACCGCCCTGGAGAGCCTCGCGGCCGAGTTCGGTGAGCCCGGCGGCGATTCCGCCGAGGAACGCACGCATGCCGAGACCGCCGTCCGGGAAGACGCCGCGGAGGCCCTCGCCTCGCTGATCGACCCGTTCGACCTGGTCAGTGAGGTGCCCGGGGTCGAGCTGACCCAGGCCTCCTGGAACAGCGAGATCATCGCCTACGACCCGCAGGACCCGGACGGATGGGACCTCGACGACGGCGATGACGACGAGGACGAGGACGACGGCGACGAAGACGGTGCCGGCGTCCCGCACAATGGGGAGGAGAACGACGACGACGGCAGTGCGGAGCGGCGGGCGTAGCAGGTGGAGAACCACCGGCCCCGGCCCGCTTCCGGCGGGCCGGGGCCGGTGTGCGTGACAGCCGGCGCACCGGGTCGTGGAACTGCTGGACAACCGGGTCGGACACCGGCGGCCCCTACGTGGTGGACCACGGGAACCACCGCTGATACCACCGCGTCGATGAGTGGTGTTCCCCACATCTTCCGCAGATGTGGAACGGGCAACCCTTTCCAGGTGTTCTTGGAACATTGACGGGGTACCGCCGGTCAACGGCCTGACTCGGGGTTTTTGGGGATTTCGGCAACGATGGAGAAGCGTGTGATGACGGACAGCAAGCGGCGCAAGGGCCTCATGGCCGCGTCCGCACTGCTCGGCGGCGTGCTGGTGCTCACGGCCTGCAGCGACGGCGGCGACAAGGGTGCCAGCCCCGACAGCTCGAAGAAGTCACAGGCGGCCGAGGTCGACAAGGCGGCGGCCGAGGAGGCCTCGGAGGCGCAGATAGCGATCTCGCCGAAGAACGGTGCGACCAACGCGAGCATCAACAACGACGCGAAGGTCTCCGTCGCCAAGGGCAAGCTCACGGTCGTCACGATGACCACGGCGGCCGGTGCGAGCGTCAAGGGCACCCTCGCCGCCGACGGCACCAGCTGGAAGCCGGACGCCCAGCTGGAGCGCTCGACCACGTACAAGATCACCGCGACGGCGAAGGACTCGAAGGGCCGCGAGGCGCACGAGAACTCCTCCTTCACCACCGTGTCGCCCGCCAACAGCTTCATCGGGAACTTCACCCCCGAGGACGGTTCCACCGTCGGCGTCGGCATGCCCGTCTCGATCAACTTCAACAAGGCGATCACGGACAAGAAGGCCGTCCTGGACGGCATCACCGTGACGTCCAGCAGCGGCCAGCAGGTCGTCGGCCACTGGTTCAACGCACAGCGCCTGGACCTGCGCCCCGAGGACTACTGGCAGGGCGGCTCCACCGTCACGCTGAAGCTGGCGCTGGACGGCGTCGAGGGCGCGGACGGCGTCTACGGCGTGCAGCAGAAGACGGTCACCTTCAAGGTCGGCCGCAACCAGGTCTCGACCGTGGACGCCAAGACGCACACGATGACCGTCACCCAGAACGGGAAGACGATCAAGACCATCCCGATCTCCGCCGGTTCCTCGGAGAACCCGACGTACAACGGCCAGATGGTGATCTCCGAGAAGTTCAAGGAGACCCGGATGGACGGTTCGACGGTCGGCTTCACCGACGACGACGGCAAGGGTGAGTACGACATCAAGGACGTGCCGCACGCCATGCGGCTGTCCACGTCGGGCACCTTCATCCACGGCAACTACTGGGGCGCCAAGTCGATCTTCGGCAGTGCCAACACCAGTCACGGCTGCGTCGGTCTCTCCGACACGAAGGGTGCCGGCGACGCCTCCGCGCCCGGTGCCTGGTTCTACAACAACTCCATGATCGGTGACGTCGTCATCATCAAGAACTCCCCGGACAAGACCATCCAGCCCGACAACGGCCTCAACGGCTGGAACATGAGCTGGGCCCAGTGGACGGCTCCCGCGGCCTGACCCGACGTCCTCCTCGCCCCGGGCAGGACGCCGATCGGCCCCAAGTCCCCCACCGCAGGCGGCGGCACCGGATCCCCACGGATCCCGGTGCCGCCGCCCGCGGCGTTCCCGGGCGTTCTCATCCGGATCTCATGGTGGCCTTAACCCACCATCACAACCGGTCCATAGCCTCGCGCCATGTTCTTCACCTACCTCCGGCGCGAGCTGCGCCGCCGCAGAAAGGCGGCGCTCGTCGTCGCCTCGGGGCTCGGCCTCGGCATTGCGCTGGTCATCATCGTCAGTTCGGTCTCCTCCGGCATGAGCAAGGCCCAGGACAAGGTCCTGGAATCGCTGTACGGCCTCGGCACCGACATGACCGTCACCAAGGCCGCCGCGGCTCCGGGTTCCGGCACGGAGCGGCCCAAGTTCGAGTTCGACGCCAAGGAGAACGGCGACGACTCGACCCAGAGCACGGACCGGGTCATGGTCCAGGGCTTCCAGACCCTGGCCTCCACCACGGTCGACAAGGTGGACAAGCAGGACGGCGTCGCCGACGCCGTCGGCGGACTGAGCATGACCGTCATGAAGGTGGACGGCCAGTTCAAGCGCGGTGAGTTCAAGCAGGAGGGCGGTACGTCCCAGGGCGGCCGCGGCGGCGCCGGGGGCGGCGGCCAGCCCCAGGGCGAGGTCAAGGGTGGCGGCGCCTCCTTCGACGTCAACTCCTACACGGTCTACGGCACCGACGTCACCAAGCAGGACCTGGGCCCGCTGACCTCGTCGAAGATCATGAAGGGCCGGACCTTCAAGGCCACGGAGACCAACGGCAAGGTGGCCGTCGTCGACGCCGCCTACGCCAAGGAGAAGAAGCTCACCGTCGACAAGACGGTGACCGTCCACGGCACCAAGTTCACGATCGTCGGCGTCTCCGCCGCCGACAGCGGCGACGCGGCCGCCAACCTCTACATCCCGCTCCAGCGGGCGCAGACCCTCGCCGACGCGAAGAACAAGGTCACCACGGTCTATGTGAAGGCCGCGGACTCGCAGCAGATCGACAGCGTCAAGTCCACGATCCAGAAGAACATCTCCGGCACCACCGTCACCACCTCCGCCGATCTCGCCGACACGGTCTCCGGCTCCCTGTCCACCGCGTCCGACCTGGCCTCCAGCGTCGGCAAGTGGCTCTCCATCGCCGTGCTGATCGCGGCCTTCCTGGTGGCCGGCCTGCTCACCTCCTCCGCGGTCAGCCGCCGGGTACGGGAGTTCGGCACGCTCAAGGCACTCGGCTGGAAGAGCGGCCGGGTCACCCGCCAGGTCGTCGGCGAGGCCCTCGTCAACGGCCTGATGGGCGGCGTCCTCGGCATCGCGGTCGGTCTGGCCGGTGCCTACGCCGTCACCGCGATCAGCCCCACCCTGACCGCGCAGCTCGGCTCCTCCGGCGGCTCCGGGGGCGGCGGGGGCGGCGGGATGGGCGGCGGCATGATGGGCGGCGGCCCCGGCCGACAGAGCGCCTCCAAGGCCCTCGACATCGCCCTGACCGCGCCCGTCTCCCTCTCGATCATCCTGATCGCCGTCGGCCTGGCCGTGGCGGGCGGGCTGATCGCGGGCGCCTTCGGCGGCTGGCGCGCCTCCCGGCTGCGCCCCGCGGACGCCCTGCGCCGCGTCGAGTAGCCCCTCGCGGGACACCCGACGCCCGGGAGTCCCGGCCCCCGTCCCCCGTGATCCGTGGTCCGGGACCTGTTCACCGGGAACCTCCTCACCCGGCACCCGTTCATCCGGGACCCGCGATCACCGTCCAGCAGGAGCTGACCCATGTACACGCTTCAAGGCGTCACCAAGCGCTACACGCGCGGCAAGTCCACCGTCCACGCCCTCGCCGGCGTCGACCTGACCATCGAGGACGGCGGCCGCCTGGTCATCCAGGGCCCGACCGGCGGCGGCAAGTCCACGCTGCTCCAGATGCTCGGCGGCCTGGACCGCCCGACGGCCGGCAGCGTCGAACTCGACGGCGTCGACCTCGCGAAGCTCAGCGAGGCCAAGCTCACCAAGGTGCGCGCGGAGAACATCGGCTTCGTCTTCCAGAGCTTCAACCTCATCCCGACGCTCACCGCCCAGGAGAACGTCGAGACGGCCCTCGTCCCCCTCGGCGGCAAGGCGTCCGAGCGGCGCAGACGCGCGGCGGAGGCGCTCGACTCGGTCGGCCTCGGCGAGCGCCTCGGACATCTCCCCGGGGAGATGTCCGGCGGCCAGCAGCAGCGGGTGGCGATAGCCAGGGCCCTGGTCAAGCAGCCCAAGGTGCTGCTCGCCGACGAGCCCACCGGCAACCTCGACGAGTCCATGCGCGACGAGATCATGGAGGTGCTGGAGACCATGTGGAAGGAGCACGGGCTCACCTTCATCATGGTCACCCACGACAGCGCGATCGCCCGCAGGGCGCCGCGGCTGGCGACCATCCGCAAGGGCAAGGTCACCATCACGGAGAACGCGGCGGCCTGAACGGCCCTTGTGAGCAAGGCTGTTGCTGTCGCGTCGCTGTGGCTGTTGTTTTTACGGCTACGGCTACGGTTCGCACTCACCGCCACAGCGACCGCCGTCCGCGGGCCCGCACCGGGTTCGCGGGCGGCGTCGCGGGTTCACCCCAAGGCTTCACGCGGCCTCACGCGGCGCTACGCGGCCTCAGGTGGCCCGTCCGGCGGCGGCCCGGCGGTGCGCCACCAGATCGGTGCGGCGGACCTGGCGCACCCCGGCCGGGTCGGCGTACGGCTCGGCGTACGGATCGCCCTCCTCGCAGCCGCGCGGCGCGGGGCCGGGGCCGTCGTCCTTACGGGCGAGGTGGGCGCGCAGCCCGTACCAGGGCTGGAGCGGCAGCCAGCACAGGCCGTGCAGCCAGCGCCGCACCAGTTGCCCCGGCCCAGGGCGTCCGCCGTCCGGCAGGCTCACCACCCGGATGCCCATGATCAATTTCCCGGCACCGCCTCCGACGAGTGCGGTGAGCACCACCTGATTGAGGAACGAGAGGACGGGCACGGGCCCGAGCAGCAGGGCGACGTCCCCGGAGAGGGGCGTCGAGTCCACGTGCGGCCGGGCCAGTAACCCGGCGGCGACCAGACAGAGATAGCAGTCGAGACCGACGGCGAGATAGCGGCGCATCTCCCCGGCCCTGGGCGGGGTGCGATGCCCGGCCCGCCCTGTCCGGCCGGGTATGTGCGGGGGCCTCGGCTGGCCGGGTCCGAGCAGTGTGTTGCCGGCCAACCGCGTTGACCCGTAAGGCTGATGAGGATCCTGCGTACCGCGGTTCCCCCGTGAAGTCTTCATGACGGCATCATGTCTGATCACCCGTCACCGCGGGCCCGTCCGCCCGCCTTACCCCAGAGGTAATCGACCCTCCCCGCCGTTCCCGGCAGCATGGTGTGCACCAGCGGACGGAAGACGGAGGACGTGACCATGACCGCGTACGCGCTCGCTCATCTGCACCCCGACGGCCCGGCCAACGAGGAGGTGCTGGAGTACATCGAGCGCATCCAGTCGACCATGGATCCGTACGGGGGTCGGTTCCTGGTCCACAACACACCGGTCGAGGTCATGGAGGGCGGCTGGCCCGGCGCCCTCGTCATCCTGGAGTTCCCCGCGATCGAGGCCGCCCGTGCCTGGTTCGCCTCGCCCGCCTACCAGGAGCTGGCCCCGCTGCGGGCCCGGAACATGGCGGGTGACGTGGTGCTCGTGGACGGTGTCGCACGGGACTACGACCCCCGGTCGACCGCCGCCGCGCTGCGCGCAGAGGCGCTCCGGCCGGGAGCCGTGGTGTAGCCCGCTCCACCACGGGCCGGGGGGCGGGCGCCCTCGTGCCGGGGCACGCCGGCCGGAAGGATGGGTGACGCAGCCGGACGCGGCTGCGTCACCCGCGCCGCCCAGGGCCACCACCGAGGCCGAGGCGCCCGTATCCCGCCCCCGCTGGAGGAACCCGTGAAGCCGCTGCTCTGGTTCGTACTGCTCGTCGCGATCGTCGCGAACGTCTCCCTCAACTTCCTGGTCGGGCAGGGCGGCCTGAACATCGCCCTGAGCATCGTGTCGGGAGTGGTCGTCCTGGCGTCGGCCGCGGGCCTGTGGATGCTGCGCAGCCCGCGCGAGTCCTGAGGTCCGCGCACTCCGGCCTCACAGCCACGGTCGGCCCACTGTGAGGTTCACCACTTCGGGGGGTGTCCGGGCATACCCCCCAACCCGGTCGTTCCGCCCGGAACCGGTCTGGGGCAAGGCTTCCGCGGCCGGTCCGTACGCGGGCCTGCGGGATTCACCATGTGGATGCCATGGAGGATTCGGCGGTCCCACTGGGACACTCGGTAGGCCACAACGGTCCTGTACGTCGCAGTCGTGAGCGCGGTATCCGCGCTATCCGGGCGACGCCCTCAATGGGGAGGGGGGACCTGGCGCCCTCCGGGACGGGGGCGCCTTCGCGATGAGCCGACCCATGGAAGGTCTTGATCAGATGACGGCCACCCCTGACTCCGCAATGCCGCACGCCGCCGAGAACCGCGTCATCGAGCCGCTCTACGCGGAGATCCTCCGCCGCAACCAGGGCGAGAAGGAATTCCACCAGGCGGTGCGGGAAGTCCTCGAAACGCTCGGCCCGGTGCTGGCCCAGCGGCCGGAGTTCGTGGACGCGCGGATCATCGAGCGCATATGCGAGCCGGAGCGTCAGCTCATCTTCCGGGTGCCGTGGTCGGACGACTCGGGCGACATCCACGTCAACCGCGGCTTCCGGGTCGAGTTCTCCAGCTCGCTGGGACCGTACAAGGGCGGACTGCGCTTCCACCCCTCGGTGAACCTCGGCATCGTGAAGTTCCTCGGCTTCGAGCAGATCTTCAAGAACGCCCTCACCGGCATGCCCATCGGCGGCGGCAAGGGCGGCTCGGACTTCGACCCGAAGGGCCGCTCGGACGCCGAGATCATGCGGTTCTGCCAGTCGTTCATGACCGAACTCCACCGCCACCTGGGCGAGTACACCGATGTCCCCGCCGGTGACATCGGCGTGGGCGGCCGCGAGATCGGCTACCTCTTCGGCCAGTACAAGCGGATCACGAACCGCTTCGAGTCCGGTGTCCTCACCGGAAAGGGCCTCGGCTGGGGCGGCGCCCTGGTGCGTACGGAGGCCACCGGTTACGGCTGCGTCCTGTTCACCGCCGAGATGCTCCGCAGCCGAGGCGAGTCCCTCGACGGCCAGCGCATCGTCGTCTCTGGCTCGGGCAACGTCGCGATCTACGCGATCGAGAAGGCCCAGCAGCTCGGCGCCACCGTGGTCACCTGCTCCGACTCCGACGGCTACGTCGTGGACGAGAAGGGCATCGACCTCGCCCTGCTCAAGGAGATCAAGGAGGCCGGCCGCGGCCGTGTCTCGGAGTACGCGGAACGCCGCGCCGAGGCCGTGTTCGTGCCCGGCACCGGCGTCTGGGACGTCCCCTGCGACGTGGCGCTGCCCTGCGCCACGCAGAACGAACTCCACGAGGCCGACGCGCTGACCCTCGTACGCAACGGCGTGAAGGCGGTCGCCGAGGGCGCCAACATGCCCACCACCCCCGAGGCCGTCCGCGTCTTCCAGGACGCGGGTGTGGCCTTCGCCCCCGGCAAGGCGGCCAACGCGGGCGGCGTGGCCACCAGCGCCCTGGAGATGCAGCAGAACGCCTCGCGCGACTCCTGGACGTTCGCCCACACGGAGGCGCGCCTCGCGGAGATCATGCGGCACATCCACGACTCCTGCTACACCACGGCGGAGCGCTACGGCAGCCCCGGCAACTACGTGGTCGGCGCCAACATCGCCGGCTTCGAGCTGGTCGCGGACGCGATGCTGGCGCAGGGTCTGATCTGACCGGGTTCCAGACGCACTGACACGGGCCCGGGACGCGCATGCGTCCCGGGCCCGCGGTCTGTCTGTGCGGGCCGGCCGTCAGCCCCCGGCGGGCGGCCTCCTGCGGAAGGTCTCCGCCAGGGCGGTGTTCACCGCCATCACGGCACCCAGGACCACACCCGCCACGCTGTGCCCCATCGAGTACAGCGCGACAGCGCTGCCACCGAGCACCAGGGTCTTGAACGCCAGCACCCCCGCCAGCGGCAGCCGGAACCGCGCCCGCGGCGCACAGAACAGCCCCCACACGGCAATGGCGCCTGCCAACACCACTACGCCCAGCAGCAGTTGGACGGCCATCCCGTCAGCGAGGCCGTAACCCCACGCGAAGAGGCAGCCCAAAGCCACCAGCTCCAGGACGAACGCGAGCACTTCGTTGGCCCCCCACCAGGGATGCCCGGCTATCGACGGAGTGGCCCCGCCGCCCGTCCGGTGTTCATGCATCATGATCCACACCCTCCCCCTCGGATTGCTGAGAGGGTAGCGGCCGGCCCGGACGACGGCGCGGTGAGCCTTCGGGACGGATACCCGGTGGCCGATCAGCTCCGAACGAGGGGCTCGCAGCGCCTGATTCCGTGCGGGCGGTGCCTGGGACGAGGCACCGCAGCGCCGTTCCCACGGCCGGCCGCCTGGCCTTCGCCACCGGCCGAGTGCCCGAGGGAAATCCGGTATGCCCCAGGGGTGGTCAGGCACAGCGCACGTAGTCCGCCGCCGTCCTGGCTGCTCAGGCAGTCCGGGCCGGTGACTCACGCCCGCGGGTCTATGCGACTTCGTGACTGGACGGCGGAGCGTCCTTGCCCCTCGGGCGTGACATTCCGTAGCTTGCTGACCACACAGACCGGAGGGGGTCTCAGTGGACGAACTGCGGATGATTGCCGGCGGGCCGTGCAGGAGCGGCGACGACGACAAATGCGGGAACGGCGACTGCCCGACCGTGTACGTCACTCCGGAGCCGGGCATGTTGGCCATCCAGGGCTACGACGTGGCCCACCCGACGCCGGATGGCGAGTCGGTCGTACTGATCCCGGAAGACATCCTCAAGGAGGCCGCACGTGCCCGTGGATGGCTCTAGCCCCGCCCTGCTGGACGGAGACGAGTGGCAGGCGTACTTCCGCGACTTCGAGCGCTCCGCGTTCAGGCTGGAAGTCCACCAGACCTACACCATGCCTGCGGAGGCTGAGACGGTCCGCGACTTCCTCGACGGTGCGTCGATGCCTGAGGGCTTCAACATGTCATGGCACCAGACGATCCGGAACCACACGGCGGCCGGGCGGACGATGACCCGAGCCAAGATCGTGCGCCGCCCTCTCACGCCGTACAGCCGGTACCTGTTCGAATGGTGCGTTCCCGGAAACGTCGCAGCTGGAGAGAACTACCAAATAGTTGATGTGACCGATCGGTCGAATCCAGGACTGCCGGAGCAGGATTTCTGGCTGTTCGACGAATCAACCGTGGTGCATCTCAACTACCGTCCCGACGGAACGCAGATCAATCGGGAACTGATCCAGGACCCTGACATCGAAAAGTATCTCGCGTGGCGGGATCTCGCGCTAGAAAGTGCCACACCGTTCAGTGTCTATCGAACCTGAGGAACAAGCACGGGAACGGAAGGATTTGGCGGAGACCCTTCGGGGTCTCCGTCGCGCTTCCGGTCTCAGCGGCGAACGCCTGGCGCTGCGCTGCAACATGAGCCAAACAAAGATCAGCCGGATTGAGACCGGTCGCGCCTTGCCAACGGTCATGGATGTTGAGCGCATCCTCAAGGCCCTCACCGTGCCTGACGAGGTGACCGGCGAACTCCTTCGACTGGCACGCCGAGCCAACGTGGACTATGCATCCTGGCGTGCCTGTGCTCGCGTCGGCCTTTATCACAAGCAAGCCGAGCTGAGAGCCCTTGAAACTTCCTCGCGGGTCATGCGGCATTTTCTCCCAGCAGTCCCCACCGGCCTGCTGCACGTGCGCGAGTACGCCACCGAGACCCTTTCGCCCACGGTGACCAGCGACCCGGCCAGAGATGTTGCGCGCGCCGTGCAGGCCCGCATGGACCGCCAGGCCATCCTGGACGATCCATCGCGCTCGTTCTGGTTCTTGATGACCGAACAAGCCGTCAAGTGGCAACGGGCCAGCATCGAAGCCATGGCGGCCCAGTGCTCACACATGGCCGAGATCAACACGAAACCCAACGTCGAAATTGGGATAGTCCCGCAGGGGCTGCATGTTCCCGGCACCCCCATGAACATTTTCGTGGTCTACGACGACCGCTTGGTAACCGTCGAACTTTTCTCCGGTGAAGTCGTACTGCGTGACCCTCGGGACATAGCCCAGCACCTTGGTTTGTTTGAACTCTTCTGGTCACACGCACTGACTGGCGACGATGCATCCGCCTTCCTGGAACAGGCAGCCGGCAGTTTTATGCATCCACGTAACTAGCGCTCCACAAGGGCTCTTTGAGAAGCCATGATGGACCCATGGAGAGTAAAAGGAAAGATTCGGGTCCTGGAGGTGCTCCCACTGAAAGGGAACGCTTGACGGAGTTGCCGTGTGAACCTTCAATAATTCCTGGCTGTCCGACTTGCCTCTCCCATTCGGTCGCCAGGGAGAATGCCCGTTCCGCGCGCGATCACAGCGCAGTGTCCGACAGCAACGTCAGGCTGCGCCGGCACCAGGCGGAGGCGCACTGATGGATGTGCGGACGTGGTGGGACAGCCGCACCCGTGCAACGGGACGCCACAGACTCCTCCCCTCCCTGCGGCTGGCAGACCCGCTCCTGCTCCCCCTACTAGGGTGCCGCCCCGCCGGTGAGGGCAACGCTCCGGCACCAGACCGAGCCAAGGCCCCTGATCAACCGAAGGAGGTGAGGCGATGACCGGCCCAGGCGACAAGGGGGGCGGCGAGAAGTTTCCGCCCCCGCCCGCCGCGTAACCAGTCCTCAACTGTCGAGAGAGAGGAAAACTCACTGTGACAATCATGCTGGAATCTCCCGTCGTCTTACGGCGCGGAAGGGACCTCGTCAGTGCCGAGCTGTTCGAGAAGGTGTCGGAGTTCTGCGCGGAGGAGTACGGACACGAGTTGTCCACCGCCCGCCGGATCGTGGACCAGGCCCTTGCCTTTCTCAAGGTCATGGGCGACACCCGCGCGTTCGACATGACCCCGTCCTGCGCCGTGGACCCCGGGTGGCACTCGTTCGTGCTCCACACCCAGGCGTACGCCGCCTGGTGCGACGAACAGTTCGGGTTCTTCCTCGGACACGAGCCCAAGGCCACCGTCCGGACTCGGCCGCTGATGGGTGCCGTGGTGGACCGTGTCAGGGCCGCCGGGTTCCACGTCGATGACCGGCTGTGGGGCGCGGCCAAGGACTGCAACCCGCCCGCGTGCTGCGGTGACGGCGACGGCTGCTGAACCACCTGCACTGAACGGGAGCCGTCCGGGCGTGGCTAAGGCGCCCGGACGGCCACAGCCAAGGGTTCCAAAGTTGAGCAGCAATGACGAGGGCCTGACCGGACGAGGTCGGGTCACGGTGTTCGCAATGTTCGGTACGGTCTTCGGCTACGCCACCCACCATCTTGACGAACGACGGATCGGTGACGTGGCCGTGATCGGCCCAGTGACCCCTGGTGTCGAGTGGCCACGGCTGTGGCAGATGGCCCGTTCCTGTGGCAGGCCCGCAGCCAGGGACACCGAACTTGCACAGTGGATTCTGATCCAGGCAACCCGGGCGTTCGTCTGCGGCAGCGGCCGTATCGCCCAGTTCCATGACCAGGGCTGGAAGCTGGAGCCTGGTGGGAAGCGCGTCGGCTTCGAAGCCGTCTACGCCAACCGAGACCACCTGTGGACCGGCAACCTGACCGTAGAGGGTCTCAGCCCTGCCCAGGTGGCCGAGAGCTCTTCGCTCTACCGAACCTAGCCCTCACGCTTTCATGGAGAGGGTTGCCCGACGCGTGGTCAGGTAGGCAGGGAGTGCCTCTGCCCAGCAAGAATCGAGCTCGCCTTGCCCTTCGACATCAGCGGCCGAACAGGCGCAGCAACCGGGCTTGGCGGGCCTCCCCTGCCACGGGCGGAGCCCCTGGCGCGGCGAAGAAGCGGTGAGTGGTGTCGGCGGAGACGGGTGACTCCGCCAAGCCGGCGTAGATTTCGCCGAGATGCTCTTCGACCCAGGCGACGAGCCCCGGATCGAGCGTCTCGGGAGCGTTGATGGCTCGGGCCAGGTCCCAGGTGTGAATGGTCGCGTCCGTGGTGCGGACTGCGAGGGCCTGTTCCCCGGTCACCGGGCCGAGAGGGTGGTCGAGAGACTGCTGGAGGACGCCCGGCCTCCGGAACGCCTCTGCGCACTCCCGCACCGACCGGATGTAGGAACCCACTGGATCGCTGCCCAGAGCGTCCTCGTCCCGGAGCCGGAGGAAGTCGGCGGCCGAGCCGCCATACAGCAGAGAGACGTAGTTGAGGTTTCCCCGGGTCATGTGGTTGACGAGGTGGCGTACGTCCCACTCTGCGCAGGGGGTGGGTGCCGCCCACTGCTCGGCCCGTACCGCGCGCAGCCTGTGGGCGAACTCGGAACCGGAGAGCAGATAGCGGTCGATGATGCCGGCGAAGCGGTATGACATGGCCGCAGCGTAGGAGTGCAGAAGGTGACGTGCTGGCGGAAATCAGCCGTCGAGCCCGAAGGTGGGTCTCCGGGACTGAACCGGTAGTGCCGCCACTTCTCGTCGATATGCGCGGCCCCACTGATCAGCAAGTAACTCCGAAACCAGTCGATAGACGCTGTTCCTGGAGGTCTTTCCTTCTCACCCTGGCGCGCGATGGGGGCAAGCGTGGTTGGTGGCAGACGTACGATCTCGCCCCGGTATACGCAGACCTCATCAGCCTGGAGTCCGACGCGGCGTCCATGAACGCGTACGAACCGTTGCTCATTCCTGGCTTGCTACAAACCGCTGCGTACGCCCGTGCAGCGATCACTGCCATCAGCATGTCCGCGACGCCGGACGAGATCCACCCACTTGTTGAGGTACGGATCGCGCGGCAGGCAGTACTCAGCCGACCCAGGCCCTTGACGTTTCGAGCCATCATTCATGAGGCGGCCCTCACCGCACGAGTCCCGGGCGCTGGGGTCATGCGCGATCAACTGCAACGTCTTTTGGACGTAGCCGAGTATCCGCACGTCAGAATTCAGGTGCTGCCAATGGAAGCTGAGTTGCATCCTGGGACAACGGGAGGCTTCACCATCCTGGGCTTCGGCCAACGGGCGCTGGACGTCACCTTGCTCGAACACCTCGATAGCAGCCTCTATATCGAGGAGGAGGCGGACGTTGCTCGGTACTCCGAAGCGTACGAACGGTTGACCGCAGCCGCGCTGCCGTTCAACAAGTCGATGTCCCTCATCGCCAGCAAGAAGAAAGAGCATCAGTGAACACTTTGCCCCCTGGCCTCCAGGTTGTGACCGCCGACTGGTGGAAGTCGAGTTACAGCGGAGCCAACAGCAACTGCGTAGAGACCGCCCGCTTCGATGACGGGATCGGCGTCCGAGACAGCAAGGACGCGGCTGGTCCGGTCCTCAGCTTCGGTCCTCGTGCTTGGGACGACTTCATCGGCGGCGCGAAGGCGTCTATCTGAACTGTGCGAGAGGTACCCCAGCCATCGGTGCTGGAGCCTGTGAGCCACCAGACGAGCGACAAGCCCCGGCTGATCCCTGCCGGGGCTTGGTTGTGCGAGGCCGTATCGCCTCGCGCAGGGGGAGGCGCGTCACTCTCCGGCCGGAGCCACCCCGATCGGGCACGAGACACCCGTCCCGCCGATTCCGCAGTAGCCCGCCGGGTTCTTGTCCAGGTACTGCTGGTGCGCGGCTTCCGCCGGCCAGAACGTGCGGCCCTCCGCGGGCAGGATCTCCGTGGTGATCTCGCCATGGCCGGAGCCGGTGAGGACCTTCTGGTAGGCCTCGCGGGACGCCTTCACGGCCGCTTCCTGCTCGGGGGAGTGGGTGTAGACCGCCGAGCGGTACTGCGTGCCGACGTCATTGCCCTGGCGGAAGCCCTGGGTCGGGTCGTGCGACTCCCAGAAGAGCTTCAGGAGCTGCTCGTACGTGACGACCTTCGGGTCGTACACGACGCGGACGGCCTCCGTGTGACCGGTCAGGCCCGAGCAGACCTCTTCGTACGCGGGGTTCTCCGTGTAGCCGCCCTGGTAGCCGACGAGCGTCGTCCAGACGCCGTCCGTCTGCCAGAACTTGCGCTCGGCGCCCCAGAAACAGCCCATCGCGAAGTCCGCGACCTCCAGACCCTCCGGGTACGGGCCCAGCAGGGCGTTGCCCAGGACCGTGTGGCGGGACGGGACGGTGAATTCGGGGGTGGGGCGGCCGCGCAGCGCCTCCTGGGGGGTGGGGAGCTGCGGGGTACGGCGGTGCAGGAACATGCGGGGGCTCCTCGTGGGTCGGCGTGCTGTCCGTACAACGCACCGGGACCGCCGTGGATTCCGCCGCCGGTTCCGTGGCCCGGTCAGCGGCGGGGCGTGCCGTCGTCGGACTCCATGTCCTCGACGTAGGCGGCGGTCCGCTTGCGGGCCTTGAACCAGAAGTAGAGGCCGAGGCCGATCAGGATCAGGGGTATCAGTCGGGCCATGAGGTGTACCGGTCCCATCAGTCAGCAGGCCGCGCGGTGGGCGCCTTGTCGGTGCCCACCGTCGCACACCGGCGGATGGCTAGGGGCCGGGAGGCTGTCCCGCTACCGCAGCAGCGTCGCCGGGCTGCCGCCGTTCGCCTCGTAGCCGGCGACCGCGAGAGCCCGGTACACGGTGTACTCGGCGGCCGGGTCGGAGCTCTCCGTCCACGGCAGCGCGCCCACGTGCCCGTCGATGTGGACGAGCTGGCCCATCGCCTCCGACCAGCGCTCCATCCGGACCAGGAACAGCACCAGGAGATGGCGGACGTGGGCGAGCATCGGGTCGTCGGCGCGCGCCGCGTGGACCGCGAACAGGGCGCCCTCGACCGCCTTGGTCACCGCCTGGCTCCGGTAGAAGCTCCGCACCATGTTGACCTCGGGCAGGTGCTCGTACAGCGCGAAGAGCGGCAGCGCGGCCAGCAGCGACCCCTGCGGGGCGCGGGCGGCGGCCGCGGTGGCGAAGCGGTCGGCCTCCTCGCGGGAGCCGTGCCACTTCTCGCACCAGAAGTGCAGCGCCGCGATGTGCGCGCCCATGTGCGCGGGGGCCCGGTCGATGATCTTCGCCCAGAGCTGGTCGAACTCCTCGTGGGAGTAGCCGAGCCCACGCGCCGCCGCCAGCTCCACCAGGTACGGCACCGGATCGCCGGGCGCCAGCAGGGCCGCCTCGCCGACGACCGTACGGGCCTCCTCCAGGATGATCCGGAAGTCGTCCGTACCGACGGTGGACGAGCGCCAGGCCTGCTGGACCAGGAACTCGGCGTGCACGGCCGCGCCGCCCGCGTCCTTCGGGGACTCGGCCCGCCACTTGCGCAGCCAGGCCCCGCCGACGCCCGGCCGCTGCGCCAGCTCCAGCGAGGCGGCACCGGCGAACGCCTGCACCCGCTGCCACCGCACCTCGCCCTCCTTCGGCGTCCCGGACAGCAGTTGCGAGGCCGCCCGCCACTCCTGGGTGCCCTGGACGACATCGAGTACGTCCAGGAGGTCCTGGTCGGGGCCCGGCATCCGGATGTCCAGTTCCTCCTGGCGGGCGAAGCCGTAGGTGTCCGGGTCGGCGGCGTCGGGGGAGCCGGGCGCCACCTGGCGGATACCGCCGCGGCGCCGCAGCACGAAGGGGCCGACGACCGCGGCGAGCATGCACAGCGCGAGCAGGAACCAGAGAATCTCCATACCCCCATTGTCCCGGACGGGCCCGGTGCTCCGTGAGCGCCCTCGCGACGAACTACGCTCGGCCCCATGAGCGACCAGCACAGCTTCGAAACTCTCGCGATCCACGCGGGAAACACCGCCGATCCCCTCACCGGCGCTGTTGTTCCGCCCATTTACCAGGTGTCGACGTACAAGCAGGACGGCGTCGGCGGGCTGCGCGGCGGCTACGAGTACAGCCGCAGCGCCAACCCGACGCGCACCGCACTGGAGGAGAACCTGGCGGCCCTTGAGGGCGGCCGCCGCGGGCTCGCCTTCGCGTCCGGTCTGGCCGCCGAGGACTGCCTCCTCCGTACGCTGCTGACGCCCGGCGACCACGTGGTCATCCCGAACGACGCCTACGGCGGTACGTTCCGGCTGTTCGCGAAGGTCGCCTCGCGCTGGGGCGTGGAGTTCTCGGTCGCCGACACCTCGGACGTGGCGGCGGTACGGGCCGCGATCCAGCCGCGCACCAAGGCGATCTGGGTGGAGACGCCCTCCAACCCGCTGCTCGGCATCACCGACATCGCGGCCGTCGCCGGTGTCGCCCGCTCGGCGGGTGCGCGGCTGGTCGTCGACAACACCTTCGCCAGCCCCTACCTTCAGCAGCCCCTCGCCCTGGGCGCCGATGTGGTGGTGCACTCCACCACCAAGTACATGGGCGGTCACTCGGACGTCGTCGGCGGCGCGCTGATCGTCAACGACCCCGAACTCTCGGAGGAGTTGGCGTACCACCAGAACGCGATGGGTGCCGTGGCCGGCCCCTTCGACGCCTGGCTGGTGCTGCGCGGCATCAAGACCCTCGCCGTCCGGATGGACCGGCACTGCGAGAACGCCGGCAAGGTCACCGACCTGCTCACCCGGCACCCCAAGGTCACCCAGGTCCTCTACCCGGGACTGCCCGAGCACCAGGGGCACGAGGTCGCCGCCAAGCAGATGAAGGCGTTCGGCGGCATGGTCTCCTTCCGGGTCGCGGGCGGCGAGGAGGCGGCGGTCGAGGTCTGCAACCGGGCGAAGCTCTTCACGCTCGGTGAGTCCCTCGGCGGCGTCGAGTCGCTCCTGGAGCACCCGGGCCGGATGACGCACGCCTCGGCGGCCGGATCGCCGCTGGAGGTCCCCGCCGACCTGGTCAGGCTCTCCGTCGGCATCGAGAACGGCGACGACCTGCTGGCCGACCTGACGCAGGCGCTCGGCTAGGCAGTGTTCGAGGGGTCCCGCGGTTCGAGGGGCCCCGTGCCCACGAGCGGCGGCGGGGACGGAAGCCGGGCGACCGGCTCCGTTCCCGCCGCGGGCGGACGTCTCAGACGGTGGCCTTCTCGTCCTCCAGCATGCCCCGGAGCTGTTCCCGCAGCTCCGGGCTGTCGGTGTGCTCGTGGACGGAGGCCGCGTGCTCGGCCGCGGCCCGCACGACTTCGTCTTCCTCACCGGAGATGGTCAGCGAGCAGTTCGACTCGCTCGGATACTTGCGGCAGTCAGCAACTTTCCTGGTCATGACGGCCTCCTCGGCCGGTTTCCGGACCGGCGCGTGACGCGTGCCTCCAGGATAGATCCGCCCGGCCCGGTACGGCCTGCGCTCACGGCCTCGGCCACGGCGGCTGTCGTGGCCGAGGCCGTCACCAGCCGCCCAGCGGCGGGGTCGTCTCGGCCGGCGGCGCCTGCCAGGGCTGGACCGCGACCGCCCACACCGTGAACGCCGTCACCGCGACGAGCAGCCCCAGCAGCCCCAGCAGGCGCAGGGCCCGCCGCCGGCGCAGCAGCCTGGCACCGAGTTCCGCCGCCCGTTCCGCCAGATCGGCGGGCACCTGCGGATGCGGCCCCTCCAGGATCCGCCGGACCTCGTCCTCCTTGCGGCCGCTCCCGCTCATGGCGCGGCCCCCCGCCGGACCGTGGGAGCGCGGGTCCCGCGCACCGTGGCCACCGAGCGGTTGCAGATCGCGCGGATCCGGTCCACGGGCAGTCCGAGCAGCGCCGCGGTCTGCTCCTCGGCGACCCCTTCGTGCAGCCGCAGCACCAGGACGAGCCGTTCCTGCGGGGTCAGCCCGTCCAACAGCCCGCCGCGCGGGTGGTGGTGGCGCCAGGCCTCCCTCGCGAACCGGGCGGCCAGGTCCTGCCGGGTGCGGTTGTACGGATCCTCGCCGTGCAGCCGGTCCCAGTCCGCGTACGTACGGGCCAGCGCGGCCGTCAGCAGCCGCTGCGCGCGCTCGTTGGCCCCCGGCGGCCGGGCGGGTTCGGCGGTGAGCAGGGTGGCGGCGTGCAGCAGCCGGCCGGCCGCGCCCGCCACGAAGGCCTCGAACTCCTGGGCGCGGCGCCGCTGTCGGCCCGCCTGGCGCTCTCGCACCCTGTCATCCGAGCGCGCCGGGGGCCCCGGGTCAAGGCCTGGGACCTCGGCCGGGTCCGGCTATCCCGCGGCGGGCGGCTGGTGCGCGCTCTGCCGGGCGGCCAGTGCCGCGTTGAAACGGGTGAGCAGCGCGCAGAACGTGTCGCGTTCCTCCTCGTCCCAGTCGCCCGTCACCTGTGACATCAGCTCGCGCCGCGAGGCCCGGACCTCGTCCAGCCGGGCCTGTCCCCGCGGGGACAGCTGGAGGACGACGGCCCGGCCGTCCTCCGGGTGCGAGGTCCGCTTGACCAGGCCGGTGTCCACGAGCGGCGCGACCTGCCGGGTCACGGTCGAGGAGTCGATCCCCATCCCGGCGGCCAGCGCCTTGACGCCCATGGGTCCTTCCCGGTCCAGCCGGTTGAGCAGCAGATACGCGGCCCGGTCCATGGAATTGCGCACCTGGCCGACGCCGCCGAGGCGGGTCTGCTCGGCACGGCGGGCGAAGACCGCCACCTGGTGCTGCAGAGCGTCGAGCAGGTGGTCGTGGCCCGGATTCTCGGGGGCGGCGCCCCCGGAGGGAGACGCGGCAGTCGTCATGTCCTGAGGGGGCATGGCCGGGGGCTCTCTTCGTGCGGTGTCGGATGGGTGGGGGACAGAGTACGCGGCCCCGGGGCAACGCGTACCAGCGCTGCACAAACCTGCGGACATCGGCGCAGGACGGCCCGCCTCGCGGCGGCCGCAACCCCTTTCAGCTGCAAGACTTGTGGCATGAGCTTCCCGCCGGCCACCCAGTTTCCCCCGCTGATCCTCGATGACATCAAGGGGGCGCAGAAGATGCTCTCCGGCGTCTCCAGGGTCACCGCGATGGAGGGCAGCCGCCATCTGACCGACCTCGTGGGCGCTCCCGTCCGGTTCAAGTGCGAGAACCTGCAGCGCACCGGTTCGTTCAAACTGCGGGGCGCGTACGTGCGGATCGCGGGGCTGTCCCCGGTGGAACGTGCGGCGGGCGTGGTGGCCGCGAGCGCCGGAAACCATGCGCAGGGTGTCGCGCTCGCGTCTGCGCTGCTCGGCGTACGGGCGACGGTCTTCATGCCGGTCGGGGCGCCGCTGCCGAAGGTCGCCGCGACGCGTGAGTACGGGGCGCGGGTGCGGCTGCACGGCCATGTCGTCGACGAGACGCTGGCCGCGGCGCAGGAGTACGCGCAGGAGACCGGTGCGGTCTTCATCCACCCCTTCGACCACCCGGACATCATCGCCGGGCAGGGCACGGTGGGCCTGGAGATCCTGGAGCAGTGCCCCGAGGTGCGCACCATCGTCGTCGGGATAGGCGGCGGGGGGCTCGCCGCGGGGATCGCCGTGGCGGTGAAGGCGGTCCGCCCCGACGTGCGGATCGTCGGCGTGCAGGCGGCGGGCGCGGCCGCCTACCCGCCCTCGCTGGCCGCCGGCCACCCGGTGTCGATCGGCTCGCTCCAGACGATGGCGGACGGCATGAAGGTGGGGCGGCCGGGCGACGTCCCGTTCCCGCTGATCAGGGATCTGGTCGACGAGGTCCGTACGGTCTCCGAGGACGAGCTGTCCAGTGCGCTGCTGCTCTGCCTGGAACGGGCGAAGATGGTCGTGGAGCCGGCCGGGGCGAGCCCGGTGGCCGCCCTGCTGAGCGACCCGAAGTCGTTCCGCGGGCCGGTGGTGGCGCTGCTGTCCGGCGGCAACGTGGACCCGCTGCTGATGCAGCGCATCCTGACCCACGGCATGTCGGCGGCCGGCCGGTACCTGAGCCTGCGGCTGCGGCTCACCGACCGCCCCGGTGCGCTGGCGACGATGCTCGCCGTGCTCTCGGTGGCCGACGCCAACGTCCTGGACGTGAGCCATGTGCGCACCGATCCCCGGCTCGGCCTCACCGAGGCCGAGGTGGAACTGCACCTGGAGACGAAGGGCCCGGAGCACTGCGCGGAGGTCGCCGCCGCGCTGCGCGACGCGGGCTATCTGGTGCTGAACTGAGCCATCCGGCGGTGCCCCGGCCCGCCTCCTCGCGGAGACGGGGACGAGGCCCGTCAGGTGCGCGGGGAGCGCAGTTCGTGCGCGAAGGGCGGCTCGGCGCCCGCCCGCGCGCAGGTGGCCGCCGCGGCACGGGCGGCGAAGCCGAGTACCTGCCGCCAGCCGTCCTCGGTCAGTGCGGCCAGGGCGTCGGCGTGCAGCAGGCCGCGTTCGGACAGGGCGTGCAGCAGCGCCGCGTTGACGGTGTCGCCGGCACCGATGGTGTCGACGACCCGGACGGGCTCACCGGGTACGGAGTACGTGCCGCCGCCGCGCGTGTGGGCCGTCAGGCCGGCCGCGCCCCGGGTGACCACGACGGCGGCCGGCCCGGCGGCCAGCCAGCCCGCGATGTCGTACCCGAGCCACTGCGCGTCCTCCTCGCTGAGCTTCAGGAGCGAGACGGACGGCAGCAGGCGGCTGAAGCGGGCCCGGTAGGCGTCCGGGTCCGTGATGAGGCCGGTGCGGATGTTGGGGTCCAGGGTGATGAAGCGCCCGTGCCGCCCCTCGCGGCGCAGCAGCTCCTCGTAGGCGCTCGCCCCCGGTTCGAGTACCAGTGAGCAGGTGCCGAACGACACCGCCCGGGTCTCTGCGGGCAGGGGGCCCGGCAGGGTGAAGAGGCGGTCGGCGGTGCCCTGGCAGTAGAAGGTGTACGCGGCCGAGCCGCCGGCCTCGATGGCGGCGACGGCCAGCGTGGTCGGCTCCGGCCCTCGCTGCACCAGGTCGAGGACGACGTTCTCCTCACGCAGACGGCCGGTCAGGGACATGCCGAAGGCGTCCGTCGAGATCCGCGAGCAGAAGGCGACGGGGGAGCCGAGGCGGGCGAGCGCCACGGCCGTGTTGTACGGTCCGCCGCCGCGGGCGGGCACCAGAGCGGCCGTGGTGTTCCCGGTGGCCTCCGGCACCAGGTCGATCAGTGCCTCACCTGCGACGACGATCACAACAGGGTTCCTTACGTCGGTGGTGGGCCGGGGCCCGCCGGGGATTGCGGATCAGGCCTCAGGGCCCGTAGCGGTCTCAGGGTCCGGTCACGGTGATCAGCACCTTGACGTGCTCCGGTGCGAGCGAGGCGGCGAACGCCTCGGCCGCGTCCTCCAGCGGGAAGGTTCCGGTGATGATCGCGTCGGTGTCGACGACGCCGGAAGTGATCAGGCCGAGGGCGGTGCGGTAGTCGTCGGCGGTGTACATGAGGGTGCCCTCGATGCGGATCTCGCGGTCCTGGACGAGGTCCAGCCGGACCGGCGTGGGGCCGGGGGCTCCGACGCCGACGACGATGATCCGGCCGCCCTTGTCCACCAGGTCGACGGCCTGGGCCATGGACTGTTCACGGGCGACGCAGTCGAAGACCACGTCGGCCGGACCGCCCAGGATGTCCCGGGCCTCCCCGGCCAGGCCGGCCGCGTCGGCCGGTACCGCGCCGTCGGCGCCGAGCCGCACGGCTCGCTCCCGTTTGGTTTCGAGCAGGTCGGTGACGACGATCCGGGCGGCACCGGCGTGCCGGGCCGCGGCCAGGACGAGCAGCCCGATGGGACCGGCGCCGAGGACCGCCACGGTGCGGCCGGTGAGGTCACCGGCTCTGGCCACGGCGTGGACCGGGGTGGCGAGCGGTTCGACGAGCGCGGCCTGGAGGTCGGACATCGCCTCGGGCACCCGGTGGACCCGGTCGGCGGGGATCGTGAAGAGGTCGGCCATGCCGCCGGGAGTCTGACAGCCGAAGACCCTCAGATCCCGGCAGATGTTGTAGCGGCCCGAGCGGCACTGGGCGCAGCGGCCGCAGTACAGGTTGGGTTCGACGATCACCCTGGTGCCCGGGGCGAAGTCCTCGGCCCCCGCGCCGACGGCGGCGACCGTGCCGACCACCTCGTGCCCCGGCCGGTAGGGCAGGTCGATGAAGGGGTGGTGACCGAGAGCGGCGTGGGTGTCGGATCCGCAGATCCCGACGACGCTGCTGCGGATGAGGAGTTCGTTGTCGCCGGGCCGGGGGACCGGCACCTCCTCGATGCTGATGTCGTCCATGGACCGGACGAGCACACGGCGATTTCGCTGAGGCATGGTCAGGGGCTCCGTTCGGTTCTTGCGGTGTGCGGACTGCGGATGCTCCGGCCGGGAACTACGGCTGCGGCACCGGTTCGGCGTCCCGCTCCGGCGCGACCGGGGTCCGCCGGGGGGCGGTCTCGCGGATCGAGGTGACCGCGAAGGTCAGGGTGACGGCGGACAGGAGCATCACGTAGAAGGAGGGGGCGAGTTTGCTCCCGGTACTGGCGACCAGCCACGTGGCCACGTAGGGGACCGAGCCGCCGAACGCCGAGACCACCAGGTTGTACGGGATGGCCATCGCGCCGCTGCGGATCCGCGCGGGGAACTGCTCGGCCATCATCGCGCTCAACGCGCCGTCGAACACCGCGATCAGGAGGCCGAGGACCGTCATGGCGATGATCGCGTTCGCCACGCTGCCGAGCGACATCAGGTAGAACGCCGGCCAGGTGAGCACGACGAAGCCGGCGCTGCCCGCGATGAGCATCGGTTTTCGCCCGACGCGGTCGGAGAGGGCGCCCATGACCGGAACGGCGACGGCGGTGACCCCGATGGCGATGGTCGTCGTCGTGAAGGACTCACTGGTGCTGAAGCCGAGGTCGCCGCTGAGGAAGCTCGGCAGGAAGGACACCAGCGCCCAGTGTGCGATGGCCTTGAGGAGCAGGACGCCGCACAGCACCAGCATCGCCCTGGAGCCGGTACGGAACGCCTCCTTCGTCGGCGACTGCGCGACCTCGCCGGTGGCCTCCAGCTCGCGGAACTCCGGGGAGTCCTCCAGCTTCACCCGGATGTACAGACCGACGACGCCGAGCGGAAGCGCGAGGAGGAACGGGATCCGCCAGCCCCAGCCCGTCATCGCGTCGTTCCCGAGCACGTTGATCAGCACGAGCGCGAGTGCGGAGCCGACGACGGAGGCCATGAAGCCGATCCCGTCCATCCAGCTCGTCATGAACCCGCGGCGGGTGCGCGGCGAGTGCTCGAACAGCAGCGCCACCGCGTTGGACGTCTCGCCGCCGGCCCCGAAGCCCTGCACCATCCTGACGACGACCAGCAGTACGGGAGCGAGGATGCCCACGCTGTCGTAGGTGGGCAGCACGCCCATCGCGAACGTCGAACCCGAGGTGAGCAGAACGACGATGGCCAGGGTGCGCTGCCGGCCGATGCGGTCCCCGAGCGGTCCGAAGAAGAGGCCGCCGAGCGGCCGCAGGACGAACCCGATGGCGGAGACGGCGAAGGTGGACAGCAGCGCGGCCGTCGGATTGCCGGAGACGAAGAAGTTCGCGGCGAGGAAGGTGGCCAGCAGCCCGTAGGCGCCGACGTCGTACCACTCGATGAAATGACCGATGCCCGCCGCCACGAGGACCTTCCGGGCCTGCGGGGATATCTTCTGGCTCTCCGCCTCTGCGTGAGCGTGCACAGCGTTCTCCTGGTGAAGTGTCATTGCGCCGGCGGCGTCACGCGGCCGCCCTGTTCCTGGATCGCCGCCCTGATCCGCTCGCCGTCGAGCCGGCGCGGCTGCTTCCCGTCGGCCGCGGCGAGCGCGGCGGCCACACCCGCGGCCTGGCCCGTCGCGGCACAGGTGGCACCGACCCGCGCCGAGCCGAGTGCCTCGCGGTCCACCGAGATGCACCGGCCGGCCACGAGCAGGCCGTCGGTCGTCCGCGGCAGCAGGCTGCGGTACGGGATCTCGTAAGGGAGCGGTACGTACATGGCGTGCACGCCGACGTCCCCGGCCGGGTGCACGTCGATCGGCCAGCAGCCGACCGCGATGCTGTCGTCGAACCGGGCGTTGGAGCGGATGTCGTCGCCGGTGAGCGTGTACTCGCCGAGGAGGCGTCGTGTCTCGCGGACACCGATCTGGGTGCTCGTGTGCAGCATGCGCCCGTTCGCGAACGCCGGGCTGTGCTCGCGCAGGGCTTCCAGCAGGGCGACGGAGTCCTTGCGGCCGGTGATCTCCGCGCGGGTGAGATCCTCCGCGTCGGACGCGTCGCCGATGACACGGGTGGTGTTGACCCAGGCGATGTCCTTCTCCATGCCACCGAACCACGGGCCGCCGAACGGCGGCAGTTCGCCCCGCTTCCTGGCCGCCCGCATGGCGTCGATGTCCAGATCGATGTCCCTGCGGGTGGAGGCGTATCGCCCGAGCAGCGGCTCCTTCAGCAGGGTCGCCTCCGGGCCGATCGGGATCCGTACCGGTAGGGCGTGCTCGCGTTCCGGGTCCGTCGCCACGTTGCCCACCCGGAACGGCATGGTCATCGGCTGAAGGGTGTTGCCCTTGGCCCAGTCGTCACCGGCACCGGCCACGATGTCGCCGTTGCCGGTGCAGTCCACGGTGACCGAGGCGCGGATGGCGCGCCGGCCGTCGACGTTCTCGACGTACACACCGCGCACGGCCCCGTCCTCGACGATCGGGCGAGCGCCCCAGCTGTGCAGCAGCAGGCCGATGCCTTCGGCCTCGATCATCTCGTCGGCGACGCGCTTCATGACCTCGGGGTCGGAGTTCAGCACCCAGCCGTCGCCGTCGACCGCACCGCCCTGCTCGGCGGCGCGGGCGAGCCACTCCGCCGGAACGCCGTCCACACAGCGCTGGTACGGGCGCAGCCAGGAGTTGTAGCCGGCGAGCGTGAGGACCATTCCCGCGGTCCACATCCCGCCGAGGAAACCGTGCCGTTCGACGAGGAACGTACTCGCGCCCGCCCGCGCCGCGGCGACGGCGGCACACACACCGGCCGGACCACCGCCGACGACCAGGACGTCGACGTCGGCCACCACGGGGATGTCCCGGGCCTGTTCGTACACCGTGGTCCGCTGTTCTTCCGTATGCGGCATCGCCATGTTCCTCATCAGTTGGCTGTACGTCGGTCGTCGCCGCCGGCCGAGGCGCGAATCCTCAGCTCAGGCGGCAGACAGATGGTCTTGGCGGGTGCGGCCGAGCCCTGGATGCGTTCGAACAGCAGGTCCGCGGCCCTCGCGCCGATCTCGTCGGCGGGTGGCCGGACGCTGGCCAGCGCGGGTTGCAGATACGCGGCGAACGGCAGGTCACCGTGCCCGATCACCGCGACCTGCGCGGGCACGTCGATGCCCCTCTCGGACAGTGCGCGGTACAGGCCGAGCGCGAAGTAGTCGCTCCCGGTCAGTACCGCCGCGCCCGGTTCGAGGCCGCTCACCAGCTGCTGGGCGCACTCGTAGGCGGCGTCCGGTTCCCACGGCAGCACCCGCCGCCCCTGCGCGGACGGCGGCACCAGCGTGACGGTGTCGTCCCGCACGGGGAGGCCGCGCTCCGTGAGTGCGCGGTGGAAACCGGCGCGCCGGTCGGCGGCCGAGGAGAACGGCACGTCCTCCTCCAGCAGGTGGATGCTGGAGGCACCGGTGTCGAGCAGATGGGAGGCGGCCTCGTAGGCCCCGCGTTCGTGGTCGACCCCGACGAAGTCGCAGGCGAAGCCGTCCAGTCCACGGTTGACCAGCACGATCGGCACCCCGGAGTCCCGCAGCTTCCGCCAGTGCTCCGCGCCCTCCTGGACGGGGATCACCACGGCTCCGTCCACTCCCCACCGCTGGAGTGTCCTGGCCGCGTCCCGCTCCGTCTCCAGGTCTTCCTCGGTCACCATGAGCAGCAGTGAGTAGCCGTTCGCGCGGCAGCGTTCCTCTACGGCGCTGATCAGCTGCGCGTAGAACGGGTTCGCCGGATGGGTGATGACCATGCCCAGGGTCATGGTGTCGCCGGAGACCAGTGACCTGGCCATCGAGTTCGGCACGTAGCCGAGCCGGTCGGCCTCCGCGCGGATACGGGCCCTCAGCTCCTCGCCGACCGAGTCCTTGCCCGCCAGGGCCCGTGACACGGTCTTCACGGAGACTCCCAAGGAGTCGGCCATCGTCTTGAGCGTCACACGCCCGTCAGCCCGCATCGCGCTTCCTTCCCACCGTGGTCCGCCCTCTAGGTAAACGTTTACCCTGCATGTCGCGTTGATTTCCGGGGGGTAAACGTTGGGGTTAGCGATTACCTTAAGCACGCCTCACCCCGCCGTCAATGCCCGCCGCGTGATCTCTCCGGCGGCCGGGGAGGTGCCCGCGGGTGGCTGGTGAGGCGGTCCCGGGCGGCGGGCCGGTGGTGCATGTCTTGTGTGTCGCGATGTATCGCGTTACTGTGCCCGCGTCCGGCCCCGGACGTGCACGCGTTCGCTTCGTGTGTTCGCTTCGTGTGTTCGCCGGGCGCGGCAGGACGGGCAAATCTAGGATCTGTGAGGAAGCCACCCAAACGCACGGGGGACCCCATATGCCAGGCGCCATTCACGCCGAAGGTCTGGTGAAGACCTTCGGCGACGTCACCGCACTCGGCGGTGTCGACCTCGACGTGCCCGAGGGCACCGTCCTCGGCCTTCTCGGCCCCAACGGCGCCGGCAAGACGACCGCTGTGCGCGTCCTGACGACGCTGCTCATGCCGGACAGCGGCAGCGCCTTCGTCGCGGGCATCGACGTGCTGAGGAGACCCAACGAGGTACGGCGCTCGATCGGGCTCTCCGGCCAGTTCGCCGCCGTCGACGAGTACCTGACCGGCCGCGAGAACCTCCAGATGGTCGGCCAGCTCTACCAGATGAGCCGGCGCGACGCGAAGGCCAGGGCGAGGGAGCTGCTGGAGCGGTTCCACCTCGCCGACGCGGCCGACCGCCCCGCCAAGACGTACTCCGGTGGCATGCGCCGTCGCCTCGACCTCGCGGCGGCCCTGGTCGTCTCCCCGCCGGTCATGTTCATGGACGAGCCGACCACCGGCCTCGACCCGCGCAACCGGCAGCAGCTCTGGGAGGTCATCGAGGAGCTCGTGGCAGGCGGTACGACGCTGCTGCTGACCACGCAGTACCTGGAGGAGGCCGACCGTCTCGCCCACGACATCTGCGTGATCGACCACGGCCTCGTCATCGCCCGCGGCACCTCCGACCAGCTCAAGGCCCGCATCGGCGGCGAGCGCGTCGAGGTCGTGGTCCACCAGCCCGACCAGGTCGAACCGGCCCGCACCGCCCTCGGCCGCCTCGGCAAGGGCGAGGTCGCGGTCGTCCCGCACATGCGCAAACTGACCGTCCCGGTCGACGGCGGGGCCAAGCTCCTCGCCGAGATCATCCGCGACCTCGACGCCCGAGGGGTGGAGATCGACGACATCGGGCTGCGCCGCCCCACCCTCGACGACGTGTTCATCTCCCTCACCGGCCACGCGGCGGAAGAGCAGAGACACGACGGGGACGGGGCGGCGGAGCAGTCCGTCGCGGCCGGGACGGAGGCGGAGAAGTGAGCGCACTCACCGAGACGGCGGCGGCCCCCGCCCCACGCGCCGGCGGCGGTATCGGCCAGGCCGTGCGCGACTCCCTGGTCATCGCCCGGCGCAACCTGATCCGGATGACCAGGATTCCTGAGATGCTCCTTTTCGGAGTCATCCAGCCAGTCATGTTCGTGGTGCTGTTCACCTACGTCTTCGGCGGCTCGATCAGCGTCGGCGGCTCCACCGACCCGCAGCTGTACAAGGAATTCCTGATGGCGGGCATCTTTGCCCAGACTGTCACCTTCGCCACCGCGGGCGCCGGCGCGGGCATCGCCGACGACATGCACAAGGGGCTCATCGACCGCTTCCGGTCGTTGCCGATGGCCCGGGGCGCGGTCCTCACCGGACGGACGCTCGCCGACCTCGTGCAGACCAGCTTCACGCTCGTCGTCCTCGCGGGAGTCGCCCTGATCGTCGGCTGGCGGACCCACGAGAACATCGGGAAGGTGCTCTGTGGCTTCCTGCTGCTGCTTCTGCTGGGCTACGCGTTCTCCTGGATCGGCGCCCTGATCGGCCTGTCGGTACGGACCCCGGAGGCGGCGACCTCCGGCGGGCTTATCTGGCTGTTCCCCCTGACGTTCATCTCGAACGCCTTTGTGCCGGTCACCGGTATGCCGACGTTCCTTCAGCATGTCGCCGAGTGGAACCCGTTCAGTGCCACTGTGGCGGGCGCCCGTGAACTCTTCGGGAACACGATGCCGGGCGTCCCGAAGACGGTCACCGGCGCGTGGCCGATGGAGCACCCGATCTGGGCCTCGATCATCTGGTCCGTGCTGATCATCGCTGTCTTCCGGGCGCTGGCGGTGCGCAAGTACCGCTCGGCGGCAAACTGAGCCCAAATCCAGGCCGCGTCCGGCGCACATCAGAAGAACATCAGATGTGGACCCTCACCCCGCCTCACGTCGACGAGGACGGCGAGCGGCTGACCTGGAGCTGACGCACGGAGCGACGAAGCCTCCCGCCCATCGGGCGGGAGGCTTCCTTCGCTGTCCGGGGATCAGCCGGAGTACGGCTTCGCCGAAAGGATCTTCACCGTCGCGGTCTTGCCGTTCGGCAGCTCGTAGTCCGCGGTCTCGCCCATCTTCTTGCCGTTCACGCCCACGCCGAGCGGGGACTGCGGCGAGTACGTCTCGATGTCCGCGCTCGCGTACTCACGGGAGGCCAGGAGGAAGGTCGTCGTGTCGTCGTCATCGCCGTCGAAGGCGATCGTCACGACCATGCCGGGCTCGACCACACCGTCGTCGGCCGGCGCCTCGCCGACCTTCGCGTGTTCCAGGAGCTGGGTCAGCTGGCGCACCCGGAGCTCCATCTTGCCCTGCTCCTCCTTGGCCGCGTGGTACCCGCCGTTCTCACGCAGGTCCCCCTCCTCACGGGCCGCCGCGATCTTTACGGCGATCTCCGTGCGCGCGGGACCAGACAGGTACTCCAGCTCGGCCTTGAGCTGGTTGTACGCCTCCTGCGTGAGCCAGGTGACGTTTTCGCTGGTCTGGGTCACAGGGTGCTCCTCGTCGGTACTGGGAATACAAAGCATCGCCCTACCCGAAGCATGCGCTTCTACGGGTGGGCGAAACCACGAGCCTAACAATTCCCCAGGAAAAGGGGGAGAAGGTAACCGACCGCATGTAGGGAACCGCAGGTCAGTGCCGCCAAGAGCGGATCAGGAGGTGCGTGCGGCGGTCAATGCGACGCCCCGCCGTCGTCCGTGCAGCCCAGCAGCTCGACGCTGGTCGCCCTGGACGTCGTACGCAGGGAGAGGACGCGGTCGATCCGGTCGGTGTCCTCGTCGAAGCGGAAGTCCTTGCGGGCGACGTCGGTACCGTCCTCGCGCTGCGAGCGGATCGTGCAGTAGCCCTTGGCGTTCCGGTCCTTGCGGACCTCCAGGTGCACCTCGACCCGGTCGTCCGAGACGACCTTGAACTTGATCAGCTCGGCACTGACGCCCTGACCTGCGATGTAGTCGTAACCGATCCAGCCGAGCACGCCGAGCAGAGCGGCGCCGAGCACCGAGCCGATGATCTTGAGTTTGCGGTCCGCACGCTGGTCCGCGGAGCGGCCGTAGCGGTTCTCGGAGGGCGCCTCGCGCACCGCAGTCATGATCGTTCCTCCCGTACCGGGGATTGAGGAATTTTCCGCCCCCCGGTTCGGTCACTATAGAAGCCTCCACCCGTCACCCGACCGCCACCCCACACCGACGTCCCCGCGGGACGGCACCCTGATGGCGATCAATCACTGAGGATCGAGTCTTGACTGAGCAGCTTCGACTGATGGCCGTGCACGCCCACCCCGACGACGAGTCGAGCAAGGGCGCGGCCACCATGGCCAAGTACGTGTCCGAGGGGGTGGACGTGCTGGTAGTGACCTGCACGGGCGGTGAGCGCGGCTCCATCCTCAACCCGAAACTCCAGGGCGACGCGTACATCGAGGAGAACATCCACGAAGTCCGCAAGAAGGAGATGGACGAGGCCCGGGAGATCCTGGGCGTCAAGCAGGAGTGGCTCGGCTTCGTCGACTCCGGGCTGCCCGAGGGCGACCCGCTGCCGCCGCTGCCCGAGGGCTGCTTCGCACTGGAGGACGCGGAGACGGCGGCCGGGCGTCTGGTCGCGAAGATCCGTGCGTTCCGGCCGCAGGTCATCACCACGTACGACGAGAACGGGGGCTACCCGCACCCCGACCACATCATGACCCACACGATCTCGATGATCGCCTTCGAGGGCGCGGCGGACGCCGAGAGGTTCCCCGAGGCGGAGTTCGGTCCGGTCTGGGCGCCGCGGAAGCTGTACTACAACCAGGGCTTCAACAAGCCGCGCACGGTCGCCCTGCACGAGGCGCTGCTGGCCCGCGGAATGGAGTCCCCGTACGCGGACTGGCTGGAGCGCTGGAAGGAGTTCGAGCGCGCCGAACGCACGCTGACCACGCATGTTCCGTGCGCGGACTTCTACGAGATCCGCGACAAGGCGCTGATCGCGCACGCGACGCAGATCGACCCGGAGGGCGGCTGGTTCCGCGTTCCGATGGACATCCAGCGCGAGGTCTGGCCGACCGAGGAGTACGAGCTGGCGAAGTCCCTCGTCGATACCTCCCTCCCCGAGAGCGACCTCTTCGCGGGCATCCGCGACAATGCCTGATATGTACGCGACTCAGGCACTGACGCACCTCGTCCCGCTCGCCGAGGAACTGGACAAGAACAAGGTGACCCCCGGGGTCCTCGGCTTCATTGTTTTCGCCGCGCTCGCCATCGGCGTGTGGCTGCTGATGAAGTCGATGAACCGGCACATGGGGAAGGTCGACTTCGAGGAGGCGCCGGAGGCGCCCGGCGATGCGGCGGCTGTGGGGGCCGCGGCCGGTGCCGCGGGGTCCGCGAAGCGGAAGTAGGGGGGCGGGGCGGCACCGGGGTCCGGTAGCCGCTCCGCCTTCGGTCGCCGGGCGGGGCCGGGGTCGTCCTCAGGCGCCGGACGGGCCCGAGGGCTGCCCCCGGGCGCCCGCCGGCCGGGTCACGGCCTGGCCGGGACGCGTACGCCCATGATCTCCCGGGCGTGACGGGTCGGGGTCAGGCCCAGGCGCCAGGCCTGCCAGCCGTCCTCCAGGTCCACTCCGCGGTTCAGGACCACCCGGAACGCCTCCGCGCAGTCATCCAGCTTGCCGTCCCGGGTCGGGTGGCCGGCCGCGGTCAGGTCGGCCAGTTCCTGCTGCGCCACCACCGTGCCCACCTCGATGCCGCCCGGCGACGCGTACGGCAGCAGCGTGCAGCGCAGGAAGCGGGCCCAGTCCGCGCCGCGTGCGTCGCCGTACGAGTCGAACAGCGCGGCCGCCTCGCCGCACAGGTCCAGCGCCTGCGGCGCGCGATGGTTGCCCGCGTCGATCAGGGCCAGCTCCAGACACGTCCAGGCCTCACCGTGGGGGACCCCGATGCGCCGGAAGTCGGCCCGCGCGTCCACCAGGAGCTGGCGGGCGAAACCGGAGTTGCGCAGGTTGCCCGTCTGCGCGGCCCGCTGGTCTCGGGTGACCCGGCCCGAGTGGTGCCGGGCGCACGCCAGGCCGTACACGTCCCGCATCCGGGAGAACATCGTGCGGGACCGCTCCAGCTGCCGCACCGCCTGATCGGTCTCGCCGGTCTCCTCCAGGGCCTGGCCCAGGTAGTAGAGCGTCCACGCCTCGCCCCGCGCGTCCTCGTTGTCGCGGTGCCGGGACAACGCCGCGTTCAGCTGCTCGACCGCGGGCGCCGGATCGCCGTCCAGCAGCCGCGCACGGGCCAGCTGGGTCAGCGCCCAGGCCTCGCCGCGCTCGTCGCGGGTACGCCCGTACAGATCCAGGGCCGTACGCAGCGCGAGCTCGGCCCCCTCCACATCACCCATCCGCAGCAGCACCTGACCCAGCTGGAACTGCGTCCAGGCCTCCCCGTGCAGCGACTCGCCCTCGCGGTGCAGGACCAGCGCCGTGTCCAGGAGCGTCAGCGCCTCGGCCGGGTTCGCCCGGTCGCGCTCCACCGCGGCCAGCGCGTGCAGCGACCAGGCCCGGTCCTCGGCCTGGTCGTCGGAGGTCTGTAGTTCGAGCGCCTCCCGCAGCCGCGCCGCCGCCTCCGTCAGATTGCCCTGGTGGTGCAGGGTGATGCCGAGCGAACAGAGCGCCAGCGCCGTACCCGAGTCGTTCTGCGCCTCGCGGTACAGGCCGACGACGGAGGACAGCGTGGTGCGGGCCTTGTCCAGCTCACCGAGCTGGCGGGCCGCGATCCCGGTACGCCACTGCACCGAACGCTCCAGCAGCCCCTGGTCGACCGCCTGCGTCAACTCGCTGATCTCACCCAGCCGGTAGAGGTCGCCGCGCAGCAGGCAGTAGTCGCACAGCGCGCCCAGCAGATCGAGCACCGCCGCCTGGTCGACGCCCTCGGCGTGCCGCAGCGCGGACGTGATGAAGCTCGACTCCTCGTCCAGCCAGCGCAGCGCCGCGTCCAGGGAGGTGAAGCCGTGCGAGCCGAACTGCCCGGCCCGGGTGGACATCTTTCCGTCCACCATCCGGATCACGGCACCGGCCAGCTCCGCGTAGTTGACGATCAGCCGCTCCTGCGCGGCCGTGCGCTCGGCCGGTTCCTCCTCGTCGAGCAGCCGGGCCAGGGCGAAGCCCCGTACGAGGTCGTGCAGCCGGTAGCGCGAACCGCGTACGTGGTCCAGCAGGCCCGCCCCGGACAGGGCGGTCAGCAGCCGCTCGGCCTCCTGCTCGTCGGCCGACAGCAGCGCGGCGGCCGCCGCGGCGCCCAGACTGGCCCGCCCGGCCAGCGCGAGCCGGCGCAGCAGCCGCCGCGCCTGCTCGGGCTGGTCGGTGTAGCGCAGCCACAGCGCCCGCTCGACCGGGGGCACCGGGCCGTACGCGGCGAGATCAGCGGCCAGCGCGCCGGGGGTACGCGTCCCCAGCGAGGAACCCGCGATCCGCAGGGCCAGCGGCAGCCCGCCGCACAGCTCGGTGATCGCCTCGCTCGACGGGTAGTCGTACAGGCCCTGCTCCTCCTCCTGGGAGGCCTCGCGCAGCAGCTCCTCCGCGCCGGCCGGGTCCAGCGCCCCGACCTCCAGCCGGTGCACCCACGCCGGGAGGGACCCGGGCAGATCGAGCGGCTCGCGGGCGGTGACCAGGACGAGGCTGTCGGAGCGCTCCGGGATCAGCGTGCGGACCTGCTCCACGTCACTGGCGTCGTCGAGGACGATCGTCACCGGCGTCCCGGTCAGGTGCTGGTGGTACAACTCGCTGAGCCTGCGCACCTGCTGCTCGGCGGAGGACCCGGCCGACCGGCCGGCGGAGCCCCCGTCCCGGAACAGCAGCTGCTCGCGGGGCGCCCCCAGCCGGTTCAGCAGATGGAGCAGCGCGTCACGGGTCGGCAGCGGCGGCTCACCGTCCGCACCGCCGCGCAGGTCCACCACGCACGCGCCCCGGAACTGGTCCTTCAGATCGTGCGCCGCCCGCACGGCCAGCGTGGTGCGCCCGGCACCCGGCGGGCCGTGCAGCACGACCACGGTCGGCTTCGTCTCCGTCGACGCACGGGCCGCGTGCACCCACTGGGCGATTCGCGCCAGCTCGGCCCGGCGCCCCGCGAACCGGGCCTCGGGCGACGGGAGATGGCCGAACGACTGCTCAAGGAGCGAACGCATCCGCGCCGCCGCACTGCGGTCCCCGCCGCGCAGGGCCGGCGCCGTACGGGCCTGCACGGTGGCGGCCTTCTTCGCCGGGGTGCGGGACGAGGCGGTCAGCATCCGCTGCTGGTCCAGGAACGGCCGGATGCCCCGTACCTCCAGCGCCGTCAGCCACTGGAGCCGCAACTGCTCGGTCCCGCCCGGCTGTCCGAGGGCGCCCGCCCGGCGGGACGCGGCCGGCCAGTGCGACGCGGTGACCTTGGCGACCGTCGCGGTGGCGCCCGCGACCGCGACGACGGCCCCCGCGCCGAGCGCCAGGCCCGACGCCGTACCGAGTGCCAGATCCGCGCCGAAGGCGGCGGTCGCGGCAACTCCGGTGACCAGCAACGGTGTTCCGAGCGTCGTCCGGTTGAGCCGGTTCGCCAGCGGCATCTCCCCGGCCGCCGCGGTGTCGAGGGCCTGGACGTACGCGGCGTACTCCTCGGCCGCACCCGCCGCCATGGTGTCCAGGGCGCCCCGCGCACGCGTCATCAGTACGCCGGAGTCCGTCCGCCCGCCGGTGCGCCGCGCCTCTTCCTCCACGGCCCGCACCAACAGCCTCTCGGCATCCGCCCGGTGGCCGTCCCGCATCCGCATAAGTCCCCCTCGGTTCCCGCCCGTCGGCCGGACCGGCACCCGGCAGCACGGAGTACCAGTCTCCTGCCTCCGGCCGGTGCGCGACAGGGCGTCCGCGAGACTGCGCCGACAGCGGCAGGGGGAACGGGGCGCGGGGGTGCGACGTAGGGCGGTGTCAGACGGCTGCCAGGTCGACCGTCACGGAGAAGGGCACGGCGGCCTTGACCGCGCCGGTGAACATTTCGCCGTCCCGGTAGGTCTTGGTGGCGGGGTCGAGGACGTAGGTATAGATGATGGGGACACCGGTGGCGGCCTGTTCGATCCGCCAGTAGAAGGGGATGCCGGCCTTGGCGTACTGGTCGACCTTCACGATCCGGTCCGTGGTCTCCGAGCCGGGCGATACCACCTCGACGACCAGGAGCACGTGCTCGGGGCGGGTAGGCGTGAGGTCGATGGTCTCCGCCCGGTAGACGATGACGTCCGGACGGCGGTTGGTGAGGGGGACGTCCTGGAGGCGGACATCGAAGTCCGTGTCGGCGTTCCAGTCCGGGCCCGCGGCGGCGTCCAGCGCATTGGCCAGGATCCTGGTCAGCCGGTTGTGCCGCTTGGAGGCGCTCGGGCTCACGACGACCATCCCGTCCACGATCTCAATACCGGCACACTGCTCCTCGGACCAGGAGTCGTACTGCTCCGCGCTGATCTGCGTATGCATCCAGGCGGGCGCCACCATCTCGGCGGTCATGGTGTACCTCCTTCGAGTTCGAGGAGCCTCGGCGGGTCCCCGCGCTGCCGGTTTCAGCCTACTGTCCTGTGCCGCCGGGGCGCCTGACGCGCGAGGGCGTCTCCCCGCTGCCTCCTCCTGTCCGGAGCGCGGCGGGGCCGCGCGGGCTTCGCCGGCACGATCGGGCCCTGTGAGAGGCTGGGCCGTATGAACCGGCTGGCTGGTGTGACCTCGCCTTATCTGCTGCAGCACGCTGACAATCCGGTCGACTGGTGGCCCTGGGGGCAGGACGCCTTCGAGGAGGCGCGGCGGCGCGGCGTCCCCGTTCTGCTGTCGGTCGGCTATTCCGCGTGCCACTGGTGCCATGTGATGGCTCATGAGTCGTTCGAGGACGAGGACGTCGCGGCGTACCTGAACGAGCACTTCGTGCCGGTCAAGGTCGACCGCGAGGAGCGCCCCGACGTCGACGCCGTCTACATGGAGGCCGTGCAGGCGGCGACCGGGCAGGGCGGCTGGCCGATGACCGTCTTCCTCACCGCCGACGCCGAACCCTTCTACTTCGGGACGTACTTCCCGCCCGAGTCCCGCCACGGCCTGCCGTCCTTCCGGCAGGTGCTCGAAGGCGTGGTGGCCGCCTGGACCGACCGGCGCGACGAGGTCGGCGAGGTCGCCGGGCGCATCGTCCGGGATCTGTCGGAGCGCTCACTCGCGCACGGCGGCGAGGGGCTGCCCGCCGAGTCGGAGCTGGCGCAGGCCCTGCTCGGACTGACCCGTGAGTACGACGAGAAGAACCGCGGTTTCGGCGGCGCCCCCAAGTTCCCGCCGTCGATGACGATCGAGTTCCTGCTGCGCCACCACGCCCGTACCGGCGCGGACGGTGCGCTCCAGATGGCGGCCGACACCTGCGAGGCGATGGCCAGGGGCGGGATGTACGACCAGCTCGGCGGCGGTTTCGCCCGCTACTCGGTGGACCGGGAGTGGGTCGTACCGCACTTCGAGAAGATGCTCTACGACAACGCGCTGCTCTGCCGGGTCTACGCCCACCTGTGGCGCTCGACCGGCTCGGAGTCGGCCCGCCGGGTGGCCCTGGAGACCGCCGACTTCATGGTCCGGGAGCTGCGTACCGCAGAGGGCGGCTTCGCCTCCGCGCTCGACGCGGACAGCGAGGACGCCCACGGCAGGCACGTCGAGGGCGCGTACTACGTCTGGACGCCGGCGCAGTTGCGCGAGGTGCTGGGCGAGGACGACGCCGCGTTCGCGGCCGAGCACTTCGGGGTGACGGAGGAGGGCACCTTCGAGGAGGGTTCCTCTGTGCTCCGGCTCCCGCCGAAGGGCCCGCACCACCCGCCGCGGACGGGCCAGGTCGTGGACGACGCGCGGGCCGCCGATGTGCGGGCCCGGCTGCTCGCCGCCCGTGAGCTGCGCGAGCGGCCGGGGCGGGACGACAAGGTGGTCGCCGCGTGGAACGGGCTGGCCGTCGCCGCGCTCGCCGAGGTGGGCGCGTACTTCGACCGCCCCGACCTGATCGAGCGCGCCACCGAGGCCGCGGACCTGCTGGTGCGCCTCCACATGGGCCCGGTCGCCCGGCTGGTCCGTACCTCGAGGGACGGCCGCGCCGGTGAGCACGCCGGGGTGCTGGAGGACTACGGGGATGTGGCGGAGGGCTTCCTCGCCCTGGCCGCGGTCACCGGCGAGGGCGTCTGGCTGGAGTTCGCGGGCTTCCTGCTGGACATCGTGCTCCAGCACTTCACCGGCGAGGGCGGCCAGCTGTACGACACCGCGGACGATGCCGAGCAACTGATCCGGCGCCCGCAGGACCCCACCGACAGTGCCACCCCGGCCGGCTGGACGGCGGCGGCCGGGGCGCTGCTCTCGTACGCCGCGTACACCGGGTCGGAGCCCCACCGCACCGCCGCCGAGGGGGCGTTGGGTGTGGTGAAGGCGCTGGGCCCGAAGGCGCCCCGGTTCATCGGCTGGGGGCTCGCGGTGGCCGAGGCGCTGCTCGACGGGCCGCGCGAGGTGGCCGTCGCCGGGCCGGTCGGCGGTGAGCTGCACCGTACGGCGCTGCTGGGACGGGCGCCCGGCGCGGTGGTCGCGGCCGGGGAGACGGCGGGGTCGGAGTTCCCGCTGCTGGCGGACCGTCCGATGGTGGACGGCGCGCCGACCGCGTACGTGTGCAGGCACTTCGTCTGCGAGGCGCCGACGACGGACCCGGCGGTGCTGGCGGACGCCCTCGGGGGCGCCGCGTCCTGACCGGCGTCACAGCCGCAGGCCGCCCCCCAGCGTGTCCAGGGCCGTGTCGATCATCTCCACGATGTCGCCCTCCAGGCCGTGCTCGCCCCAGTACAGCGTCACCTCGCGCAGCGCGCCCAGCACCGCCGCGATGAAGACCCGGATCTCCAGGTCGTCCGCGCTGCGGCCGGCGCGTTCGGCGACCACCTCGGAGAGGAGCTTCGCCGTGTCCGACATGGTCTCCGTCATCCGCGCCCGGATGGCGGGCACCTCCACCATCAGCCGGGTGCGCTGGCGCAGCTCTTCGTCCTCCGCGGTCATGAACGACGCGAGTGCCTCCCGCATCATCAACCGCAGGGACTCCAGCGGAGGTTCGTCCAGTGGACGGCTCCGGAGCGCGGCCGCCATGACCGGGTCGTACTCGTCGGTGAGGACGATGTCCTCCTTCGTCGCGAAGTACCGGAACACCGTGCTCGGCGACACCTCGGCCGCCTCCGCGATCTGCTCGATGGTCGTCGCGTCGTACCCCTGCTCGGAGATCAGCCGGTAGGTCGCCTGCCGGATCGCGACCCGGGTCCTGAGCTTCTTGCGCTCGCGCAGCCCCATCGGGGGCTGTGCACCGGGTGCGGCGGGGGACGGGGTACGGGAGGTGGCGGCCATGGTCGCCATTGTCAGGCATCGACCGGGGTGGCGGCCACGTCGGCCGGTTCGCTCCGCTTCTGCTCCGGGCCGGTCATGAGGGCCCCGACCAGCAGGGCGCTGACCAGTGCGGTGGCGCCGATGACCAGCATGACCAGGCTCATGCCGTGCAGGTAGGCGGCGTCGGCGGAGTCCGCGAGCCGCTGCACGCCGAGCCTGGCCGCGACGGCGTGGGCGGCGACGACCGAGTCCCCGGCGGTGTCCGCGGCGGCGGCCGGTACGCCCGCGGTGTCGAGCCGCCCGCTGTAGGCGCCGGCGAGCAGGCTGCCCAGCAGGGCGATCCCGAGGGCGCTGCCCGTCTGGCGCACGGTCATCAGGAGTCCCGAGCCGCTGCCGGCGCGGTCCGGGGGCAGGGCGCCCAGCGCGGCGTCCATGGCGGGGACGACGGCGAAGCCGAAGCCGACCCCCGCGACGGAGAGCCACAGCGCGGTGAAGCCGTAGCCGCTGTCGACCGTGGTGCGGCTGCCGAGCAGCGCGGCGAAGGCGAGCACGACGAGTCCCGCCGACATCGTGGCGCGGGCCCCGAAGCGTGCGTTGACCGGGCCGCCCGCCCGGGTGGCGACGATCAGCCCGCCCATCATCGGCAGCATCCGCACCCCGGTGCCGAAGGCGTCGTTGCCCAGCACGGCCTGGAGGTACCCGGGCAGGATGAACATCAGCCCCGCCAGTACGAACATCACGAGCGTCGCCGCGAGGGCGCTGAGCAGGAACGCCCGCTGCCGCAGCAGGGACATGTCGAGCATCGGGCGGGCGGCCCTGCGCTCGCGCAGGACGAGTGCGGTGATCAGGACCACGCCCGCCGCCAGCACGGCCAGGACCAGCGGGTCGCCCCAGCCGCGGCCCGGCGCCTCGATGACCGCGTAGATCAGGGCGCCGAGACCGGTCGCGGTCAGCACGGTGGAGACGATATCGACCCTGGGGGCCGCCGGGTCGCGGGTCTCCGGGAGCAGGAACACACAGGCGGCGACGCCGATGCCCACCATCGGGATGTTGACCAGGAAGACCGAGCCCCACCAGAAGTGGTCGAGCAGCCAGCCGCCCAGGATCGGGCCGAGCGGCAGGCCGAGCGCGGAGGCGGCCGAGACGATGCCGATGGCCTTCATCCGGTCCTTCGGCTCACCGAACAGCGAGGGCAGTACGGCGAGGGCGAGCGGCATCACGAGCGCACCGCCGACGCCCATCACGACGCGGGCGGCGATCACGGTCGGCACGTCGTCGGCGAGTGTGCCGATGAGCGAGCCGACGAGGAAGATGCCGAGGCCGGTGATGAGCATCCGCCGGCGGCCGAAGCGGTCGCCGAGCAGTCCCGCCGGAAGCATCAGCGCGGCGAACACGACGACGTACGCGTCGGCCATCCACTGCTGCGCGCCGGTGGAGGCGCCGAGCTCACCGGCCATGGTCGGGAGTGCCACGTTGAGGATCGTCATGTCGAAGCCGAGGACGAGCATGCTCGCCACCAGCGCGCCCAGGGCCCACCAGCGTCGGTTCACGGTGTTCTCCTTTGAGAGTGTTAGTCAAATGACAGTAACTCTCAAAAGATGGTGAGTGTCAATGCGAGGGTGAGGGGTGGCCGGATACGTGCCCGGACGCGCGTCATGGCCGTGACTCGGAAGTCACGGCCATGAGGGGGAGCGGGCTGAGGAGGTGGCGGGGCTCAGTTCTGGCTGTACGCCACCAGGGAGATGCCGACGTAGTGCACGACGAACGCCGCCAGGGTCAGGGAGTGGAAGACCTCGTGGAATCCGAACACGCGCGGTGACGGGTTCGGCCGCTTGATGCCGTAGATGACGCCGCCGGCGCTGTAGAGCAGTCCGCCGACGACGACCAGCACGAGCACCGCGATCCCGCCGGTCCGCATGAAGTCCGGCAGGAAGAAGACCGCCGCCCAGCCCATCGCGATGTAACAGGGCGTGTAGAGCCAGCGCGGGGCGCCGACCCAGAACACCCGGAAGGCGATGCCCGCGACCGCCGCGCCCCAGACCGCCCACAGGAGTGGCGTCCCGGTGGAGCGGGGCAGGAGGAGCAGGGTCAGCGGGGTGTAGGTGCCCGCGATGATCAGGAAGATGTTGGCGTGGTCGAGCCTGCGGAGCACCGCCTCGCCGCGCGGCCCCCAGGTGCCTCGGTGGTAGACGGCGCTCACGCCGAACAGCAGGCACGCGGTCAGGATGTAGACGCCGCAGGCGATCCGGCCGCGCGCGGTGTCCGTGAGCGCGATGAGCACGATGCCCGCGATGAGGACCGCGGGGAACATGCCGGCGTGCAGCCAGCCGCGCATCCGTGGCTTCAGTTCGACTTCGGCGGTCCCGGCTGGATCCAGCCCGGCGGGTTCGGGCGCGGCGGCGGCAGTCATTCCCGCATCGTACCTACGCCACCGTAGGTTGCGGATATGAGTGGTGATGCTCACGTGGGCGGCCCTCTGGACATATGGGCGGAACGGTCGGATGATCAAATGAGTGCGGTCGGCACCGGATGAGCGCCAGGGGTAATTCGAAGGGGTAGAAGCATCCGGGTCGCAGCCCCCACGGGGCACCTTCCAGACAGACACCCTCATCAAGGAGCGATCGTGGCGCGCGACATCGCGGCTCCCCTCACTGTTCCCACCAACCACCAGGAGCTCGTCTCCTGGGTCGACGAGATCGCAGCCCTCACCGAACCGGACCGGGTGGTCTGGTGCGACGGCTCGGAGGCCGAGTACGAGCGCCTGTGCGGGGAGCTCGTGGCCAAGGGCACGTTCACCAAACTCGACGAGATCAAGCGCCCCAACTCGTACTACGCCGCCTCCGACCCGAGCGATGTCGCGCGGGTCGAGACCCGTACGTTCATCTGCTCCGAGAAGGAGGAGGACGCCGGTCCGACGAACCACTGGAAGGCCCCCGCCGAGATGCGGGAGATCTTCGTGGGGGACCAGGGCGTCTTCCGGGGCTCCATGCGCGGCCGCACCATGTACGTCGTGCCCTTCTGCATGGGCCCCGTCGGCTCGCCGCTCTCCGCGATCGGTGTGGAGATCACCGACTCCGCGTACGTCGCCGTCTCGATGCGCACCATGACGCGGATGGGACAGCCCGTCCTCGACGAGCTGGGCACCGACGGCTTCTTCGTCAAGGCCGTCCACACTCTGGGCGCTCCCCTGGAGGAGGGCCAGGAGGACGTTCCGTGGCCCTGCAACTCCACCAAGTACATCTCGCACTTCCCCGAGGACCGCGAGATCTGGTCCTACGGCTCCGGCTACGGCGGCAACGCCCTGCTCGGCAAGAAGTGCTACGCGCTGCGCATCGCCTCCGTCATGGCGCGCGACGAGGGCTGGCTCGCCGAGCACATGCTGATCCTCAAGCTCACGCCGCCGCGCGGTGAGTCGAAGTACGTCGCGGCGGCGTTCCCGAGCGCCTGCGGCAAGACGAACCTCGCCATGCTGGAGCCCACGATCTCCGGCTGGACCGTCGAGACCATCGGCGACGACATCGCCTGGATGCGGTTCGACGAGGACGGCCGGCTCCGCGCGATCAACCCCGAGGCCGGCTTCTTCGGCGTCGCGCCCGGCACCGGCGAGCACACCAACGCCAACGCCATGAAGACCATGTGGGGCAACTCCGTCTTCACCAACGTCGCCCTCACCGACGACGGCGACGTCTGGTGGGAGGGCATGACCGAGGAACTGCCCGAGCACCTCACGGACTGGAAGGGCAACGACTGGACCCCCGAGTCCGGCACGCCCGCCGCCCACCCCAACGCCCGCTTCACCGTCCCGGCCGGGCAGTGCCCGATCATTGCGCCGGAATGGGAGGACCCCAGGGGCGTGCCGATCTCGGCCATCCTCTTCGGCGGCCGCCGCGCCTCGGCCGTACCGCTGGTCACCGAGTCCTTCACCTGGCAGCACGGCGTCTTCCTCGGAGCCAATGTCGCCTCCGAGAAGACCGCCGCCGCCGAGGGCAAGGTCGGGGAGCTGCGCCGCGATCCGTTCGCCATGCTGCCGTTCTGCGGCTACAACATGGGCGACTACATGAAGCACTGGATCAAGGTCGGCGCGGACAAGCCGGACCAGTCGAAGCTGCCGAAGATCTACTACGTGAACTGGTTCCGCAAGAACGAGGCGGGCACGTTCGTCTGGCCCGGCTTCGGTGAGAACAGCCGCGTCCTGAAGTGGATCGTCGAGCGCCTGGAGGGCAAGGCCGAGGGCGTCGAGACGCCGATCGGCATCCTGCCGGCCAAGGGTTCGATCGACACCGAGGGCCTGGACCTCTCCGAGTCGGACCTGGACTTCCTGCTCAAGGTCGACAAGGAGGTCTGGCGCGAGGAGGCGGCGCTGATCCCCGAGCACCTCAACACCTTCGGCGACCACGCGCCGAAGGAGCTGTGGGACGAGTACCGCGCCCTGGTCCAGCGGCTGGGCTGATCCCCCGGGAGCCGGTAGGTGGCACCCGGCCCACGCGCCTCTACGGCACGTGGGCCGGGGCCGTCAGAGGGCGCCGACCAGGTGCGACGGGGTCGCGGGGGAGTCGGCGGCAGCGGCCGGGGCCGCCGCGGCGTGGGCGTCCATGCGCTCGGCCGAGAGGATCGCGACGGCCGTGTCGGCGCGGGACGCCGCCACCACCAGCGCGCGGCCCGCGAGGGCGTGGGCGCGGCGGTGCAGGGCGGGTGCGGGGGCTTCGGTCAGACCGGCGTGCCGGGTGGGCGGCGTACCGCGCAACCGTGCGACCTGTCCGGCGATGCGGTCGCCCGCCTCGCCGAGTCCCAGTTCGTCGGTGACCGCGAGCAGTGCGGCCAGATGTCCGGCGAGCTGGATGTCCAGCTCTTCCTCGCGGGTGCGGTGCGGGAAGTCGTCGGCGTGGTCGGCCGGTGTGTGGACCGATTTGGTGCGGATCGGTTCGTACATGGATGGCCTCCTGGTGATGCTGTGGAACCATCCTAGCTTGGATTCAGTCTAAAGTTGTCCAGATTCGCGACCGGTCGATGGGAACCATCGCAGGGACCGGGTTTACACCTGGCTGTACCCGTCCAGGAAGCGGGCGATCCGGCCGATCGCGTCCGTCAGATCCTCGGTCGAGGGCAGCGTCACGACCCGGAAGTGGTCGGGCTCCGGCCAGTTGAACCCCGTCCCCTGCACCACCATGATCTTCTCGGCCCGCAGCAGGTCGAGGACCATCTGCCGGTCGTCCTTGATCTTGTAGACCTT
This sequence comes from Streptomyces sp. NPDC087428, assembly GCF_044744085.1. Lineage (NCBI taxonomy): Bacteria > Bacillati > Actinomycetota > Actinomycetes > Kitasatosporales > Streptomycetaceae > Streptomyces > Streptomyces sp. NPDC087428. Next base: position 316,967 of record NZ_JBIUXR010000012.1, read on the forward strand.
CGGGTCGAGCCGCGGGAAGAGGTACAGCGCCCCCTTCGGCTTCACACACGTCACACCCGGGATCTGCGTCAGCAGGTCGTACGCCACGTCCCGCTGCTCCAGGATGCGGCCGCCCGGCAGCACCAGTTCGTTGATCGACTGCCGCCCGCCGAGCGCGGTGGCCACGGCGTGCTGCGAGGGCATGTTGGCGCACAGCCGCATGTTGGCCAGGATCGTCAGCCCCTCGATGTACGAGGAGGCGTGCGCCTTCGGCCCGCAGACCGCCATCCAGCCGGAGCGGTACCCCGCCACCCGGTAGTTCTTGGAGAGCCCGTTGAAGGTGAGGACCATCAGATCGGGCGCGATGGCGGCGGTCGGGGTGTGGGTCGCCCCGTCGTACAGGATCCGGTCGTAGATCTCGTCGGAACAGACGACCAGGTTGTGGCGCCGGGCGATCTCCGTCAGCCCGCGCAGCATCTCGTCGTCGTACACCGCACCCGTCGGATTGTTCGGGTTGATGATCACGATGGCCTTGGTGCGGTCGGTGATCCTCCGCTCGATGTCGGCGAGGTCCGGCATCCAGTCGGACTGCTCGTCGCAGCGGTAGTGCACGGCCGTGCCGCCGGCCAGCGAGACCGACGCGGTCCACAGCGGATAGTCCGGAGCCGGTACGAGCACCTCGTCCCCGTCGTCGAGCAGCGCCTGCATCGACATCTGGATCAGCTCGGAGACGCCGTTGCCCAGGTAGATGTCCTCGATGTCGAGGTCGATCCCCTTGGTCTGGTAGTGCTGCATCACCGCCCGCCGCGCGGACAGCAGCCCCTTCGCGTCGCCGTAGCCGTGCGCCCCGGAGAGGTTGCGCAGGATGTCCTCAAGGATCTCCGGCGGGCACTCGAAACCGAACGCGGCGGGGTTGCCGGTGTTCAGTTTCAGGATGCGATGGCCCGCTGCCTCCAGCCGCATCGCCTCCTCAAGCACGGGGCCCCGGATTTCGTAACAGACGTTGGCGAGCTTCGTGGACTGGATGACCTGCATGTCTGCGAGCTTACGACTGTGTTTCGCGGGGTGCCCGGCCTTTCCCCGCAGGTTGACCCACCCGGGTCGCCCGGCCGGCCCGCCCCGGGCTTCCATCCCATGCGCCCACCGCCCGCGCACCGTGGGAACCCGGGGCGCGGACGGGGGCCGGGCTTGGAAAGGGGTGGGCGCGGGACGTGACGGGCCGGCACGGGTGAGATGCGCCACGGGGCGCCGCGGCGGACCGTCACTCCGGCAGCCGGGCCCCCTCCGGCAGCCGGATCGCGAAGGCGTCCGCGAGGACCCGCTCCACCTCGGCCGCGTCCGCCAGCTCCCGCTCCTCGCGCCCGCCGTCGTCCGACGTCACCACGAGGGTGCGGCCGGAGAGCGCCAGATGGGCGTCCTCCGTGGTGCGCTGGACGTACAGCAGACGTGCGAACGGCGAGCGCGGGTTGGTCGCGATGTGCCAGTTGACGACCTCGAAGTCGGGCGCCTCGAACGGCTCCACCGTGAACGCGTACTGCGCCTCCCACACCCCGCCGTCCGCCTCGGCCTGGAGCTCCCACAGCTCCAGCGGCCCGTCGTGCGGCGGGTGGACGAGCCGGTGGTGGCGCGGGGCGTCGCGCAGCTCGGCCCCCGTGACCAGCGCGATCGGCTCCAGCAGCGAGCCCCGGGCGCCGAAGCCGACATCGGCGAGGTACGGCGTCGTCTCGCCCGGCACCCCGACCCGCATCAGCATGTGCGTCCGCGGCCGGACGTCCCCGGGGCGCGCGCCCAGCACCACCCGGGCGCAGAGCAGCGTGACCTCGAAGCCGAGCGCCCTCAGCGCGGCGGTGAGCAGCGTGTTCTGCTCGTAGCAGTAGCCACCGCGCCCGCCGCGGACGAGCTTCGCCTCCAGATCGGCCGGGGCGAGCGAGGGCACGGTGCCGAGGACGGGGTCCAGGTTCTCGAAGGGGATGCCCAGCGCGTGCGCACGGTGCACCGAGCGCAGCACGGCAACGGTGGGCCGGCGCTCCCCGCTCCAGCCGATGCGGGCGAGATAGGCGTCGAGGTCGAGAACGTGCTCGTGGTCGGAGGTCATGCTCCGACGGTACGCAGCCGGTCCGGCCCCACGCCTCCGGGTGTCCGCCGGCCCGGCGCCCGCACCGCTGCCCGGACTACTTGCCCTTGTCCTCGGCGAGCGTGTGCGCGACCAGGGCGTTGGCATGGCCGTGTCCCATCGCGTGCTCGGACTTGAGCCAGGCCACGAGCTCCATGTGCTTCGTCAGCGGCGAGGCGCGGATGAGGTCCTTCCACTCCGCGACCGGGCGGCCGTACTTCTGCTCGATCGACGGGAAATAGGAGGCGGGTCCCTTCACTGCATCAGTCATGACGGAAGTCTGTCAGGCGGGTCCGACAGTGGCCCGGGGAGAGCCCGGGAAGGCCCGCGGCGGCAGCACGACTCCCGCCGCGGGTGCCGTGCGCGGGCGTTGTCCCCCGTGCGAGCTACGCGCGGGTGTCCACCGTGCGGTGACGATTCCGGGCCGCCCGATCCGTAGCGTTCGAGCGAAGCCGCGGCGAGGGGCCCGCCGGCCCGGAAAGGGAGTTCTGATGAGAGTCGTCTGGCAGCTTTTGGCCGTCGTCGCCGCCTGGATGATCGGTGGCCGTTGCGTTGCCGCGGTGGACGGGAACCCCTGGCTCACGCTCGTTGTCGGCCTCCTGGCGGTCGTGCTCGCGGTGGGTACGTACAAGTGGGTGGTGGGGCGGACCGAGCGCCGCGCGGTCACGGAGCTGTCCGCAGAGGGTGCCGGGCCGGCGACCGGCCGTGGCGTGCTGATCGGTGTCGCCCTGTTCGCGGCCGTCATCACCAACCTGGCCTTCGCCGGTGACTACGAGGTCGACGGCCTGGGCTCGGTCACCGGCGCGGTGGGGCTGTTCGGCTTCATGGCGGCCGCCGCCGTGACGGAGGAACTGGTGTTCCGCGGCGTCCTGTTCCGGCTCGTCGAGGAGTGGGGCGGCACCTGGCTCTCGCTGGTGCTGACCGGTGCGCTGTTCGGTCTGATGCATCTGCTCAACCCGAACGCGAGCCTGTGGGGCGCCGTCGCCATCGCCATCGAGGCCGGCGGCATGCTGGCCGCGGCGTATGCCGCGACCCGCACGCTGTGGCTGCCCATGGGCCTGCACTTCGGCTGGAACTTCGCCGCGTCCGGCATCTTCAGTACGGAGGTCTCGGGCAACGACACCCCGAAGGGAATACTCGACTCCACCACCTCGGGCTCGAAGTGGATCACCGGCGGTGACTTCGGCCCGGAGGGGAGCGTGTACTCCGTGCTGTTCGGCGTGCTGCTGACGATCGCGTTCATGTGGCTGGCCCACCGGCGCGGCAACCTGGTGCCCCGGCGCGGCCGGCGTGTTGTCGAGGCCGAGGCCGACGCCACTACAGTCTCCCGGTGACCAGTCTCCGTAAGTTCCCCGAGCTGTGGCACCGGTTGGACGTCACGGTCCGCGACCTGCCCCTCGGGCTGGTCTTCCTCGGCGCGTCGTTCCTGCCGGCCCTGCACAACCGGGGGACGGAGGTCGGCGGCCTGCCCGGACGTTCCTTCGACGCGCTGGCCGTCGTCGCCGTCGCCCTCCAGAGCCTCCCGCTCGCCGTGCGGCGGCGGCTGCCGATGGTCTGCCTCGTGCTGGTGCCGCTCGGCTTCGCCCTGGACCAGCTCCGCGGCTACCACCTGCTCGCGGGGACCGCGTTGCCCATCGCCCTGCTGAGCGCGGGGTCCTATCTGGAACGGCACCGGCGCCCCGTCGCGTTCGTGCTCTCCGGGGGGTACGCGGCACTGGCGGTCGCGCTCTCCCGGATCGGGCCCGGCGAGAGCGTCGCCGACTTCGTGGCGTTCTACCTGGCTCTCGCCCTCGCCTGGGGAACCGGCACCTGGCTGCGCTACACCCGCGCCCTGGAGGCCGAACGCCGTCACCGCGTCGCCGAGGACACCCGGGTCGCCGAACGCACCCGCATCGCGCGTGAGCTGCACGATGTGGTGACCCATCATGTGACGGCGATGGTCGTGCAGGCCGAGGCGGCACGCTATCTGACCGCCGCGCCCGACCGTCTCGACGAGACCCTGACCACGGTCACCGACACCGGCCGCCGGGCCATCACCGATCTGCGCCACCTGCTCGACCTCCTCAACCCCGACCACGGCGCCGAGGCCAGGACGCCGACCGTCGGCAGGGTCCTCACCCTCGTGGAGCAGACCCGCCGCGCCGGGCAGCCGGTGGAGTTCACCGAGCAGGGCACCCCGGCCGCGTCGACCGGCAGCGCCGACCTGGTGGCCTACCGGGTCGTGCAGGAGGCCTTGACGAACGCCCTCAAGTACGCCCATGGCAGCCGGACCTCGGTCCACGTACGGCACAGCGAAAGAGAGATCACCGTGGAGGTCGGCACGGACGGCTCCGGATCGAGGGCCAAGGTCCCCGGCGGCAGCGGGCGGGGCCTGGCCGGTCTCCGTGACCGGGTCGACGTCCTCGGCGGCGACTTCAGCGCGGACCCCCGCGCCGACGGCGGCTTCGTCGTCCGGGCGCGCATACCCGCCGGGAGCCCTTCGTGACCGCGCCCATCCGGGTCCTGATCTGCGACGACCAGATCCTGGTGCGCACGGGCCTCGCCACGATCATCGACGCCCAGCCCGACCTGGAGGTGGTGGGCGAGTGCGGGGACGGGCGGACCGCGGTCGACCTGGCCGGTGAACTGCGCCCGGACGTCGTCGTCATGGACATCCGGATGCCGGTGCTCGACGGCATCGAGGCCACCCGGCTGCTGGCCGGCGCCGGGGTGGCCCATCCCGTCAAGGTGCTCGTGGTGACCACGTTCAACCTGGACGAGTACGTCTACGAGGCGCTGCGCGCCGGGGCGAGCGGGTTCCTGCTCAAGGACGCACCGCCGGCCCAACTGCTGCACGGGATAAGAACGGTGGAGACGGGTTCGGCGCTGCTGGACCCCGAGGTGACCCGCCGGCTGGTGGGCCGGTACGCGGCCCGGATCCGGCCCGTCGACGGCACCCCGCACGACATCCCGCTGACCCCGCGCGAACTGGAGGTCCTCCGCCTCATCGCGGACGGCTTCTCCAACAGCGAGATCGCCGTGACCCTTCTGATCAGTCACGAGACCGTCAAGACCTTCGTGTCCCGCATCCTCAGCAAGCTGGGGCTCCGGGACCGGGTCCAGGCGGTCGTCTACGCCTACCGCCAGGGCCTGGTGACCTGAGCGGGCGGGGCGCGTGCCGAACGGAACGGACCCGGCGGCCGGAATCCGCCCCTTGTGCGGCTCCCCTCAATACGCCACCATGCGCATGTCAAAACCGGAAGAACTCCGGTCGCAGAGGCCCCACACGCTCTGCACTGGTCACTAGAGGGGACCCCCACATGAAAAAGCCTCTCGTCGGTGCGCTCTTCGCCGTTCTGCTCCTCGGAGCCGGCACCGCACCCGCGACCGCGGCCATGAGCCACGACGCGGCAGCGCCCAGCACGGTCAAGGCGGCGGCGTCATCGAGCCACGCGGCAGTCGGAGCGAAGGCCAGGACCAAGGCCGTCGGCTTCGCCGGGACCGTGGCGCTCAGCAACTGTTCGGGATCGGTCGTCCGTACGCCCGGCTCCCAGCCGGGCGATCCCGCGCTCGTGCTCTCCAACGGGCACTGCATGGAGTCCGGCTTCCCCGGGCCCGGCGAGGTCGTGATCGACCAGCCGTCCACCCGCACCTTCACCCTGCTGAACAACGCGGGCACCGGCGTCGGCACGCTGCGGGCGAGCAAGATCGCGTACGGGACGATGACGGACACCGACATATCGGTGTACCAACTCACCTCCACGTACGCCCAGATCGAGAGCAGCTACGGCATCAAGGCGCTGGAGCTCAACACCGCGCACCCGGTGCAGGGCACCGCGATCACGGTCGCGTCCGGGTACTGGAAGCGCACCTACAGCTGCAACGTCGACGGGTTCGTCTACCGCCTCAAGGAGGGGGAGTGGACCTGGAAGGACTCGGTCCGCTACACCTCCGCCTGCCAGACCATCGGCGGCACGTCCGGCTCGCCGGTGATCGACAACGCCACCGGCAAGGTCGTCGCCGTCAACAACACCGGCAACGAGGACGGTCAGCAGTGCACGGACAACAACCCGTGCGAGGTCGATGAGAACGGCCGGGTGACGGTCCGCGAGGGCATCAACTACGCCCAGGAGACCTACGGCATCGTGCCGTGCATCGGCGCCGGCAACGCGTTCGACCTGGACGCGGCCGGGTGCGAGCTGCCCAAGCCGTAACGGCGGGAGCGCGGTCGGGCGGGGCGGGAGAACACTCCCGCCCCGCCCGGACCCGTCCGCTCCCTCAGATCCGGCGCCACCGGGCGTTCGCGCAGGAGAATCAGATCCGGCGCCACCGGGCGTTCACGCGGGAGAAATCAGATCCGGCGCCACCGGGCGTTCGCGCAGGAGAAGAGGCCGAAGGCCGCCAGCCCCACCGCGATCAGGGCCAGCAGCCAGGGGCCGGCCGGTGTCGCGGTGAAGGACCGCAGCGTGTCGTCCATGCCCTTCGCCTGGCCGGACCTGGCCTTCACCGCGGCTGCCACGGCGAAACCGCCCGCCACCGTGAAGACGAGCCCGCGGGAGACCCCGCCGAAGACGCCGGTGATGTCCACGGCGCGTCGTTCGGTGCGTGACATCTCGCCCGTGCGCAGATGCTTGTGGAACTTGCGCAGCGCGGCCCGGCCGGCGATCCACAGGCCCGCGCCCGCGACGGCCACGCCGCCCGCCCCCACCAGCCAGCGGCCGCCCGGCATGTCCAGGACCCGTGCCGTGACGTCCTGCGACTGCGCGTCGCTGGAACCGCTGCCGCTGCCCTTGTCGCCCGCCGCGAACATCAGGACCGAGTAGGACATGAAGCCGTAGAAGACGGCGCGCCCGGCCGACGCCAGCCGCTTGGTCGCCTTCCGCCCGTCGGGGCCCGCGGCCCCGAACGCGGCCTCGGACAGCCGCCACAGGGCCATTCCCACCAGGGCGACACCGAGGACCCACAGCAGGACGGACCCGAAGGGCTTCTGCGCGATCTCGCTGAGCGCCCCGCCCCGGTCCGCCGTCTTTCCGCCGCCACCGCCGGTGTCGCCGAACGCTATGCGCAGGGCCAGGACGCCGACCAGGAAGTAGATGACTCCACGGGCCACGAACCCCGCACGGCCGCCCGCCTCGACCGCTGAACCGCTTCCTGCGCGTCTTGCCTTTCCATGTCCTTTTCGGGCTGTCGCAGAAATATTCATGCGCCCCGAGTGCCCCGGAAAACGGAGGGGAAACGTTCTTGCCCGGTCCGGAAAGGATTTCGATTCCGAGGTGTGGATGAGCGGGTCCCGGGAACTCGGATTTCTGGAGGTTGATAAAAATGGTTCCCCTGCTAGTCGTTCTTCTGCTCGTCCTGGTGCTGTTCGGTGCCGGATTCGCGCTCAATCTGCTCTGGTGGATAGCGGGCATCGTGCTCGTGGTCTGGCTGCTCGGATTCCTCATGCGTTCGGGGGCCGGAGCCAGTCGCGGCCGGTGGTACCGCTGGTGAACCGAGGGGGTCAGGGCGTGTCCGTACGCCCTGACCCCCGGTTGCGCCGGACCGCCGCCCCGATGCCGTCCAGCAGCACGTCCAGGCCCGCGGCGAATGTCGCGCGCGCCTCCCGCTCCGGATACGGGACCGTGTCGTCCCCGGCCGGCTCCGGCGGCGTCGACTCCCGCTCCATCCGGCTCAACTCCGGGTAGCGGTCCGCGAAGTCCGGGACCAGCTCGACGAGCGCCGCCGAGCGGGCGTACCACCACTCCTCGTCCGGCCGACCCGTCGCCGACGCCGCCTCGCGTGCGTCGGCGACGGTCTGCGCGGCGCCCCGTACGAATTGGGACAGCGTCCCGGCCAGCCGCCTGACGGCCCCGGCGTCGAGCCCCGTGCCGTAGAGGCAGCGCACGAGCGTGTCCAGGCCGGCGTACTCGTGCGGGCCGAGCACCGGACGGGCCCGGGAGACCTGGAGCACCCACGGGTGGCGCAGGTGGAACGCGAGCGTGTCCCGCGCCCAGTCCGTCAGATCCGTGCGCCAGTCGCCGGCTCCGGAGCGGGCGGCCGGGAGTTCCGCGTGCACCGCGTCGTACATCAGGTCCAGCAGTTCGCTCTTGCCGGGAACGTAGGTGTAGAGCGCCATCGCCGTTCGCCCGAGCCGTTCGCCCACCGCCCGCATCGAGAGCGCGGTCATGCCGTCCTCGTCGGCGACGGCGATCGCGGCGGCCACGATCGCGTCGACCGTCAGTCCGGGCCTGGGGCCGGGACCGGGGGTGCGGTCCGGTTGCTCCGGCGCGGCCGAGCGCCACAGCAGGGACATCGACCGTCGGGCATCGCCCTGCCCGGCATAGACCACCACTTGCGACTCCTTACGCCGTAAAGTAACTTCGTTCCCCGGCAACTCCTTATGGCGTAAAGTATCAAACCCCGGTGAGAGAGGCTGGTGTCGCGGTGGCGCGGACCTTGGCTGTGTCGTACGTGCGGGTCGCGGATGTCGAGCGGATCACCCCGCGGATGCTGCGGATCACCTTCTCCGGGGACGCGCTGGCGTCGCTCATGGAGGACCGGCCCGACCAGCAGATGAAGCTCTGCTTCCCGAGGCCGGGGCAGCGCGTGCCCCGGCTGCCCGAGCCGGACGCCGAGGACACCTACGGCATGCGGTGGTACGAGGCGTACCTCGCGATCCCCGAACCGGAGCGGCCGCTCATGCGGAGCTTCACCGTCCGCTCGTACGACCCCGGCTCCGGGCTCATGGCCGTCGACTTCGTGCTCCACGGCGAGGGCGGGCCCGCCACCCGCTGGGCCCGCGCCGCCGGGCCCGGGGACGTGGCCGGCATGGTCGGCCCGTCCTCGGCGTACGCGCGGCCGCTGCCCGGGGCCGGGCACCTGCTGCTGGCCGGCGACGCGTCGGCGCTCCCGGCGATCGGGACGATCCTCGCATCGCTGCCGGCCGGTGCGCGGGCGACGGTCTGCGCCGAGGTCGCCGACGCCGCGGAGGAGCAGCGCTTCGACACCGCGGCCGAGCTGACCGTGCGCTGGGTGCACCGGGACGCGGGCGCATCGCTGCTGGACGCGGTCCGGTCGGCCGCGCTGCCCGGGGAGGGCGCGGCCGCCTGGCTCGCGGGCGAGGCCGGCACGGTCCGTGCGCTGCGCCGCCACCTCGTCGAGGAACGCGGACTGCCCAGGTCCGCCGTCGAGTTCAGCGGCTACTGGCGGCGGGCGCTCACCCAGGACGACGCACCCACGGAGGAGGACCTGGCGTGGGCACGGGAGCGGGCGGCCGGGGCCTGAGCCGGGCGGCGGCTACCCGCGGGGCGCGGAGCGCACCGACCGGCCGGCCAGGACCTGGGTCCGCCTGCCGTCCTCGATGACGAAGCGGCCGTCGATCAGCACGTGCGGGATGCCGAACGGCAGGGTGCGCGGCTGTTCGAACGTCGAGCCCGCGGCCACCGTCGACGGGTCGAACAGCACCAGGTCGGCGCGGTAGCCCTCGCGCACGTGACCCCGGTCGGTCAGCCCCAGCCGGGCCGCCGGGCGGGACGTGAGGTGGGCGACGCACTCCTCCAGCGTGAGGATGCCCAGCTCCCGCGTGTACCGGCCGAGGTACTGCGGGAAGGTGCCGTACGCGCGCGGATGCGGCTTGTCGCCCTGGAGGATGCCGTCGCTGCCGCCGGTGTGGACGCGGTGGCGCATGATCTGCCGGACGTTCTCCTCGTGGCCCACGTGCTGGAGGATCGTCGTGCCCAGCCGGTCCTCCAGCAGCAGCCGCCGCGCGGTCACCCAGGGCTCCTCGCCGCGCAGCCGCGCGGACTCGGCCACCGTACGGCCGACGTACGCGTCGAGTCCGGGCACGCTGACGCCGGAGATCTCGATGGTGTCCCACTCGATCGGCACACCGTGGCAGCCGTCCGCGCCGACGACCTCCATGGCGTGGCGGATCCTCGCGGCCGCCGTGTCGTCGGCGAGACGCGCCAGGATCGACTCCGGTCCGCCCTCGCTCGCCCAGCTCGGCAGCATGGCGACCAGCGTCGTGCAGCCCGGGGTGTACGGGTAGGTGTCGAGGGAGATGTCGGCGCCCGAGTCCAGGGCCCGGTCCAGGAGGCCGAGCAGTTCCGGCGCCTTCCCCTCGTTCACCCCGAAGTTCATGGTGGCGTGCGCGAGATGGAGGGCGCAGCCCGCGGTACGGGTGAGCCGCACCATCTCCTCGTACGCCTCCAGCGCGCCCGCCCCGTAGGAGCGGTGGTGCGGGCAGTAGTAGCCGCCGTGCCGGGCCACCACCCGGCAGAGCGCGGTGAGTTCGGCGTCGTCCGCGTACATGCCCGGGGTGTAGGTGAGCCCGGAGGACATGCCGACGGCGCCCTCGGTCATGGACCGGGCGACGAGTTCCTTCATCCGGGTCAGCTCGGCGTCGGTGGCGGGCCGGTCGTCCCAGCCGACCGCGTACATCCGGACGGTGCCCTGCGGGATCAGATAGGCGGCGTTGACGGCGATGCCCCGGCCGCCGAAGTTGCGGTCGAGCCGGTCCAGGTACTCGCCGACGGTGCGCCAGTCGAAGTCGATGTCGCTCCCGTCACCGTTCCAGCCGGTGATGGACCGGCGGACCTCGGCGAGGGTGCGGTCGTCGACGGGGGCGTACGACAGCCCGTCCTGGCCGAGGACTTCGAGGGTGACACCCTGCGCGGCCTTCGCGCTGTGGTCGGGGTCGCGGAGCAGGGCGAGGTCGCTGTGGGCGTGCATGTCGACGAAGCCGGGGGAGAGGGCGAGACCGCCGGCGTCGAGCGTGCGGGCGGCGGAGGGGCGCGGGCCCGGGGCGTGCTCCGGGTGGATCTCCGCGATGCGGCCGTCGCGGACGGCGACGTCGGCGCGGTAGGAGGGGGTGGCGGTGCCGTCGATGACGCGGGCGTCGCGGATGACGAGGTCCATGGGGGTGCCTTTCGGGACGGGGGGGGGGGGGGGGGGGCCCCCCCCCCCCCCCGCGCCCCCCCCCCCCCCGGGGGGGGGGGGGGGGGGGCGGGGGCCGGGGGGCGGGGGGC